>NZ_JBIVTV010000017.1:38324-183603 GCF_044756885.1 Streptomyces sp. NPDC091412 | reverse complement strand
ACGCGCCGCAACGACACGCACAGGAAAACCGATCACGGGCCACTGTCAACCATCAGCTGGGACCGAAGTGTCAAGCATCTACCGGGACCGGACACTCAGGAAACGACTGGCGCGGTAAGAGTTTCCCTACTTCATCAAGGCCCGCGCACGGCGCGGGCGCGCGCCGCCTCTGCGGCGCGGCCTGCCTCCTGCCTTCGTCCCGGCTGGCCGCGCCCGGCGGCGCGCTGCGTGCATGCGGGCAGAGGCAGGGAAACTCTCTGTGGCTGGGGCCGGTCGGCTCCACGACTTTAGCCAGCCACTTTGGCGCGAGCCTCTAAGATCATGGCCCAAGATCGGGCACTAACGGGCAGGCTCACAAACCTGCCCGATCCGCGGGCCAGCGTAATGGGCCATGATCACTCGCGCCAAAGCAGCTCCCGGCCAAAGTCGTTCCGCCGACCTCGTCCTTCGTCAACTGCACCCGACAAAGAGGAGTGGCCAGTGCCGCCTCAGCACCCCTCGCCTGTTACGGGCCCGCCCCCGTAACACAGGTCCAAAAGAGACGAACCCTGCAATCGGATTCCCAGCCGATCTCACCTCGGACCCTCAGCTGGTCGACCCCCTCCGGCACCACGTTGTCGACGCGGCAGGAGGCCAGGCCTTGGAAGGGCTGCCCGTGCCCGTCAACCTCCGTGATCGAAACCGACACGCTGCTATCAACGTTGACTCCGGGAGCTGGGAACACTTCCTCGAAGCCTTTGTGTTGCCAAAATTCGTGCCAGCCGCGTGTGATCGACAACGACTCACGCAAGTGAAGATCCCTCATCGCGCTCATCCCCTCACGGTGAATCTCGGGTAATCGGGGGAGTAGGTCTATTCTTACCATTTGGGGCGAGTTGCGCATCTCGGGAGCGGCATGCCGGAATGTCAGCTATGCAGTGTTTCAGGTCAGTTGAAGGGGAAACGGGCTGCCCGCTGTCACGCCCCCGGCATGTCCGCCATCAGCCGCAGAAGGCATGACGTGAACGATCAGCGCAAGCGGCAGCAGCAACTGGACCAGCCGACAGAGTCCCGAGGGTTGACCCTGTTGTCCTGATCGTTGTCCGGTTCGCTGACGGACGCCACTGTCCACGGTCGTACGCACACCCACTCTGACCTGCCGCGCGAACGTCCATGAACGGCCCCGTACGGCCATACGCACAGTTGGAAAGCATGCGCCCCCGAGCAACCTCCTTGGGCCACCGTGCACCGCTGCGCGGAGCAGTGCGCCTTCCACAGAGGACATGTGCCCGGCAATCCTGCACTGGTCCGCACAACGGTCGATACCGGGGGTGGGAGACGTGGCTCGTACGCAGTCCAGGTGTGGAGCGCTCACGGAGAAGGGCACTCGGTGTCGGCGGCTAGCGATGGTCGGAGCGTCGCGATGCAACCTGCACCGTGGCGAGTGGTCGTCGTACACCATCGAGAAGCGCAAGGAAGCCGAACGCAAGGCGAAGACGCGCAAGCGTCGCAAGTGACGCCAGCCTGTGTGAGGTGACATCCATGGCTGACATCAACGACAGCGGACAGCAGCGGCGCTGTGCGGTCTGACACGGCCACGGCCGCCCCGCGCAGCACGGGTGGACAGTCGGTCGGATCGAACTCCTAAAGCGGTGGTCAGCACGGTTGCTGTACAGCACGGAAGTACAGCAACCACCGCAACCAGAGCCATGCTCAAGACCTGTGGATCGAGCTCGGGAAGCACGCGAAGGGCGTACCTTCCCGAGTGATCGACTGATGGTCATCGAGTAGGCCCCGGTGTTCGCAGCACCGGTCGGGAAGGCACGCCCGTGCTCAGCGTAGTCAACGACGACGGCACCACGCCGAACGGCTCCTTGATCGACGAGATCGTCCGGGAGGGCGCCCGGCGGATGCTCGCGGCGGCCTTGGAGGCCGAAGTCAACGCGTATATAACGGAGTTGGCCGACCAGAGGGACGCGACGGGCCGGCGGCTTGTGGTCCGTAACGTCTACCACCAGCCCAGGAAGGTCACCACTGCGGCCGGGGTGGTCGAGGTCAAGGCCCCGCGGGTCAACGACAAGCGCGTCGATGCCGAGACCGGTGAGCGCAAACGGTTCGCCTCCGCGATTCTGCCGCCCTGGTGCCGCAAGTCCCCGAAGATCAGTGAGGTGCTGCCGCTGCTCTACCTTCATGGCCTGTCGTCGGGGGACTTCGTTCCGGCGCTGGAGCAGTTCCTGGGCAGCTCGGCTGGCCGTCGCCCGCGACGATCACCCGGCTCACCCAGCAGTGGCAGGCCGACCACACAGCGTTCATGGGCCGTGACCTAGCGGAGGTCGACTACGTATACGTGTGGGCCGACGGCATCCACCTCAACGTCCGCTTGGAGGAGGCCAAAGCCTGCGTGCTCGTCCTCATCGGTGTGCGCGCCGACGGCTCGAAGGAGCTGGTCGCTCTCAAGGACGGTTACCGCGAGTCCGCCGAGTCCTGGGCCGACTTGATGCGCGACTGTGCCCGCCGGGGGATGCGGGCTCCCGTGCTTGCGGTCGGCGACGGTGCCCTGGGCTTCTGGAAGGCCCTGGCCGAGGTGTTTCCCTCCACTCGCGAGCAAAGGTGCTGGGTTCACAAAACCGCAAATGTGCTCGACGCCCTACCCAAGTCCGCTCAGCCGGGGGCGAAGAAGGCGATCCAGGATATCTACAACGCCGAGGACCGCGACCACGCCGAGGCAGCGATCAAGACGTTCGAGAAGCTCTACGGCGCGAAGTTCCCCAAGGCGGTCAAGAAGATCACCGGCGACCGGGAACAGTTGCTGGCGTACTACGACTTTCCTGCCGAGCACTGGATCCATCTGCGGACGACGAACCCTATCGAGTCCACGTTCTCCACTGTCCGGCTGCGGACCAAGGTCACCCGAGGTGCCGGCTCCCGCACCGCCGCCCTGGCCATGGTCTTCAAACTCGTCGAGTCCGCCCAGCAGCGGTGGCGAGCGGTGAACGCACCCCACCTCGTCGCCCTCGTCCGGGCCTGAGCTCGCTTCGAACGCGGCCTTTTGGCCGAGCGGCCGAAGGCGATGGCCGCGTGATGCACGAAGACCGCCAGCAGCGGCGGCCGAGGCCGAGAAGTGGACGCGGCTACTTCCTGCTCAAGGCAGACCGCGTCGAGGACGACGCCTGGATGTCCCAGCCAGAAGCCGCCCGCCATCTGGGCATCGCGCTCACCCGCGTCGGGATGCTGATCGCAAACGGCCACCTGATACCGGCGGAGAACCCGGCCGGGCGGGCCGGAGTGACAATCGCCAGCGTTGAAGCCGAGAAGACCTGGCGAGCGAACGCGACAACCCGCACGAAATTCTCCCGCCTCCTGAAGGACACGATCAACTGGTTCTGATCGATGATCCACAGGTCTTGACGATAGCTCCCGCAACAACCAGCCCCGACCATCAACGGCCCTGGGCGACCGTCTGACGTGTCGGCCAGACCTCTGCGACCACCCTGCCCATAGTTCGCATCGAGAGGCTGAGCGCCAAAGAGGGCCAGAACCCTGTGAGGTTACCCCGTCACACCCCGAGTGTCAGAGGGGTGTCGTAGTGTTCGCACACCTGCCTCTTGACCTTGGGGGGAAGCGTGGCTGCGTGGCTGTTGACCTGCAATCCTGACGTCTTCGACATCGGGCGTTTCCAGCAGGAAGCCCCCGGAAGGGTCAGACGGCCCAGGCCGGAATCCCTGGACTTTAGGCCAGGGAGCACGTCAACGGTCCTGTCTCAGCGGTCGTAGGACTGCCTCGCTGGCGCGCACGAGTGCGGACAGCGGTTGTCCGGCCCGGTCGGTGAGTGCACGGGCAAAGGAGAGGTCCAGTTCGATGATCACCTTGACGTAGCGGGTATCCAGCCGAGTGATTTTGGTGGGAGCGGAAGCGGGGGCCGTCGTCTCAGGTCGATGCTGCAGGGCGGCTCGATAGGTGTTCTTGCGCTGGTTCATACCCTGTCCTGACGGTTGATGACGGTCATGTCCCCTGTCGTGGTGTAGGGGATCAACGTGGAAATCGGCAGGTCACGTCCACGATTCGCCGATCGGCGGGCCTTGGTCATCTGACGCTGCACGTCAAGCCGGACTTGCTGCGCGCGGCCACTGCCGGCACCCTCGTAGGCGTGACTTCGGACGCAGGCCACCCCGAGATCGACGACGTGGGTCCTTGTACCGCTGCGAGCTGACGTCGTCACTCGACCTTGCGCTTCAGTAGCCCCGATGTCCGCCGTGACCTGCGCCTTCTCGTCTTGATCCCCTACACCACTTGGCGGGACGCCATCTTGATGAGCTCCTGGGCGAGATCCATGTACGCCGTGCCCTTCACCTCGATGGGACTGCCGAATGACTGGGAGTACAGGTCGAGCCGCGGGATATGCGTGGACAACACGTCGAAACCCCGCTCTGTGAGGGCTTCGCGGGCGTCGGCGTCGGGACCGGTACGCGTGGCGTCGGGACGATTCGTGCGGTTCAGCAGGACGGCGGCGCGGGCCGGGTGGGAGCGCAGGGACTGCATGTCATCCATTTCGCGGTCGATGGGCGCCATTCGGTCCAGTTCGATCGGGGCAGGGGTCACGGGCACGATCCACTCGCTCGCGTACCGCATGACGCCCCGGGCGATGTGGGCGTGGTCTTCCAGCTGCGGGGCGTCGAACACCACTGCCCGTCGGTTGTCGAGAAAGTCGTTCACCCGCCGGTGTACGTCGCCCACCGGAAGGGCGAGCACAGGGAAGGGAAAACCGCCCGCAAGTTCGCTCCAGCGCAGCGCAGAAGAGGCGGGGTCGCTGTCCACCAGCAACGGTGACAGCCCCGATGCGTGCAGCGCGTGGGCCAACCAGACGGCGCTGGTCGTCTTCCCCACCCCGGGTTTGAGGTTCACGAATGCATAGCTCAGCGGCACAGGAGCCGACGCTAGCGGCCCAGCTGCGCCGACGGCCGTTGACGCGGAGTCACCGTGCACGGTTCACCCGGCGGCGCCGGTGAATCATTCCCGCGGGCTAACCTCCCGGGCTTGCTTTGGATGGCTGAGCCGTTCTGATCGCCCGGGTGTATGGGATCCCGCCAAACCGTCCGACAACGACTTCCTGCCGGTGCGCCCTCGCGCTACACCGCTTCGGCACTGACTGACCGCCCCTCGTCTGTACGTCCGGCTGGCCCAACAGCGCAGCGAACCGCCTTCTGAGCATGCTCGCGGACAACGGCGCCGTTCTCAGCTACCACGGCGACTTCGACGGAGAAGGCTGTCCTTGCCGAACCTCATCCGTGCAGGTGGTAGGAGGTGGGCGGCCTTCGCGATCGACGCTCACTCCAGGACGCTTCTTGCGCTGGAGCCGATCAGCCCGGCAACGTGATCGCCCATGCTGTTGCGACTGGCCTACCTGGGCGTGAGCAATGCGCTTGCGCTGCTACGCCTACTGCCGGTCAGGGACCGGGACAAGGACATCGAGATCCTGGCCCTGCGGCATCAGGTCACGGTGATGGGGCGGCAGTTGGGCAAACACGGGCCGCGGTTCGACGCAGCCGACCGGGCGTTCCTTGCGGCACTGCTGCACCGGCTGCCGATGGATGTGCTGCGCCGGGTGCGGCTGCTGGTGCGCCCGGAGACGGTGCTGCGGTGGCACAGGGACCTGGTCGCGCGTCGGCATGCTGCCCAGTCCCGGCCCCAGCGCCCGGGTCGGCCGAGGACCGTGCACTCCATACGGGCCCTCGTACTCCGCCTCGCGCGCGAGAATCCCAACTGGCGCTACAGGAGGGTGCACGGCGAACTGCTCGTCCTGGGCATCAAAGTCGCCGTCTTCACGGTTTGGCAGATCTTGGAGGAGGCCGGAATCGATCCAGCGCCCGAGCATGGCTCCTGCACGTGGGCCGACTTCCTGTGCTTCCCGGCCGATGCCCTGTTGGCCTGCGACTTCTTCGAGGCGGTTTCCCTGACTGGTGCCCGCCTGCACGTGCTGGCCGTCATCGAGTACGCCAGCCGGCGGGTCCGCATCCTCGGCGCCACCGCGCACCCGACCGCGGCCTGGGTGGCGCAGGCGGCGAAGAACCTCGTAATGGACCTTGAGGACGAAGGCTGCCAGGCCCGGTTTCTCATCCGGGACCGGGACGGCAAGTTTCCCGACCTCTTCGACGGCATCGTCAAGGTCGCGGGAATCCAGGTTGTGCTCAGCGGCGTCCGGATGCCGAGGATGAACGCAGTCATGGAGCGCTGGGTGCAGACCTGTCGGCGTGAGCTCCTGGACTGCACATTGATATGGAATCAGCGTCACCTGCTCCACGCACTACGCGAGTTCGAACGCTTCTACAACTCGCATCGACCGCATCAGAGCATGGGCAACGTCCGCCCGCTCTGCCCGTTGCCCGAGCCGATCATCGACCCGGCCCGGCTCGCTCACCTCGAGGTACGAAGACGCGACCGCCTCGGCGGCGTACTCCACGAGTACCAGCATGCCGCTTGACCTGGGCGGACGAGGTTTCCGGCGAGCACAGGGTCGGCCGAAGGGCATCGCCCAAAGCCCGGCCGATGAACGGGTCGCCCTGATCGAGCAGGAATCGAGAAGTCGGGCCGCGGCGCGGGCACGTAGCGTGAATACGACACCGCGGACTGGCGGCGCGGCGGGCCGCTGCCTCAAGGAGAGCACATGCCTTACACCGTAGATTTCGAGAACGTGTCCATGGTCGGCCTGGCATCGTCCCCCTTAGCGGAGGCTCTCGCAGGACTACGCGCCAACGAGGCGCGCTATTAAAAGAACAAGTGCGATCACGTATTCACCGTCAGGCCCGCAAGCGAGGCACCGGAAGTGCTCGACTGGGTGAACCACATCCTCTCCGATGAGCGGGACATCGTCATCTCCGCCCGTCCGCTCGAGGTGGCTTCCTTCGAGGTGGACGGGTTTCGGATGGCTTACGTGTTCTACGAATCCGGCCTGTCAGTCAACGTGATGTACGGCATCGAGAACGGAACGAAGCGCGCAGTGGGGTTCAAGCTCTCAGAAGGCATGGAAGTCCCCGAGGAACTGGTTTCACGTTTCAAGTTCGCGCGCCAAAAATCAAAGCTGGCCGGAGTGATCCGCGGCTCCTTCTTTGTGATCAAGGGAGAGTACTGAGCCTGGCTGGTCGACGGGGACCTCGGCTCCTCCATGACCAGTAAGAACGGGAGCCTGCCCCGAAGGGCAGACTCCCGTCGTACGTGCACGCGTCCGTGCGTGCGCGCCTTCTTGACCTACTTGGCGGTGACCGTCACCGATGTGTCAGCTGTCCCGGCGAGCACCTTGGCGTCCCCGGAGTAGTTCACGGTCACGGAGTGCGTGCCCGCCTCGTGGAACACCGGCAGCTTGATGTTCGCCACGCCGTCGCTGAGCTTGGCGCTGTAGGTCCGGCCGTCGACGGTCACCGTGACGGTGCCGGTCGGCTTGGCGCCGGCGGCCGTGACCGTCACGTGCGCCATGACCTCGGTCTTGTTCACCACGACCTTGTTCGGGGTGACCTTGAGGTCGACCTTGGAAGCGACCTTCCCGGACTCCGATTCCGTGTTGAGGCCGACGACGACGGGGTCGTGGTCGGAGGCCGAGAAGGGGTCGTTGGCGTTGAAGAGCTGTGTGGCGTTGTAGTTGTAGCGGCTGTAGTTGTAGGCGACCGACTCCTGGGCGTTGATCTGCCAGACCGTCGCGCCGGTGACCATCGACTGCGCGGCCGGGCTGGCGACGATGTGGTCGAGGGTGCCCTGGAGGCCGTGGAAGGAGTAGGAGTAGTGGTCCGGGTCGTACGTCGACCCGAGGTCGCTGTAGCCCTGGCTGTACAGGTACTCCATCGGGTCCTCGTGGTTGTAGGCGTTGAAGTCGCCGACGAGGAACACCTTGTCCGTCTTCAGCGCCTGTGCCTGCTCCTGCGCGAAGCCAAGCATGTCGTGCGCCTGGTGCGTGCGGGTCTCGTTGTAGGCGCCCTGGTCGTAGGCGGGGCGGGTGTCCTGCTTGTCGCCGGGGTAGAGACCGGCGCCGGTTCCGCCCTTCGACTTCAGGTGGTTGGCCACGATCAGGAAGGCGTCGGAGTCAGCAGTGCCGACGGCCTTGAAGCCCTGGGCCAGCGGCTCGCGCGCGATGGAGAAGTCCTGACCGGGACCGGAGAGGTCCTTCAGGATGTGCGAGGCTCCCACCGGGGAGACGTCGGCCGGCTTGTAGATGAACGCGGTCCGGATGACGTCCTCAGCGGTCACCGCCGGCCGGTCCTCAGCCGCCGGTGACGGCGTGAAGGCCCAGGTGCCAACCCCGGCCTTGGCGTTGAGGGCGTCGACCAGGCCCGCGAGCGCAGTGTCGCGGTCCTCGCCGAACTTGGCCGAGTTCTCGACTTCCTCGAGCGGGACGACGCTGGCCCCGAGGTCGTTGATGCCGGTGACGATCTTGCTCTGCTGGCGCAGGAAGTTGGCCTCGTCGGCGGCACCGCGCGGGCCGGTGGCACCGCAGTCATTGACCGCGATGTGGTTGCCCTGACGGTCGTTGTAGAACGAGCACTTCCCCAGGCCCTTGGCGATGTACCGGTCGCCCGTCATCGGGAAGTAGTTCTGCACATTGAACGTCGCCAGGCGGACCTTGCCGCCGACGTCCGCCGGCTTCGCCCTCTGGGCGCGCATGTCGGAGAACGAGACGATGTCCGTGCCGGCGCCGTTGACCTGGCCGGTGGGCTGGAAGTTCCACAGCGAGTTGCGGTACTCGAGGACAACGGGCTTGTGGAAGGTCACCTTCGCACCCATCGCGAGAGGACCAGCACTCCGTCTTCCTTGCCTTCCTGCTTGGCCTTGGCCAGCTGCGCCTCGATGTCCGCGATGCGCTCGGCGCACTCGGCACTGACGGCCAAGCACCGCTGGGCGGAGGGAGCTTACGCAGCCGTTCCGAGTCCCGGCACCTGGCTTGCACACGCCGAGAGCGGGTGGCGGCGGCCGGTTGGCAGCCTTCACTGGGCAGGAACCGAGACCGCGTCGGTCTGGAACGGATACATCGACGGCGCGATCCGCTCAGGGCTCCGGGCTGCGCACGACGTTGTCGGCGAACTGGCCGGCCGGGCAGGTGAGTGACCACGCGGCGCCGCCATCTTCCGACCCGTTCGAGCCCGACTGGATCGACTGGCCAGGACAGGACCTGCCGCCCCATCGGCGGCGTTCGCACGCTTCTCGGACCAAGCACCGCTGTTTGTGAGCGAACATACAAGACAGTGAGGAAGCCGGCATGGACGAACCCCATGAGGAACTGCTGCGCAGGCTCAAGCAGATCGAAGATCCAGGCAGTGGCATGATCCAGGACAACCTGCCGTTGTTCGACGTCGTAGCAGCGACGATGACGATGGCTGCCGTGGCGGCCGTCCTCCTGTGGTGGGTGATGTAGATGGCCGAAGCATCGAAGGCAGTGGATGCCGCGGCGGCGATCGCACCCGCGGAAGACGGCACACTCAACGACATGCCGCTCCTGCCGCGCGAGCGGATCTGGGGCTTCTGGCAGTATTCGTCGGTCAACATCGGCTTGTCGGTGGCGACCTGGGCGTTCCTGCAAGGCGCTGCGTGCTCCTACTACGTAGGAGCACGCGAGGCCATCGTGAGCATCGTCATCGGATACGCCATCAGTGTCTTGCTGGTCTCCCTGGCTCCGTGCCTACCCTCTGCGAAATATGGAGTCGAGCAGTTCATTCTCCTTCGCAGCGCTTTCGGCATCAATGGCGCTCGAATCGTCATGATCGTCATGTCCACGCTATTTGCCGCAGCGTGGGCGGCAGTGCTTGCCATCATGCTCGGGCACGGCCTCGTCAACCTCTTCAACGAACTGTTCGGCCTGTCACTCGGTCACGACGGCGCTGCGGTGAGCGCAATCGGAGTGATCACCATCGTGGTCGCATGGCTCGTCCTGGCGCGGGGTCCCGTGTCCGTGGAAAGAGTGAGCACCGTCGTCGCCCCGGTGCTCATCGTCATCCTCCTCGGCATGGGCGTGCTCATCTTCACCAAGACCTCGTGGACAGACCTGACCCACGTGCCGGCCCTGGCTCCGGACCCCGACAGCCACACCAGCTTCACGCTGGCGATCGAACTCGGCATCGCCGGCGGGTTCGCCTGGTGGCCCAACCTGGGGAACCTCGCCCGCTTGACGACGTCGCCGAGGGCTGCCTTCTGGCCCAACTGGCTCGGGGTGTTCCTTGCTTCGGTTGTCGCGGCGGTCGTGGGCGCGTTCGCCGCACTGGCGTTGCAGATCACCGAGCCCACCGACTGGATGATCCCACTGGGAGGTGCTGTTCTGGGAGCCATCGCACTCGCGGCCATCGCGTTCGCGAATCTGACCGCCATCCTCTCGCAGGGATACGGCTCCATGGTCGCGTTGCGAAGCGGTGGCGGCGCCCTGTTCAGGTCACTTCCCTGGCCGGTCATGGGGGTAATCATTCTCGGACCAGCGGCAGTCCTGGTCCTCTTCCCCGCCGCGGTGTACGAGAACTACGGACGGTTCCTCTCCTGGGGCGCCATCTTCGTTGCGCCGCTGTGTGCGATACAGATCGTCGACTTCTTCTTCCTGAGGAAAACCAGTGTCGACGTTCGTGAACTCTATGAACCCACGAAGTCCTCGGTGTACGGATTCTGGCGAGGATTCAATGTTGTTTCCTTCGTGGCAATCGCGGCAGGCGCTGCCACATACGCCTTGCTCCTCGATCCGATCTCCTACGTGCCGTCCGAGTGGTTTCCCTACCTGACCGCCTCGATTCCGTCGTTCGCTGTTGCCGGTATCACGTATCTGCTCCTGACGAAGCTGGTGACCATGCGCATGGGGCAGGGCGGCTACCAGACATGAGGTGGCTGGCCCGGCATCTCATCGGCTGAAGCCGTGTAACCGAGCGTTTGGTACGGCGTATCAGCCGGTGCGCAGGGTTGTGTGGGTCGTGCGGCGAGGTTCCCGCCTTGCCTCGCCGTTCACCAGCTCAATCTCCGCACCCTGGCTGCAGGCCGCCTTCACCCGGGGCCTGGAGCGCGACCGTGACGCTGTAATCGCCGCGTTCACACTCCCGTACCGCAACAGTGGAACTGAAGGCGTCAACGCCAAGACCAAGCTGATCGCGCGGCAGATGTACGGTCGGGCGCGCTTCCACCTCCTCCGCCACCGCATCCTCCTCGGTTAGCGTCACCCTCCGCCACCACCGAATGTGAGACAGGGGCCGTTCATTTGACAGACCCGGATGCGGTGGAGCCGAAGTCTGTGCACCTGGCCGGCAACCGCCTGGAGTCCGGTGTCGACCTGACGGCCCGGCCCGGCGCTGACCGGTGCGCTGCCGCCATCGTGCCGATGGCGCTCACCCCAGGAGCCCTCACATGACCGCACGGCGAGTACACAGGCCACGCGGGGCCCCCGGGGCACTCGCCGGGGCTCTGGCTCCCGGGGCCAAGCGTAAAATTTGCGGTGTGAACCCGCGACTGACTTTGCTCAGTACGGTGGCTTCCGGTGTCCCGGAAAGTGAAGTCTTCCGGCTGGCGCTCCAGCACGCCGTGGGTGAGCTGAGTGCTCTGGGCGGAATGATCCATCTCTGTGGTCCCACGTCCGCGTTGTGCCTGGCGTCGGCGGCCGGTCTGCCACCCGCCCTCACCCGCTCCTGGGAGGTCATCGACCAGGAGAGCCCGCTTGCCCCGGCGCGTGCCCTGCGCCAGGGCACGGCTGTATGGCTGCCGCTGCCCCCCAGCGAAGCCGCCGACGCCCCAGAGCCCGGCACAGGCTTGGCCGCCCTGCCGGTGTCCGGCGGGGGCCGCATCGTGGGCACCCTCACCGTTTTGACAGGCGACCGAAGCGAGCCCACCCCGGGACACTGGGACTTCCTCTGGACCGTCGTCGCCTGGACCGAGGAGCGAATGTCCCAGGCTCCGAAGATGTCCGAGTCCGCACCGAAGGAGCCCGACGGTGAGCAGCCCCGGCAGGGGGTGCCAGGTCTCAGGGTCGGCTGGTGGGACTGGAATCTCCAGACCGGCGAGCTGATCTGGGACGCGGCGATCATGGAGTTCTACGGCAGCAGGCCACGCTCATTGCTGACCACGATCAGCGCCCTCGTCGCGCAGGCCTTGGAGCGGGCCCGGCTCTACGACGCCGAGCGCATCCGGTCCCGCGAACTCCAGCGCAGCCTGCTTCCCACTGGCCTGCCCGACCTGCGCGCATGCGTGACCGCCGCCCGTTACCTCCCCGCCGGGGAGGGCATGGACGTGGGCGGCGACTGGTACGACGTCATCCCGCTCTCCAGCGGCCAGGTCGCCCTCGTCGTCGGTGACGTCATGGGCCACGGTCTGCCCGAGGCGGCCGCCATGGGCCGCCTGCGCACGGCCGTCCACACCCTGGCCGACCTCGAACTGCCCCCCGACGAAATCATGGGGCACCTCAACGACATCGTCGGCGGCATGGGCGAGGAGTCGTACGTGACCTGCCTGTACGCGCTCTACGACTCCACCAGCCAGGTCTGCTCCATCACCCAGGCCGGGCACCCGCCCCCGGCCCTGGTGCACCCCGACGGCACCGTGCGGTTCCCGGAACTGGGCGCCAACCCGCCTCTAGGCGCGGCCGAGCCGCCGTTCCAGACAGTCGAGCTGACGGTGCCCGAAGGCACCCTGGCCGTGCTCTACACCGACGGCCTCGTCGAGTCGGCGAAACGCGACATCGACGCGGGCATGGCGGACCTGGCCCGGCTCCTGCGCACCGCCCACGAGGACGGCAGCGACGCGGACCTGGAGCGCCTCTGCGACACTCTGACGGCCGGCCTGCTCCCCGCCGAGCACCAGGCGGCCGACGACGCAGCGCTCCTCGTCGCCCGCCTCCAGGCCCTGAACCCGGACAGGATGGCCTGCTGGCCGCTCACCGAGGACCCGAAGGCGGCCAGTCTGGCCCGCCACCATGTCCGTGAGCAACTCTCCGCCTGGGGTCTGGACGACCTGACATCCACCACGGAACTGCTGGCCAGCGAACTGGTGGGCAACGTCGTACGCCACGCCAAGGGTCCGGTCAGCCTGCGTCTGCTGCACGGCGCCGAGCTGATCTGCGAGGTCTTCGACGGCAGCCTCACGATGCCCCGTATGCGCCGCGCCGCGGACACCGACGAAGGCGGCCGCGGGCTGCAGCTGATTACCGCGCTCTCGCAACGCTGGGGCAGCCGCTACACGGCGAAAGGAAAGTGTATCTGGACCGAGCAGGCCCTGCACGGCCCGGAGGACCGCGGGAACCAGTCGTCCGATGCCTTGGAGCTGATGTTCCCGAGCGCGGACGGATTCGACGGAGCAGGCGGATTCGACGTGGACCCAACCGCGCCCTCCTTCGGGGAGGGGGAGCGGTAAGGGCTGCTTCAGGGCTACGGCGTTTTCGCAGGTCACGCAAGGGGAGTTGATGTCCCTACGGTGGCGGCGTAGAGACCGGGGCCGATCTTGTGGATGAGTCCGGTCTCGGCCCATCGGGAGAGCTCTCGTTACATGGTGTGCAGGGTGACGTCTCCGAAGTGGGCGGCGATGTCGCGGGGTCGCCAGAGGCGGGCGGGGTCCTGTTCGAGTAAATCCAGGATCCGGTGGTCCCGCGGCGCTGGGTGGGAACGGTGTACCAGTCGTCCCGGGAACGGGTGGGCAGCGCGGACCGTGACTGAGAGGGCTCGTGGACAGTGATGCCAAGGGTGGTGACGGTGCTGCTGGCGTCGGGACGTCCGTCGTCCTGTCGCTCGGCATGGCGGGAGATCGGTGATTTGACCTTGCGGGTGCTCATCCGCCCCAGAGCACCCCCGACGACGCGCGACCTGCATGGGAGAGAGCGCCCGCATCCGTGGCGGTCTGGTACTTCGGCGGCTGGGAGCACCGCCGACGGGCGGTTGAGAGCGCTCTGTGGAGTGCAGCCGGACCCCGATGCCACGCAGCACCACCACCCCCGCCAACCGGCGCCGAGAGCCCTCCGAACCTCCCGACTTGGTCCTGCTTACGTGGCGGCGCGAGACCTGGCGCGGGCCTCACCCGATCTTAAGACTCAGCTCATCGGCCTCGTGAGAATCGCGGCATGTGCGCTGCGCCCGCCGGTCACGGGCGTGTTCAGCGCAGATGGTCGGCGGCCGACGCCGCCAGCGCGAGCAGTTCGGCCGTGTCGTCCAGGACGGCCGGGTCGTCGGAGAGCCTGCTGGTGGCGACCCGGATGTGGGGCCGCGCGTAGGAGACGCAGAACCGGCTGCCCGGCGAGACGGTGACACCCCGGGCGGCCAGCGTGACCAGCGCGGAGGTCTCGTCGGCCACGGGCACCCAGAGCATCAGCCCGTCCTCGTTGTGGGTGGGCACGCCATGACAGGCGAGACGTTCGGAGAGGGCGGTGCGGCGCTCCCGATACCGCCGGGCGGCCTCCTCGACCCGCCGCCCGGTGGCCGGGTCGGTGAGCAGATGGGCGAGCGCGTCCTGGAGGATGCGGCTGGTCCAACCGGAGCCGAACGTCCGCAGCACGCGGGCCCGTTCGACCAGTTCCGCCGGGCCGCCGACCACGCCGAGCCGCAGATCGGGCCCGTACGCCTTGGAGTACGAACGGACCAACGCCGTGCGCCGCGGCAGATGCGCCCCGATGCTGGCGGCCGGTTCCGCGGCGAGCGGGCCGATGCCGTCGTCCTCGACGACGGTGACGTTCGGCGCGGCCTCCAGCAGTACCGCGAGGTCCTTCGCCCGCCGCTCGCTCAGCGTCCAGCCGCACGGCACCTGGGCCCGCGACTGGTGCAGGAACAGCGCGGGCCGCTGGTCCAGGGTGCGGGCCAGGGCCTCGGGACGGGGGCCCTCGGCGTCGCAGTCGATGGGCAGGACCTGCGCGTCCAGGGCTTCGAGGATGTCCAGCAGCCGGGCCGCCGTCGGGTCCTCCACCATCACCCGGTCACCGGGCACGATCAGTGCCTGGCACAGCAGTTGCACGCCCTCGTAGCCGCCGCCGACGGCCGTCCACGCCTCGGGGGTGAACGGCCAGGTGGCGCGCACGGCGTCGAGCAGGCCGTCCGTGATGGCGGTGCGGGAGTAGTCGTTGAGTCGGGGGGTGCGCGCACCGGCGAGCAGGGCGTCGGTCAGCCCGGGCAGCAGGGCCGGGTCCGGCGCGGCTACCGCGAGATCGAGGGTGAGGTGGCCGCCGAAGTCACCGACGCGCTCGAAGCGGACCGGGTGGGGGACCGACGGGGGCCCGCTGACCACCGTGCCGCGGCGGCCGAGCGTGGCGATCATCCGGTGCCGGCGCAGCACCGCCCAGGCCTCGGCCACGGTGCTGGGACTGACGGCGAGTTCACCGGCCAGCGCCCGTACGGTCGGCAGTGCGCTGCCAGGTGCCAGTTCCCCCGACCGGATCAGATCGGTCATGGCGACCGCAATACCGCGGGCGCTCGTATCCCGGATGTGCCCCGCCAGTGCGCCGGGCGTCACCTGCTCGCTCTCCCGCATTCCCACTCCCGCTTCCCGGTCCCCGCTCCTCGGCCGCCGGTGGGCCCGGCGCGGCCCACAGATTACGACACGGAAAAACTATGTTCAGTAACAAAGTAGATCTTGTTTGCCTCTCGTTCTGAACAATAGTGTGCCGGTCATCGAATGGCTGAAAACAAGCTATCTGCGTCATGCGCGGGGTTTGTGAGCCATGTACCGACCGCTAGGAGTGCGCGCTGTGTCATCCCCCACGATCCGCCTGGGGCTCCGTGACTGGGACCACCTGGTACCGCTGATGTCCGGACGGGTACGGGTGCCGGGCTTCCGCATCGAGATCGATGCGCGGGACGTCACCCCCGACGTGCTCACCGAACCCGGACTCGACGGTGGCGAGACCTCGTTCAGCCGCTACGTACAGGCCCGCGCCGCGGGCGACGACCGGCTTGTCGGTCTGCCCGCCTTCGTCATGCGCGGCTTCCGTCACCGCTGCGTCCTGGTGCGCGCCGACAGCCCGCTGCGCTCCTTCGACCAGCTTGCCGGCGCCCGCATCGGCCTCACCGGCTGGCCCGACTCCGGCAACACCTGGACCCGGGCGCTGATCCGGGCCGCAGGCGTGGACCTGTCCGCCGTGACCTGGCGGGTCGGACCGCTCGCCGCCGGCGAGACCGGCAAGGACCGGCTGGGCTCCCGCCCGCTGCCGCCCAACGTCACGGCCATGGCCGACGGGGAGTCGCTGACCGGCGAACTGGCCGCGGGACGGCTGGACGCGGCTCTCACCCCGTTCATGCCGTCGGAGTTCTTCACCTCGGAAAGCCGCTTCCGGCATCTGCTCGACGACCACCCGACCGCGGAACGCGGCTACTGGGCGGCCACCGGCTTCGTCCCCGGGATCCACCTGGTGACCCTGAAGAAGGCCGTCGTCGACGAGCACCCCGACCTGCCCGCCGCCCTCCTCGCCGGCCTGGAGACCTCCAAGCGGCACTGGCTCGGCCGGCGGCGGCTGCTCGCCGACACCACCCCCTGGCTGCTGCACGCCCTCACCGAGTCCGCCGAGGTCTTCGGCGAGGACTGGATGCCCTACGGCACCGCCCGCAACACCGCCATGACCCGGGCCTTCTGCGAGGAACTGCACGCGCAGGGGATCTGGCCCGAACCCATCGACCCCGACGTCGTCTTCCCGCTCCCCGACCCCGCCGTCCTCAGCGCGGTCTGACCCGCCCGACCCGCCCCCTGCCGCCGCCTCCGTCCCAGCCACCGCCCCCGCCGTGCCTCACCCTTTGGAGCACCACGCCATGCGTATCGCCGTAGGACAGTTCGCCGCCGGTCCCGACTGGAAGGACAACCTCACCGCTTGCCGAGACCTCGCCACCGGAGCCGACCGGGGCGGCGCGGACCTCCTCGTCCTCCCCGAGGGCGTGCTGGCCCGCTTCACCGAGGACCGGCACCGCATCCGCGAGGTCGCCCAACCGCTGGACGGCCCCTTCGTCACCGAACTCGCCGCCGCCACCGCCCACAGCGCCACCACCGTCGTCGTCGGCATCCACGAACCCTCCGACGACGGACGGGTCTTCAACACCCTGGTGGTGCTGCGCGCCGGCGAGCCGATCGCCCGCTACCGCAAGATCCACCTCTACGACGCCTTCGGTGACCAGGAGTCCGCCAACGTCCGCCCCGCCGACGAACCGCCTGTCGTCGTCGACGTGGCCGGCACCAAGGTGGGCCTGATGACCTGCTACGACGTCCGCTTCCCGGAGCTGGCCCGGCTGCTGACGGACGCGGGCGCCGAGGTGCTCGCGCTGCCCGCCGCCTGGGTGCGCGGCCCCGCCAAGGAGCGCCACTGGGAGGTCATGATCACCGCGCGGGCGCTGGAGAACACCTGCTGGGTCGCCGCCAGCGGCGAGTGCGGCCCGCGCAACATCGGCGACAGCCTGATCGTCGACCCGCTCGGCACCGTCCGCTCCCGGCTCACCACCGCCCAGGGCCTCGCCTTCGCCGAGGCCGACCCGCAGGTCACCGCCGCCGCCCGCAGCACCCTGCCCGTGCTGGCCAACCGCCGGTTTGCCGTCGACCCCACCGTCCGTCCCCTCGGCACCCTTTCCCTCGGAGCCTGACATGATCCCCAGACGACTCGCCCTCCTCACCGGCACCCTGTCCTGTACCGCCCTGCTCGCCGCCTGCGGCGCCAACCCGCCCCAGGCCGACGGCGCCCTCGGCGGCGGCACGGCCGCCGCGGCGGGATCCCAGCTGACCGAGGACAAGGCACTGCACGACCAACTCCCGGCGAAGGCACGGCAGGCCGGGAAGCTGGTGTCGGTCAACAACGGCTCCTTCCCGCCGTACGAGATCGCCGGCTCCGACGGCCACACCCTCACCGGCGCTTCCGCGGACCTCGCCACCGCCCTCGGCAAGGTCCTCGGCGTCACCGTCGAGCACGTGACCACCGACGGACTGCCCAGCGAACTGACCGGCATCAAGGCCGGCCGCTACGACTTCGCCATCGGCCCCGTCGGCGACTTCAAGGACCGCCAGGGCGCCAACGACTTCGTCGACTGGGTCCAGGAGTTCGTCGTCTTCGCCGTCCCCAAGGGCAACCCGAAGCACATCACCTCCCTCGACGCCGCCTGCGGCCGTAAGGTCGCCGTCATGGCCGGCGGCTCCGCCGAGGGCGTCATCAAGACCCAGTCCGCGGCCTGTGCGAAGAAGGGCAAGGCCGCCGTCCAGGTCCAGTCCTACAAGGACCAGCCGTCCTCCGTCCTCGCCGTGAAGTCCGGCCGCGCGGACGCCTTCTTCTCCTCCCAGGCGCCGCTGACCTACTTCGTGCAGCAGTCCAAGGGCGAACTGGAACTCGCGGGCACCGGACAGTCCAACGGGTTCGACGACCTCTACCAGGGCGCCGTCGTCCCCAAGGACGGTCCACTGCGCGACGTCCTGGTCAAGGCGTTCCAGAAACTCATCGACAACGGCACCTACGACCAGGTCATGCAGAAGTGGGGCCTGAAGGACAACGAACTGAAGAAGGCGGGCGTCAACCTCGCCACGTCCTAGGCACCCGGCCCCGCACGACTCACGAAAGGAGGTGAGCCGCCATGGCCACCGCATCCTCACCGGACTTTCCGGACCGTACCCGGGCGCTCGCCGTCGAAGAACGCACGAAGCAGCCGCACGGACCCGACGGCACCGTGGACGTGGCCGGCGCCGTCCCCGTACGGCACCCGCTGCGCTGGCTGTCCGTGGCGGTGCTCGCCGTACTCGCCGCCCAGCTCGGGCACTTCCTGGTCACCAACCCCAACTTCGAATGGGGCACGGTCCGCGCCTACTTCGGCGCGCAGATCTTCGGCCAGGGCATCGCCACCACCGTCGAACTCACCCTGGTGGCGATGGCGATCGGCATCGCCGGCGGCGTCTTCGTCGCCGTGGGCCGCATGTCGGAGAACCGGGTGCTCAGCGCGGTCTGCGGCGCCTACGTCTGGTTCTTCCGCGGCATCCCCGTCCTGGTGCAGCTGATCTTCTGGTACAACCTCTCGGCCCTGCTGCCGCGCATCTCCTTCGGCATACCCTTCGGACCCGAGTTCGTCGGCGGCCAGACCAATACCCTGATCAGCCCCTGGCTGGCCGCCATCCTCGGCCTCGGCCTCAACGAGGCCGCCTACATGGCCGAGATCGTGCGCGGCGGACTGCTCGGCGTCGACCACGGCCAGACCGAGGCCGCCTCCGCGCTCGGCATGGGCCGGGCCCGCATCCTGCGCCGGATCGTGCTCCCGCAGGCGATGCGCTTCATCGTGCCGCCCACCGGCAGCCAGGTCATCAACATGCTCAAGGCGACCTCGCTGGTCAGTGTCATCGCCCTGGCCGACCTGCTGTACACGGCGCAGTCGATCTACAACCGCACCTTCGAGACCATCCCGCTGCTCGTGGTCGCCTGCCTGTGGTACCTGGTCATGACTTCGGTGCTGTACGTCGGACAGTCCTTCATCGAGCGTCACTACGCCCGCGGCAGCAGCCGCAACACCCCGCAGAGCTTCTGGGACTTCGCGCTCTTCCGGCGCCGCACGGCCGACCCGGCACCCGTATCGGAGACCTCCTCATGACGACGACCACCACCAAGGCGACGACCGGCCCGGCCACCGCCTGGCCGATGGTGCGGGCCCACCAGGTGCACAAGCGGTTCGGACACCTGGAGGTGCTCAAGGGCGTCGACCTCGACGTGCGGACCGGCGAGGTCGTGGTGCTGCTCGGCCCGTCCGGCTCCGGCAAGTCGACCCTCCTGCGCTGCGTCAACAACCTGGAGCGGATCGACTCCGGCTCCATCCACGTCGAGGGCGAGCTGATCGGGTTCCGGCGGTCGGGCTCACGCATCCACCATCTGCGCCCGCGCGAGGCGACCCGGCAGCGCCGCGACATCGGAATGGTCTTCCAGCACTTCAACCTGTTCCCGCACCAGACCGTGCTGGCCAACGTCATGGAGGCCCCGGTGGGCGTCCTCGGCGTGCCGAGGACCGAGGCGCGGGAGACGGCGCTGCGGCTGCTGACGCAGGTGGGCCTCGCCGAGAAGGCGGGGGCCTACCCGCGCCAGTTGTCGGGCGGACAGCAGCAGCGGGTGGCCATCGCCCGCGCCCTGGCCATGCGGCCGAAGCTGATGCTCTTCGACGAGCCCACCAGCGCCCTCGACCCGGAGCTGGTCGGTGAAGTCCTCGCCACCATGCGGGACCTGGTGCGCGACGGGCTCACCATGCTCGTGGTCACCCACGAGATCGGCTTCGCCCGGGAGGTGGCCGACCGGGTCGTCTTCATGGACGGCGGCCGCGTCGTCGAGAGCGGCAGTCCGGCCGACGTCCTCGACAACCCGGCCAACCCGCGCACCAGGGCGTTCCTCAGCCGGTTCCTGTGACCTCGGCGAGGGACTCCTTCGCCTTGGCGGCCACGTTCTCGGCGGTGAAGCCGTACTCGTGGAAGAGGGTCTTGCCGTCGGCGGAGGCACCGAAGTGTTCGAGGGAGACGATGCGTCCGGCGTCGCCGACGTAGCGGTGCCAGGTCAGGCCGATGCCGGCCTCGACGGCGACGCGGGCCTTGGCGGTGGGGGGCAGGACGCTGTCTCGGTAGGCCTGGTCCTGTTCCTCGAACCATTCCACGCACGGCATCGAGACCACGCGGGTGGGGATGTTGTCGGCCTGGAGGTGTTCGCGGGCTGCGACGGCTATGTGGACTTCGGAGCCGGTGGCGATCAGGATCACCTGGGGGCCGCCGTCCTCGGCGTCGAAGAGGACGTAGCCGCCGCGGGCGGCGTTCTCGTCGGGTTCGTAGGTGGGGACGCCCTGGCGGGTCAGGGCGAGTCCGTGGGGGGCGCCCTGGCCGAATTCCTTGGTGTAGCGGGTGAGGATCTCGCGCCAGGCGGTCACGGTCTCGTTGGCGTCGGCAGGGCGGACGACGTTGAGGCCGGGGATGGCGCGCAGGGCGGCGAGGTGTTCGACAGGCTGGTGGGTGGGGCCGTCCTCGCCGAGGCCGATGGAGTCGTGGGTCCAGACGTAGGTGACGGGCAGGTGCATGAGGGCGGAGAGGCGGACGGCGTTGCGCATGTAGTCGGAGAAGACGAGGAAGGTGCCGCCGTAGACGCGGGTGTTGCCGTGGAGGGTGATGCCGTTCATCTCGGCGGCCATGGAAAACTCACGGATGCCGAAGTGGACGGTGCGGCCGTAAGGGTTGGCGCTGGGCAGGGGGTTGTCCTTCGGGAGGAAGGAGCTGTCCTTGTCGATAGTGGTGTTGTTGGAGCCGGCGAGGTCGGCGGAGCCGCCCCACAGTTCGGGGACGACCGGGCCGAGGGCCTGGAGGACTTTGCCGGAGGCGGCACGGGTGGCGACCGATTTGCCGGGTTCGAAGACGGGCAGTGCGTCCTGCCAGCCGGCGGGGAGGGTGCCGGAGGTGATGCGGTCGAACTCGGCGGCGTGTTCGGGCTGGGCGTTGCGCCATTCCTGGAAGGACTTCTCCCAATCGGCGCGGGCCTTCTGGCCGCGTTCGAGGGCCCGGCGGGTGTGGGCGAGGACGTCGTCGGCGACGGCGAAGTGGGTGTCGGGGTCGAAGCCGAGGACGCGTTTGGTGGCGGCGACCTCGGCCTCTCCGAGGGCGGAGCCGTGGGCGGTTTCGGTGTTCTGGGCGTGGGGGGCGGGCCAGGCGATGATGCTGCGCATCGCGATGAAGGACGGCTTGTCGGTGACCTTCCTGGCGGCGTCGAGGGCGTTGTGGAGGGCGTGGGGGTCGAGGTCGCCGTCGGGTTTGGGGGCGATGCGCTGGACGTGCCAGCCGTAGGCCTCGTAGCGCTTGCAGGTGTCCTCGGAGACGGCGGTCTCGGTGTCGCCCTCGATGGAGATGTGGTTGTCGTCCCACAGGAGGGTGAGATTGCCGAGTTGCTGGTGGCCGGCGAGGGAGGAGGCTTCGGCGGAGATGCCTTCCTGGAGGCAGCCGTCGCCGGCGATGACGTAGATGTGGTGGTCGAAGGGGGAGTGGCCTTCGGGGGTGTCGGGGTCGAACAGGCCGCGTTCGTAGCGGGCGGCCATGGCCATGCCGACGGCGTTGGCGACGCCCTGGCCGAGGGGGCCGGTGGTGGTCTCGACGCCCTTGGTGTGGCCGTACTCGGGGTGGCCGGGGGTTGTGGAGCCGAAGGTGCGGAAGGCTTCCAGGTCGGCCAGTTCCAGGCCGAAGCCGGCGAGGTAGAGCTGGGTGTAGAGGGTCAGGGAGGAGTGGCCGGCGGACAGGAGGAAGCGGTCACGGGCGACCCAGTCGGGGTCGGCGGGGTCGTGCCGCATCACCTTCTGGAAGAGGGTGTAGGCGGCCGGTGCCAGGCTCATCGCCGTACCGGGATGGCCGTTGCCGACCTTCTGTACGGCATCGGCGGCCAGGACCCGCGCGGTGTCCACCGCCCGCTGGTCCAACTCGGTCCACTCGAAGGGGGAGGACGGGGAGGGGGAGGAAGGCATGGCTCTCCTTGTGAGGTGACGAGGGCGTGACGAAGACGTGGCAGACCGAGGCCCGTGCCGCCCCTGGGAGCAGGTGGCGGCACGGGCCTCAGCGCGGTGCGCGGATCAGCGCTTGATCTCCTTGATCTTCAGCATCCGCGTGATCACCTTGTCCAGCTCCTCGTCCTCGAAGACCTTCTTCCAGTCGTCGCGGACGATGGACTCGCGGCCGTAGTCCATGGCGATCAGGCAGGCGTCCGAGAACGGGTTGGAGCCCTTCAGGGTGTTGGCCAGGGCGACCTGGGTGTGGCCGAGGAGCATGGCGCGGGCGGCCTTCTCCGGCACGCCCACCGTGTGCACCGTCTCGTGCAGCGCCTCGGTCAGGAGGGCGCCGACCATGCAGGCGATGGTCTCGACGAGGGTGGGCTCCAGGACGGCGAGCTGCTTGACCGTGACCCAGTGGACGTCGACGACCGGGGCGTACATCACCCGGATGACGGCCTCGGCCAGGTCCTGCGCGGCCCGGTCGCCGCCCTCGTACGCGGCGACGACCTCCTGCGGGGCGGCGATGCCACCGAAGGTGTCCTGCCACTCCTCCTTGGTGGTGCGCTCCAGGAACACCGACGGGTGGCAGGGGTGGGCGCAGGCGTAGTGGACGTCCTCGCGGGCGAACAGCAGGCCGGCGTAGGCGGCGGCCGGGTCGAGGGTGAGGACGACGGCGCCCGGCTTCATCAGCGGCACCAGCTGCTCGGAGACCTTGCCGAGGACGATGTCGGGGACGGCGAGGATGACCACGTCGGCTTGGGCGGCGGCGTCGGCGGACTCGGTCAGCTCGCGGCCCAGGCCGCGGATCAACTCCTGGCCCCTGGGCGAGGCCTCGCTGAAGAGCACCCGGAAGTCACTCTTGACCAGGTTGTTGGACACGCGCTGGCCCATCTTGCCGGCGGCCCCGATGACGGCGACGGTCCTGACGTCGGCCTGGGTCTGGATCTCGGTGGCCATTACTCGCTCCTCAGAAGGGTGTTGATGCTGTGCTGCGTCCACTGGTGTTCGAGCCGGGCGGTGGCCTCGAAGCCCTCGTCCTGCCACGGGAGCCAGTGCTCCACGATCTGGTTGATGCCGCGCTCGGCGGGTCGTACGGCGGCGATCATGCCGTCGTAGTCGAGCAGCCCCTCGCCCAACGGGCAGCCGGCGTAGGTGAATCCGACCCAGCCGTCGCGGCGCGTGAACGCGAAGTCCTTGACGTGGATGTTCACCACGTGCGGCGCGGTGGCGGCCACGACGTCGGCGGGGCGCTCCAGCCGGGCGACGCTGTTGCCCGGGTCGAGCACCACCCCGAGTTGCGGGCTGTCGACCCCGCGTACGACGGCCAGCAGGTCGGCGGTGGCCACCTGCTCGTAGGTTTCGAGCCCCAGGGTCACGCCCGCGTCCGCGTACCGGGGCACGGCCTGCCTCAGCAGGGCGGTCGCCTCGGCGGTGCCGGGCCGGTGGTCGGCCGTGTTGAGCATCGAGCGGACCAGGGTGACGTCCAGTTCCCGGGCCAGTTCGAGATAGGTGTCCAGGCGCTCCGGGAGGATGCCGCGCGTGCCGAGTTCCAGGCACAGGCCCAGGTCCCGCGCGGTGGCGCGGACGTCGGCGAGCCCGGCGGCGTCGTAGGACTCGATGGGGGCGTAGTCGCAGATCTGGAAGACCTCGCCGCCCAGTTCGGCGGTGTCGCGCAGCATGTCGGTGAGCGACAGGGGCCGCGGGGCACGTGCGGAGACGCGCCAGAAGTAGGCGTAGGTGCTGATGCCGTAGGCCATCAGGCCACCGCCGTGGCGGCCGGGGAGCGGATCTCGTCGAGGACGGCCTCGACGTTCGTAGGGTCGTGGGCGAAGCGGCCGAGGAACAGGCCCTCCACGCTGCCCGCGAGCCGGGTCAGCAGGCCCGGTCCGGCGCTGCCGCCATAGATGACGGTCGAACCGGCGTGCTGCGGGCGGGTGTCGAGCCAGTCACGCAGGGCCGTGCACACCGTCGCAATGTGCTCGGCGGAGGCCGGTTCGGGCGCGCCGATGGCCCACTGGGGTTCGTAGGCGAGGACCACGGCGCCAGTCAGGCCCTGGAGCAGCCGCTCGGCCTCGGCCACGGTGCGCGTCGCCGAGTCGCGGGGGTCGGCCTGGTCGCGTTCGCCCACGCACAGCACCGGGGTGAGCCCGCTGCGCAGGGCGGCGGCCGTCTTCGCGGCGACGACCGTGTCGCCCTCGCCGTACAGGCGGCGGCGCTCGGCGTGGCCCACCTCGGCGTAGCGGCAGCCGATCTCCTTCAGGGCGGGGCCGCCGACCTCGCCGGTGTACGGTCCGCTGTCCTCGGCGGCGATGTCCTGCGCGCCGTAGGTGATGCCGTACGGGGCGAGGATGCCCGCCGCGGGGACGATCGCCGGGAAGGCCGGCAGGACGAACAGGCGGGCGGCGCCCGAGGTGAGGGCCGGGTGCCGCTCGGCCAGGGCCGAGATCCTGCGCGCCCAGTTGAGGGTCTGCTGGTGGCCGAAGTACATCTTGAGACTCACCCCCAGCAGGACGGGCGGTGGTGCGGCGGCGGACATCAGGCGGCTGCCTCGTCGTTCTCGTAGTCGCACATGAGCTGGACCTTGGCGGCCGACGGGGAGGTCTCGTCGAACCGGTAGGTGAGCCACTCGGCGGCCAGCCGGCGGGCGAGTTCGAGCCCTATGACCCGCTGGCCGAAGGTCAGGATCTGCGCGTTGTTGGACAGGATGGCGCGCTCGACGGAGAACGCGTCGTGCGCGGTCACCGCCCGGATGCCCTTGACCTTGTTGGCGGCGATGGCGACTCCGAGACCGGTCCCGCACACCAGCAGCGCCCGGTCAGCGTCGCCGCGCGCGACCATCTCGGCGGCGGCGATGGCGACCTTGGGGTAGGCGGTGTGGCCCTCGGCGTCGACGCCGACGTCGGTGACCTCGGCGACCAGGGCGTTGCCCTGGAGGTCCCGCTTGAGGGCCTCCTTGTACTGGTGGCCGGCGTCGTCGGATCCGACGACGATACGGAGCTTCTCAGTCATCTCGGCTTTCCTCAGTGCTGGTTGGGGGAGTGGAGCAGAACGCCGTGCACGGCGCGGGTGATGAGGGCGAGGGAGTGGGCGCCCGCGTCCGGGGTGCCGAGGGACTTCTCGGCGTGCGGCCGGGCCCGGCCCTTGCGGGGCAGCAGTCCGGCGGTGGCGGCGGCGGCCGACTCGGCAGCCGCCGAGGCACGGTCCCAGGCTTGCGGGAGGGCCAGGCCGGACGCGGTCGCGGCGGTCAGCGTGTCCGCGAACGGGACGAGGACGTCGACCATCGTCTTGTCCCCGACCTCGGCGCCGCCCAGCCGGCGGACGGCGGCGGACGCCTCGGCGGCGCCGGCGGCCACCCGGTCGGCGGTCGGCGCCTCCTGGTCGCCGAGCGCGGCGCCGACGCAGCGCAGGATGGTGCCCCACAGGGCGCCGGAGGTGCCGCCCGCCTTGTCGGCCCAGGCGTCCGCGGCCTGGGCGAGGACGGTGCCGGCGCCCGCGCCGAGGCCGTAGGCGGTGGAGCCGGCCTGCCGGGCGGCGGTCGCGCCACGCTGCATGCCGATGCCGTGGTCGCCGTCGCCGGCCACGGCGTCGATCCGGCCCAGTTCCTCGACATGCGTGTCGACGGTGCCGGCGATCGCGGTCAGCGCGGCCAGGACGGTGCCGGCGGCCCGGCGGGAGTCGTCGGAGGCGTCGGGCAGGTCCTCGTCACCGGTCTCGTCGGCCGTCCCGGCCGCCGTCGCCGCAGTCCCTTCGGCTGTCCCGGGGACCGCTGCGGCCTCGGGGGTCCCGAAGGCGCCCTTGCGGTAGGCCGGGGTGTCGGCGGGGGCCCGCCACAGCTCTTCGAGCCGGTCGTCCAGCCAGGTCAGGGTGAGCGAGACGCCCGCCATGTCGAAACTGGTGACGAGTTCGCCGACCTCGGGGTCGACGATCTCCACGCCCGCGTCGCCGAGGAGTTCGGCGACCTTGCGGTAGACGACGAACAGTTCCTCGTACTTGACCGAGCCCAGCCCGTTGAGGATCACGGCGGCGCGGGCGCCGGCCGGGGTCGTGACGTCCTCGGGCAGTTCGGCCAGCAGGCTGGTGACCAGCAGCAGGGCCGCCTCGTCGGCAGTCGGCAGGGCCTCCTCGCCGATGCCGGGCTCCCCGTGGATGCCGAGGCCCACGGCCATCCGGGCCTCGGGCACGGTGAACAGCGGGTGGTCGGCGCCGGGCAGGGAGCAGCCGGAGAAGGCGATGCCGAAGGAGCGGGTGCGGGCGTTGGCGCGTTCGGCGACCGCCAGCACCTCCGCCAGCGGCAGGCCCTGCTCGGCGGCGGCCGCGGCCGCCTTGAAGACGGGCAGGTCGCCGGCGATGCCGCGGCGCTTGGCGGACTCCTCGGGGGCCGCGCTGGAGATGTCGTCGGTGACGGCGAACGTACGTGCCTCGACGCCGTCGGCGGCCAGGCGCTCGGCCGCCTGCCCGAAGTGCAGGACGTCGCCCGCGTAGTTGCCGTACATCAGCAGCACCCCGCCGCTGGCGTGCGCGGCGCGCGCCACCGAGCGGATCTGCTGCGCGGACGGCGAGGCGAAGACGTTGCCGACCGCCGCGCCGTGGGCCAGGCCCCGGCCGACCAGGCCGGAGAAGGCCGGGTAGTGGCCGGAGCCGCCGCCGATGACCACCGCGACTTGGCCGGCCGGGGTTCCGCCGGCCCGGACGACACCGCCGGTGACCGGGCGCACCCAGCGCCGGTGCGCCGCGGTGAAGCCTTCGAGTGCCTCGTCCGCGAAGGCCGTGGGGTCATTGAACAGGCGGGTCATCGAAGGGCCTCCAGGGGCTGCTGCTCGGGGCCGGGGGCCGGTTCAGCGGTTCGATTGCGGGCGGCGAGCCAGACCATCAGGACGGCGGACAGGAGCATGAAGAACCCGACGAGGTACAGCGGTACGTAGTAGTCGCCGCTCCAGTCCTTGAGCCACCCCGTGACGTAGCTGGCGGCGAATCCGGCGATGTTTCCGGCGGTGTTGATGAGGGCGATGCCGGCCGCTGCCGCCGCCCCGGTCAGGAAGCGCGAGGGCACGGACCAGAACACGGGCAGGGCGGCGAAGATGGAACAGGCGGTCACGGTGATCACGGCGACCGTGGCGCTCGGGGAGCCCATGTAGAGGGCGAGGGGGATGGTGACACCGCCGACGACGGCCGGACCCGCGATGTGCCAGGTGCGGGTGCCGTGGCGGGTGGCGTGCCGGGTCCAGAAGTACAGCACGACGGCCGCGGGCAGGTAGGGGATGGCGGTGATCCAGGCCTTGTCCATCACGCTGAACGTGGTGTCGTACTGCTCCTGGAAGCCACTGATGATCGTCGGCAGGAAGAACGCGAGCGCGTACAGGCCGTAGACGAAGCCGAAGTAGACCAGGGAGAGCACCCAGACGCGGCCGTTGCTGAAGGCGGCCTTGAGGTCGGCCTTGGCGTGCTTGTCCTCGTGGCCGGTCTTCTGGGCGTTCTCGGCAGCGAGTTCCTTCGTCAGCCAGTCGCGTTCGGCCGACGTGAGCCACTTGGCGTCGGCGGGCCGGTCGATCAGGTAGAACCAGGTGATGACGCCCAGCAGGATCGCGGGCAGCGAGACGAACAGGAACATCACGCGCCAGCCCTCGAGGCCGAACAGCCCGTGGCGGCCGATCAGCCAGCCGGCCAGCGGGGCACCGAAGACCGTGGTCAGCGGCTGGGCCAGGTAGAACAGGCCGAGGATCTTGGTACGGTGACGCGCGGGCACCCACTGGCTGAGGAAGAGGATGGCGCCAGGGAAGAAACCGGCCTCGGCGACGCCGAGCAGGAACCGCAGCGTGTAGAGCTGGCCGCTGCTGTTCACCCAGGTGAACAGCAGGGACACGATGCCCCAGGTCACCATGATCCGGGCCAGCCAGCGGCGGGCGCCGAAGCGGTGCAGGGCCATGTTGCTCGGGACTTCGAGCACGATGTAGCCGATGAAGAAGATCCCGGACGCCAGACCGAACTGCGCGGCGGTCAGGGCGAGGTCCTCCCCCATCCCGTTCGGTTCGGCGAACGAGACGGCCGTGCGGTCCAGGTAGTTCACGAAGAACATCAGTGCCACGAACGGCACGAGGCGGACTGAGATCTTCTTGATGGCAGTTCTCTCGACTGCCGCGGATGGCGCGTCGGCACCCATGGCGACTCCTCGGCTCGCCCGGACAACTCCGTCCGGGGTGGGTCACACCGGCGGCCCGCGGGACCCGCGCCCGGCCGGTTCATCCTCACGCTAAGCCTCCGACCCAAATTGGTCACCAATTTACCAGTGTGGCGAGCGTTACAGATATCCGGCTCGTCCCGCCTCTTGACAGAACCCGGCACCGGCCCGATGAACTGGCTGGTCAGCCGCGTGCGGAGGGCATCTGGTTGACTGGTGACCGTGACCAGTCAGCCTGATCAGCAGTCCTCCGCAGCCGCGCCCGACCTCGCCCGGCTGCTGCGTCCCGTGGTGCGGGAGTCCTCCGTCAGCGAGGTCGCCAAGCGGCTGCTCGACCATCTGTCCGCGGGTGACATCCGGCCCGGCACCCGGCTGCCCGCCGAACGCCAGCTGGCCGAGGCGCTCGGGGTGGCGCGCTCCAGCGTGCGCGGGGCGCTGTCCGCGCTGGACGTGCTCGGCATCATCGAGATCCGCCCCGGATCGGGCTCCTACGTCCGCGAGGGCACATCCGAGTTCCTGCCCCAGGCGATCAACTGGGGGCTGATGCTCGGGCAGCGCCGCACCCAGGACCTGGTCGAGGTGCGCACCTACATGGAGGGCGTCTCCGCCCGGCTGGCCGCGGAGCGCGCCACCGACAAGGACGTCGCGGTCCTGGAGGACCATCTGCGGCGGATGCGGGACGCCGGGGGCGACGTGGGCGCGTTCATCGAGGCGGACATCGCCTTCCATCTGGAGTGCGCGCGCATCGCCCGCAACTCCGTCCTCAGCGACATCCTGCACAGCATCCGCGCGCTGCTCCAGGTGTGGATGGAGCGGGTCAGCGACATCGAGGGCACCGTCAGCGGGACGCTCTGCGAGCACGACGCGGTGCTCCAGGCGATCCGAGCGCGTGATCCGGAGGCGGCGGACCGGGCGATGGCCGAACACATGCGGATGGCCAACGCCAGGCTCCGGGCATCGATGGAACACGACGCGTAGGCCTTACGGAGCGGTCCCGGGCAGCGACGCAGGGCGTGGTGGGATCCGTCTGGGGTACGGGATGCGGGGCACGACGGCGTTGCCCGCAGGGCGCGCTGAGCACAGGGCACGACGGGGCCGACCAGGGGCGCCGGACAAGGGGCACGGCCGCCCCAGGAGACCCGGCAGGGCCGCCGGCCGTGGCCGCGCCGACCTTGCCCTGGCCGGGGTGGACTGGTGGCGCTTGGGGACTGACGGGAGGCGAGAAGACGTCCAGGTGGGCGCCGGCGCCACGGTCGGGTGGTTGTTCGGCTGGGCGCTACCGACGGCGATGGGTTGCGTCCTTGGAAGTGGTGTACGGGGCGTATCGCGAGGAGCCGGCCTCGATCCGTGAGCCATTTCCAACCTGATGGTGCAGGTCAGTGGCGTGGTGAAGGTCGGTAGCCGGGTCAGGCGAGGCTCTCGGTAAGACAAGTAATCGACCAAGAAAGATGCCCCTACCGGGGGCCTCGTTGCTGCTTTACCCCGGCTCGATCCCCCTGTCCACCCGATCGCTGAACCACCTCGCCGACCTGATCCGCACCCACCGCCACCAGTGACGATCCCGCTGGCGCCGACCCGACCCCGGCCAGCAGGCCCTGCTCGCCCTGGCCCACCTGCGCAACGGCGACACCCTCACCCGCCTGGCCGCCGGATTCCAGGTCGGCGTTGCCACCGCCTGGCGCTATATCCGCGAGGCGATCAACTTGCTCGCCGCGACCGCCAACGACCGTTCAAGCGGCACCGCTACCGGCCGAGGCTGTCGCGCCGGCAGAAAGCCGTGAACAAGGCCCACGCCCGGATCCGCTGCCGCGGCGAACGCGGCGTCGCCACCCTCAAGAGCTGGAAAATCCTGACCAAGCTGCGCTGCAGCCCCTCCCGGACCACCGCAATGGTGCAGGCCATCCTCGTTCTCCACCACGTCGAAAACCCGACCTACCAAGGATGAGAAACGCTCGGCCATGCCGACCGACCCCAGTGATGAGTTTTCGCGCTCGCCCCCGTCACACCTACGACGGGACACGACGAGGCGGAAGGATGACGTGATGAGTGCGGACACGCGGCTGAAGGAGCTGGACGTGAGCGGTCTGGGCGAGGTCGACGAGCCGGCGTTCTCGGGGCTGGCGGAGCGGCACCGGCGGGAGCTGCACGTGCACTGCTACCGGATGCTCGGGTCGTTCGAGGACGCCGAGGACACCGTGCAGGAGACGTTCCTCCGTGCCTGGCGGCGGCGGGAGACCTTCGAGGGGCGGTCGACGTTCCGGGCCTGGCTGTACCGGATCGCCACCAACGCCTGCCTGGACCTGCTCGCCAAGTGCCGCCCGGAGCCTGCGACCGGCGGCGAGGTGCTGTGGCTGCAGCCCTACCCGGACCGGCTGCTCGACGAGCTGCCCGCGGGCGACGCGGACGAGCCGGAGACCGTCGCCGTCGCACGGGAGACGATCGAGCTGGCGTACGTCGTCGCAGTCCAGCACCTCGCGCCGCGCCCGCGGGCCGTGCTGATCCTGCGGGACGTGCTCGGCTGGCCGGCGAAGGACGTCGCGGAGCTCCTCGGGGACTCCGTCAACTCCGTGAACAGCGCGCTGCAGCGGGCCCGCGCGGGCATGCGGGAGCACCTGCCCGCCGAGCGGCAGGACTGGACCGGCGGCGAGGAGGACGCCGGGACGCGCGAGCTGGTACGCCGGTTCACCGATGCCAGCGTGGCCACGGACGTCGACCGGCTCGCCGCACTGCTGCGGGACGACGTCCGCTGCTCGATGCCGCCCACGCCGGGCCTGTCCGTCGGTCGCGACACCGTGGTGACCAGCTGGGTCGAGGACGGCTTCGACCAGATGACGGGCCTGCGCGGCGTCCCCACCTCCGTGAACCGGCAGCCCGCCGTCGCCTTCTACCTCTGGCGGAAGCGGGAGGGCACGTATGTGCCGCTGACGATCGACGTGCTGCGCGTCACCGGCGGGGCGATCACCGAGATCACCATCTTCCACGACGACCAGTTCCCGCGGCTCGGGCTGCCGGAGCGTCTGCCGGCGGACGGCACGGAGTAGACCCGGTGCGGACGCTCGCGCCGCGCGGTGGCGCGTGTGTCGCGGTGGTCGCGGGGGAGCGGTGCGACGCGTTCGGCGTCGTCACCCGCGGGCGGGTGCAGCTGGACCTGCGCGACGGCGAGTCCGGGCCGGTCCTCGGACGCGACGCCGGGTTCCGGCTCCGCGGCACCGGCGTCCGCGCCCTGCGGAACCCCGGCCGTCGCACGGCGAGGGTGCGCATCGTCACCCCCGGGGCCAGGACCGTCACATGCCAGTCAACACCCCGTACGCCAGTTACCGAATGATGGAGGAACGGCATGAACAGCATGAATGACACCGGGGTCGTCGCAGGCTCGGCATCGGGTCGGACCAGACACACCCACCGACTCCGCAGGCTCGCCGGCACCGGCTTCATTGCCACTCTCGCAGCAATGGCGGCCACCACCCTCGCCGCGGCGCTTGCCCAGACCGTTGGCGTCGACTTCCAGGTCCCCGATGGTGGCGAGACGATCCCGTTGCCCGGGTTCGCCGTGGTGACCGGCTTCTTCTCGGTCGTCGGCATCGTCATTGCCGTCGCTCTTCTTCGTTGGAGCGATCGTCCCGCCAAGCGATTCGTGTGGACGGCAGTGTCGCTGACCGCGATCTCGTTGGTCCCGCCCCTCCTCTCCGGGGCAAACACCGCCACCACCACCGCCCTTCTCGGGCTACACCTCGTCCCTGCGACGGTGATGATCCCCACCCTGGCCCGAAGCCTCCGCACCCGGACCGATTGACGATCCCGCAACGGAACAATGGGCGGCGCAAGGGCGTGCGCGAGCGCACTAACGTGGCCCGCGGTGCCACCCTCCATTCCAGGTTCCTTTTCTTGGTCAATTCGAAAGCTGAGTCGCGCGTGCGAAGAAGCACACGGCACCTTGCGGGATGAAGACCAAATGCCACCCGCGTCTGTCGCGGCGCACCGGGTACCCCGGTCGCGTTTCACCCTCGCCGACCCCGCCGTCGCGCCTCCCACGTGGATTCGGCTCCTGCGCGGCGGCTTGCGCCGGGATTTGCCCTCTCTCGGGTCGACGTCAGGCTCAAGCCGCGCCAGGACGCACTCGCAGCCGAGCCACTGACACCTACATCTGCTGGGGGCAACAGTCATGCCGGGCCCAGAGGCCAGCGGCCCTCTTGCAGGACCGCGAAAGAGATAATGGGAAGGGACGAGTAGACCACCGACCCTGGCCGACACACGTGATGCTCTTCAACAACTGATCAGCTGATGGACAGGGACTGTCCCGGCTCTACAGCTGGCCGGGCTCGGGGAGCTTGCGACCCTGCGCGAGCGAGAGCCAGTGGGGCCGCTGCCACGATGGCACCAGCTTGTAGTCCAGGGTCCGAAGCCCTGAACCTTCCGTCAGGTGGTGCCGGGCGATCATTTACATTCCGTCCCGCTCGGGGGCGGGGTGGACAGGGCAGCCGGTCCTCGGCGGATCCCAGCGGCCCGTGTTCCCGTTGTTGCGGTCGTCCTCGACGGTCACCGTGCCAACCACTCGGTGGGGCAGGTGGGCGCCAGCCTGCTTCGCCGTGAGGTTCTCCGAGAGCTCATTGATGGTGAAGTCGCGTTGAAGGTAGACCTTCTCGCTCTTCTCGCCGGGCTCCGGGACGATGACGCCGGCGGCATGGGGCCATCGGTCTTCGTTCCACACGACCAGGTCGCCGACGAACCGCGCTTCCACGCGCCGGTCGCTGAGGTTTTCGAGCACGAGGACCTGCTGCAGCACAGGCGATGCTCCTGGCCCCGGTCTCGGCGGAACTGCCAGCTGTGCCCTGGCGGCCACGGGTTGCGGGGCATGCCGTGCGGAGTCCATGCCAGCGGCTCCCACTCCGGGACCTCTATCGTGAGGGTGACCTTCGGGGCCTCGGAGTCGAGCCGGGCCCTGATCGCATCAAAAGCGGTGAGCCGGGCGACCTCCAACGCCTTGCGCGTGAGCCGCTCCCGGCGGGTCGACCTTGATCCGCTCTCCCTCCGTGCGACCGTGGGGCATGCGCGCATTTCCTCCCACCGAGCACCGCCCAATCAACGGAGGCACGTCATGCCCGTGCACAGATCCGGAACGGCCCGCGTAGGGCGACTGACCGTCACCGGAGCCCTGCTCGCAGCGTTCTCGGTCCTCTGCACCGCACCCTCCTCGGCCGACACCACCCCCGCCCGTGGCTCCGCCCACATGGGCATGGGTGTCCCGGCGCACGACGGCCGCAGCGGCACGCCCGCCACCAGCAACGCCACCCCCGCGCGTGGCTCCGCCCACATGGGCATGGGTGTCCTGGCGCACGACGGCCGCGGCGGCACGCCCGCCACCAGGAAGGCCACCCAGACCGAAGGCGTCGACGTCAGCTCCTACGAGGGCAACGTCGCCTGGCCGACGCTGTGGAGCAGCGGCGTGAGGTGGGCGTACACGAAGGCCAGCGAGGGGACGTACTACAGGAACTCCTACTTCAAGCAGCAGTACAACGGCTCGTACAACGTCGGCATGATCCGCGGCGCGTACCACTTCGCCACCCCGGACACCAGCAGCGGCGCCGTCCAGGCCAACTACTTCGTCGACCACGGCGGCGGCTGGTCCCGCGACGGCAAGACCCTGCCGGGCGTCCTCGACATCGAGTGGAACCCCTACGGCGCCACCTGCTACGGCAAGTCGGCGAGCTCGATGGTCAGCTGGATCTCCGACTTCCTCAAGACCTACAAGGCCCGCACGGGCCGGGACGCCGTGATCTACACGGCCACCAGCTGGTGGACCCAGTGCACCGGCAACTACGGCGGCTTCGCCACCAAGAATCCCCTGTGGATCGCCCGGTACGCCTCGACCGTCGGCACGTTGCCGGCCGGCTGGGGTTACTACACGCTGTGGCAGTACACCTCGTCCGGCCCGACCGTCGGTGACCACGACAGGTTCAACGGGGCGCTGGACCGGGTGAAGGCGCTCGCCAACGGCTGATACGTGCCCGAAGCATGCAGAGTGAAAGCCCCGGGCCGCTCTCACGGGCCCGGGGCCTTCCCTCATCCCGGCCGGGAGCACTCTGTCAGCCGTGACGGCGTCCTCAGCGTCATCCGCTTGGAGCTGACGCCGTATCTCACGTACAGCCCGAGCGTCCGTTCGCGAGGGGCAGGGCCGCACGGATGAGGCGGTCGAGGTGCTGCGCACGTACGGCTCCACGTCGGTCAACAACCGTGACCCGCTGGCCGAACTGCTGGTGCGGCATGGCCGGATCGACGCGCTGCGCACTTACGCGGCCGACGAGGACCGGCCGGAAGCCGTCCGCCACCTGGCGGAGCTGCTGGAGGCCCGCGATTGGAACGGCCGCGGACCGTGCGCCAGGTTCGCACCTTGGTGCTGCGCCTGGCGCGAATAAATCCCAACTGGGGCTACGGGCGCTTGCACGGCGAGCTGCTCATGCTGGGGGTGAAGGTGGCCGCCTCCACGGTATGGGAAATCCTCAAGGAGGCTGGCATCGACCCCGCGCCCGAACGAGCCTCCAGCACCAGGGCCGGCTTCCTGCGCTCCCAGGCCGAAGCCCTGCTGGTCTGTGACTTGGAAGGTCGGTCAGGCGACATCGCGCTGCGGTGGCTCGGCGCGGGCCAGGTCCTGCTCGGTCCAGATGGTCTTGCCGGCGGAGGTGTAGCGGGTGCCCCACCGCTGAGTCGTCTGGGCCACCAGGAACAGGCCGCGGCCGCCCTCCTCGTCGTTGGCGGCGTGCCGCAGGTGCGGTGAGGTGTGCCCGCTGTCTGAGACCTCGCACAGCAGAGCCCGGTCCCGGATGAGCCTCAGGCGGATCGGACCCGAGGCATACCGGATGGCGTTGGTGACCAGCTCGCTCACGACCAGTTCTGTGGTGAACTCCAGTTCCGGCAGCCCCCACTCATTCAGTTGCGCGGCGGCCACCGCGCGGGCGTGCGACACCACACTGGGGTCGGCCGGCAGATTCCAGCAGGCCACCTGATGGGCGTCCAGCACGCGGGTGCGCACCAGCAGCAACGCTGCGTCATCGTTCACCGGCCCGATGGGGAGCACCGCCATCGCCCGGTCGCACAGCTTCTCCACAGGGAGCCGGTGCTGTGTGAGAACCTGAGCCAACCGACTCAACCCGACGTCGACACCTCCGGGACGGGAATCCACGAGGCCGTTGGTGAACAGGGCCAGCACGCTGCCCGGGGCAAGCTCGACCTCCGCACTCTCGTAGGTCGGACCGCCCAGTCCCAGCGGCGAGCCCGAAGGCAGCTCGGCGAAGCCGACGCGGCCGGTGTCAGGGTCGACCACCGCTGGTGGCGGATGCCCCGCGCAGCACCAGTTGCATCGCCGAGAGATCGGGTCGTAGACGGCGTACAGACAGGTTGCGCCGATGATGCCCTTGTCCTCAACAACTTCAGGGGTGTCGTCGTTCTGGAGGCGCCAGTCGTTCTGACCGGCGACGTCTGCCAGCCGCGTCAGCAGTTCGTCGGGGTCCAAGTCCAGTTGGGCCAGGGCCCGTACGGTTGTGCGCAGCCGCCCCATGGTGGCCGCGGCGGGCAATCCATGGCCCACCACGTCACCGACAACCAGCGCGACGCGTGTACCCGACAGGGGGATGACATCGAACCAGTCGCCGCCCACGCCGACGTGGCGGTCGGCCGGCAAGTAGCGGTACGCCGCTTCGAGCGCGCTCTGCGGCGGCAGGCGCTGCGGCAGCAGACTGCGCTGCAGTGTCACGGCCGCCGCGTACTCGCGGGCGTAGCGGCGGGCGTTGTCGACGCACACAGCGCTGCGCGCGACCAACTCGTCGGCCAGCTCCTGCTCGTCCGTGTCGAAGGGCATCGCCGTGCGGCTTCGCAGAAAGGTGACCAGCCCCATCACGGCGCCGCGGGCCTGCAAGGGCACGAACAGGCGTGCGTGGACACCGGTTCCGCTCCGCGGGGCCGGCATGCCTGGTGTGTTCTCCGTGATGGATCGCCCCGAGGCTATGCTGCGGGCTTGGGGGGAGGCGAAGGCGTACTCGATCGGCTCCCCGGCTGCCACGGCTGTGCCACCCGGTGCGAGGGCCGTGTCCTGCGGGTCCCATGCTCCGCACACCCGCATCAACCGTTGTCCGGGGGCGGTCTCGTCGGCGGGCTCCGTCCCTTCCAAAACTTCCGGCAGCAGGTCGACGGTGACGGCATCGGCGAACTGCGGCACAGCCACCTCCACGAGCTCCGCTGCCGTACGGACCACATCCAGGGACGTGCCGATACAGGATCCGGCACGCACGAGCAGCGCCAGCCGCTGCTCCGCCCGGTGGCGCTCGGTGATGTCGACGGCCTCCTCGCACACTCCGAGCGGTTCACCGCGCGCGTCGAGCAGCCGGAAGTAGGAACAGGACCAGACCCGCTCGTACTCCGGGGCGGCGGGTACCTGCCCGAGGTAGTGCAGGTCGATGACGGGGATGCCGTCGGCGAGTACCTTCCGCATCGTCTCCGCAAGTGTCGGAGGGTGATGCTCGGACAGCATCCGGCCCTGCCCCTGTGGAAAGAGCTCGTCCACAGTGCGGCCGGCGTAGGGTGTGAGCGGCCCTCCCAGTTCCCGGTCGACGGCGGCGTTCGCCCACACTATTCGCAGCTCGGTGTCGTAGATGGTGAGCCAGACGGGCGACTGGGTGACCAGGCCGCGCAGCATTGCCTGGTGCGACTCCCAGCTGCGCAGCTCCTCCAGGTCCGCCGCGAGCAGTACAAGGGCCGGACCATCAGGGCCGTGGGCCACCGTGCACATGGTGGTGGCCATGCGCAAGGTGTGACCGTCCCGATGGCGGAGGTTGAGTGCCGCACTGCGGATGGATCCGGGGTCGCCGACCGTGTTCATCCATGGTGCGGGCTGCGTACCGGCCTTGCGTGCCACCAGCGCGGTGGCAGGGCGCCTGAGTACCTCTTGGGGCGTGTAGCCGAGGAGTCTCTCTGCGGCAGGGCTCCAGCCGATGACGATGCCGCATGCATCCAGGACCACTGCGGCCGCTCTTGTCACGTGGAGCGGACCAAGGAATTCATCGGCAGGGGTCTCAGGTTTTGGACTCGTCACGGCCGCTCATCCTCCAATGGCCTCAGGATCCGCCCGGCGGTTGGGGTGACGCAACCGCGTGGCGGCTGTGGCGGACGGGTCGGATGACATGGCCCAAGCCCTTCTGTCGCCGAGGGCAGGCTGCTGGGTCGGTTCGCCCTGATGCTGCTTGCCCCAGCCGTCGGGGCGCGGTCCAGGAAGCCGGCGCGGCGCTGCGGAGCGCCACCGAGTACCCGCCCGGGTACGGGAGCTCGCCATCCTCGTGGCCGCTGCCCACTGCCGGTCCCGGCTCGAGTGGCAGGCCCACGAGCGGGCTGCCCTCGACACCGGGGCTCGTCCAGGAGCCTTTGCAAGGGATCCGTTGGGGCAGCGGGACCAGGGGGCCACTGTTTCGGCAGGGGCCGCCCGGGTTGGGTTCAGGTGTGGCATGCCGCTTGCGGAGTAGTAGGCGGCTTGGGGCGTATGCCGTGTCACGCTGTGTGATCTTGTTTGATCACGGTCGTGTCAGGAGACCGGGGTGTACCGCTCGCGTGAGTGGCGGATGGGGGATCAAAGCGGCCGCGCGGTTGTGACCTGCTGGGGCGGCTGGACGCCGAGCCGGCCGGATTGACGGGCAGCTGCGCGCCCTGAGCGCCGCCAAGGCCCGGGTTCAGGGCTTGCTGGATGCCCTGGTGGCGGCCATCATCCAGGACGTGGAGTTGCCCGCGGTGCTGCGTCGCATCGTGAATACTGCCATGGACCTGGGTGGCGCCCGTTACGAGGCCCTGGGGGTGTTTGACGAGTCCGGCGATCACCTGGCGCAGTTCGCCTGTCAGCCACGACAGCACGCCAACAATGTCACTAGTGGCCAACTCCTCCCTCGAACAGTAGCTATGACGATTCGGAAGCGAGCCTCGACCTCACGGTCGCGGTCCTCGTTGTGTTGTCGTAGGTACTGGTGATGCCGAGGGCTTCGTAGAGGGGCCCTTTCTTGCCGGCGTCGGGCGGCTTGGATGCGATGCGCGATGTCTCCGAGACTCTCAGTGATCGCCTGGATCTGGTCGGCGGTGAGCCGTGATTCCTTTCCTCCGGGTGGCGGCGGGCAGTGCATCGAGCTTCTTCTGCGCCGCGCCCTTGTCGAGCTGCGCCTCGTTGATCCACTGGGTGACGACGGCCGGATCGGCTCCGGCGTCGAGAGTGCCCTGATAGCGGGCGGGCCGCCGCTCGCATTCCTTGATCGCCTGGCGAGTCTGGGCCTGCTCGGGGAGTGGATCTGTGCGGTACTCGCTGCGATGCTCGCCCCTGCGGCTCCCGAAAATTCATCCGACCAGGTCAGGTGGCGTGCCGGTACTCATGGATCACTCCGGAGAGTCGGTCTCGGTGGCGTATGTCCAGACGGGAGATTTGCCCGGGAATCGGTGATCGGTTCGGGGGCTGTGCGCAGTGGTGCTGCCTGGTTCATCGCTTGATCTGGCCGGTGGGCGTCGTGGTGTAGCTCGAACTGGCGGAGGAGGCGGCTCAGGTGGTCGGGGGCTGGCTGTCACAACCATCCGTTGCGTTGGGCCTGCAGGGCCAGCTGGAAGCGGTTCGTGGCGCAGCCGGGCCATCAGGACCGGCAGGCGGCGGAACAGTGTGCGGCGGTTGATTGCCACCCTTCGACGCCGTCCTCGAGGCCGAAGACATGAAGGTGCTGCTCAGCGTGCCCCAGGCGCCGCGCATGCACGCCCACTGCGAGCGAGTGATCGGCACGATCCGGCGCGAGGTCCTCAACCGCATCCTGATCGTGAACGAAGCCCACGCCCACCAGGTCCACGCCGAGTACCAGGAGCACTACAACACGGATCGGCCACACCGATCACGAGACCAACGGCCGCCCGAAGCCCAGGAACATCGCCTGGTGCTCGGCACGGACGACGTCCTCGGGCACGCGCCGACTGCCCGGCCGCGGGCCCTGCCGCTCCAGGCACACGGAGCCTTTGCCGGTCCGGACGGCGCGCACGGCGCCCGACCAGGCGTCCGCGTTGACAGCTCCCGCCTCGTCCTACTGCCAGGCGGCCGGCACTAAGCGGATTCAAGCCAGCCGTACGATTCCCGCCATGAGCGATCGTGTTCGTCCCAGACTTCTGATAGCCGCGCTTCTCGGCGGCCTCCTTGGCTCGGCCATCACCATTGCGGCGGCCTACTTCCTGCTTCCACTGCATGGCGAGCCCGGGCCCGCGGGTCCGCAGGGCCCAGCAGGAGCCTCCGCGCCGCTGGATACCTCGGACCTGCGAGACGCGATTCCCGACCTGACCGGCTCTTACGTCATCGAAGGCGTCAGCTGTCCCAAGGGCACCATCCCGAGCCGCACCGTGAAGATCCCAGGTGACCAGTTCACCGTCGGAGAGACACTCCAGCTGTGCTACTTCGGGCCTTCGGCCCGATAGTCGGCCCCTGGACCGCCTGGGCCGCTCCGTCCAAGCCCTGATTCCCGTCGTCTCCGGCTTCGTAAGCGCGGGTATCGGCTTCCAGCCGGTGCACGAGTACTGCAATCCGGCACAGTGAAACCAGCTTGATCTGGGCCGTCAGCTCTGCCGCAAGATCAGAGCTGGTGTCGAGAGCACCATCGCCCAAGGCGTCCAACGCTGTGGCCTGCGCAGATCCCGCTACCGCGGCCTGGCCAAGACCAGCCTCCAGCACCAACTCACTGGCGCCGCGATCAACCTCGCCCGTATCAACGCCCACATCATCCAAACGCCCTGGGCCCGTACCCGCGTCTCACACTTCGCGGCACTCCTGCCGAGCAAGTAGCGAAGCAAGCTCCTGTGCAGTGACCGGCCCGCCGTCGCGAACGGGCTGGCCGATATCGGACGACCAACTGGGCCTGACACGTGCAGTGAAGTCCGCGAAATCCTTCCGCAAGTACTGCGGATCGGACGGCTTGAGCCGGAGCTGTTGACGGCTGTCCGCCCACCAAACCTCGAAGTCAGTGATGGTGCCTTCGGCAGGCCACCGTTCTGCCTGCTCCGGCAACAGCAGGACGTCGACAAAACCCCCGACTTCCAATCCGATGTCTACGAAGATCCCGATCGCTCCAGGTCTGGGCACCTTCACGACAGTGCCCCGCAAGACCTGCCCGAAGCGCAGATTCCCGCGAAACCGCTCCCACTCCGCATCTGTAACCACACAGCGCATCCTCGCAGCCCCGCCGCACTCAGTCAGCCCGATCTCGTGGCGAGCGCGGGCTCGCCACGAGATCGGGCTGACTTTGCCAACAGCATCCGAGGGAGCGGCGCTCGCGATGCAGGTGCCCCCACACGATCTCGCGGGCGGTGTCGTCGTCGGGACGGTTCGGCAGATCCCGGGGCAATGCGTGGCACTGCGCGGCGTAGGTGTTGGCGATCTCCCCGGCGGTCTGCTCGGAAGAGATGTAGTGGTCGCCGCCCTTGGAGCGGGTGAGGTACGTGCAGCCCAGGCAGGCGATGGCGTAGTGGGTGCCGTTGACTCCGGCGTCGGCGGTGTAGACGAGGACGACGGTGCCGGCCAGTCCGAGGAAGCGCTGGGAGACGATCACGCCCTCGGGCTTCCAGGTCTCGCCGAACTCCGGCCACGGCTCGGGGGTGTGCTCCGGCTCGGTGGCTGCGGTCTCGGCGGCGCGGGAGAAGAGAGTGAATGCCATGGGCTACTGCTCCTTGTCGGTGTCGGTGTCGGTGCGGGAGAAGGCGCGCTGGGCGGTGACGGCCGCCACGGCGATGAGCATCAGGGCGAGCGCGTACAGCCAGCTGGTCGTCCGACGACCGTGAGGGCGGCGGCGACCAGGAGGAGGGCCAAGGCGGCGAGGATGGTGTCGACCGCGCGGGCCAGGCGTTCGAATTTGGCGACGGCGAGGTTGGACAGCGACTTGACCCGGGTCGCTCCGTGTCCTCGCGCATCGCGGCGAGCAGGTCGTCTTCGCTCAGCTGCGCCCAGCGCGGGAAGCCTTCGCGGACGAGGCGCCCTTTGCCTCCGAGGTTGGGCCGCACGACCAGGAGCAGCAGCACGGCGGCGGCCCCGAGGGCGAGGACGGCGGTGCCGCCGACGAGCTGAGCGGCCAGCGGCAGCATCTTGTCGGCGACGCCTAGATGATCGATTCCAAGGGTTGGTGGTCGTAGTGATCCCGGACTTGCCGGACGGGTGGCGCGGCCCCATAGGCTGAGCCCCCGTCCGTACTGTCTGGGGGAGTAATGACTAGTAGGTTCACTGAGTTGGTTGTCGACTGCCACGATCCGGAGCGGCTCGCGGCCTTCTGGTGCGCGGTCCTGGGCTTCAAGGTGATCGACCGCAGCGAGGGCAAGGTCGAGATCGGCTCCTGGGAGCCGACCGTCGAGGAGGTTCGGGCCCGCCAGATGCCGCCCACCCTGCTCTTTATCCGGGTGCCCGAGGGCAAGGCTGTGAAGAACCGGCTCCACCTCGACGTCAGCCCGATCGACGGAAGTACTGACGACGAGGTGGCCAGGCTGCTCGGCCTCGGTGGCGCCAAGGTGGACGTGGGCCAGGACCCCGGCCGGAGCTGGGTGGTCATGGCCGATCCCGAGGGCAACGAGTTCGACGTCCTGCGCACACTGGTACCGTCCAACTACGTCAATGGTCCCAAGGGTTAGTGGTCGTAGGCGGTCAGCGAGCGCAGGACGGGCTGTCCGCTCTGGTCGTTGCGCCAGATGGCGGTGGTCAGCGTGAGGATGCGTTGCATGACGCGGGTGACGACGCCGGCGGGTGTGCGACCGTGGTGCCGTTCCAGGTCGAGCTGGCCCTTGAAGCTCTCGTTGACCGACTCGACGACCTGTCGCAGTGGTTTGAACAGCTCGGCTCCGGGCCGCTCCGGTTCGCCCTTGCGGGTTGGCCGCAGCAGCCGGATGCCGTGCTCGGCCAGCTGGTGCTCGAAGTCGCGGCCGAAGTAGTTCTTGTCGCCGATCAAGGTCTGTCCCGGCCGGGTGGCGAGGAGTTCCGGTTCGGCGTCGAGCAGGTCCAGCAGCGTCTCGCGCTCGTCGGCTTTCGCTCCGGTCAGGGCGAAGGCGACGGGCAGTCCCTGGAGCGTGCACACCAGGTGCAGGCGCAGGCCCCAAAAGAAGCGGCTGTGGCTGGCGCAGTAGCCGTACTCGGTCCATCCGGCCAGCTCGGAGCGTTTGACGGTCTCGCGGGAGCGGCCGCATTCCACGGGCGTGGAGTCCACGATCCATACGTCGTCGCTCCACACGGATGTGTCGGTGGCCAGCAGCCGGGTGATCCGGCGGAGCAGCTCGACGGCCTTGCGCAGGCGCTTGTTGTAGCCGGGTTGCTGGGGCAGGTACGGGAACAGATGCCGCAGGTGAGCGCGGGCGTGGCAGAGCCACTTCGCCTCGGAGGTGAACCCGAGCAGGGCCTGCATCACCGCGAGGGTGACCAGCTCGGCATCGGTGAGTTTCAGGGTGATCCCGACAGGCGGTCGCCACGGCGCGAGATGCGGCGATGCCTTCAGCGCGTCGTCGGTCTTCACGTACAGCGCGGTGGCGAGGGAGTCCAAGTCTGGGGTCACAACCGCACCTTGAGCTCCTCGCCTCATGCGCGCAGCCGACCCCTTGGAATCGATCATCTAGTGGCCGTTGCCACCAAGGAACTCGTAGAGCCCCTCAACCCGGTACTTGCGGTGAAGACCATTCTGAGCGGGACGGCGATCCGAGCCGGTCAGAGACCCGAGGGATGACTGGAAAGCAATCGAAGTCCTCGAATGGGACACAGACACGGTCCAGTTGGGCGAGGGACGGCGGCCCGGAGAACTCGATCTCCGCGAGCCTGCGCAGCGCGTACACGATCGCCTCCGCCCACGCTCCGTCCGCTCCCGTGTCCCGCAGCACCCCGTTCCTTGCCAGGACGCAGCAGCCATGGCAGTAGAAGAGTCCCTGGCGTGCCGACTGGGAGGAGCGCCCGCAGAGCCGGCACGGCCCCGCGCCCCGCCAGGTCCACGGGGGCACCAAAGAGCGCCTCCAGGGCTCGCCGGTAATACGGGTTCTCCGCCGCGTCGTCGATGAGCGGCGGTAGCAGGCTCCCTGTCTTCGCGGCAAGCGCCTCCCCGTCGTCGGGCTTCGCGTTGAGCCAGCGGCGGTGGGGCTCCGGGACCAGTCGCTGCGCGGCGGCCGTCACCCGGCTGGTGCGACTGACCGGGCTGATCCCGGTCGGCGCGACCGCGGCACGGAGGTTGTGCCGCTCCACCTCCTCGCGCGGCGTGCCCCAGACGGTGCCGTGCTGACTCCGGTGCTGGTTTGGTGCTGGCTACGCTCCGTTGAACTCGGACATCTGACGGCTGAGCGGCCCGGAGCCGTTGCGGGGTAGTGACCGGGCTGACCAAGCCCGGCCTTGCTCTTCAGCTTCTGTGTGTTGGGCGGGGCGCTGGGCTGGATTCGGCCCACGTCCGCACAATTCGGGGAGTTGCCAGGCCCGTCGGACGGCGGGTCAGAGGACCGGGACCCTGTTCCATGGCCGGACGGCCTCGATCGCCGCCGCGGCGCGGAACACCGTGGTGTCGTCGTAGGTGCGCCCGACGACCTGCACCCCCGTTGGCACTCCGGTCGAGGCGAAACCTGACGGCACGCTCAGCACCGGGCAGCGGCTGGCGATGTTGAACACCGTGGTCATCGCGGCTTCCAGGTAGAAGTCCAGCTCGACTCCGTTGATCACGACCTTGGTCGAGAGGTAGTCGTCGTCCGCCTTGAGCGCCGGGACGGCCGTGGTCGGGCACAGCAGGACGTCGTAGCGGTCCAGCAGGGCGCCGAGCGTCGTCTGCACCGCGGCCTCGATCTCAAGGCCCTGCAGGAAGCTGCCCGGCTCGCGGACGGCCTCGGCGGCCCGCCGGGCGAAGTCGAGGGCGTACGTGGTGAGCCGGTCACCGTGCTCGGCGGCGACCGACCCGATGTAGGGGCCGAAGACGGAACCGAAGTGGATCATCGCTGCCCGCATCACCTCCGCCCGCATGATGGGGACCTCGACCTCCTCGACGACGGCCCCGGCCGCGCGCAGCGCCTGGGCGACCGCGCGGGTGTTGGCCTCGACCTCGGGATCGACCGGCCAGTCACCGAGGGTGACCGACAGCGCCACCCGCAGGCCCTCGGCGCTCTCGAACCGCTCGGGCAGCACGAGTTCGGGCCGCAGCGAGACCGCGTCCAGGGGGTGGGGTCCCGCGATGACGTTCTCCAGCAGGGCGCAGTCGGCGACGGTGCGCGCCATCGGACCGTCGTGGCAGTACGTGTCGAGGTTGAACGGCGTCATCGCCGGCACGCGCCCGTACGGCGGTTTGAAGCCGACCGTGCCCGTGTACGAAGCGGGGATGCGGATCGAGCCGCCGATGTCGGAGCCGGTCGCGAGCGTCGTCTCACCCGCCGCGAGCGCGGCACCCGCGCCGCCGGAGGAGCCGCCCGGGGTGTATTCCAGGTTCCACGGGTTGCGGGTGACGCCCCACAGTCGTGACTGCGTGTACCCCGCACAGCTGAACTCCGGAGTCGTGGTCCGCGCGTGCACGATGCCGCCGGCAGCCTGGACCCGCTCGATGACCGGGTGCGTCTGCTCGGCGATCTCGTCCTGGAACGCCAGGGAGCCGTCCGAACTGTGGCGGCCCGCGATCGGCTGTTCCTCCTTCGTCGCGACGGCGAGACCCTCCAGCGCGCGGGGCGACCCGCCCTTGCCCATGTACCGTGCCTCGGCCTCGCGGGCGGCGGCGAGGGCCTCCTCGAAGATCCGCTCGGCGAGGGCGTTGACTTTTGATTCGACGGCTTCGGCGCGCGCGATGACGGCGGTCATCAGCTCGACCGGTGACAGGGAGCGGTCGCGGAACCGACGCAGGGCCTCGGTGGCCGGCAGATGGGCGAGGTCGGTGAGATCGGTCATGTGATGGTCCTTCGGGATGAGTCGGAAGGGTCAGGCAAGCGCGCGGCGGCCTGCGGAGATGCGGTCCGGATCCCATCCGGGCCGCGGTACGGAGTCGAGTAGGAGGCGGGTGTAGGGATGCTCGGGGGTGGTCAGGACAGTTGTCGTGGGGCCGGATTCGACGATCTTTCCGGCCCTGAGCACGACCACCTCGTCGGTGATGTGCCGGACGACCGCGAGGTCGTGGCTGACGAAGAGGAAGCCGATGCCCTCGTCGCGGCGGATGCCGGCGAGCAGGTCGAGGATCTGCGCCTGGATGGAGACATCGAGGGCGGCGACCGCCTCGTCGAGGATGAGCACCTGCGGTCGGGCCGCCAACGCCCGGGCGATCGCCACGCGTTGACGCTGCCCTCCGGACAACCGGCGGGGCAGGGCCGTGGCCTCGCGCTCTCCCAGCCCCACCTGGTCGAGGAGTTCGGCGACGCGCCTGCGCCGCGTCGGCGCGTCCAGCGGGAAGTACAGGCGCAGGACCTCTTCGATGCACGCGCTCACGCTGATGCGGGGGTCGAGGGAGAGGTACGGGTCCTGGAACACCATCTGGATCTCGCGGGCGCGGGCCAGCCGTTCGGCCCGGCCGCGGGTGCGTGCCGAACGGTCGCGTCCGCCCAGGTGGACCGTGCCGGCATCGGGTGTCTCAAGGCCGACGAGTATGCGTGCCGTGGTGGTCTTGCCGCAGCCGGACTCGCCGACGATGCCGAGTGAGCCTCCCGGCCGCAGGGTGAAGGAGACGCCGTCGACCGCCGCGTGGCCGCCGAACTCCTTGCGCAGTCCGTCCACCACGAGACCGGACGCGCCGGTGCTCTCTGTCACGGCAGTCACAGCAGGATCCCTTCTTCGGCGCGCAGGCAGGCGACCAGGCCCTGGCCGCCGTACTGCCGCAGGGCGGGCTTCTCGACCGGGCAGCGCTCCCGCGCGTGCGCGCAGCGCGCGGCGAACGCGCACCCGGCCGGCGACTCGGCGAGCGAGACCGGGCGGCCGGGGATGGGCCGTGGCGGCGCCGCGTCGGGTTCGACGCGGGGTGTGCAGGCGAGGAGGCCGGCCGTGTACGGGTGGCGCGGGCGCTCGAACAGGTCGCCTGCGGCTTGCGTCTCGACGATCCGTCCCGCGTACATGACGTAGACGCGGTCGCAGATGGCCGAGGCCAGTTCCAGGTCGTGGGTGACGAAGAGCATCCCCGTGCCGCGCTCGGCCTGCAGGCGGGTGAGGATCGAGATGACCTCGGCCTGGGTCGTGACGTCCAGTGCGGTCGTCGGCTCGTCGGCGACGAGCAGTGAGGGCCGGTTCGCGAGTGCCGCCGCGATGACGACCCGCTGGAGCATGCCGCCGGAGAACTGGTGCGGGTGGCGTCGCAGCGCGCCTCGCGGGTCGCGGATGCCCACTGCGTCGAGGAGTTCCTCGGCACGGTCCGTCGCCGCCGCCGCAGGTACGCCGGCGGCACGCATTCCCTCGGTGAGGAAGTCGCCCACGCGCCGCATCGGATTCACCGAGGCACGCGGGTCCTGGAAGATCATCGAGACCTGACGGGTTCTCAGTTCTTTCAACTCGTTGCGGTTCAAATTCAGTACGTCGCGACCCGCCACACGGACCTCGCCGTCCGTCCGCGCCTTTTCGGGCAGCAGCCCGAGCACGCTGCGGCACGCGACCGACTTGCCCGAACCGGATTCGCCGACCAGGCCGACGGTCTCGCCCGCCGCGACGCGCAGGGACACGCCGTCCAGGATCGGCCGGGCCGCGCGCCCCTCGGGCAGCCGCACGGTGAGGTTGTCGATCTCAAGAAAAGTCTGCTGCACAGTCATTCGCCTCACCGTTCCCGCTTCGCGACCCGGTCGGCGATGCCCTCGCCGACGATGCTGAACGCCACGACGGCGAGCACGATGCACACGGACGGCGCGAGCGCGGGAAGCATCGCGCCCTGCAACAGCGCGCCCTCACCCTCGTTGATCATCGCGCCCCAGTCGGCGGTCGGCGGCTGTACCCCGAAGCCGAGGAAGGAGAGAGCCGCAAGGTCCATCAGGGCGTACCCGAAGTTGATCGCCGACTGGGCGAGCACCGTCGGCGCGATGTTGGGCAACAGGTGCCGGACGCAGATCGTCCAGCCCGACCAGCCCTGGACGAGGTACGACTCGATGTACGGACGGGCCTTCTCCTGCCGGGCGATGCTGCGCACCAGGCGGCCCACGTACGGCGTGTACGCGACCGCCATGGCGATGACCGGTGCGGTCATGCCCGGTCCGGTGACCGCCACGAACATGATCGCCACAAGCAGGCCGGGGAAGGAGAACACCAGGTCCATCGACCGGGAGAGGACCGCGTCCACCCAGCCTCCGCGCCAGGCGGCGGCGACGCCCACCAGGATGCCCAGCAGCGTCGACAACGCGACGACCACGAGCGGTCCGAGCAGCCCGGAGCGCGCGCCGTACAGCAGCCGCGACAGCACGTCGCGGCCCGACTGGTCGGCTCCCAGGAGGTGGTCGGTGCCGCTCCCGGCCAGGGTGGCCTGCAGATCGAGGGCGTCGGGGTCGTACGGCGCGAGCTGCGGTGCGAACACGGCGACGGCCACCAGCACGGCCAGCAGCAGGACAGCCGCAGTGAACAGCGGCCCCTGCCCGAACACCCGCAGGCGGCGCAGACCGGGACGCTGGCGCAGCTCGGTGACGTCGACTGCGGTGGTCATGAGGCACCTCGCCGGGTGAGGGTCAGCCGGGGGTCGATGAGCGGCGCGAGGAGGTCCACGACCAGGTTCACCAGCACGAACGCCGCCACGGTGATCAGCGTGATCGCCTGCACCACGGGGAAGTCCTTGACCGTCACCGACTGCACGAGCAGTGAGCCGACCCCGGACACATTGAAGGCGGTCTCCACGATCGAGGTGCTTACCAGGAGTCCGGCGAGCATCGTGCCGCCGACGGTGACGATCGGGCCGAGCGCGTTGCGCAGCACGTGCCGGCGCACCACGTCGCCCTCGGCGACCCCGCGGGAGCGCGCCACCTCCACGTGCTCCCGCCCCAGTTGGTCGAGCATCGAGGAGCGGGTCACCCGGGCCAGCAGCCCGGCGAGGGTGACCGCGAGGGCGAAAGCGGGCAGCGTCAGGTGGTAGAGCCGGTCCGTGAAACCGGTGCCGCCGGCGCCGGGCCCGGGGAACCAGCCCAGCTGCACCGAGAACAGCGAGACCAGCACGATGGCGCTGACGAACGGCGGGGTCGCCGTGGCCACGCCGGTGCACAGGAGCACCACGCGGTCGATCGCCCCGGGGCGCAGCGCGGCGAGGACGCCCGCGAGTACGCCGCCGAGACAGACCAGCACCGCCGAGTACCCGATGAGCAGGGCCGTACTCGACAGGCGCGAGCCGATCAGGGACCCGACGTCGTGCCGGAACTGGACGGAGCGCCCGAAGTCGCCGTGCAGCACATTGCCGACCCACTTCAGGTACTGGGTGAAGAACGGGTCGTCGAGGTGATACTGGGCGCGGATCGCGGCCTTGGTCTCCGGCGACACCGGGTGGGCCTTGAGAAGGAAGGACACCGGATCCCCCGGAGCCAGGTGCACCGCGCTGAAGACCAGGAACGAGGTGATCAGCAGCACGGTCACCAGCCCCAGGAGCCGGCCGAGGAGGTAACGGGTCATCAGTTCGCCGAGCCGATCTTCGCGGCCCACGGGTAGTACAGCTGGGCGATGCCGGCCGGGGCACCGGTGATCCGGCTGCCCAGGAACACCGAGTGGGGAGCCTCGTACAGCGGGATGGCGGGCAGGTCGCGCAGCGCGATCTTCTGCAGCTCGGCGGTCAGGTCGGCACGTGCGGCCGGGTCGGCGACCGCCGTCGCCCGGTCGTAGAGCGCATCGAACTCAGGGTTCGAGTACTTGCCGTAGTTGCCGAAGTCGCCGGTGCGGAACGACTGGTAGAACTCGAGCGGGTCGGGTGAGTTGATGTAGCCGTTGGTGAACACCAGGTCGATCCCGGCACTGGCGTGCGGGTCGGTGAAGAGCGCGGTGTACGCGTCGGGCGCGATCGGCTTGATCTGCACGTCGAGGCCGATCTGCTTGCCGGCCGCCTGCACGGCGTTGGCGACGACGGTTATCTCCGGGGTGAGCGTGCTGCTCGCGATGACGACCTTCTTGCCGGCCGCACCGGCCTCCTTGATCAGCTTCTTGGCGCCGTCGATGTCGTACACCAGGTCGGGGAGGTCGGAGAAGTAGCGTTCCGTTCGGTCCGGGGCGGTTTGCCAGGCGCCCCGCGCGGCCGGGGCCTTGGCCGGGACGGCCACTCCCGCGACGGCGGCCTTGATGATGCTCTGCCGGTCCAGCGCCATGGACAGGGCCTTACGGACCTTCAGATCGCCGAGCGTGCCCTTGAGGTTGAACACGGCGAGGTCGGAGGCCGCGGTGTTCGGGCCGAAGTACAGCTTGCCCCGCGCGGTCGACTTGAGCTGCCCGATCGAGGTGGCCGGCACCAGGTACCCGCCGTCGACCGATCCGGAGAGCCAGGCGTTGGTGCGCGCGGCCGGGTCCTGGATGAAGACGAACTTGACGCTCTCCGCCCTGGGGGTCAGCGTGCTGTCCCAGTACGTGGGGTTCCTCTTCAGGACGATGCTGTCGCCCTGGGCCCAGGTGCCGAGCGCGTAGGGGCCGGTGCAGTCGACGCCGGCCTTCGGGTTGCCGTAGTCCCGGCCGGTCCTGGCGAGGAACGCGGCGCTCTCGACGGTGCCGGGGGAGGCCGCCATCAGTTCGTCGAGCAGGACGTCGGGCTTGTTGAGCTTGATCGTCACTTCGAGCGGGCCGGTCTTGGTGACCGAGGCGACGTTCTTGAACGCGCTGCCCCACGCCGATCCCACGGCCGGGTCGAGATGGCGCTTCAGTGAGGCGACGACGTCGTCCGCGGTCATGGTCGAACCGGAGTTGAACTTCACGCCGCTGCGCAGGGTGTACACCCAGGTCAGCGGGTCGGGATTGGCCGACTTCACGGCCAGGGCCGGCACGATCTTCATGTCCGGCGTGATGCGGAACAGCTGCTCGCAGACGTTCGCCAGGACGGTGTTGGGCGGGTAGTCCCAGGCCTGCGTGTAGTCGAGGGAGTACGGCTCGGCGTACAGCGACCAGGAGAACGACGAGATCGAGCCCTTGGCCGCGGGTGTGTCCGCGGAGACCTGGTAAGCGGTGCCGCCCTTGGCGGATCCGGCGCCGATGGACGAGGCGCCGGAGCAGCCGGAGACGGTCGCAGCCAGCGCTACGGCTCCGGCGAGCAGGGCGGTGGATCTGGAGGTACGCAAGGCACGCAACGAACCGGCCCCTTTCCGGGGGGTCGAGGGTTCTGGGGGTTGCAGCGAGTATTGGTGCGGGAACGTTCCCGCACAAGGGTTTGCGGGAACGGTTTTTTAAAGGTCAGAGACGCGTGGACGGTGGCGCGCGGGACTGGCAGCATCAGCGCATGACCGAAACTCCGCGCCGCACTGGCCACGGCGTCCCGGCCGCCGTCCCCCGGGTCCGCCTCGTCGACGTCGCCCGCGAGGCGGGTCTGTCCAAGACCACCGTCTCCGCGGCGCTCAACGGCACCGGGCGCCTCTCGCCGGCCGTGCGCGAGCACGCCCGCGAGGTCGCACGCCGCCTCGGCTACCGGCCCAACCCGACGGCACGGCTGCTGCGCGCCGGGCACGCCAGGCTCATCGGCTACGCCGTGGGGGAGTACCCCACGGGCCCCGGGTCCTACATGGACTCCTCCTACTTCACCAAACTGACCAGCGCCGTCGCGACCGCGGCCCTGCGCCACGGCTACGGCCTGGTGCTGCTGCCCACCGGCTCCTCGCCCGATGAGTGGGCCGACCTGCCGCTCGACGCCGCGATCGTCGCCGACCCGCTCGTGGACGATCCCCTGGTGGAGGACTTCATCGCCGCCCGCATTCTGCTGTCCACCGACCGCTCGGTGGAGGGCCGTCCCGGCACGCACTGGGTGGACGTCGACGCCGACGCCGCCGTGCGCGAGGTGCTGGACCATCTGCACGCACAGGGCGCACGGCGCATCGCGGTCGTGGCGCCCGACACCCCGACCCGCTTCTACACGGCGGCCCTGGACGCCTACCGGCGCTGGTGCGCCGAGCAGGGTGCCACGCCTCGTGTCACCCCTTCGGCCCGGCCGGGGAACGGCCCTGCCATCGAGGCGGTCGAGCGGTCCCTCACCACGCCCGACCGGCCGGACGCCCTGTTCGTGCTGACCGAGGCCAATCCGCCGCTGGTGCTCGACGCCGCACGCCGCCTGGGCCTGTCGGTCCCCGGCGACCTGCTCGTGGTGTGCGCGAGCGAGGACACCTCGGCCGCCCACGCCGACCCGCCCGTCACCACCCTGAGCCTCCAGCCGGTGAACGTGGCCGAGAAGGGCGTCGAACTGCTCGTCGCGGCCTTGGAGAGCGGGAGCCAGGAGCCGACGGGCGCGCTGGTGCGGACGAAACTGGAGATCAGGACGTCGTCGGAGCGCGGCGGCGATTCCACGGCCGCGGCCGCGCTTCGACGGCGCGGCCGTCAGGAGGCGGAGTGCACCAGCGCTGCCCCCACGTAGGTCCGCAGAACCCGGGCCGTGTGGATCTCCTCGGCCGGGGCGGTGAAGATGTCCCGGTCGACGACCACCAGGTCGGCGAGATGGCCCGGCCGCAGGGTGCCGGTGTCGTCCAGGCCGTTGACGTGGGCCGAACCCGCCGTGTAGGCCGCGACCGCGGTGGCGAGGTCGAGGCGCTGTTCGGGCAGGAAGACTCGGCCGTCGGTTGCCCCGGGCTGCATCCGGTTGACGGCGACGTGGATTCCGGCGAGGGGATCGGGGCTGCTCACGGACCAGTCGCTGCCCGCCGCCAGGGTCGCGCCGGCCCGCAGCAGGGAGCCGAAGGGGTACTGCCGGGCGGCGCGTTCGGGACCCAGGAAGGGAATGGTCAGCTCGTCCATCTGCGGCTCGTGGGCGGCCCACAGCGGCTGGATGTTGGCGATCGCCCCGAGACGCGCGAAGCGCGGGACGTCGTCGGGATGGACCACCTGCAGGTGGGCGAGGTGGTGCCGGGTGGCGCGGCGGCCGTTGGCGGTGCGGGCCGCCTCGATCGCGTCCAGCGCCTCGCGCACCGCGCGGTCGCCGAGGGCGTGGAAGTGCACCTGGAAGTCGAGCGCGTCGAGTTCGGTGACGTACGAACGCAGCGCGACCGGGTCGACGAAGCTCAGGCCGTTGTTGGCGGTGGCGCAGCCGCAGCCGTCCAGGTAGGGGCTGGTCATCGCGGCGGTGAAGTTCTCCGCGATGCCGTCCTGCATGATCTTCACCGAGCCGGCCCGGAACCTGCCGTGGCTCAGTTCCGCGCGGCGGGAGACCAGTTCCGGGATCTGGTCGGAGCCTCGGCCGCGGTCCCACCAGAGCGCGCCGTTGACCCGGGCGGTGAGGGTTCCCTCGCGGGCGGCGGTGAGGTAGGCGTCGGAGGGGTCGGGCTGGCCGTTGAACTCGCCGAGCAGGGCGTCCTGCCAGCCGGTGATGCCGAGCGAGTGCAGCAGCCGCTGAGCGCGCAGTAGGCCGTCGAGGCGGTCGGCGGCGGTCTTCGCGGGCACCAGCCGGGCCACCAGGCCGGTGGCTCCCTCCTGGAGGACGCCGCTCGGTGTGCCGTCGCCTTCTCGTTCGATCCGGCCGTCGTCGGGGTCCGGGGTGTCCCGGGTGACGCCGGCGAGTTCGAGCGCGCGGGTGTTGGCCCAGGCGCCGTGGTGGTCCCGGTTGACCAGGTACACCGGCCGGTCCGGCACCACGGAGTCGAGCAGCTGCCGGGTCGGAAGGCCGCCCTCGAAGCTCTCCATGGACCAGCCGCCGCCGGTGATCCAGCCGCTGTCGGGGTGGGCGTCGGCGAACTCACGGATGCGGCGCAGGTATTCGTCGACTCCCACGGTGCCGCTGAGGTCGCACTCGGCGAGCTCCATGCCGCCGTAGACGGCGTGGATGTGGGAGTCCTGGAAGCCGGGAAGCAGCAGCTTGCCGCTGAGGTCGACGACTTCGGTCCTCGGGCCGATCAGCTCCCGTACCTCGTCGTGGCCGACGGCCGTGATCCGGTCCCCGGTGACGGCGAGGCTGCTCGCCCGGGTGCGGGCGGGGTCCCCGGTGTGCACGGGGCCTCGGGTGAAGACCAGATCGGCCTTGGTCATGGGAGATGCTCCTGGTGGTGGGCGGCCCGTGCGTGGGCCGTGGGAGGGAAATGAGGTGTCGCGGTCCGCGTCGTGCGTCCGCGGGGGTGCTGGTCAGCCGGTGCCGGCCGGGGCGTCGCCGGAGGCGGTGTCGCGGGAACGTGAGAAGTAGGGCGACCGGCGGTGCCAGCGGGCCCACGCGGCGGCCAGCAGGCCGGAGCCGATCATCAGCACCGGGACGAGCAACGCGAACCAGCCGTTGTCGGCGGAGAGTTCGAAGTGATCGGTGGAGCGGTAGAAGGTCCAGGCGAGATACCCGCCGATGGTGAGCAGCGCGAGTGCGCCCAGTACCGGTCCGACGACCGCGCGCAGAGCCTCCGACGGTGAGGCGCGCAGCAGGTGGCGGAAGCGCACGGCGGCGGCCGCGGCGGTGAGTGCGTAGTAGAGGGCGACGACGATGCCGATCGCGTTGACCGCGGCGAAGATCAAGTCGTTGACGGTGGGGATGATCAGCGCCAGCGCGGCGAGGGCGAGGGCGATCGCGGTGATCAGCAGGGTGCCGGCGGCGGGGGTCCCGTGCCTGGGGTGCAGGCGCGTCCAGACGGAGCCGAGGACGCCGTCGCGGCCCATCGCGAACATCCCGCGGGCGGTGGGGATGACCGCGGCCTGGAGTGACGCCACCGCGGAGAACATGAGGGCGATGAGCGGCATCGCGGCCAGCGGCTGGTGGGCGAGCTTCGTGCCGAAGTAGGCGAGCCCCTGTGCGCCGTTGTCGGCCAGTTCGCCCAGCGGCAGCACCCGCTGGAAGGCGGTGCCGGCGAGCAGGAACAGCAGCAGCATGACGGTCAGCGCGATGAACCCGCCCCGGGAGGCGTCCCGCGGGTCACCGACTTCCTCACCGACGCTGAAGACGGACTCGAAGCCCCAGTAGCAGAAGACCGCGAGGACCATGCCCTGGGCGAGGGCTTCGGCCGAGGGGATGTCGAAGGGGTTGAACCACTGGAGCGAGAAGGGCTGGTCCCCGGCGAACAGGCCGTAGCCGCAGAAGACGAGCAGCACGCCGTATTCGAAGATCAGCAGGTACTTCTGGAGCCGCGCCGCGAGGTCGAGCCCGCGGACGGCGACCAGCGCGGCGGCGACCAGGACGGCCATGCCGAGGAGGGTGGACTGGAGGGTGGAGTCCGGATCGAGAGAGAGGCCGGCGATGCTCTGGACGGTGGCCTGGCCCAGGAGCTGGATGATCGCCGAGCCGGTCACCGTGGTGGTGTAGGCCATGAACACGATCGTGCCGACGACGTTGACCCATCCGGTCAGGAAGCCCAGCCAGGGGCTCAGAACGCGGCCGACCCACTGGTAGCTGCTGCCCGCGTTGGGTTCGACACGGTTGAGGCGCCCGTATCCGCCGGCGATGCCGAGCACGGGCAGAAAGGCCAGCAGCATGATCGCCGGCAGGTGCAGGCCGACGATGCTCGCCATCAGGCCGAGTCCGATGCCGATGCTGCTGGTGGCCGCGGTGCTCGACGCGGCGAGCACGATGCCGTCGACGACGCCTATGGACTTCCGCATCGCGGCCTCGGGGGTTGGGGCGCTTGTTCCCGGCGTGGTGCACGCGCCCTTCACTGGTACTGCCAACGATCTTCGCCTTGCTGGTAGGGGGAAGTGGCCGGAGGGGCCGGATGGCAGGTCATGAAATCCTCCTCCACTTCTCACGTCAATGGTGTTGTCATAAGCTCCGGTTCATGGCTGAGCGTGTGGTTCCGGAGCCGCAGAGGCGGCGCAGAAGGCCGACGAAGCAGGGCACGGTGCTGTCCGAGCAGATCATCGTGGAGACGGCCCTGCGGCTGGTCGGCCAGCACGGCGCGGAGGCGTTGACGGTCCGGCGGCTGGGGGGCGCACTGGGCGCCGATCCGAGCGCGCTCTACCGGTACTTCCGCAACACCGACGACTTGCTGCTGGCCATCGCCGACGAGCTCATCGGCCGTGCCCAGCACGGCTGGCGGCCCACCGGTGACTGGCGTACCGACCTGTGTGAGCTGGGCCTGCGCGTTCATGCCTCGTACCAGGCTCACCCGCAGGCCGCGCTGCTGGCGGCGCACCGTACGACCGGGCGGGACAACGAGATGCGGGCCGTGGAGATGATTCTCGGCGTGCTGCGGTCGGCGGGCTTCCACGACCGGGAAGCCGTGCGGATCTACCACGCCTTCGTGGACCAGGCGCTCGCCTTCGCGGCCCTGGACGCGGCCGCGCTGGCCATGCCGGCTCCCGCGCAGGCGGCAGACCGCCAGGTGTGGCTGGTCCGCTACGGCAGCCTGGACGCGGGCACCCACCCCAACATCGCCGCCACCGTGCGCCTGCTCGCCGCCGACATGCCGCTCAGCGGCTATCCGTTCGCGCTGGAACTGCTGCTCGAGGCCGTCGCCGCCCGGCTGCCCGCGACGGTTGAGGGAGTGGGCTGAGGGCGGATCACGCACTCCCGCCACGTGCCCCGCCAGGGGTCCGGCCGGACCGGGCGAATGAGGCGGAGGACATGGATCGCGTGGGTCCGGGTCCGGGGGACAGGCTTATGTCAACACCGTTGACACTATTCTCGGGTCGGAGATCTGATGGAGGGACCCGGAGGGAGTCCCTCCACGCACACAAGGAGTCCTCCATGGATCCCGTCCGCGCCCTCCAGGACGCCGACCCCACTCCGTTCTGGCTGGACGACCCGGGCCGCCCGCAGGCCGTATCGGCCCTGGTCGCCCACACCCGCTGCGATCTGCTCGTGGTCGGCGGCGGCTACAGCGGCTTGTGGACCGCTCTGATCGCCAAGGAACGCGACCCCTCCCGCGACGTCCTCCTGATCGAGGGGGAGGAGATCGGCTGGGCCGCTTCCGGCCGCAACGGCGGCTTCTGCGAGTCCAGCCTCACTCACGGTCTGAGCAACGGCCTCGACCGCTGGCCCGACGAACTCGCCGACCTGGAGCGGCTCGGCATGCGGAACCTCCAGGCGATCGAGGACACGATCAAGAGGTACGGCATCGACTGCGACTGGCGGCGCACCGGCTCGCTCAACGTGGCGACCGAGCCGTACCAGGTCGACGACCTGCACGAGTTCGCCGCGCTCGCCGCCCGCTACGGCTCCGAGCAGACGGTGCTGGACACCGACCAGGTCCGCGCCGAGATCGACTCACCGACCTTCCTGGGGGCGCTCTGGGACAAGGACGGCACGGCGATGCTCAACCCCGCCCGTCTCGCGTGGGGCCTCAAGCAGGCCTGTCTGGACCTCGGCGTACGCATCCATGAGCACACCTGGGCCACTGCCATCGAGGAGGCCGGCTCGGGAATCGCGGTGCGGACCCCGTACGGCCGCGTCCTCGCGGACCGGGTCGCCCTCGCGACCAACGCCTTCCCCTCCCTGGTCAAGCGGCACCGCCTCTACACCGTCCCCGTGTACGACTACGCGCTGATGACCGAGCCGCTGACGGACGGACAACTCGCCTCCGTCGGCTGGCACAACCGCCAGGGATTCTCCGACGCCGCCAACCAGTTCCACTACGTGCGGCTCTCCGCCGACAACCGCATCCTGTGGGGCGGCTACGACGCCGTGTACCACTACCGGGGCCGGGTGCGCGCCGAGCACGACACGCGGCCGGAGACGTTCGCCACCCTGGCCCGGCATTTCTTCCGGACCTTCCCGCAGTTGGAGGGGCTGAGCTTCACCCACGCCTGGGGCGGCGCGATCGACACCTGCACCCGCTTCTGCGCGTTCTTCGACACCACTCACCGGGGCCGGGTCGCCCATACGGCCGGCTTCACGGGCCTCGGCGTGGGAGCGACCCGCTTCGCCGCCGAGGTGATGCTCGACCTGCTGGCCGGCGAGCGCACTGAGCTCACCCGACTGGAGATGGTGCGGCGCAAGCCCCTTCCGTTCCCGCCGGAACCGGTCCGCTGGGCGGGAATCCAGGCCACCAGATGGTCCCTCGCCCGTGCGGACGAGAACTCCGGCCGACGCAACCTGTGGCTCAAGACCCTCGACCGGCTCGGCCTCGGCTTCGATTCCTGATCGGTACGTCAAGCGGTCGGGCGGCCGGGTCGCCACCGGTGGGGCCGGCCGTCACAACCATCCGTTGCGCTGGGCCTGCAGGGCCAGCTGGAAGCGGTTCGTGGCGCCCAGCCGGGCCATCAGGACCTCCAGGCGGCGGAACAGCGTGCGGCGGCTGATTCCCAGCTCGCGGGCGATGACGTCGTCGCTCGTGCCGCTGGCCAGCAGCCACAGCAGACGGCGGTCGGCGGGGGGCGGACCGCCTGGGCCGGTCGTGCCGCCGTGGAAGGGGAGAGCGTGCTGCCACGACTGCTCGAACAGCGCGATGAGGGCGGAGAGCAGACCGCACGGCTGGACGACCAGCATGGTGTTGTGCACGTCGACCTCTTTGATCGACAGTGACACCAGAGCGTACGCCTCGTCGATGATCAGGAGTTTGACGGGGACGGACGGCAGCACTCTGGCCTGCTCACCGGCGTTGATACACGGTTCGATGACGTGCTTGAGGTGGCCCGGGCGTTCCAGCGACTCGCGGGAGTACACGACGCGTTGCGTGACCCCGCGGGCCAGCGTGGCCAGTGCGTCGTCGGTGGCACTGGCCACCGGGAAGTAGGGGGGCGACTCGAACTGCCGGATCTGGTGGCGGGCGCTGGCCCAGGCTTGGCGCATCCTGGGGCCGATGGCGTCGCCGGTGACGATCTCGACGAGGTGGTCGTCGTGGGCCGCGAGCCGGTGGCGCCGGAACGCATCGAAGGCGCCCGCGACCGCGATGCGGGATTTCTCCACCTCGGCCGCACGGCGCCGGGCGAGGACCTCGAGACCGGCCGCCGGAACCACCGGCGCCACCACGTCCTCGTCCCTCTCGGCGGCACCGGCCAGACCGGCGTCGACGAGCTCGCCGTACGCCGTGGCCAGGCCCGGGCCGTCCAGACCGGCCGCGGCGGCGATCTCGCTCAGCGGCGCGGGGGCCAGCTCCAGCAGGGTGAGATAGACCCGGGCCGCCGTCCGGCCGATGCCCAGGAGCCGCAGTGCATCGCCGAGACTCGCGTTCGTCATGAGTCGCATTATCGACGGCCGTGGCCGGCCAGGCGTGGCCGATCTGTGCCAGTGGCACCACTGCGCACCATACGCGGGCATCGCGGGATACCGTCGCCGAGCCGTCGGCATGTGGCGGCGCGCGACTCCCAGGAAGGCGGACGCAGTGGCGAAAGGCCGCAAGAACGGTTTGTACTCAGGGATCTCCGAGGAACTGTCCGCGTTGATGCGGACGGGGTGGGCGGACACCGAGAGGCGCGAGCTGACGCTCGAGGAGCAGGCCCCGTACGCAGCCGCGCGCCGGGCCGCGCTCTCCGCGCGCTTCCCGGGTGAACGGCTCGTGATCCCTTCGGGAAACCTCAAGGTCCGCTCGAACGACGACACCTACCCGTTCCGGCCGTACTCGGGCTACGTACACATGACCGGCGACCAGGCCCGGGACGGTGCCCTCGTCCTCGAACCCCGTGCGGACGGCGGCCACGACGCCTACTGCTACCAACTCCCGCGGGACAGCAGGGACGACAACGAGTTCTGGACCGGTGCCACAGCAGAGCTGTGGATGGGCCGGCGCCGCTCCCTCGCCGAGGCGGAGCGCGTGCTCGGCCTGCCGTGCCGGGACGTCCGCACGGCGGCCGGCGACCTGGCAGCCGCCTCCGGCGCACCGACGCGCATCGTCCGCGGTATCGACCCGTCCCTGGAGGCCGCCGTCGCCACCGAGGCGGAGCGCGACGCGGAGCTGGAAGAGGCCCTCAGCGACCTGCGCGTCGTGAAGGACGAGTGGGAGATCAAGGAGATCCGCTCGGCCGTGGACTCCACGGTGCGCGGATTCACGGACGTCGTCAGTGAGCTGTCGCGGGCGATCGCCTCGTCCGAGCGGTGGATCGAGGGCACCTTTTTCCGACGCGCCCGCCTCGAGGGCAACGCCGTCGGCTACGGCACGATCTGCGCCGCGGGCGAGCACGCCACGATCATGCACTGGACCGACAACGACGGACCGGTGCGCCCCGGGGAGCTGCTCCTGCTCGACGCGGGCGTGGAGTCGCGCACCCTGTACACCGCCGACGTCACGCGCACCCTGCCGATCGGCGGCACCTTCACCCCCGTCCAGCGCAGGGTCTACGACGCGGTGTACGAGGCCCAGGAGGCGGGCATGGCGGCCGTCAAGCCGGGCGCCGCGTACCGGGACTTTCATGAGGCGGCCCAGCGTTCCCTGGCGGCGCGGCTGGTCGAGTGGGGTTTCATCGAAGGGCCTGCCGACCGCGCGTACGAGCTGGGCCTCCAGCGCCGTTTCACGATGGCCGGCACCGGTCACATGCTCGGCCTGGACGTCCACGACTGCGCGCGGGCCCGGACCGAGGAGTACGTCGACGGCGTACTGGAGCCGGGCATGGTGCTCACCGTCGAGCCCGGCCTGTACTTCCAGCCGGACGATCTGACCGTCCCTCAGGAGTGGCGCGGCATCGGCGTACGCATCGAGGACGACTTGCTCGTCACCGCCGATGGTCACGAGAACCTGTCGGCGGGCCTGCCGCGGTCTGCGGATGAGGTCGAGGCGTGGATGGCCCGTTTCGCGGGCTGAGCACATCGAGAACCGGGCCCAGGGCAGGTCCGCCCCCGGCGAGCCTGCCCGCGCACGACGGCGAGTTCGCCACCTCATGCAGGAGCGAGCGGACGAGTCGGCCGGTGTGAAGTGACGAGCCGAACCACGCGAGGCACACCTTGATTCTCTGCCAGCCCTCAGAGGGTGGTGGTTGCGGTGCGGTAGAACTCGGCTGCGGTGACGGTGGCGGGGACGCCGAGTTCAGCGGTGACCGCGGTGATCGCGGTGGCGCCGATGGCGAGGTCGGCTTGGCCGTCGGTGGTGAAATACGGGGCGATGAACGTCTCGTAGTGGGCTCGGGCTTCGTCTGCGGTGTGTCGGCCGAGGAACGTCTGGATGTGCCGCACCGTGGTGTCGGGTTCGTCGTGGATCACTTTCAGGGCGCGCCGGTGGGCTCGTACGACGGCCTGGACCGCGGGGTCGTCCGGCTGGATGTGGGTGGGGTCGACGGCCACGCCCACGGTGGGGATCTGGAGGTGGTCACCGACCCAGGCCGGCACCTGCCAGCCGTGCTCGGCGGCCACCGCCTCCGGTGCCATGGTGCTGCCGACCAGGGCGGCGTCGATGGTGCCGTCGTGCAGCCGGCGCAGGTCCATGTCGTAGTCGCCGGGCGGGCGGACGATGGTGTGGATGTCGCGGTCCGGGTCGAGGCCGGCCTGGCGCAGCACGATGCGGGCGAAGCACCCGGGTGCGGTATGGGGGGCGTGTACGGCCAGCCGCCGGCCGGCCAAATCGGCCAGGGAGGTCAGGCCGGGGCGGGCGAGGAACCAGAACAGCGGGCGGTGGGTGTTGACCGTGAGTGCGACCCAGGGGGTGTTCTGGGTCAGTCGGGACAGCAGTGCCCGGCCCAGCCCGATGGTGGCGCCGTGGCGGAGCCGCTCCTCGTCCCAGGAGCAGCCGTCGCGCAGCGCGACGTGGACGCCCTCGTCGGCGTAGTAGTCATGCTGGTCGGCGATGTAGGCGACCAGTTCCTCGTGCAGGCCCCGCCCGACGTAGGCGAGATCGATCGTGTACATGAACGTCTTTTCCTTGATCGTGTCACCGCCATGCACCGCGTCTCCCGCGAGCGCGGTGCTGTGGCCCGTGGTGCTGAGGTGGCGTGTGCCGGACGCGGTCCGGTCTTCGGCAGGACGGGGACGGTATGGCCTGGTGCGGGGCGGGCAGCGGGGCGTCAGTCCATGGACATCCCGCCGTCGACCGCGGCCGTGGTGCCGGTCATGAAGGCGTTGTCCTCGCCGGCGTAGAAGGCAACTGCTTGGGCGACGTCGCCCGGGCGTGCCAGGCGGCCCACGGGGGTGGCGGCCACCTGCCGCCGCCTGAGCTCGTCGTCGAGCGCCTCCGCCATGCGGGTGTCCTCCACCGGGCCGGGCTCGACCACGTTGACCGTGATGCCCCGCGGGCCCAGTTCCTGGGCGAGGTACCGGGCGAACTGCGCCAGTGCGGCCTTGGCCGTGCCCAGTGCGATCATGCCCGCCCTTGGTCGGCGGCTGAGACCGGTACCGAGATAGATGATGCGTCCCCAGCCCTGTTCGGTCATGGCGGGCAGGACGGCTTTGGTGACCGCGAACGCCGCACGCATCTCGCCGTCGACCTTGCCGCCCAGTTCTTCCCACGTCATGTCCTGGAACGGCTTGATCACATACGGGGTGAGCGCGTTGTGCACGAGCACGTCGATGCCACCCCACGCCGTCTGGACCTGCTCGATCATGCTCGCGACCGCCGCTGCCTCGCGCACGTCGGCCTGCACGGCCATGGCCTGGCCGCCTACGGCCTCGATGCCGGCCACGACCTCCTCGGCTGCCGTGCCGCTGCGGAGGTAGTTGACCACCACGCGCATCCCTCGCGCGGCCAGCAGGCGCGCTGTGGCCGCACCGATTCCGCTGCTGGCCCCTGTCACCAATGCCACCCTGCCGGTCGCCCCGGTCACGAGCCCACCTCCTGCACGTGATCGAACCGCTCCAGACCTCCTTGGGCGGCACGCTGCCCGGCCTGCACGTGCGGTGCGGCGTAGTAGGCGCGCGAGAACAGGATCGGGTCCAGGCCGTCGACGGGGACGAACCCGAGGACGTCGCTGACGTGCTTGCCGGGCAGTGGCAGGGCCCGGAGATCTGCTTCTTCGCGCACCACCGAGTGCCCGTCGGGGGTTTTGTGCCCTTTCGTGATCTCCCGGTTGTCGACCTCGCGCCCCTCGGCCTGGCATACGCGCCGGTGTTGGATGCGGGAGCCGTCCGCGACGTGCACCTCGTGCAGATCCACGCCGTGCCGTCGTGCGGCCGGGAACAACTGCACCGGCAGGCTGACCGGGCCGAACGTGATCCAGCCCGTCCACACCGCCCGCGTCGGCACATCCATGTCTCCAGCCTCCGCCGCGGCAGGCACCGGTGCACCTTGGAGCGGATCCACGCGTCGCCGGGCAAGGAAGGAGCACGTGAGGGGCACGAAAAGTGCGAGCACCTCCCGGCAACACCTGGCCGCAGAACCATGGCGCGGGCCGGTCTCCACGACATCACCCAGACCCTGCCGCCCGTCTACGCCGACCAGCCGTCACCGCACGGAAGCAGGGCGCCACCGAACGCCGGCTTCAGCAGATCGCGGCCGAGAGCCTCGCGCAGATGTACTTCCGGGCGAACAACCGCCGCGCGCACGGCCTGGGTGTGGAGGTCACTGACAGGGAGTGCGTCGAGATCACGTTGCAGTCGAGGGCCGGGACCTCGAACGCCGTGGCCGGCCAGGGCGGGGCTCAGCGCACCGGGAAGCCGAAGGAGTAGCCCTGCTCCTTGAGCGAGGGGAGGATCCGGCGCAGGGACTCGACGGTCTGGGAGCGGTCGCCGCCCGCGTCGTGGAAGAGGAGTGTCGGCCCGTTGGGCAGTTCCCGCTCGACGGTGGCGACGATGGCGTCCGTGCCCGGCCGCTCGAAGTCCTTGGAGTCCACGTTCCAGCCCAGCGGGCGCATGCCCCGTGAGGCCGCCAGGTTGCGGCTGTAGGGGGTGAAGGCCCCGCCGGGTGCCCGGTAGTACATCGGCCGTACGCCCCCGGACGCCTCGGTGATCATGCGTTCGGCGTCGAGTAGCTGCTGCGACTGGTAGGCCTGGGACTTGGTGTCCATGGTGGTGTCGTGCGACACCGTGTGGTCGCACAGCCGGTGTCCGGCCGCGACCACCTTCTTCACGAGGTCCGGGTGGGCCTGCGCCTGCGTTCCCACCATGCAGAACGTGGCCTTCACCCCGTACTCCCGCAGTACGTCGAGCACCTGAGGGGTCCACACGGGGTCGGGGCCGTCGTCGATGGTGATGTTGACTCCGCGTTCCCCCTTGTCCGAGGCGTGCGCGATGGTCACATCCACTGGCTTGACGTCACTGCCCGGCGTGGCCGACGCGGCTGCCTGAGGCGCCGAGCCGACCACGGAACCGGCCTGCGCCGTCCACACCGAGGCACCGGCGGCCAGTACCGTCACTCCGAGGGCCGCCCCGGCCACCTTGCCGTACCAGCCCCGCCCGCCGCCGTGCCGTGCCATGTCCGCCCCGCTTTCCCGCAGTTCCTCGCCGATCCTTGGTCGCTTTCCGACCACTTGGCAGGACGAGGGGCAACGGCCACGGGATGCGTCCGTTACCGATCGCGGACACTTCCGGGGGAGTTCGCGGACAACTGGGCGAGCAGCGGCCGGAACCGGGTCGGTTGGCCCGATCCCGCTCAGGGCTGGTCGGGCGGGGCGTCCTGCCGTCGATGAACAGCGAGAAGCCTGGCTGTGGGCTGTGGGCCGGCGCACCGTCGACCGCCTCACCTTCGAGGTCCACATCATCGAAACCGGCACCCAGTCCTTCCACCTCGCCCGCACCACCGCCAAGCGCAAGGCGGCAGCAGCCTGATCCTCCGTCGGCCCGGGACAAAGGCTCGCACTTCCCGGTCCCCGGGCCTCGACGGTCACAGGAGCTGAAGGCGCATTGCCTGAACCGCGCAGGTCTAGGCTGACGCCATGTCACCCTCAGACTGGACAGGGTTCACCACAGTGCGGGGAGTGCGGCGCCGACTGGTGATCCTGTGCAGCCACGTCATCAGGCGCCCGCTCCTGATCCTCGCCCTCGCGGGGCTGGCCTTCGTCATCACCAGGTTCGGCAAGGACGTTCCCATGCTCTATGGCATGACCCCCCTTGGAGCCGTTCTCATCTCCTGGAGCATGGGCCGCTACCGCTCGGTCAATCCCGCCGAAGAGATCGGCGATGAACCCCAAAACCGGGACGCAGAGACGACCTGACCGGCAGCGGCCCCTGGACGCCGGCGCCCCGGCCGCCTTCGGCGCGGGCAGTGTCCTCCTGACGCGGCGCCGCGTCACTGACTAAGCGCGTGCCTTCACCGGGAAGAGGGCGTCGAGCCGAGGTGTCCCCGCCCCCGCAGCGAGCCCTGGTATCCCACCCCTCGTCGCGGCCCTCACGGACTCGTCACCCTCTTCACGCTCCGCCCGCGCCTCCTGGACAGCGTCCAGGGCTTCGTAGAACGCGCCCCCGCAGTCGTCCTCCTGGCGGGTCAGCTCATCGAAGACGTCCTGCGCCACGTAGTCGAGCTCCTCCCATTCCGGCCACTCGTCGTCGTGCCACTCCCGCAGGTGCCGCCCGGCCAGGGCCCGCACCTCGGAAACGCCGGCGAGCGCGTCCGGATCAGCGAGCACCGCTTCGTACGTCCCTCGCCCCTGCGCCACCAGCCAGAGCGCGAAATAGTCGAAGCCGTCGTCGGAACACGAGCCGCCCTCGATCCGGCTCACCGCCCGCCACAGCGCTTCTGTGGCGACGGCCTCGCACGCGGCCTCCAGATGCGCCTGGAACTCGACGCCCGCCGCGGCCGGCCAGCGCAGCAACTCCCCGCGCAGCCACTCCAGCCGCTCGTTCCGGTCACCGGGGCGGCGGCTCAATTCGTCCATGAGTGCCCAGAAGGTCTTCTCGTCCATGCGGCACAGGATCGCAGCCGCCACTGACACTCCCGCGAGCTCCATGCGGAAACAGCAGCGGTGATGGTGCCCAGGGCCCGCAGGGTGTCCAGGGCAACACTGGCCGACAGGACGTCTCTGATGGGCGAGGGCGTCGGGGACATGGGCCAGCGGCCCGGGCGCGGTGGGTGACCGGCGGAAAGCCGTCCATGGTGAGGCCGGCTCTGCTGCGGGAGGCTGGAGCACTCCGCGGGTTGAGTGGCCCAGGGGGCGCTGCCGTGGACACCTGCAGCCGGTCCGGCGCCGGCCTCCTTCCGCAGCGCTTCGTCGCTTCTTCCAGCGTGCCGAGAATTTCGTCGTTGACAAGGTTGGCTAATGAGATTAGCTTTTAGCTAACGAGATTAGCCAAGCTGGAGGATGCCATGACCGAGTACCTTGCCGCCGACGGCGGCACGATCGCTTACGACGTGGCGGGGTCCGGCCCGCTGATCGTTCTCGCGCACGGCATGGGCGACAGCCGTGCCGCGTACGATGCCGTGATCCCGCAGCTGGTGGCGGCGGGCTATCGGGTCGCAGCGGTCGATCTGCGCGGCTGCGGCGAGTCCAGCGTCGGCTGGCCGGACTGGAGCCGCACCGCCATCGCCGACGACCTGCTCGCCGTGATCCGCCACCTGGACGGCCCGGCCGTGCTCGTCGGCCACTCGATCTCCGGCGGCGCCGCCACCATCGCCGCAGCGCAGGAGCCCTCGCTGATCACCGCGGTGGTCGAGTTGGCGCCGTTCACCCGCAAGCAGTCGATCCGCCTCGGCGACCTGCGGGTGAAGCGCTTCCGGCGGGGCATGCTGCGGCTGCTCGGCGCGGGCGTGTTCGGCAGCGTGCCGCTCTGGCGTTCGTACCTCGACGTGGCCCACCCCGGCGTGAAGCCGGTCGGCTGGGTCGAACGGCTCGGCCGCATCGACTCCCTGCTGCGCGAGCCGGGCCGGATGAAGGCCCTGCAGGGCATGGGCCGCAGCGCCCCGACCGACGCCGGCGCGCGACTCGGCAACGTCCGCTGCCCGGTCCTGGTCGTGATGGGCACGCTCGACCCCGACTGGGCCGACCCGCACGCCGAGGGGTCGGCGATCGTCGATGCTCTGCCGTCCGGCCTCGGCCGGCTTGAGATGATCGAGGGCGCCGGGCACTACCCGCACGACCAGTTCCCCGACCAGGTGGTTTCGCTCATGCTCTCCTTCCTCCGATCGGACGCCGCTCGTGCCTAGGGCCGGCCTGGACCCGGCGGCCGTGGTCGCGGCCGGTGCCGCCCTCGCCGACGAGGTTGGCTTCGCCAACCTGACGATGGGCTTGCTGGCCGAGCGGGTGGGCGTGCGCACCCCGTCCCTGTACAAGCACGTGGGCAGCCAGGAAGACCTCAACCGGCGCATCGCGGTCCTGGCATTGAACGAGGCCGCCGACGCCGTCGGCGGCGCGGTCCAGGGGTACGCGGGCCGCGACGCCCTGGCGGCCGCGGCGCGCGCCTTCCGCGCCTTCGTCCTGGAGCACCCCGGCCGGTACGGCGCGACGATCGGCGCGGAACCGTCCGGCCCGGACGATCCGCTGGCCACCGCAGGTCAGCGGCTGCTCGGCGCGTTCATGGCGGTCCTGCGCGGCTACGAGATCGCAGAGTCCGACGTGGACCACGCCCTGCGCACGCTCCGCAGCCTCTGCCACGGCTTCGCCACGCTGCAGGCGGACAACGGCTTCCAGTGGAGCGCCGACATCGACGAGAGCTTCGAGTGGCTGATCGCCTTCGCCGACCGGGGCCTGCGCGCCATGTGAGAAATGGACGAGCGCCTGTGGCCAACTGATCGTTTCAGAATCAGAGACTTGAGAGAGCCTCCAAGGCATCCCGCAGGCGCAGTTGGCCTGCCGCGCGGTAGAGGTAGGGCAGGGCACTGCCGTACAAGGCGGTGAAGCCACCGATCGTCGCCATGAGACCGGCCGCGGTGTCGCCGGCGGCCCAGCCGATCACGACCGGCACGCCCATGCACAGCCCCGCGCGAGCCGCGAACGGCCACCGCCGTCTCGCGTCACGCAGCGCGAACAGGGGACGGATCCCGATCGGGCCCGGCCCCGGCGCGGGCGGGATCGGCGCCGGGGCCGCCGGTCCTTGAGGCATGCTTCCAGAGCAGCACGGACAGCGTCCCGACGCTCGCCCTGCGCCCCGGGGCATGATGTCCTCCGCGAGAGCCACCGCCGGGGGCGACTGTCGCTCGTGCTGCCCAGGCTGCCGGCCGGCGCGATGCAGGAGGGTTGTGGCGAGGCCACCAGGCATATCTGTGGGCCGTCGCTGGACCGTACGAGGAGGACCAGGGGCAACTGGCTGGGGACAGGCCGCCGTTCGGGCCGAGCGATGGGGTGTTTCCGGCGGCGTTGGCACCGTCTCCCGCGCGACGTACTGCGTCGACTGCGGTTGCTTGTGCGCCCCCGGGACACGGCCTGGCATCGCGACCTGGTCGCGCGGCACCACGCGGCCCGTTCTCGGCCCGGCTGCCGCTTCTCGGCCCGGCTGTCGCCGGATCGGTCCCAGCATCGTCGGTCACCGGGACACGGCCGGCCAGTGCCCGTCCGCCGGAGCCGAACTGTCACGCTCGCTCTGGAGGGGCACTGAGGTGTCGATCTTCCTTGACCTCGCGGTCCCGGGACACCGGCTCGCCCCAGGCAACCCGGATGGCGTAGCGGGCCGGGCGCACCCCGGTCGGCCCTGAAATCATCTTCACGGGTGGGCCGAATCCGGCAGTCACTGGCGAGGTCGGCCGACATGTCGAAATCGACGCGGCACAACTCGACGGTGGAAGGCGCTTTCGTGGCGACAGGGGGAATGTTCGTCGATTGCCGGCGCACATCGCGCGTGCCGTGACGGCGACGGAGCAGCGCACTGATCGATGGAGGCAGTGATGACTGAGGGTCTGCGCGGTCGGCTGATCGGTGCGTGGAAGCTGGTGTCGTACCGGGAGATCCCGGTCGACGGTGCCGAGCCGTTCGAGCCGCTCGGTCATGAACCGCAGGGCATCATCATGTACACCCCGGACGGGTACATGTCCGCGCAGCTGTCCAGGCCCGAGCGTCCCGGCTTCGCCTCCGGGGACTGGTTCGACGGGACGACGGAGGAGTACACGGCGGAAGCGACCTCCTACATCGCCTACTCGGGACCGTTCCACGTGGATGAGGAGAAGCAGACCCTCACACACTCCATGTTCGTGTCCCTGTTTCCCAACTGGACCGGCCAGACGCAGCCGCGTGTGGTGAGAATCGAGGGCGACATGCTGCATCTGAGCACCGCATCACCCATCAGGTCGAGCGGCAGGACCGTCAACTCGGCCCTCACCTGGCGCCGGGCCGAACCCAACTGACCCCGCGCGAGCAAAGGTACGCAGCCGAGACCGCGGTGTCGGGCAGAGCGGTCGGCAGGAGTGGGAAGGGACCTGCATGAACACCGGACGACGCGTCGTCGTGACGGCGGGTGCCGCCGGCATCGGACTCGCGACAGCCAAGGCGTTCGCGGCCAACGGCGACCGTGTGCACATCTGCGACATCGACGAACGGGCCCTCGAACAGGTCACCGAGGCCAATCCGATGATCACCGCGACCGTCTGCGACGTGTCCGACCGGCGCTCGGTCGAGGCCTTCGTCGTGGAAGCGGTCCACGCCCTCGGCGGTATCGACGTGCTGGTCAACAACGCGGGCATCTCCGGCCCCACCAGCCCGGTGGAGGAGATGGACCCCGACCAGTGGGAAGCCGTCCTGGCCGTCAACCTCACCGGCACGTTCAACGTCACCAGGCTCTCCAACCCCTTCTTGAAGAAGTCCGACGCCGGCGTCATCCTCATCATGACCTCCGTCGGCGGACGCTACGGCTACCCGAACCGCAGCCCCTACGCGACCACCAAGCGAGGGCTGATCGGCCTCACGGAGACCCTCGCCATCGAACTGGGAGACGACGGAATCCGCGTCATCGCCATCGCCCCCGGCGCCGTCGCCGGCGAGCGCATCCAGCGGGTCCTGCGGGGCCGGGCCGATGCCAGTGCACGCAGCCTGGCCGATGTCACCGCCGACGCCCTGAGCATCCAGTCCCTCAAATACTTCACCGACCCCGAGGACATCGCCGCACTGGCCCTCTTCCTCGCCTCCGACAGCGCCAAGTCCATCACCGGACAGACCATCCCCATCGACGGCGGCTCGAAGGCCGCGCAGTGACGCGCGACGAGAATCAGTGCTGCAGCAGTGCGGGGCGCCGCTGGTAGCGCCGGTCAATCCCAGCACCGGCCTTGTCGCGTTGGCTGAGGGATGATCGTCCGAGGCTGTGTCAGGGTGCGGGTGGGCCGGTGCCGTTTCCGGGTCAGGCACCGGCGGGCTGTGCGGCGGTGCGTGATGTGGTCCCGGATGGCGAAGCAGACGATCATCTCGGTGCGGTGATCGGGAGCGGTTGTCCGGTGCCGTCGTGGCCGGAAGCGGGGTGAGATGCCGCTGAACGCGGCGCGGTGCCGCGGCCGGGGGGACGAACCGCCGCCGGTCGAACGGGGCAGGATCGCCGTCGAAGGCGAAGCTCCAACTGGTGGCAGCCGGGCCGACCTTCGTGAGAGCCCTGTGGTCGCAGGACGAGCCCATTCGCCGACCCGATACCGGCTTTTGCCGACGCTCCGTCACGCGTGATCGCGGCGACGACCTGCACCTCGTGCGTGGTGGAGGGTGCGTCCCCGGCGACCGTCGGAGAGCCGTCCAGCATCCGCGGGAAACGCACTCACTCACCACCCCTTGACACCCCAATCACCCCTCACGACTATATGAACCAACGGTTCGCTTACCGAACCAGCGAGCCAGATCTCTGGAGGAGAGCCGTGCCCATTCGGGTCCGCAAGATCATCAAGCAGCTCGATGAGACGAGGCTGGAGAACGGCCGCGCCGTGGAACCGGTCCACCGGGTCGCGTTCGTCGGAGCCGTCATCGAGAACCCGTATCCCAGCGAGTACGTCCAGGACCTCGTCACTCTCGCCGACGAGGTGGGCGAGGAGATCGGCAAGCTGGTCGGCCCCGCCTGCGTGGAGCTGCTGGGCTGCGAGGTCGAGGCGTTCGGCAAGGCCGCGCTCGTCGGTATCGGCGGAGAGGTCGAGCACGGCTCGGCGCTCATCCACAACCTGCGCTTCGGCAACGTCTTCCGCTCCGCCGCCGGCGGCACCGAGCTGCTGCCGGCCGCCGAGAAGGTCGGCCTCCCGGGCAGCCCGATCGACATCCCGCTCAAGCACAAGCTGGAGGCCAAGACGCGCTCGCACCACCAGACGGTCACCCTTCAGGTCGCCGATGTCCCCCGGCCGCGCGAGATCTTCGTCGTGTGCGCCGCCGCGAACGCCGGCCGCCCGCTGGCCCGTCTCGCCGCCTTCGGTGCCGAGACCCGGAACCAGTGACGAGGTCCGTACCGCAGCAGCCGACGAACGACGAGGAGGCAGTCCGTTGACCATCACCGAGACCGATGCGTGGACCGGGCAGCGCGTCAAGGAAGCCGACAGCGAATACGTCATCCACTCCTGGTCCGTCCAGGGCGCGCTCAACCCCATCCCGGTGGCCGGGGGTTCCGGGTCCTGGTTCTGGGACTACGAGGGGAACAGATACCTCGACTTCCAGTCCCAGCTCGTCAACCTCAACCTGGGCCACCAGCACCCCAAGCTGGTCGAGGCGATTCGCGAACAGGCCGACCGCCTCTGCTACATAGGCCCCGGCTTCGCCGAGCGCTCCCGCGCCGAACTGGCCGAGATGCTGGCCTCACTCACTCCCGGCGACCTGAAGATGAGCTTCTTCACCACCGGCGGAGCGGCGGCCAACGAGAACGCGATCCGGCTCGCCCGCCACGTGACCGGACGCCACAAGGTGATCGCCCGCTACCGCTCGTACCACGGCGCCACCAACGGGGCGATGTCGCTGACCGGCGACCCTCGCCGCTGGGCCGCGGAACCGGGCGGGATGCCAGGGGTGGTGCGGATGTTCGACCCGTACACCTACCGCTGCCCGGCCGGACATCCGGACCCCTGCCCCGTGTGCTCCGGGGGGCCGCACCTGGAGGAGATCCTCCAGTACGAGAACCCGGACACGGTCGCCGCGGTGATCGTCGAGCCCGTCACCGGCACCAACGGTCTGATCTACCCGCCCGACGGCTATCTGCGGTCGCTGCGCGAGGTGTGCGACCGGCACGGCATCCTGCTCATCTTCGACGAGGTCATGGCGGGCTTTGGCCGCACCGGTGAGTGGTTCGCCTGCAATCACTGGGACGTCACCCCCGACATCCTCGTCACCGCCAAGGGCCTGAACTCGGGTTACGTCCCGCTGGGCGCGATGACCGTCTCGGCCCGCGTCTCCGAGTGGCTCGGGGACCACATGTTCTGGGGCGGCCTCACCTACGCCGGACACCCGCTGGCCTGCGCCTCCGGTGTCGCCTCACTCCGCATCATGCAGGAGGAGAACATCGTGGAGAACGCGAGGTTGCGCGGCGAACGCCTTGGCGCCGGACTGGCCAAGCTCGCCGAGAGCCACCCGAGCATCGGTGAGATCCGCGGCCGCGGCCTGTTCCACGGCGTCGAACTGGTGAAGAACCGGGAGAGCCGCGAACCGCTGGTGCCGTTCAACGCCAAGGGGCCCGGCGCGGCACCGGTCACCCGGATCGTGAAGGAGGCCATGGCCCGCGGCCTGTACCTGACGGCCAACTTCAACGTGCTCCGGCTGACACCTCCGCTCGTCATCGAGGACTCCGAGATCGACCTCGCTCTCGACGTACTGGACGACGTCCTGAACCTCGCCGACGAGCAGTACGTAGGGTGAGGCGCAATGGCGGGCAAGGCGCGGGCGCGCCACATGAGAGAGGGTGCAGCATGGCATCGACGTTGATCAGAGGCGGTACGGTCGTCAACGCCGATGCCGCCGTCAGGGCCGACGTACTGATACGCGACGGTGTGGTCGTGGCGCTCGGCGCCGGCACGGACGACTGGAGCGCCGACCATGTGGTCGACGCCGAGGGAATGCTCGTGATGCCCGGTGGCATCGATGCGCACACCCACCTCGAATATCCCATCGACGGCTTCACCACCCGCACCGCGGACGACTTCCACAGTGGGACGGTGGCGGCCGCCCACGGCGGTACGACCACGGTCCTGGACTTCGTGAAGAAGGAGCCGAAGCGGAGCCTGCTCGACACCTACCGGTCCCGGCGCGACGTCGCGGCGGCCAAGTCGGTGATCGACTTCGGGCTGCACGCGATCGTCCCGCCCCGCGAGCAGCAGCCGGACGTCCTGGACGACCTGCGGCGGCTGGCCGGGGAGGGGGCCACGAGCTGGAAGTTCTTCATGGCCTACCCCGGCACGCAGATGGTCGACGACGGGGAACTGCTGGAGGGCTTCGAGCTCGCCCTGGAGCACGGCGTCCTGCCGATGGTGCACGCCGAGAACGGCCACATGATCGCCCGGGAGACCCAGCGGCTGCTGGCCGACGGCCGGACGGCCGAGGTCTTCCACGCCAGCGCCCACGGGCACGACTCCGAGGCCGAGGCCGTGCACCGCGCCGTGGTCCTCGCCGAGTCCGTCGGCACCCCGCTCTACGTCGTGCACGTCTCCAGCGCCGCCGCGGCCGACGAGATCAGCAGGGCCAGGGCCGCCGGAGCGCGGGTGTGGGGCGAGACGTGTCCCCAGTACCTCGCCGTCGCCTACGAGGACTACGCCGACCTGGGGGAGAAGGCCGCCGCCTACCTGTGCTCGCCCCCTATCCGGGAGCGGGGCAACCAGGAGGGGCTGTGGCGGTCCCTGGTCACCGGGGCGATGTCCACGGTGGCCACCGATCACGCCGGTTTCTGCCTCCACCAGCCCGAGGATCTGCCGCCGCAGAAGCTGCGCAGCCCCGGATACTTCCCGAAGGTCCCCAACGGTGTCCCCGGTATCGAGGACAGGCTCATGGTGCTGTGGGAGACGGGGGTCGCGGGCGGCCGGTTCGACGCCTGCAGGTTCGTGGACCTGGTCTCCACCCGCCCGGCGAAACTGTTCGGGATGTTCCCGCACAAGGGCGCCGTCGCCGTGGGCGCGGACGCCGACCTGCTGGTGTGGGACCCGGCGGCCGACCATGTGATCAGCGCGGCCGGCAGCCACATGCGCACCGACTACAACCTCTACGAGGGAATGCGCGTGACCGGCCGTCCGGTCCGCGTCTTCTCCCGGGGCGAGCAACTCGTCGGCCCTGACGGGTCCTTCGACGGGGCCGCGGGCCGAGGGCGTTTCCTCACCCGGGGCAAGCCCCAGCTGCACTGAGATCCCCCCACGTCCTTGACGCGTCACACCAGCTGACACGTGTCCGTGGTGCGGAACCCCGGGTGGGTTCCGTGCCACCGGGCCCGCGTCTCGCAACACGAACGGAGCGGTGTCTCGATGAAACTCCCCCTGGGCATCCATGTCGGTGAACGGCTGAGCCTGGAGCAGACGTACTGGCAGGCCGAGCTGGCCGACCAGAACGGGTTCGAATCCGTGTGGGTCGCGGAGGGGCGGCTGGCGCGCGACGGCATCGTCCCGGCCGCCGTCATCGCGAGCAGGACCCGCAACGTCAAGATCGGCACGGGCGTCGTCAACAACAAGAGCCGGAACGCGGCCCTGATGGCCGTCACCTTCAAGACCCTGGACGAGCTGGCCCCCGGCCGGGCCATTCTCGGCATCGGCGCCTGGTGGGAGCCGCTGGCCACCAAGGTCGGCCAGCCGCTGCGCAAGCCCATCGCCTCGATGCGCGAGTACATCACCGTGCTGCAGAGCTTCTTCCGCAACGAAGTCGTGTCCTTCGAGGGCGAGTTCGTGCAGATGCGCGACGTGCGCTTCGACAGCATGTACCGGGAGAACAAGCCGGTCGACATCCCCATCTACATCGGCGCCGTCGGCCCCCGGATGCTGGAGCTGGCCGGTGAGATCAGCGACGGCGTGCACATGGACTTCCTGCTCCCGCCCTCGTACCTGGTGGGCGCCAAGGAGGCGATCGCCCGGGGACTCGCCAAGCGGACCGACGGCAAGGACTCGATCGACCTCACCCAGATCGTCGCGTGCAGCGTCAACGACGACGATCCGCAGGAGGCCATCGACGCCTGCAAGGCGTTCCTCACCCTCTACCTGGCGCAGCAGCCGCACATCGCCGAGCACTGCGGTGTGGAACGCGAACTGGTGGACCGCATCCAGGAGCGGGCCGGCTGGCCCGCCACCCCCGAGGCGATCAAGAAGGCCATGCCACTGGTCCCCAACAGCCTGGTGCAGAATGTCACCGCCTGCGGCTCCACCGACGAGGTGTTCGCCAAGCTGATGGAGTACCACGAGGCCGGGGTCCGCTGCCCGATCGTCTCCACCCTGGGTGACAAGGAGCAGACGCTGACCCGCCTCGCCCAGGCCGCGAAGGGCTGACGGCGATGAGCGATTTCCCGGCCGACCCGATCGCCGTGGTCGGCGGCACCGGCCCCCAGGGCCGGGGCCTGGCCTACCGGCTCGCCCGAGCCGGCCACCCGGTGGTGCTCGGCTCACGCGACGCCGGCCGGGCCGCCGACGCGGCCGGGCAACTGCGCACGCTGCCGGGCGTGGCCGCGCCCGTCGACGGGGCCTCCAACGAGGACGCCGCCCGGTGCGCCGCGATCGTCCTGCTGGCCGTGCCCTACCAGGGCCACGCCGAACTGGTGGCCTCGATGGCCGACGTCCTCGCGGGCAAGCTGATCATCTCCTGCGTCAACCCGCTGGGATTCGACAAGGGCGGCCCGTACGGTCTGTCCGTCGCGGCAGGGAGCGCCGCCGAGGAGGCGGCCGGGCTCGTGCCGTCCGCCGCGGTCGTCGGAGCCTTCCACCACCTGGCCGCCCCGCTGCTGCTCGACCCCGAGGCCGACCTGAGCCATGAGGACGTCCTCGTCTGCGGGGACGACGCAGAGGCCAAGGCCCGGGTCCTGGCCCTGGCCGCCGACGTCACCGGAGGCCGCGCGGTGGACGCGGGCCGGCTGCGGCTGGCCGCCCAGCTCGAGCCGCTCACCGCGGTGCTGATCTCCGTCAACAAGCGCTACAGGACCAGGTCCGGAGTGGCACTCACCGGCCTGTCCACCGCCGCCGCCAAGGAGGAAGTGGCATGAGACTCGCCGCGGTCCAGCTCCGGGCCACCGACGACCGGGCCGAGACCATCGAACGCGCCGGCGACCTGGTGGACGCCGCCGCCGACCAGGGAGCCGGGATCGTCCTGCTGCCCGAGCTGTTCGCCGTCCCCTTCGTCCAGCCCGACCCCGACCCGGACTACTTCCGGCTCGCGGAGAGCCTCGACGGGCCCTCCAACACCATGGCGGCGGAACGATCCCGCAGGGCCGGCATCACGGTCGTCTCCTCCGTCTTCGAGGAGGGCGAGGTGCCCGGCGTCTACTACAACACCGCCTGCACCTATGTGCGCGGCGAACTGAAGTCGGTCTACCGCAAGTCCCACCTGCCGTTCTCCAACGGCTTCCCCGAGAAGTTCTACTTCCGTCCCGGCGGCACCGAGCCCGAGGTCGTGGACACCGGCGAGACCGGTGTCGGAACGATCATCTGCTACGAGCGGCACTTCCCGGAGCTGAGCCGGATCGTCGCCCTGCGCGGAGGCTCCGTGCTCTGCGTACCGGTGGCCTCGGCGAGCGCGCCGATGCGCGAGGTGTTCCAGCTGGAACTGCGCGCCCACGCCGTTTTCAACGGGCTGTTCGTCATCTGCTCCAACCGCGTCGGCAGAGAAGGCGTCAAGGAGTACTTCGGGCTCAGCGCCGTCTACGGCCCCGACGGCGACATCCTCGCCCAGGCCGCCGACGACCGTGACGACGTCGCCGTCGCCGAGGTGGACCTGGAGCGCGTGGCCGCCACCCGGCGCAGCCGCCCGTTCCTGCGCGACCGCCGCCCGGAGCTGTACGACCGGCTCACTGGAAGAGGACCGGCGACGCCATGACCACGCCGTGGATCGTGCTGGTACCGGCCAAGCCCCTCGCGCGGGCCAAGAGCCGGTGTGCCGGGCTCATGCCGGACGCCAGGCGCTCCCTGGCCAAGGCCATGCTGACCGATCTGGTGGGGCGGCTTCGAGACGTGCCCGCCGTCCACTCGGTCGTCGTGGTGACGACGGATCCCGAGGTGACGGGCCTGACCCTCGCCTCGGGGGCCGCCGTCTCGGGCTCGGGGCGCACTCCCGGCCTCAACGGCGAGGTCGGGGAAGCCCTCGAGATGGTCGGCGGTGCCGCCCCCGCTGCCGCACTCGCCCTGATCATGGGCGACCTCGCGGGGGCGGGCACCGCCGACTGTGCGACGGCGCTCGCCCTGGCCGCACGTCACCGGCGCGCGGTCGTCGGGGACGCCGACGGCACCGGGACCACCCTGCTCACCCTGCACGACGCGGCCGACTTCCGGCCGTTCCTCGGCCCCGGTTCCCTGAGGCGGTTCCACGCGGCCGGATACCACGATCTCGGCGTGGGGCCCTCGTCCCCGCTGCGCCGGGACGTCGACACCGTCGACCACCTGCTGTCACTGCCCCCGCACACGCTCGGTCTCGCCACCCGTCAGTGGCTCGCCGCCTTCCCGCCCGGTGGGCCCCGGTCAGACCCGAGCACGCACGAGAGAAGGGTCGGAGCACTGTGAACGGCCTTACCCGCCCCACCCGCTCGGCCATGAACCGGGCGCTGCGCCGGGCCACCGACGCCAGGACACTCGACGCAGCCGAGGCCGAGGTCCTGCTGCACGCGCGCGGCGCCGACCTCGACCGGCTCTGCGAGGCGGCGGGCCGGGTCCGCGACGCCGGCCTCCGGGCCGCCGGGCGGCCGGGCGTGATCACCTACTCCCGCAAGGTGTTCATCCCGCTCACCCGGCTGTGCCGTGACCGCTGCCACTACTGCACCTTCGCCACCGTCCCGGGGCGGCTCCCCGCCCCCTACCTCAGCCCCGACGAGGTGCTGGACATCGCCCGCGCGGGAGCGGCGGCGGGATGCAAGGAGGCGCTGTTCACCCTGGGCGACCGGCCCGAGGAGCGCTGGCCCGCGGCCCGCGCCTGGCTGGACGCGCACGGCTACGACGACACACTCAGCTATGTACGGGCCATGGCGATCCGGGTACTGGAGGAGACCGGCCTGCTGCCTCACCTCAACCCCGGAGTGCTGTCCTGGACCGGCCTCCAGCGGCTGAAGCCCGTGGCACCGAGCATGGGCATGATGCTGGAGACCACAGCGAGGCGGCTGTGGTCCGAGCCCGGCGGCCCGCACTTCGGCTCACCCGACAAGGAGCCCGCGGTACGGCTGCGGGTGCTGGAGGACGCGGGCCGCAGCAACGTGCCGTTCACCACCGGGATCCTCATCGGCATCGGGGAGACGCCCGCCGAACGAATCGACGCCCTGCGGGAGATCCGCCGGATCTCCCGGGCGTACGGGGGGATCCAGGAGGTGATCGTGCAGAACTTCCGGGCCAAGCCGGACACGGCGATGCGTGACGCGCCCGACGCCGGACCGGCCGAACTGGCCGCCACCATCGCGGTGGCGCGGCTGCTGCTCGGCCCCGGGGCCCGCGTCCAGGCCCCGCCCAACCTGGTCGGCGAGGAGTTCGCGCTGATGCTGCGGGCCGGCATCGACGACTGGGGCGGGGTGTCCCCGGTGACCGGCGACCATGTCAACCCCGAGCGGCCCTGGCCGGTGATCGAGGAACTGGCCGCGAACACCGCGGCCGCGGGCTTCACCCTCCGCGAGCGGCTGACGGTCTACCCCGAGCACCTGCGGCGCGGTGAGCCGTGGCTGGATCCCCGGCTGGCCTCCCATGTGGCGGCGCTCGCCGATCCCGCGACCGGCCTGGCGGCCGAGGGAGGGCGGCCCCGTGGCCTGCCCTGGCAGGAACCGGAGACGCCGCTCGCCGCCACCGGCCGCACCGACCTGTTCGCCGCCATCGACACCGACGGCCGCGCCACCGACCGGCGGGCGGACTTCGACTCGGTGTACGGGGACTGGGCGGCGGTCGCTCAAGCGGTACCGGAGTCGGCCCGCGCGTCCGGGCGGCGGAGCGAGGAGGAACCCGTGCCTCCCAAGGGCGCACGGCCGGAGCGGCTGCGACCCGAGTTCGCGGAAGCGCTGCGGGCGGCGGAGGCCGGTCCCGCGCGGCTCCCATCCGCGTCCGCGCTGACGCTGCTGGGCGCCGCACCCGGGGCGGAGATCGAGGCGCTGGCCGCGCTCGCCGACAGCCTGCGCGCCGCAGCCGCCGGGGACGAGATCACCTACGTGGTCACCCGCAACATCAACTTCACCAACGTCTGCTACACCGGCTGCCGCTTCTGCGCCTTCGCCCAGCGGCGTACCGACGCCGACGCCTACACCCTGTCGCTGGAGCAGATCGGCACGCGGGCCGAGGAGGCGTGGGGGGTGGGGGCGAGCGAGGTCTGCCTCCAGGGCGGGATCCACCCGGACCTGCCGGGCAGCGCGTACTTCGACATCGCCGCCGAGATCAAGCGGCGTACTCCGGACATGCACGTGCACGCCTTCTCGCCCATGGAGGTCGTCAACGGTGCGACCAGGATGGACCTGTCGGTACGGGAGTGGCTCCAGGGGGCCCGGGAGGCGGGCGTCGACTCGTTGCCCGGCACGGCCGCCGAGATCCTCGACGACGAGGTCCGCTGGGTCCTCACCAAGGGGAAACTCCCCGCGGCCCAGTGGATCGACGTGGTCACCACCGCCCACTCGCTGGGCATTCCGACCACGGCGACCATGATGTACGGCCACGTGGACACCCCGCGCCACTGGGTGGACCACATCAAGCTGATCGGACGCCTCCAGGAAGAGACGGGAGGCTTCACCGAGTTCGTCCTCCTGCCGTTCGTCCATACCAACTCCCCGGTCTACCTGGCCGGAATCGCCAGGTCCGGGCCGACCGTCCTGGAGAACCGGGCCGTACACGCCCTGGCGCGGATCCTGCTGCACGGCAGGATCCGCAACATCCAGACGAGCTGGGTGAAGCTGGCGCGGAGCAACGTCCTCGACGTCCTGCGAGGCGGTGTCAACGACATCGGCGGAACGCTGATGGAGGAGACCATCAGCAGGATGGCGGGCTCCGAGCAGGGCAGTCACAAGAGCGTGAGCGATCTGGAGGCGCTGGCCCACGACGCGGGCCGCCCGGCCCGCATGAGGACCACCACCTACGGCACCGTCAGTGCGGAGCGGGAGGCCGTGGCCCGCTGGCACGGAGGAGTGTGGCGGCCGTCGAGGCCGTCGCTGACGATTCTCAATTCTTAGCGGAGCGGCTGTCACGCCCGTCGCCCGGACAACCCTCCTCTTCGGGACGCGAGGGATATCGGGTGCCCCCTGGGAATTCCGTGTGGGTCGTTTGCCCATTCTCCGGCTCGGGCGGTTGAACCATATTGCCGTGCGGTGATTCGCCGCCGTTCCGGCCCTCTCCGAATCCGGGATTGAGGCGCCTTGCGGGATCGTGCCAAGCATTTCGGCCAAACCGTTGACGAGAACTGAACCTCCCCTCTAGCGTGAACCATCAGTTCACTCAGCGATCCAGTTGCGCTGGGTGGCTCGACAGGCCGGCAGAGGCGACCAGATTCCCTCCCCGGACGACACATCCGAAGGATTCGGAGAGTGCCTGAGCATGACCGCGACCAACATCTCTGCATCACCCCGACCGCCCGCGGCCCGTAAGGGACAGGCGGATCCCGCGCCCCGCGAGCCGGGCCGAGGCGGCGCCTTCCTTCGCCGGCTCACCGATCCGCTCGGCGCCCTCCTCATCATGGTCGTCCTCGCCTGTCTGTGGGAGGGCTACAAGGCACTCGGCCAGGCCGTCGACGACCGGATTCTCGGGATCGGCCTGCCGGTCGCCACCGACGACCTGTCGATGCCGCACCTGTGGACGATCGCCGGCTCGCTCACGGCGCCGGCACGCGCGGGCGACCCGACCTCACTGGCGGTGTACCTCATCGGCGAGACCACCGTGACGCTCCGCGAAGCCCTCTACGGTCTGGCGGCCGGATCGCTGCTCGGTCTCGCACTGGCGGTGCTCTTCCTCCATGTGGCACCGGTGAGCAAGGGCCTGATGCCCTGGCTGGTCGCCTCCCAGACGGTGCCACTGGTCGCCATCGCCCCGATGATCGTGATCTGGGGCGGCAAGGCGGGTCTGCCGCCGTGGGCCGCGGTCACGGGCATCGCCGCCTATCTCGCGTTCTTCCCCGTCACCATCAACTCCCTGCGCGGGCTGAAGTCCCCGCCCAAGGTGCAGCTCGACTTCATGCGCAGTGTCGGCGCCGGACGCGCCCGGGTGCTGTGGTCGCTGCGGTTCCCAGCGGCCCTCCCGTACGTCTTCGCCGGACTGCGGCTCGCCGCCACCGCGAGTGTGGTGGGCGCCATCGTGGGCGAGTTGTCGGCCGGCACCGGCCGCGGCATCGGCCGCGCGATCCTCACCTCCGCCTACTACTACTCGAACGGGCCGGAGAAGCTGTACGCCGCCGTCCTCGTCGCCGCGATCGCCGGAATCCTCTTCGTGCAGGTCCTCGCTCTGCTGGAGCGGTTCGCCCTCCGCCACCGGCACGCCCGTTAGTCGAGAACCCACAACCCTTGGAGCCACTGATGGCCGAGCCCGCAATCATCTCCGTGCGCGGAGTCAACAAAGTGTTCAACGGCGGTTCCGACCGTGCGGTCACCGCTCTGGAGGACATCGACCTGACCATCGGGCGGGGCGAGTTCATCTCCCTGCTCGGGCCCAGCGGCTGCGGCAAGTCCACCCTGCTGCGGGTGATGGCGGACCTCACCACACCCACGAGCGGCACCGTCATCGTCAACGGCAAGGCGCCGAGTGCGGCACGCGCCGACCGCGACTACGGCATGGTCTTCCAGCAGGCCGGCCTGTTCGAGTGGCGCAGTGTCCTGCGCAACGTCGAACTCCCGCTCCAGGTGGCAGGGGCGAAGAAGGAGGCACACCGGGCCAAGGCCATGGAGATGCTGGAACTGGTCCGCCTCAGCGAGTTCGCCGGGCACTACCCCTGGCAGCTCTCCGGCGGCATGCAGCAGCGCGTGGCGATCGCCCGCGCTCTCTCCGCCGATCCCGAGATCCTCTTCATGGACGAACCGCTGGGCGCCCTCGACGAGATGAACCGCGAACGGCTCCAGGGCGAGCTGCTGCGCATCTGGGGCGACACCCGCACCACCGTCGTGTTCGTCACGCACAGCATCTCCGAGGCGGTGTTCCTCTCCTCGCGGGTGGTGGTGATGTCCGCGCGGCCCGGCCGCGTCGCGGCCTGCATCGACGTGGACCTGCCCCATCCCAGGACCGCCGAGACGCGCACCACGCCGGAGTTCTTCGAGAAGGTCAAGGAAGTCCGCCAGGCCCTGCACGAGGCCCCCAGCGAGCGGGCGGCGGCATGAGCACCCTCCGGCTCTCCCGGCCCGCCGGTGCCTCCGCTCTCAAGGCACGCGCCCTGCGGTTCACGCCGGTCGCGCTGACCGCCGTGATTCTGCTCGGCCTGTGGCAGTCGGCCGTGACCCTGTTCGACGTGCCCGTGTTCATCATGCCGACCCCGGTCATGATCGCGGAGGCGTTCCGGCACGATTTCGGGACGATCATGTCCGCGTCCCTGTCCACCGTCGAGCCCGTCCTGCTGGGCCTGGTCATGGGGTCGCTCGGGGGGATCTGCGTGGCCCTCGCCGTCAGCCGCTTCCCCCGGCTGTCGGGCCCGGTGCTCAACGCCGCCGTGCTGATCAACTGCGCGCCGATCGTCGCCCTGGCCCCGATCTTCAACAACTGGTTCGGTGTGACCAGCCTGCTCTCCAAGGCCGGCGTCGCCGCCGTCATGGTGTTCTTCCCGGTCTTCGTCAACACCACCCGGGGCCTGCTCCAGATCGAGCCCCTGCACCTGGAGATCATGGAGTCCCTCGCGGCCCGTCCGCGCCAGGTGGCCCTCCTGCTGCGGCTGCCCAACGCGCTCCCGTTCGTCTTCACCGCGCTGAAACTCGGCACCACCCTCGCCGTCATCGGCGTGATCGTCAGCGAGTACTTCGGTGGCAGCACCGAGGCGCTCGGCGTGTACATCGCCTATCAGGCGGCCCTTCCCCGATTCGACTACGCCTGGGCCGGAATTCTCGTATCCGGTGCGCTCGGACTCGGTCTGTTCGGAGCCGTGACTCTTCTGGAGAGATTCCTCATGCCCTGGCACGAGTCGCTGCACGAGGAAAGAGCCTGACGGCAGCGGTCCGCCGGCCCGGCCTTTCCCGCATTCACTTCCCGCCTGCTTTCCGTCTTCCATTCCTCGGTTCTTTCCACCCGCCCTCTTTCCTTCCCCGCGGAGGTAACGTGTCCAGAAACCGAGCACCACTCCCCAGATCCGGCCGCCGCCCCGTCCGGGTGGCCGCAGGTCTCTCGGCCGCCGTGATGCTGCTCTCCGCCTGCGGAGGCATGTCCGACTCGACCAGCCAGGCCGCCGCCGAGGCCGGCAAGGACTGCAAGTCCAGAACGAAGGTCCGCGTCGTCCTCCAGTGGGTCGCCCAGGCCCAGTTCGCCGGGTACTACGCGGCGAAGGAGAAGGGCTTCTACGACAAGGCGTGCCTCGACGTGACGATCCAGGAAGGCGGGGTGAACATCGTGCCTCAGCAGGTCCTGTCGGCGGGCAACGCCGAGTTCGCCGTCTCCCATGTCACCAAGACCATGGTCACCCGCGAGCAGGGCGCGGACCTGGTCAACATCGGCCAGGAGTTCCAGCGCGGCGCCTACCTCCAGGTCGCCTGGGCCGACTCCGGCATCAAGACCCTTGCCGACCTCAAGGGCAAGCGGGTCGGGAGCTGGGGTTACGGCAACGAGCTGACCCTCTTCGCGGCGATGCGCGGATCCGGGGTCGACCCCAAGAAGGACGCCAAGATCATCCAGCAGCCGTTCGACATGTCGCTGCTGCTCAAGCACGAGGTCGACGCAGCCCAGGCCAAGACCTTCAACGAGTACGCACAGCTCCTGGAGACCACGAACCCCAAGACCGGAAAGCTCTACCAGCCCTCGGACTTCGTCGCGATCAACCTCCAGGACGCCGGATACCAGACACTGGAGGACGGCGTCTACGCCCAGGAGAGCTGGCTGGCGAAGAAGGAGAACCAGGAGACCGCGGTCAAGTTCCTCAAGGCCACGTACGAGGGCTGGGGGTACTGCCGCGACGAGCTCGAGGGCTGTGTCGACATCGTCCTGAAGAACGGCAGCGCGCTCGGCAAGGGCCACCAGACGTGGATGCTCAACGAGGTCAACAAGCTGGTCTGGCCTGCCGAGAAGGGCATCGGCACGATGGACAAGGCCGCCTGGGACCAGACCATCGACATCGCCGTGAAGGCCGGCTTGCTCAAGGCACGGCCCACGGCCGGGGCATACCGCACCGACCTGACCGAGCGGGCGCTCAAGGAACTGAAGGCCGAGGGATTCGACGTCACCGGTGAGTCCTACCGGCCGGAAACGGTCACGGTCACGGCCGGCGGCAAATAGTGGGAACACCCCCGCCGTCCGCCGGGTCGGGCGGTACGGCGCAGCCGGGCCGGGCTCGCCTGCCAGGATGGTCGTACCGCCCGCAGTGATCTCGACGTTACAGACGGAGGAACAATGGCACCCAGTGAAGCAGGGCTCGTCCGCAGGACGATCTGGCTGCTGCGCACGGTCGCGGCGCACCCGGAGGGGGTCGGACTCAGCGAAATCGCCCGGGAGTCCGGTATTCCCAAGGCCACCTGCTACAGGGTCCTCACCGTCCTCGAACGTGAGAGCTGGCTGAACCTCGACCCGGTCACCCGCCGCTACCGCGTCTCGCTGGGGCTGCTGTCCATCGTCGGCGGGCTGCTGGACGGCGGCGGCGCCTACGGGCACATGCGGGACGTGCTGCGGGACCTGGCCAAGGAGACCAAGGAGACCGCCGGCTTCGACGTCCTGCTCGCGCCCAAGGTCATGGTCGTCGCGCAGGTTCCCGGCCCGTCCCTGATCGGGCAGACGCTCAAACCCGTACCGAGGACCCAGCCCGTCTGGGCCACCTCCACCGGCAAGGTCCTGCTCAGCGCCCTCGACCCGGAGACCGTCCGCGCCGAGTTCGGTGAGGAGTTCGAGACCAACGCGCCGGAGCAGCTGGGCGGGCTCGACGCGTTCATCGACTCCATGGCCGAGGTGCGGACCCGAGGCTATGCCGTCGCCTACGACGAACTGGAGCTGGGCGCGGCCTCCGTCGCTGCCCCGGTCCGTGTCGGTCAGGCCACCACCTATGCCGTCTGGATCGGCGGTCCCACCTACCGGCTGACCCGCTCGCGTATCGACGAGGTCGCCGAGTCCGTGATGAAGGCGGCTCGCCAGCTCGGCGACCTGCTGAGCGTCACCGGCATCGAACTGCCCACGACACTCACCGAGTTCTAGGACCGCTCGTTTGGATCACGCCGGGCTCGCGGGCCCTTGGCACCCTGATCCGTCCTGATCCAAACGCAAGACCCCAGCTCCGGTGCCTTTGCCGGAGTCCGCTCGTCCGCGTGTACGACGACCACCCCAGCCACCACCGCCCGGCGCGGCGGCGGCACGATCGAGGAGGAAGCGAATGGCTGCACTTCAGGCGCGGCTCCAAGCCGCTCGTGAGGTTGCGGATCGGATACCCAAGGGCCTGTACATCAACGGCGAATGGCGTGCGCCCCGCAGCGGTGCGACCGTCGCCGTGGAGGACCCGGGCACCGGCACGGTGATCGCCGAGGTCGCCGACGCGGGCGCGGCGGACGCCACGGACGCCCTCGACGCCGCCGTGCGGGCCCAGGCGTCCTGGGCGGCGACGCCTCCACGCGAGCGCGGCGAGGTGCTGCGCCGGGCCTTCGAGACGATCACCGCCCGCAAGGACGACCTGGCCGCGCTGATGACCCTGGAGATGGGCAAGCCGTTCGCGGAGTCCCAGGCGGAGGTGGTCTACGCCGCCGAGTTCCTGCGCTGGTTCTCCGAGGAGGCCGTGCGTATCGACGGCGGGTACATGACCGCCCCGGGCGGCGGATCCCGAGTGGTGACGATGCGTCAGCCGGTGGGTCCCTGCCTACTCGTCACCCCGTGGAACTTCCCCATGGCGATGGGCACCCGGAAGATCGGTCCGGCGCTCGCGGCCGGATGCACCGTCGTCGTCAAACCGGCCAAGCAGACGCCGCTGTCGATGCTGGCCCTGGTGGACATCCTGCGGGAGGCCGGAGCACCGGCCGGTGTGGTGAACGTCTTCACCACCAACCGCTCGGGTGAGGTCACCGACCACCTGCTGAACGACCCCCGGCTGCGGAAGCTCTCCTTCACCGGGTCCACCGAGGTCGGCCGCGCGTTGCTCGCCAAGTCGTCGCGGAACGTGCTGCGCACCTCCATGGAACTCGGCGGCAACGCCCCCTTCCTGGTCTTCGCCGACGCCGACCTCGACGCTGCGGTGGAAGGCGCCTTCCAGGCGAAGATGCGCAACACCGGTGAGGCGTGTACGGCCGCCAACCGGTTCTACGCGCACTCCTCGGTCGCCGACGAGTTCGGCCGCCGGCTGGCCGACCGGCTGTCCGCCCTGCCCGTCGGACACGGACTGGACCCGGCCACTCAGGTCGGTCCGCTGATCGACGCGAACGCGGTGAAGAACGTCACCGCCCTGATCGCCGATGCCACCTCGGCCGGCGCCGGGGTACTCACCGGGGGCGGACCCGTTCCGTCGGACGGCCACTTCCTCGCACCGACCGTGCTGGGCGGCGTGCCGCTCGGGGCTCGCGCCCTCACGGAGGAGATCTTCGGCCCGGTCGCGCCGATCGTCGCCTTCGACGACGAGGACACGGCGGTGGCCCTGGCGAACGACTCCGAGTACGGGCTGGCGGGCTATCTGTTCACCGAGAGCCTGAGCCGCGGCCTTCGGGTGAGCGAGCGGCTGGAGTGCGGCATGGTCGGGCTCAACCAGGGGATCATCTCCAACCCTGCCGCGCCCTTCGGCGGAGTCAAGCAGTCCGGGCTCGGCCGGGAGGGCGGGACGGTGGGCATCGACGAATACCTGAGCATCAAGTACCTGGCGATCAAGGCGGCACCGTGACGGGCTTCATTCTGGCGGGCATCCAGTTCGAACCCGTCCTCGGCGACCCCGCGGCGAACATCGAGACGTCCTCACGGCTCATCCGCGAGGCGGCGGCCGGCGGGGCGCGGCTGGTCGTCCTGCCTGAGGCGGCCTCGGCCGGATACATGTTCACCGACCGGGCGGACGCCCGCAGGAACGCCGAGCCCGTCCCGGGTGGGCCGGTCTCCTCCGCCTGGGCCGCGCTCGCCGCCGAACTGGATCTGTGGATCGTCGCCGGGATCACCGAGCTGGCGGGCGAGAAGGTGTACAACTCGGCGGTCCTGATCGGCCCCGAAGGACACGCGGGGACGTTCCGCAAGGCGCACCTGTGGAACTTCGAGAAGGAACTGTACGACCGTCAGGAGGACGGCTTCCCCGTCTTCCGCACCCCGCTCGGCAACATCGGCATCGGCATCTGCTACGACGCCTGGTTCCCGGAGACCTTCCGCAGCGCCGCGCTCGGCGGCGCCGACCTGCTGGCCCTCCCCTCGAACTGGGTGCCCGTACCCGGGCAGCCGAAGGACACCCCGGTGATGGCCAACCTGATGTGCATCACCGGGGCGCACAGCAACCAGTTCTTCGTCGCCGGGGTCAGCCGCATCGGCAGCGAACGCGACCAGCCCTTCATCGGCCGGTCGCTGATCGTGGGCCCGGACGGCTGGCTGCTCGCCGGGCCGGCCGACGAGGGCCAAGAGGCCGTCCTCCTCGCGGAGGTGGACCTGATCGGCTCCCGCAAGGAGCGGCTAGGAAATCCCTTCAACCAGCCGCTCGCCGACCGGCGCACCGACGTCTACCGCACCGGCGACTTCACCCCCGTCCCACCCGACGACACCGTCTGAGTGCCTCCCCGGGCCCTCCGGCGGGGCCCGGCAAACCCTCCCAGGTGCCTCCTGGCGGACAACATCCGCATCCATTGACACATGGACAGCCTTCACCGGAGACTTCTTCCCACTGCATGAACCTCTGGTTCACTGAATGGACCCTGGCTATGCGAGCGATCGAGCGCACCAACGAACAAGTGGAGCTCACCGACCCGAGCAGCATCGAGGCGAGCCCGCTCAGCAACGAGGACCTGGCGCCCGTACCCCTGTCCCGCAGGACCTGGACCACGTACAACTACGCGGCGCTGTGGATGGGCATCGCCCACGGAATCCCCACGTACTACCTGGCCAGTGGCCTCATCAACCTGGGGATGAGCTGGTATCAGGCGGTCATGACCATCGCCCTGGGCAACCTGATCGTCCTGGTTCCCATCCTGCTCAACAGCCATGGCGGCGCCAAGTACGGCATCCCCTATCCCGTGTTCTCCCGCGCCGCCTTCGGCACCCTCGGCGCCAACGTGCCTGCGGTGCTGCGCGCCCTGTCCGCATGCGGCTGGTTCGGCATCCAGACGTGGGTCGGCGGCGAGGCCATCTACACCATCACCGGTGCCTTCGCCGGTGACTCCTGGATCCACGCGGGCGAGATGTGGGGTCACCCGAAGACGCTGTGGCTGTCCTTCGCGGTCTTCTGGCTCCTGCAGATCGCGCTCATCGTCCGCGGCGTCGAATCCATCCGCCGCTTCGAGAACTGGTCCGCGCCGCTCATCCTGATCGTCGCCGCGTTCCTTCTGGTCTGGATGGTCGTACGGGCGCACGGCTTCGGCCCGCTCGCCGGTGAGCCGTCCCAGTTGGGTTGGGGCGCCGACTTCTGGATGCTGTTCGCGCCTTCCCTGATGGGGATGATCGCGTACTTCGCCACGATGTCCGTGAACATCGCGGACTTCACCCGCTTCGCCAAGGGGCAGCGGGACCAGATCGTCGGCCAGACACTGGGCCTGCCGACCACGATGACCCTGTTCTCCATGATCGGCGCTCTCACCACGTCGGCCACCATCGCCGTCTACGGGCACGCGATCTGGGACCCGATCGACCTGGTCAGCCGTTTCTCCAACCCGTTCGTCGTCCTGTTCGCGCTGCTGAGCGTCGTCGTGGCCACCGTCGCCGTCAACGTCGCGGCCAACACCGTGGGCCCGGCGTACGACTTCTCCAATGTCTTCCCGCGCCTCATCAGCTTCCGCACCGGTGGGATCATCGCCGGCGTCATCGGCATCCTGATGCAGCCCTGGCGGCTGCTGTCCTCGCCCGAGCTGTACATCTTCACCTGGCTCGGGGTGACCGGCGCCTTCCTCGGCGGCGTCGCCGGGATCCTGACCGCGGACTACTGGCTGCTGCGCAGGCGTGAACTCGACCTCGTCGGGCTGTACACGCGCGGCGGGCCGTACGAGTACGCGAAGGGCTTCAACTGGCGCCCGCTCGCAGCCCTCGCGATCGTTGTGTTCCTCTCCCTCGGCGGCGCGTACTCCGAGAACGGCGAGGGCCCCTTCCCGGCCGATGGGTACGTCCCGTTCCTCAAGCCGCTGTTCGACTACAACTGGGCCGTCGCCTTCCTCGGCGGCATCGCCCTGCACGCCGTCTTCAGCAAGCTCTTCCCGCCCCGCCGACCGCTCCCGGCGGCCCAGGAGGCCGAGCGGATCGCGGCCTGAACCGAAGGCGCCGGAGCGCACCGAGGCACGCCTGCCGCTCCGCCCCGGCGATGTCATGCGAAGTGGCCGTCGAGCCCCCGCCGCATCCTTGTCGCAGTCTCCCTCCCGGAGGACCCTGATGAAGACCCGTGCCGCCGTCATGACCGCCCCCGGCAAGGACTGGGAGATCACCGAACTCGAACTCGCCCCGCCCCAGGCGGGTGAGGTCCTGGTCCGCTTCACCCACGCCGGGCTCTGCTATTCCGACGAGCACGTGCGCACCGGCAACATGGCGCCGCTGCCCATCATCGGCGGCCACGAGGGATCCGGCATCGTCGAGGCCGTCGGCGACGGCGTCTCCAAGCTGGCCCCCGGCGATCACGTGGCCGCCTCCTTCAAACCGTCCTGCGGGCACTGCCGTTGGTGCGCCGGCGGCCGGTCCAACCTGTGCGACGCCGCGGCGTACGGCCCCGAGGGCAAACTCCCGGACGGGACCTACCGGTTCACCGGTCCCGACGGGCCGATCGGCGCCAACTGCGCGCTGGGCACCTTCGCCGAGCACTCCGTCGTCTCCCAGGACTCGCTGGTACGCGTCGCCCCCGACCTGCCGCTCTCGGTGGTCGCACTGGTGAGCTGCGGTGTACTCACCGGCTGGGGCGCGGCCGTGTACGCGGCCGAACCGGAGCCCGGTGACACCGTCATCGTCGTCGGCGCCGGCGGCGTCGGCATCAACGCCATCCAGGGAGCCCGGTTCTCCGGCGCCGGAAGCGTCATCCTGGTCGATCCGAACGAGGCCAAGCACGCCGTCGCGCGCGACCTCGGAGCCTCACACGTCTGCCGCACCCTCGACGAGGCGGCGGCCCTCGCCGCGGAGCTCAACCCCAGTGCGATGGGTGCCGACTCCACCCTCGTCTGCACCGGCGACACCACGGCCGAGGTCGTACGCGCCTCGTTCGAGGCCACCGGCAAGGGCGGCACCATCGTCCTCGCCGGAATGTCCGAGGACGTCCACGACATCAACATCCAACTCCCCGGAACCCAGCTCGTCTTCGCCGAGAAGCGCCTTCAGGGCACGATCTTCGGTTCTTGCAGCCCGGCGCGGGACGTGCCCCGCGTGCTGTCCCTGTACCGGCAGGGCCTGATCAAGCTCGACGAGCTGGTCAGCCGTACCTACGGCCTCGACGAGATCAACCAGGGGTTCGAGGACCTGCGCTCCGGACGGAACCTGCGGGGCATCGTCGCCCACCGCCCCGCGCACTGAGCCGACGGGAACAAGCCAGAAGGACCAGAAGGACCAGAAGGAGCACTCCGGCATGTCCCATGGGACCGATCGCGACGCCCTCTACATCGACGGTGACTGGCGCAAACCCTCGACCGCACGCACCTTCACCTCGATCAGCGCCGCGACCGAGGAACCCCTCGGCAGCTTTCCCGAAGCCGACCGCGCCGACGTGGACGCCGCTGTCACCGCCGCGCGCCGCGCCCTCGGTGGCCACCGCGGGTGGGGCTCGGCACAGGAACGCGCCGCGGCGATGGAACGCCTGGCCCGTGCCCTGGAATCCCGCACGGATGCCCTCGGTACCCTGATCGCGCAGGAGGTCGGTACACCTCTGGCCCGCGCCATCGAGGCCAACGTCGGCGCCGCGACGGGCCTGCTCCGGTTCTACGCCCCGCTCGCCGAGGTCATGTACGCGGAAGACCTGCGTCCCGCCCTGGTGGGCCACAGCCTGGTCCGCCGCGAGCCCGTCGGTGTGGTCGCCATGATCGTGCCGTGGAACTACCCGCTCAGCACCCTCTTCTTCAAGCTGGCGCCCGCGCTGGCGATGGGCTGCACCGCCGTGGTCAAACCCTCGCCCGCCACCGGCCTGGACTCGTTCCTTGTCGCCGACGCGGTCCACGAGGCCGGGTTCCCGCCCGGAGTGATCAACTTCCTGCCCGCCGAACGCGAGGTGGGGGAGTACCTGGTCACCCACCCCGGAGTGGACAAGGTCGCCTTCACCGGCTCCACCGCAGCCGGACGCCGTATCGGAGGGCTCTGCGGCGAGCTGTTGCGTCCCGTCACCCTGGAACTGGGCGGCAAGTCCGCTGCCCTCCTGCTGGAGGACGCCCCGCTGCCGCTCTTCCTCGACCACCTGCTCGACCTGTCGTTCAACAACAACGGCCAGACCTGCACCAACAACACACGGCTGCTGGTGCCCCGTTCACGCTACGAGGAGATCGTGGACGCCGTCACCGCGACGGTCGAGGGATGGCCGGTGGGTGACCCGCTGGCTCCGTCCACGGTGATCGGCCCGGTCGCCGGCGCCGCCGCCCGTGACCGTATCGAGGGCTACGTCCGCAAGGGCAGGCAGGAGGGGGCACGCGTCACCACCGGCGGCGGCCGTCCCGCTGGCCAGGACCGGGGGTTCTATGTCGAGCCCACGGTCTTCGCCGACGTGGATCCAGCGATGGTCGTCGCCCGTGAGGAGATCTTCGGCCCGGTGGTGACCGTCTCCGCCCACGACGGCTCGGTCGAGGGCGCCGTCGCCATGGCCAACGACTCGGCCTACGGTCTGGCCGGCAGTGTCTGGACGGCGGACGAGACGCTCGGCCGAGAGGTGGCCCGCGCGGTGGACACCGGCACCTTCAGCGTCAATCACGCCAACTTCGACATCGGCGCACCCTTCGGCGGACGGCGGGACAGCGGTCTGGGCTCCGAACTGGGCGCTGAAGGGATCGAGGCGTACCTCCAGTACAAGACGATCTTCGTGACCCAGCAGCCGAAGTGAGACCTGTGTCGTCCCCCAGGCCGCCATGGTCCTGGGGGACGGGTGGACCGCGCCCTGCGCGGCGGGCGGCCGGCGGGGTACGCCGGTGACGTCTGTTACCCGCAGCCGGCCCCCGCCGACCACCCCTGGCGCACCATGCCGCACCACGTGGCCCGCGACCGCCGTCGCGGATTGACTGGGAGGGCGCCTGGCCCGCACACGAGGCCGGACCGAGACCGTACGGAACTCGACTCTTTCCCGAGGCAGACCCAACTCTCGGAGTAAGCATCCGAGGGGGAGCCGGAATGAGACGTGCGTGCGGGGCGGTGTGCCTGGCGTTGGGTCTCACCATGGTGAGTGGGTGCAGCCCCCTGACCTGCCGCTCGTAGCGGTGCGAAACGGGGACGACGGGCAGCCGGTGGCCGAACTGCGGCCGTGCGAAGGGAGCGAGACCCTCTCCGGCACGGCCGGCTTGCCCCGGAAGAAGGGAAACCGCGGCCGGTCTTGCCAGGCAGGGTGTTCACTCGGTTGCCCGTTCGTGTCAGTGGGGCAACGGCAAGCGGGCGTGGTGAGGTGATGCAGGCGGCGGGGGCCTGGGCCGCTGGTGTGACGTCTTCCGGTCCTTGTTGAGATGGGGAGCATCCAATGCACGGCCTGCTCAAACCTGTTGCGGTGACAGCCAGTGCGGCCTGCGTGCTTCTGGGCCCGTCGGCGGCTCCGGCCGGCTCCGCTGCCGTGCCTCATCCCGTGCGGGCGGCCACGGAATCGTGGAGCAAGGGTGAGAACCTCCTGATCACACGCCTGTACACACCCCCCACCGGCACGTCGATCGCGTCACCCGCGCGCAACACCCTCTACGCCTGCCGCGGGGGAACCCTCACCCGGCCCGACCGCCCGTGGATCGACGCGCACGGCGTGATCGACGTGCGCAAGCGTCCTTTCGTGTCGGGGACCGGGCGCTGGCACGCCGAACTGCGGGTGACGAGGACCGCGACCAAGAGGCACTTCAAGGGCAACGGGCTCCCGGACCATGCGACCGGTCGCTTCCCCGTGCAGAAGGGCACCCCGCCTACAAGTACTACGCGGAGATTCCCGCGCACGGGTACCCCAATGCCGCTGCGATCCCCATCAAGCCGTGGAACCTCGACGTCATCGTTCCCCGTAATCCGTCCGTCGCGGCGAAGCCCACGTGCATCGACCAGTTGACGACGGGGCTGGCTCTGGCGGGCGGCACCTTCCACCTGGAGGTGGCCACCGACGCGCAGGACCGCCCGGTCGACCCGAACGCGGCCCTGCCCCTCGACCGCTGCTGGGGCCATCCGTACGAGACGCAGTACCACTACCACGGCCCCTCGCAGACCTGCTTCGGCAAGGCTTCCAGGGGGCCCGCGCATGCCCGTAACCGACACTCACCGCTCGTGGGATACGCCATCGACGGCTTCGGGATCTACGGGCCGCGCGGCGAGGACGGAAAGATCGTCAGGAACAAGGACCTGGATCTCTGCCACGGTCACACGCACGCGGTCATGTGGGACGGCCGGAAGGTGGTCATGTACCACTACCACCTCAACGGGGAGTATCCGTACTCGATCGGATGCTTCCGAGGGACGCCGGTGACGGTCCCCGGGTCCGGGCACGGCTGGTGCCACCAGTGGAAGCAGACTCCGGCCGCGGCAGGGTCCGGCATGAAAAGCCCCGCCAGACGGAGAGGTTACTGACCCACGGAGGAAGACGTAGCCGCGCTGGTCATGGCGAGTAGCCACCCTTCGGCACCGCTTGAGGCGGTGGATCGCCCGTTCGACGGTGTTGCGCTTCTTGCAGCGGTCCTCGTCGAAACCGGGCGGCCGCTCAGGTCATGCCACTGCACCCCGGTCCGTGCCCGGTGTCCTCTCATTCTCGGGCGGTGGCGATGTGGAGGTCATGCAGATCTCCGCTCAACACCTCGAACGGTCCCGTGACAAGTACAACCCGGATATCGACAACGAAGCTGCCCAGGTGGCCGCAGCCCTGTCGCTGCGTATCGTGCCTGTCCCTGACCTCGTCACCCGGTTGCAAGCGGCCGCCTCGAAGACCGAACCGCACTACGTCGTGACCGACGACGGGCAGGCGTTCGACCCACCGTTCGGCGAACACGTGGAGCCTCGCCACGGTGGCTGGCGCTGACCCCGACCGGCTGCTGCCGCCTGTCGCATCGACACCGGTATCCCGGCCGATATCTGACAACGCGCCGGGCAGCCGGCCCCCGCCCGTCCGAGCAGGGACCGCGAAGTCCGTCAGGGGCGGTCGTGGGGCCCATTCGGGCTGATGGCACCGTCGGCCGGGCGTGGCCGCGTGGCACGGGATCTTTGTGCCCCTACTCTCCGGCTGACCGACCAGCAGCATACGGATCTCCGGCCGGACGTCCCCGGTCGGGGCCCGCCCGTTTTCCTGGGGGAGACAAGTGACCCGGCCCACCACGCGTTGTTCCTCGCCGTCCCGCATCGTCGCCGGTCTGCTCCTCGCCGCGCTCTGGCTCGTCGGCTGCGCGGGGAGTGCACCGAGCGAGCGCTCCAGCGACACGCAGGGGTCCGTGGTCGAGGGCGGGCCCACACCGCCGGGCGCGGGGCCGCGGCTCCAGGATCCCCCGGAGGTGGTGAGCCGCGACGGCTTCCTCAGGACCACGATCGTGGTGGAACGGCGAAAGGTCCGCGTCGGCAACCGCCAGTTGTACGCGACGACCTACAACGGGGCCTACATGCCGCCCACGTTGCGCGTGTGGCCCGGCGACCGTATCGACCTGACCATGATCAACAAAACCGACAAGTACACCAATCTGCACACGCACGGTCTCTTCGTGTCGCCGCGTGCTCCCTCCGACGACATCTTCATCTCCATCAAGTACGGGCAGTCGTACCACTACACCTATCAGCTGCCGCTCAGCCACCCCACTGGCACCTTCTGGTACCACTCACACGCGGACATGCTGTCCGCCCCGCAGGTCGCGGGTGGTGAGTCGGGCATCCTCGTCGTCGAAGGCCTGAAGCAGCACCTGCCTCCGTCGTTGCGGAACATCACCGAGCACACCATCGCGCTCAAGGACTTCCAGGTCCAGGGCGACGCGATCAAGACCCATCCCCTGAGTATCGGCGCGTCCACCCACCGCACCGTCAACGGCCAGCAGAACCCGGCGATCCACATCCGGCCGGGAGAGACCCAGTTGTGGAGGCTGGCCAACATCGGCGCCAACATCTACTACAAGCTGCACCTTCCGGGCGCCCGCTTCCACGTGATCGCTCAGGACGGCGTTCCCGTGGGCAGGGTCTATGCCGAGGACATGCTGCTCGTTCCCGCCGCCGCTCGCTTCGATGTCCTGGTCCAGGGCGGCGCTCCCGGCACCACCCGGCTGGAGACACTGCCGTACAACACCGGCCCGGCTGGGAACCAGTTCCCCCGGGCGGACCTCGCCACTGTTGTCACCAGTGGCACGCCCATGACGCGGGCCGCGCTCCCGGCCGACCTCGGCCCTTACGAGGACTTGAGCCACGCGACGATCGCGGACCGCAAGACCGTCGTCTTCACGGAGAACAAGGCCGGCACGGTCTTCTACATCAACGGCCGGACGTACGCTCCGGACCGGACCGACTTCGTCTCCACCCTCGGCACCGTCGAGGAGTGGACCGTCCGCAATGACTCGGACGAGGACCACAGCTTCCACCTGCACACCAACCACTTCCAGTTGATGAGCACCAACGGGAAGGCCCACGACCCCACCCACGGCGTGTACGACACGGTGAACGTGCCGAAACGTGGTGCGATCGTCGTTCGCATCCACTTCCGGGACTTCACCGGCAGGACCGTGTATCACTGCCACATCCTCAATCACGAAGACATGGGCATGATGGCCGTCCTGGACATCGTTCCGCCCGGCGCGCGACCCCGGGCCACCCACAGCGGATGACCGCCGACACGCGGTGCGACCGCCCACCCCGCCGCTGCCCGTGATGCCTCTTCGGTGCGATGCCCGCCAGAGGGCCTCGCACGGGTGTGGTTGGCTCATGCTCTGCCGGACGGTTCGAGCCCTCGAGGGCTGCCGACGCTGAGAGCCGCCGGAATCCGACATGAGCCAAGTACTTCAGGAGCCAGCTTGTCCCGGAGCCACTCGCGCAGGTTCTCTCGTTCTGAGACCACACGGGCCGAGGCCTTCAGCGACGGTGTGTTCGCCATTGCCGTCACGCTTTTGGCCCTCAACCTCGCCGATCCGCCGCACAGGCCGGGCGGCCTTGGCCGGGCTTTGCTGGCTCAGTGGCCCGCCTACCTCGGCTACCTGGCGTCCTTCGGGTACGTTTCGGTGATCTGGCTCAACCACCACCAGGCCTTCGTGCGCATCAGGGCCATGGACCGCGGACTGCATGCCGCCAACCTGTTTCTCCTGCTCACCACGGCGGCGCTTTCCTTCCCCACCGCGGTGGTCGCGGACGCACTGCAGGCCGACCCCACGGGCTCCGACGCGCGGGTGGCCGTCGCTCTCTACGCCGGCCTCGCCGCAGCGATGTGCCTGAGCTGGGTGGCCTTCTACCAGCAGATCGCCCGGCGGCCCGAGCTGCTGGACCCCGACGTGGAGGACACGTACGTACGGCACGGACAGCTTCGTTCCTGGACCGGAGCCGTTGCCTACATCGTCGCCGGCCTCCTTGGGGTGTTCGTCGCTCCGTTGCTGGCGATCGCGGTGTTCGTCATGCTCCCGGTCTTCTACTTCGTCACCAGCGAAGGTCTGCCCGGCGGCCGGGACGGCTCTCCTGATACGGGACCCCATGCCGACGAGGGAGGCCGGGGAGGTGCGGTCTGACGCATCCTGACACCCGCCGGGTGTCCTGGGGGTGTGAGGCCGGAACCCCGGCCCGATTACGGCGGGCCGGGGTTCTACGTGGTGCTCATGGTGTGGTTGGGTTCAGAAGTCGAAGTCTTCACCGTGGTGGCGCTTGACCACCCGGAAGCTGCCCACCACTCCGTCCTTGACGTGGATGCCCTCGGTGTGGTGCACCTTGACGCCGTTGGCTTCGCTGCAGGGGCCGACGGTGGCGACGGGGGCGCCGTTGTCGCAGGTCGCGCCGCGGAAGAACTCGACGGCCCGCTTGCTGTCGTTGCGGATGTTGAAGCTCTTGGAGCCCAGGCCGCTCACCACGGTGATGCAGCCGTCCGGCTGGGCGGAGAACGACCGCTCGTTGATGAAGATCCTGCCGATCTCGTGGTGGCGACGCTTGCCGTGCTCGCCGCCCTGGCCACCCTCGCCGCGCTCGCCGCCTTCGCCGCCGCGGCCGCCGCCCTCGTTGCCCTTGCCCTGTCCGGACTCGCCGCCCAACGGGGCGTAGGCGGGGGCGGGGGCCTGCTGGACGACGGCCGGAGCCGCCTCGGGTGCGGGGGCGGCCGTGGCGTAGGTGATGCCGGTCGCGACGAGTGCTGCCGCGGCGGCGACGGCCGCGGGGATGACGTGGGAACGGGTCATGATCATGGCGCTTCTGCTCCTGTCTCAAAGTGGCCGGCTTTGGCAGTCGGCATGTGAATGAACGTAATGAAAGCCTCACGGGCTGTCATTTCGGACCACTGGGAGGGGGTGGCCCTGTGGGGCCGAACGGGGTACCCGGAGCACCCTCACGTCCGGCTCGACGCCTTCTGACGGCACGTCAATCTCCGTTGGATGTTCGGCGGGTCGGTGATCGACTAGGCCTTCAAGGTGATCTCTGACACCTGCTCACCCATGCGGCAGCGCGTCGCCTGGAAATGCCGGCGCGAAAGGGCCAAGGACAACGAGACCGCCCTGACGCACCGCCACGCTCACGGACAGGCCGGCCGAAGGCACCCCTGCCGGTCCCAAGCCTGTTCTCACAGGCGTTTCCTGTCTGCCGGCGAGGGCGTGGGTGCGGTCGTCGCCGTCCGTCGCCTGACGGACCCCCAGCCCCGAGCGGGGCGACGGCACCGGGAGGGCCAACTCATCACATGCGACCAGCAGGCCTTCGCCGGCTGAACTGATGGCCTGCGGCCGGGTGTCAGTGGGCCGGGGCGGGGCGCAGGGCGAGGAGGGCGGCGTCGTCGGTGCTGTCGGCGGCCAGTCCGCCGAGCAGTTCGTCGCAGAAGACGTCCAGGGGTTCGCGGGACAGCGCGGCGGTGTGCTGGCGCAGCCGGGCGAACCCGCGGTCCAGGGATTCGGCGCGGCGCTCGATCAGTCCGTCGGTGTACAGCAGCACGGTGGAGTACGGCGGCAGCTCGTCGATGGCGGTCGGGCGCTGGTGTCCGGGGTCGAGGCCGATCAGCAGTCCGGCGCCCGTCTCCAGATAGCGGGTGTCGCCCTCGGCGGTGGTCAGCAGCGGTGGCAGGTGCCCTGCGCAGGAGTGATGCAGGCCCCAGGGGCCGCTCTTCTCAGGGGGGGCCTTGACGAGGGCGTAGATGCACGTGGCGGTCGCCTCGTGCTGCAGCGTGTGGCTGGCGATGTCCAGGCGGCGCAGGACCTCGCCGGGGGGCTCCTGGCGGTCCACGGCGATACCGCGCAGCATGTTGCGCAGGGCGCTCATGTCGATGGCCGCTTGCAGGTCGTGGCCGGTCACGTCGCCGATGACCAGGGCGGTGTTTCCACGGGGCAGGACGAACGCGTCGTACCAGTCGCCGCCGACCTGTGCGACGGTCTGCGCGGAGGCGTAGCGGGCGGCGATCTGGAGGTCGCGGACCTGCGGCAGCTCGGGCAGCAGGGCGCGCTGGAACCGCTCGGCGATGCGCTGGGTCTGCTGGTACAGCCGCGCGTTGTCCACTTGCACCGCCAGGCCGCGGACCAGGTCCTCGACGAGTGGGAGATCGTCCTCGGTGAACGGGTGGCCGGGGTCGGTGCGCGCCACGGTCAGGGCGCCGAGGACCTCCCGCCGGGCCCGTAGCGGGGTGATGACGGCGCTGTGCGCGGCCAGCTGCTCGAACAGTTCCAGCTGTCGCGCGTGCAGCGGGTTCACCGCCAGACTCGGCGGGGACATGGGGGCGATCAGCAGCGGACCCGCCCCGCGCAGTACCCGCGGCAGCGGCCCGTCCGCATCCTCGGGCACCGGCGGAAGCGGCCCTTCGTGGCCACCCGGAATCAGCGCCTCGGGCGTGCGGTGGACCACGACGGCCCGCTCCAGCCGGCCGCATTCGTCGAGCAGGTCGACCACGCACCAGTCGCCCAGCCGCCCGGTCAGCACGCGGCACGCACGTCGCAGCCCGTCCAGCAGGTTCAGCGTGCTGGCCAGCGCCGCCTCGGCGTCCGCCAGCAACGTCAGACGGTCCAGCCGCGCCTTGTCGTCCGCGTCCTTGCCCATGCCCTACTTGTTCCCCGCCCTGGTCCTGCCACGACAGGACTGTTTTCCACATGTGGAGCGGCGACCGTGCCGTGCGCACCGGCAGCTTCCAGGGCCGGGCGGCCACCAGGCGCGCCTGACGGTCACGGAAGGGGGCGCGCTGATCTCACGCCGACCGTGCGCTCCACCACGGCGCACAGCGGGGTGGACGTCCTCGCCGTGGTCTGTTCGGTCAAGTCCGGATCCGCAGAACCCTCACCTGGTCCGCATCGAACTGTTCGAAGTGGAACTTCAGGCCGGCGAAGGGACTGCCCGGGAAATCCCCCGTGACCGTGCAGGTCACGACCGTCTCATCGCCGACTGGTTCGATGCCGGTGATCGTGTACTCGACGAGGGGGACCTCGGTGCGCCGTGCTCGAATGGAGGCGATGCCCCTGTACTCCTTGCCTTCGTCCTCGACGAGGGCGTCGTCCGTGAACAGGGCGAAGTATTCCTACGCGTCCCGCGAGGAGGCGAGCGCGAAGTAGCGCCGGATGATCGGGAGAGCGGGCGCGGCGGTTGTCATATGTGTTCTCCTGTTCGTTTTCGTGGTGGTTTCGGTGGTCAGACGGTGGGCTTGCTGCCGCCGTCGGAGACGTGCTCGGCGCCCACGATCGCCGAAGCACGGTCGGACACCAGGAAGGCGACCGGTTCGGCGACCTCCTCCGGACGGACCGGCCGGCCCAGTGGGATCCCGATGTCCGCCATCGCTCGTGTGCGTGCCTCGTCGTAGCCGGTGCCCGCGCGCTCGGCGAGCGCCTGGACGAACGAGCGGCCCCAGGAGCTCTCCGTGAACCCGGGGGTGACGCTGTTGACCCGCACGCCGAAGGGCGCCACCTCGTTGGCCAGGCCTTTGCTGGAGTGGCTCAGCGCCGCCTTGGCGGCTCCGTAGGGCACCCGGTGCGGGTTCGGTACGGAGCGGGAGAGCGACGAGACATGGACGACGCTCCCGGTGCCGCGCTCGACCATGCCGGGAACCAGGGCCCGGTCGAGCCGTGCGGCGGCGAAGACGTTGACGTCCATCACCAGCTGCCAGATGTCGTCGCTCTGCTGGAGGAGCGGCACATGCTGCTCGCCGTCCGCGCCCACGGTGTGGACGAGGATGTCGACGCCGCCGAGCCGGTCGTGGACATGTTGAGCGACTGCCTCGACGCCCGCGGCCGTGCCGACGTCGGCCTGGACGAACAGCTCGGGTGCCGCGGCCGGTGCCCGGTCCGCCGTCACCTGCCGCCGACTTCGCGTCAAAGTTAGGTTAGGCTAACCTGAATTAAACGAAGGGTGCAGGGTGGCGACCGAGATCTACCGCGATGACTGGGGCATCCCCCACCTGCGTGCGGACGGCGCGGTGCAACTGGCCCGTGCCCAGGGCCGCGTCACCGCCCTGGACCGGGCCTGGCAGCTGGAGGTGGAGCGGCACCGCGCACAGGGCACCTCGGCGTCGTTCCTCGGCCCGTCGGCCCTGCCCTGGGACCGGTTCGCGCACCGTGCCCGCCTGGACGACACCGCCCGCCGCTGCTTCACGGCCCTGGAGCGGCGTGACGTGGAGACGGCGGACTGGGTCCGGGCGTACGCCGACGGCGTCAACGCGGGACTGGCGGCCGCCACGGCCCCGGAGTTCGCCCGTGCCGGCCTCACGCCCGGCCGCTGGGAGCCCTGGACGCCCCTGGGCGTCTGGCTCGCCACCCACATCCTCTTCTCGGGCTTTCCCGCCAAGCTGTGGCGCGAGGAGGTGGTGACCCGTCTCGGCGCGGACGCGGTGGGCCTGTTCGCCACCGACGGCCCCGGCACTCTGGGCAGCAACGGCTGGCTCGTCGCCGGCGAGCGGACCGTCACGGGGCAGCCGCTCGTCGCGGGCGACCCGCACCGCTTCATCGAGGACCCGGGCGTCTACCAGCAGATCCGCCTGGCGTGCCCCGAGTTCGACGTCGTCGGCCTCGCCGTGCCCGGCGTCCCCGGCATCGCCCACTTCGGCCACACCGGCACGGTCGCCTGGGCCATCACCAACGCCATGGCCGACTACCAGGACCTGTACCGGGAGCGGCTGCGGCGTACCGGTGCCGGCGTCGAGGCGCTCGGTCCGGACGGCGTATGGCGGCGGGCCGCCCGGCACACCGAGACGATCGAGGTGGCCGGAGAGGAACCGGTCGAGGTGGAGGTGCTCGAGACGGAGCGGGGGCCCGTCGTCATCGGCGGACCCGAGGGGCTGGACGACGGCGCGGACGAGTCCGGCGCGATCCCGGTCGCGATCAGTCTGCGCTACCCGCCCCGTGTCACCGGCGATCTGGGCTTCGAAGCCCTGCTGCCCCTGCTGCGGGCCCGCCGGGTGGCCGATGTGGACGGGGCCCTGGACCGGTGGGCCGAGCCGGTCAACGTCGTGCAGGCCGCCGACACCGAGGGCGGGCTGCTGCACCGCGTGGCCGGCCGGGTGCCGGTGCGGGCCGAGGCCAACCGGATCCGCGTGGTGCCCGCCTGGGAGCCCGGCCACGACTGGCGGGGATGGCACGAACCACCACGCGCCGGACTGACCGACGGCGTCGCCGTCATGGCCAATCAGCGCGGCCCGGCCGCCCCCCTGGGCGTCGAGTTCGCTCCGTCGCACCGCGTCGACCGCATCAGGGCCCTGCTCGACGAGCGCCGGCACTGGTCGGCCGCCGACGTGTCCGTGCTCCACACCGACACCCAACTCGCCTCCGCCACGCCCCTGCTGGAACACCTCGCCACCCTCGACGGCCTCAGCGACGGGGCCGCCGCTCTGCGGGACCGGCTCCTGCGGTGGGACCGCCGCATGGACGCCGGCAGCGCCGACGCGGCCCTCTTCGCGACCGTACGCACGGCGGTCGTACGACGGCTCGCGGCCCACCCCGCCTTCGCCGTGCTGGCTGCCCCGCCCGCGTACCCCGAGGTCTTCCTGCCCTGGCTGGCTCTGACTCCGCGCATCGGCTACGCCCTGGAACACCTCCTGAGCGCCGAGGAGTTGTTCGGGATCGACCGGCCGTCCACCGTCCGCGAGGCGGTGGAGGAGGCGGCCGCCCGGCCACCCGCGGGCACCTGGGGGGACACCCACCGCCTCAGCCCCTGGCGGGCGATGCCCCCGGAGACGCCGTACGACGAACCCGGACTGTCCGGCGACCACGACTGTGTGCTGTGCACCTCCGCCGTCCCCGGCCTCACCGACCTCGCCGCGCGCGGCCCGGCCGCCCGGTACGTGTGGGACCTGGGCCGCCGCGAGAACAGCCGATGGGTGGTCCCCTTCGGCGCGTCCGGGATCCCCGGCTCGCCCCACCACCGCGACCAACTGCCCCTGTGGCTCGCGGGAAAGCTCCTCCCGGTCGTCACCGACTGGGAGCGGATGAAGAAGGAGAACGAGGAGACCGATGTCTGACGCGCACACCGTGAACACCGCGCACACCGCGCATGCCCCGCACCGCCCGTACGCCTTCCGAGAGGCCGTGCACGAGGTGCGCGTCGACGGCTTCGGCACCGTTCGCGTCCTGCCGCTGGACGCATGGGCCGACGCCGGGGCGGTCCACCGCTGGGTGAGCGAGGAACGGGCCGCGTTCTGGGGCATGACCGGTCTCACCGAGGAGCAGGTGGCCGAGGTCTACGCCCACATGGCCACCCTCGACACCCACCACGCCTTCCTCGTCCTGAAGGACGGCGAACCCGTCGCCCTGCTCCAGACCTACGAGCCGTCCGCCGACCGCGTCGGCGAGTGCTACCCCGTCGAACCCGGCGACATCGGCATCCACCTGCTCCTGGCCCCTGCCGCGCCGGGCGCCGCGCGGTCCGGCTGGACCTCCCGGCTGATGGCCGCCCTGCTGTCGTACGTCCTGCCGGGCCTGGACCGCACCCGCGTGGTGGTCGACCCGGACGTGCGCAACGACAAGGCCGTTGCCCGCTTCCTCCGCGAGGGCTTCACGGCCGGTCCCGTCGTCACCCTGCCCGAAGTGGACCTGCCGGACGTGTACTTGCCGGAGAAGAAGGCCCAACTGGCCTTCTTCGTAACGAGGTGCAGGTGAGGGGCGTAACAGGCGGCGCGCAGCTCCCTGTCGCCGGCCGGCGGTCCGAGGGCGGCGTCCCACTTCTCGGCCGGCGCCTCGGCGGCGCCGGTCAGGGTGCCCGCCTCGGCCATCAAGACCTAGCCAGGGGACGCCCCGCTTTAGCGGGGTGGGGAATGGCTTCTCTGGGCTGCTCTGACATCAACTGGGCGCGCGGATATGCACTGTTCACCTGTGCTGCCTCTCTGCCGCATTATACCTGCGGCATGTGTATAGTGATCGCATGGCCGTGACCAGGAAGGTTCGCCGGTTCTCCGGCGGCGTGTGTGACCTCGGACTCCACATCGTGTGGTGCCCGAAGTATCGCCGTCCGGTCCTCGGCGGCCGGGTCGCGGAACGACTGGACGAACTGATCCGGCAGAAGGCGGACGAGCGCGGCTGGGAGATCATCGCTCTTGAGGTGATGCCCGATCACGTCCACCTCTTCGTGAAGCACGACCCGAAGTCGTCAGCCTCGTACGTGGCCAACCAGTTCAAAGGCTTCACCTCCCGCGTCCTGCGCGAGGAGTTCCCGCACCTGAAGTCGCGGATGCCCACGCTGTGGTCGTCGTCGTACTTCGCCGCATCGGTCGGTGCTGTGTCGGCGGCGACGATCGAGAAGTACATCAACACCCAGTGGGAACGCCCGTGGAAGGAGGGGGACGGTTCGTGATCCGCGGGTACAAGTTCCTCCTTCGCCCCACCAAGGGGCAGGCGGCGGCGCTCACCGACATGCTGCGGGACCACTGCTCCCTTTACAACGGCGCATTGCAGGAGCGCCGGGACGCCTACCGGCACGCCTCGAAGACGAGCATCAAGTACGGGGACCAGTCCGCGCAGCTCAAAGAGATCCGCGCGTTCGATCCTGAGCGTCAGGGCCGCTGGTCGTTCAGCTCGCAGCAGGCCACTCTGCGGCGCCTCGACAAGGCATTCCAGGCGTTCTTCCGCCGTATCAAGGCCGGGCAGACGCCGGGCTACCCGCGCTTCAAGGGCGCCGGGCACTTCGACACCGTCACCTTCCCGAAGGACGGCGACGGCTGCCGCTGGGACTCCACACCCCACGGCCGTCACACTCGCATACGCCTCCAGGGCATCGGGCACATCCGGGTGCACCAGCACCGGCCCGTACGGGGCCGCGTCAAGACGATCAGCGTGAAGCGCGAGGGGACCCGCTGGTACGTCGCCCTCTCCTGCGACGAGGCCCCCGCCGAGCCGCTGCCGCCCACCGGGGCGATCGTCGGCATCGACATGGGCGTCGCCCACTTCCTGACCACCTCGGACGGCGAACACGTCGCCAACCCGCGCTTCCTCCGGGCGATGGCCGACGAACTCGCCGAAGCACAACGGCACCTCGCGGCCTTCCCGAAGCGGACCCGGCAGCGCACCAAGCGCCACCGTGCCGCGGCCCGGAAGGTCGCCAAGGTGCACGCCAAGATCCGCCGGCAGCGCGTCGACTTCCACCACAAGACCGCTCGCGCGCTCATCTGCGACCACGACGTGATCGCGCACGAGCGGCTGAACACTGCGGGCATGACCAAGAGCCCGGCACCCAAGCCCGACCCCGACAACGATGGCACGTTCCTTGCGAACGGCGCCGCCGCGAAGGCCGGGCTCAACCGCAGCATCCTCGACGCGGGTTGGACGCAGTTCCTCGGAATCCTGGCGAACAAGGCTGAGAGTGCCGGTCGCCTCGTGGTCCCGGTGGACGCGCGCAACACCTCCCGCACGTGCCCGGAATGCAGGCACGTCGCGAAGGGGAACCGCGCCACCCAAGCGAAATTCCAGTGCACGGCGTGCGGGTACACCGCGAACGCGGACCACGTCGGCGCGATGAACGTCCTGAACAGGGCCGGGCTGGTCCTCTGCGACGTGGCTTAGCCACCGACCCAGGAAGCCCACGCGTTTACGCGTGGGGTGGAGTCACGAACCGGTAACAACGAACGCCGTGCACACCGGTGATCACCGTGTCTCCCCGGTACGACGTCGGATCCGCGCCGAGGCCCCAGGGCACCGCCGAACGCCGCCACCCGAAAACCCGGCGACGGCCGACGGCAAGAACATCCGGTGGCCGTGCCGTCCTGACGCCCGCGAGCTCGGTGGGGCTCAGCGGCGGGAGGTGTGGCGGGCTCGGGCCATCAGCAGGGCGACGTCGTCGTGGGCCTCGGGGTGGCGCAGGGCGTTCAGCAGCAGGTCGCAGGTGTCCTCCAGAGGGGGCTGCGGGCCGGCCAGCAGGTCGAGCAGCGTCTCCAGCCGGGTGTCGAGAGCCTGGTCGCGGACCTCGACCAGGCCGTCGGTGTAGAGCGCCAGCCGGTCGCTGGGGGACAGCGCGACGCAGGTGGATTTGAAGGGGACGCCCCCGACCCCGAGGGGCGCGCCGGTGGGCAGGTTCAGCAGGGTGGAGGTCCCGCGGTCCGGGCGGACCAGGACCGGTGGCAGGTGGCCGGCGGAGGAGAGGCGGCAGCTGGACCGGTGTGGGTCGTGCACGGCGTAGATGCAGGTGGCGAAGCGGTGGTTGAGGTCTGCGGTGATGTGGTCCAGATGCTGCAGGACGGCGGCGGGGTCGAGGTCGAGCGTGGCCAGGGTGCGGGTGGCGGTGCGCAGTTGGCCCATGGTGGCGGCGGCGTTGATGCCGCTCCCCATGACGTCGCCGATGACCAGGGCGGTCTTTCCGCCGGGCAGCGGGACGACGTCGTACCAGTCGCCGCCGACTTCGCAGGCGGCTCCGGCGGCCTGGTAGCGGCAGGCGATCTCCAGGCCGGGCCGGTGGGGTGGTCGAAGGGGCAGCAGGCTGCGTTGGAGGGTCTCGGCGGTCTGCCGCTGCTGCTGGTACCACAGGGCGTGGTCGATGCACACGGCGGCGCGGGCGGCCAGTTCCACGGCCAGCAGGACGTCGTCGCCGTCGAAGGGGACGGGGTTGCGGGCACGCGCCAGGTCCAGCACGCCGAGTACCCGGCCGCGTACGGTCATGGGCACCGCCAGGTAGGAGTGCACCCCGGCGCGGGCCAGAACCGTGGCCGCGTCCTGGTCGGCGGCGATGCGGGCCAGGTTCGTGCTGTCCACGTGGGGGACCAGGAGGGGGCGCCCGGAGACCGCGCACTGGGTGACCAGGCGGTCGGGGCCGTAACGGGCGATCTCGCCGGCGCGGTCGGCGGCGCCGGTGGCGGGTGTGGGATAGGCCGCGGCCACCGAGAGCGCACGGAAGAGGACGCCGGGGCCCGAGAGCGCCATGTCGGGGCGCTCGCCCTCCAGAACGGCGTCGAGCACATCGACCGCGGCCAGGTCCGCCAGGGACGGCACGCACATCTCGACCAGCTCTCCGGCCGTGGTGTCCAGATCGAGGGTGGTGCCGATGCGCGCGGAGGCATCGGCGATACGGGCCAGGCGCTGCCTCGCCGCGATGGCCTCGGTGGCCGCGAGATGCTGCTCGGTGATGTCCACCAGCGACACGGCCAGGCCCAGCACTCGCCCGGCGGCGTCCTCCATCCGGTAGTACGAGACCGACCACGAGTGGTCGCGGCCGGGGTCGGAAGGGGTGGGGGTGACGATGACCTGGGCCAGCACCGGTGTGCCGGTGGTCAGAACCTGCCGCATGGCGGACTCGATGGGGTCCACGTCCAGGAAGGTGAGGACCTGACGGACGGTCCGGCCGACATGGTCCCGGGCGGGCACTCCGTTGATGCGCTCCAGCGCCGGATTGACCACGATGTACCGCAGATCGGCGTCCAGGACCGCCAGCCCGATCGGGGACTGGGAGATCAGCTGCGCGGAGAGGGCGAGATCCCGCTGCACGCGTTGCAGAACCTCGTGCTCGGTGATCACGCCCAGCAGGCACTGCCCCCCGCGCTCCCCCTGGAGCCGCACGCTGTGGCACTCCATCAGCCGCGTGCTGCCGTCCTTGTGCCGGGCGGGGAAGACCCCCGCCGCCCCCTCCTGAGCCTTCACCCGGGCGAACACGCCCGTCACCTGCCCCAGGTGCTTCTCGTCGACCAGCAGCCGGCGCGCGGACCGGCCCAGGGCCTCATCCTCGGTGTAGCCGAACAGCTGCCGTGCCTGCGGGCTCCACCAGGCGATCTTCCCGTCCTCGTCCAGGACCACCGCGGCGAGATTCAGGACCTCCAGGAGCGCGCCCGGCAGTGAGGGAAAGCCCCCGACGGGTCCGAGGCCGGCCCGGACGGATTCGGCCACACCCATGCCACCACTCCTTCCGCCCACCGCGGCGGGGGCTCTCGTGCTGGTCCGGCTCGTCCCGACCCGTCACCACCCATCATCCCTCCGGACCAGTTGCCCCGCAGCTTCCCGCGACGCGGTTCCGCGACCGCCACACGCCCCCCGGACTCCTCGCCATCAGGCCGCTGACCAGGGCGGAACCGGTCGGCACCCCGTCGCGCACATACGGCCGGCCAACATGGCCGACGCGCACAACGCGCTGCTGCCGGACACAACGCGCTGCCGCCGGACACGCCACGACGGGCCCCGCTCAGTCGCCCGGCCGCTCGACGGAGCGGGAGCGCCGGTGGGCCGCGACCCGTTCGCGGGTGGCGCACCGCCGGGAGCAGTAGCGGCGTTCGGGGCCGCTGCCCTGGGTGACGAAGACGTTCCGGCAGCTGGGAGAGGCACAGATCCTGCCGGGTGGGCGCTGACGGTCCCAGAGCAGGACGGTCAGGGCCATGCAGGACGAGGCGAGGAGCCACTCGTCCCAGGGGGCGTCGTCGTCGTGGTCGAGGTGGGGGTGCCAGGGGGTGCCGCCGCCGTGCGAGGTCAGGCGGAGCGGTCCGGTGTGTTCCCGCAGGAGGCGGTTGAGGGCGGCGGCGGCGCCGTCGGCGTGCTCGGCGGCGAAGACCTCCCGCAGCAGGCCGGCAGCCACGCGCATGCCGCGGACATCCCCAACGGTGAGATCGACGGGCTCCGCCTCACCGTATGTGCGGAGCACGTCGGCGACGTCGGCCGGGTCGGGGGATTCTTCGGCGAGGGCGTTGAGCAGGGCGGCGGTTCGACGAGCCGTGGTCAGCACGGAGTGCCGAGTCGACCAGTCGCCGGGGGTGTCGAGGGCGGGGGACACCCGCGCAATGTAACGCATATTGCTGAGTTTTGAGTTACCTCCGTAACGTCATGTCGGTGAAGAAGCGTTACTCCATGGGTTCCTATCTCGCCGGAGCGGTCGCGGCCCGTGCCGGGGACGAGATGTCGGGACCGGCGCTGATGCTGGCGGGATTCGCCCTGGCCGGGTCGACCGCTGACGCGTCGTCGCTGCTCGCGGGTGTCACGGTCTCCGCCGCGGCAGGAGGGCCGGTGCTCGGGGTGCTCCTCGACAGGGCCGGACGGCCGGGCCGCCTGGTGGCCGCAGCCCTCGTCCTGTACGCGGCGGGCCTGGGTCTGATCGTCGTGGGGCTCGACCGGTTGCCGTTCGCCGCCACCGTCCTGATCGCCGTGGTGACGGGGCTGCTGGGGCCGGCCCTGTCGGGTGGTTGGACCGCCCAGCTTCCTCGGGTGGTGCCCGGCGACCGCCTGCCCCGGGCGATCGCGCTCGACGCCATGACGTTCAGCGCGGCGAGCCTGGCGGGTCCGGCACTCGCGGGCGTCGTGGCGGAGGCGCTGGGAGCCCCGTCGGCGGTGGTGGTCGCCGCGGCGCTCATCGTCTCGGCACTGCCCGTCGCGTGGCTGCTGCCCGCCCGCCCCGGTGGGACGCGGGGCGCTCGCCCCGGTGGGACGCGGGACGCCCGCCTCGGTGGGACGCGGGGCGCTCGCCCCGGTCGGACGCGGGACGCTCGGGCCGCCTCGGTGATCGGCGACCTCGCCGCCGGAACGCGGGTCATCGCCGGAAGACCGCCGTTGGCCCGAGCGACCCTCACCTCGATCGTCACCTGTGTCGCCCAGGGCATGCTGACGGCCTGCCTCCCGCTCCTGGGCGAACGTGCCCTGGGGGGAGCCGGCCGTGGCGCGGCGCTGCTCTCCTGCGCGGCGATCTCCGCCCTGGTGGCCAACGCGGTCCTCGCCCGGTTCCCGCGCTCGGTCGCCCCCGACACCGTCATCTGGGCCGGTGCCCTTGTCCAGGCCGCCGCGTTGGCCCTGTGCGCGTCGGGACGACCGACCGTGCTCGTCGTGGCCGTCCTCATCCTCGGAGCCGGTGAAGGACCCCAGCTGGCCGCCTTGTTCGCGGTCCGCCACCGGGAGGCCCCAGAGCATCTGCGCGGCCAGATCTTCACCACCGGCGCCAGCCTGAAGATCACCGGATTCGCCCTGGGAGCGGCGGTCGCCGGACCGGCCGCGAACTGGTCCCTCCCAGGTGCTTCGGCGCTCGCGGCGACCGTGGCGGCCCTCGCGGCGCTGGTCTTCTTCGCCGTCCCGTCGACGAAGGTCGCCCCGTCCGCGGGCCGGGCCGGGCCCCACTCCTGAGCGAACTCGGCCGACGCTCGTCAGTCGGACTCCGCTCCGCCCTCTCTCTGCTCCGGAGCCGTCTTCTTCCGGTCGCCCCGCTCCGGCCCCGTGTGCTCCTCCTGACCGGCCGCGGCCGCCGGGAACATGCGCCCGGACTTGTCCTCCTGGGCTAGGCGGCGCATGGCGAGCAGGGCGGGCTCCAGGAGGACGGACACCACCACGGCGCGCTCGGCCCGCTCCAGCGGGCCGGACATGCCGTTGAGCTGTTCCAGGTCCAACGTCGACATTTTGTCGACGAGTTCGGCGTAGGGCAGCAGCGTCCGCCAGTCGATGCCCGCGCCGAGGTCGGCGAGGGCGTCCAGGATGCCGCCCAACTCCCCGATCGCGGACGTTTCCTCGTTCACGTCCCACCCCATCTCCGCCACCAGCCGGAGCGCGTCGGCGGCCCCGGGAGGTGCGGCCTCCTGCGACTGCTTCTCCTTGGCCTTGAGGTCGGCGGGGCGGGCGTTGATCACGATGCCCAGGATCTGATGCAGGTCGCCCTCGTGCGTGACCGCGGACAGGATCTCCTTCGTCGCGCCGACCGACAGCTGCCGCACGCTGATGAGGGTGCGGATCAGCCGGAGCCGGCGCAGGTGGTCCTCGTCGTAGACGGCCTGGTTGGCTGCCGTCGCGTGCCCCGGGGGCAGCAGCCCGTCCCGCAGGTAGTACTTGATCGTGGGGATGGGCACCCCACTGCGTCGGCTGAGTTCCGAGATCTTCATCGAGCCACTCACTTACAAATAACGGATAACGGATCGCGCTACTATCTATTATGCTTGCCGAAGGTCTTCTTCTGGAAGGTGGGTGCCGTTGTGCCTGCTCTCGGGTGGTGCACTCCTCGTCCTGTTCCCCCGCACTCCCGCGTCATCGTCATGGCGTCCCGCTTCGAGCTGAAGTCGCTGTCGGACGTGCCGCGGTTGTCTCCCCGGTTGTTCGCGCTCTCCGCCTGGGAAGACCGTAACGCCCTGTACGGCTGGGCCGAGTACCGGCTGGCCGAGAAGGCGCGCCGGGACGCCGAGGGTCGCGCGGCCTGACCGTACCCGGGTCGCCGCGCGCCGAGGTGTGCCGTCGTTGCCCGCGCGCCGCCCCGCTTTCGTCATCTGTTCTCGTCATCTGTTCTCGTCGTCCCGCACCCTGGAGGATTTGTCATGAGCGCGTTCAATGTCCCGGTGGGGGACTCGACTGGGCGCCGCCGATATCCACTGGCGTTCGTCGTCCTCGCCTCCGGCCTGCCCATGTTCATGGTGGCGCTCGACAACCTGGTCGTCTCCACGGCGCTGCGCACCATGGCCGTCGACCTCGGCGCGACCACGACCCAACTGCAGTGGTTCGTCAACGCCTACGTCCTCAGCTTCGCCTGCCTGCTGCTGACCGGCGCCGCGCTGGGCGACCGGTTCGGCCGGCGTCGGGTGTTCGTGACCGGTATCGCGCTGTTCACTCTCGCCTCGATGGGCTGCGGCCTCGCCGACAGCAGCGGCCAACTCATCGTCATGCGCGCTCTTCAGGGCCTCGGCGCAGCCGCGGTGATGCCGCTGTCGCTGACGCTGCTGGCCGAGGAGGTGCCGGAGCGCAAGCGCAACCTGGCGCTCGGACTGTGGTCGGCGGTCAGCGGTCTGGCGGTGGCGCTCGGGCCCGTGGTCGGCGGCGCGGTCGTCGACGGCCTGGACTGGCAGTGGATCTTCTGGATCAACGTCCCGGTCTGCGTGGTCGCCGTCCCGCTGGCGCTCGTGGTCCTCGGCGAGAGCTCGCTGCCCCGAACCCGGCTGGACCTGCCCGGCATGCTGCTCGCCACCGCCGGACTGGTCGCGATCGTCTGGGGGATCGTCAACGGCGAGCCGGAGGGGTGGAGTTCGGCCAGGATTCTGTCGGCGTTCATCGGCGGCGCGGTGCTCCTGGCCCTGTTCGTGCTGTGGGAGCGGCGTGCCGAACACCCGCTGCTGCCGCTGTCCTTCTACCGCGACCGCGCCTTCGTGTTCTCCAACATCGTCTCCGCGGCCATGTACTTCGGCGTCTTCGGCTCGATCTTCCTGCTCGCCCAGTTCTTCCAGATCGCACCCGTGCGCACCCCGCTGGAGGCCGGTGTGCTGACCCTGGCCTGGACCCTGATGCCGATGTTCGTCGCACCGGTGGCGGGCGCCCTGACCGACAGGGCGGGCGGCGGCCGGCTGATGGCACTCGGTCTGCTTCTCCAGGGTGTCGGACTGGCCTGGATCGACCTGGTCGCCACCGCCGACACTCCCTACTCGCAGGTGGTCGGCGCCATGATCATCGCGGGTACGGGGATGGGCCTGGTCTTCGCGCCGACGGCGGCGGTCGTACTCGGCTCGGTGGACGCGCGCCACCGAGGCAAGGCCTCCGGAGCCAACAACACCGTCCGCGAGATCGGGGGCGCCCTCGGCATCGCCGTACTGAGCAGCGTCTTCGTCCACTACGGCAGCCCCCGCAGCGCCCAGGACTTCGTCGACGGCATGCGCCCGGCGATCTGGATCGGCGTCGCCGTGGTGCTCGTCGGCGCACTGTGCGCCCTGGCCATCCCCCGGAGGGTGACGGCGAACAGGACCCCCGCCGCCGAGGAACGGGAGAGCGAGCGGACTCCGAGCCCGGCCGGCACGTGAACTCGACCGCTGCTCCCCGGACTTGGCGTGCTCAACGGGCATCCGCAGGGGAGACCCGCTCAAGATCGACGAGCGCCGGTGGGAGCTGTGTGCGCACGGTGGAAGTACCGGCGGGTGACTGTCCCGGTGCGGAGTCGCCGAGCCGCGCGCACCGTTACGCACATGGGGAAAGCATCATGACCAAGAGCACCGTGCGGACTTCCGCCCCTCCGAGCGCCCTGGCGGATCCGCTGCTGAACCACGGGGTGGCGTTCACCCAGGCGGAGCGGGACGAGCTGGGCCTGACCGGGCGACTGCCGTCGGGGGTGCTGACACTCGAGCAGCAGGCGCGGCGCGCCTACGACCAGTTGCAGGCCCAGGGCGGCGACTTGGCCAAGAACGTGTTCCTGGAGCAGCTCCACGACCGCAACGAGACCCTGTACTACCGGGTGCTCACCGATCACCTGGTGGATCTGCTGCCCATCGTGTACGACCCCACGGTCGGCGAGGCGATCGAGAAGTACTCCCACGAGTACCGCCGCCCCCGGGGTGTCTTCCTGTCCGTCGACCGCCCGGAGGACATCGAGAAGGCCTTCGCCACGCTTCGGCTCGGGCCCGAGGACGTGGACCTGATCGTGTGCACGGACGCGGAGGAGATCCTGGGCATCGGCGACTGGGGCGTGGGCGGCATCCAGATCTCGGTCGGCAAGCTGGCCGTGTACACGGCGGCCGCCGGCATCGACCCGCGCCGCGTCATCCCCGTGTCGCTGGACGTGGGCACGGACCGGGCGTCCCTGCTGGACGACCCGCTGTACCTGGGCAACCGGCACCACAGGGTGCGCGGCGCCGGCTACGACGCGTTCATCGAGAGGTACCTGCGGACCGCGTCGTCGATGTTCCCCGGCGCGCTGCTGCACTTCGAGGACTTCGGCCCCAGCAACGCCCGGCGGATCCTGGAGGCCTACGGCGGCACCTACCGGATCTTCAACGACGACATGCAGGGCACCGGGGCGATCACTCTGGCCGCGGCGCTGTCGGCCGTCAAGGTCAGCGGTGTGCCGATGCGTGAGCAGAAGCTCGTGGTCTTCGGTGCCGGCACCGCCGGTGTCGGTATCGCCGACCAGTTGCGCGACGCCATGATCCGTGACGGCGCGAGCCGCGAGCAGGCCACCGCACAGGTGTGGCTGATCGACAAACAGGGCCTGCTCACCCGTGACATGGCCGATCTGCGCGACTACCAGCGGCCGTACGCGCGCGATCCGGCGGAGGTCGCGGGCTGGGCGGGTGACGGCGGCGCGATCTCCCTGCTGGAGACCGTGCGCCGGGCCGAACCGACCATCCTGCTGGGCACCTCCACCGTGCACGGGGCGTTCACCCGCGAGGTCGTCGAGGCCATGGCCGCCGGCACCGAGCGGCCGGTCATCTTCCCGATCTCGAACCCCACGTCGCGCATCGAGGCCGTGCCCGCCGACGTCATCGCCTGGTCCAAGGGCAAGGCCCTGGTGGCCGTCGGCATCCCCGCCGCGCCCGTGGACTACGGCGGAGTGACCTACCGCATCGCCCAGGCCAACAACGCGCTGCTGTATCCCGGCCTGGGTCTGGGCACGATCGTCTCCCGCGCGTCGCACGTGACCGCCGGCATGCTGCTCGCGGCCGCGCAGGCGGTGGCCGACCAGGTCGACGTCTCCGCGCCGGGAGCCTCGCTGCTCCCGCCGGTGGAGAACCTGCGCGAGTCGTCGGCGCTCACCGCGGCGGCCGTGGTCCGCGCGGCCGTCGGCGAGGGCGTCGCCGCCCACCAGCCCGCCGACCCCGACCGGGCGGTCCGCCACGCCATGTGGCAGCCCGTCTACGCGGGCGGAGCGGACTCATGACACCGCCCGGCGCCGGCGCGACCCCGGACGGCGACGCCCGGGACGACCACGCCCCGAAGATCCGCGACATACCCGTCGGACTGCACGCGACCGGCACTCGGCGGGAGACCGACTCGATGGGCGCCGTCGACGTCCCGGCCGACCGCTACTGGGGCGCGCAGACCCAGCGCTCGCTGATCCACTTCTCCATCGGGGACGACCGGATGCCCAAGGCCGTCTACCACGCCTACGGCTACGTCAAGAAGGCCGCCGCGATCGTCAACGGGCGGGCCGGACGGCTGCCGGCCTGGAAGGCCCGCCTGATCGAGAAGGTGGCGGACGAGGTCATCGCCGGCGAACTCGACGACCACTTCCCGCTGTACGTGTGGCAGACCGGGTCCGGGACGCAGTCCAACATGAACACCAACGAGGTGATCGGCAACCGCGCCATCCAACTCGTCGGCGGCGAACTGGGCAGCAAGACACCCGTCCACCCCAACGACCACGTCAACATGGGGCAGTCCTCCAACGACACCTTCCCCACCGCCATGCACATCGCCGCGGTCAAGGCCGTCCGCGAGCGCCTGCTGCCCAGCGTGCGGGAACTCCGGCAGGCGATCGAGGCCAAGGCCGAGCAGTGGCACGACGTGGTCAAGACCGGCCGCACCCATCTGGAGGACGCCGTGCCGCTCACCGCCGGACAGGAGTGGTCCGGCTACGCCCACCAGCTCGAGCAGGCGGCCGGCCGGCTCACCGGATCCGCGGAGGGGCTGTACGAGCTGGCCATGGGCGGCACCGCGGTCGGGACCGGGCTCAACGCCCCGCCCGGATTCGGCGAGCGGGTCGCCGCCGAGATCGCCTCCGCGACCGGCCTCCCGTTCACCACTGCCGAGAACAAGTTCGCGGCCCAAGGCGGTCTGGACGCCATGGTCGGCGCCTCGGCCGGGCTGAGGGCGCTGGCCGTGCCGTTGATGAAGATCGCCAACGATATCCGCTGGCTGGCCTCCGGACCCCGCTGCGGCCTGGCGGAACTGAGCCTCCCGGCGAACGAGCCGGGCTCCTCGATCATGCCGGGCAAGGTCAATCCGACCCAGTGCGAGGCGATGGTCATGGTCTGCATCCAGGTGCTGGCCGAGGACACCGCCGTCGCCTTCGCCGGCTCACAGGGCAACTTCGAGCTCAACGCCATGCGCCCGGTCGTCATCAACAACTTCCTGCACGCGGCCACCATCCTCGCCGACGCCTGCACCAAGCTGCGCCAGTACTGCGTCGAGGGCACGCGGCTCAACCGCGACCAGATCGACAGGTACGTCGACCGGTCACTGATGCTCGTCACCGCGCTCTCACCAGTCATCGGCTACGACAAGGCCTCGGCCATCGCCCACAGAGCCGACGACGAGGGCACCACCCTGCGCGAGGCCGCACTGGCCTCCGGCTACGTCACCGCCGAGGAATTCGACCGCGTCGTCGACCCGGCCGCCATGGTCGGCGCGGCCGGGCGGCACGGGTGAACACGCCGTCACGCTTCGGACCCGCCCGCCGGACGGGAGATCGCCGGGCCAGGTTTCGCTCGGCTGGGGCACATTGGAACCATGCACATACGGCAGCGCCTCGACCGGCCGCGGCAGCTGTGGCGCTCGCGCCACGCGCTGGTGGCGATTCCACTGGTGCTGATCGTCGCGATCACCCTGGGGGACATCCACTCGCCGGAATCCGTCCACCTCGGCCCGCTGCTCGTCGTGGCCCCCGCCATCACCACCTCGTTCGGCGGTTACCTGCTGACCGGACTCATCGGGGCGCTGGCGGTGGGAGCGGAGGTGATCATCGCGGTGGTCCAGGGCGGAGTGGGCAGCACCAACCACATCTCGCAGCTCGTCGCGCTCGCGATCCTCTCGGTCTTCGCCATGGTGGTGTGCTTCTTCCGGGACCGGCAGAAGGCGGAGCTGGCCCAGGTGCGGTCCGTGTCCGAGGCCGCCCAGAGAGCTTTGCTGCGCCCGCTGCCCGACCACCTCGGCGACCTGCACATCGCCTCCTCGTACCTGGCGGCCGAGAAGGAGGCGTGCATCGGCGGCGACCTGTACGCGGTGACGCGCACCGGAGACCGTACACGGGTGATCGTCGGCGACGTGCGGGGAAAGGGGCTGGCTGCGATCGGGGAGGCGGCCACGCTGCTCGGCTCGTTCCGGGAGGCCGCGCACCACCACGCCACGCTGCCCGCCCTCGCGGAGGCCCTGGACCGCAGCGTCTGCCGCTACCTCACCGAATTCCCGGAAGCGGACGGGGAGGCCCAGGAGCACTTCATCACGGCGCTGCTGCTGGAGATCCCCGAGCACAGCCCCGTGGCACGGGTCGTCCACTGCGGGCACCCGCCGCCTTTCCTGATCAGGCACGGTGACGTCATCTCCGTGACGAGTCCCCGCCCGGCGCCTCCGCTGGGCATGTCGGGACTCCGGCCGGACGCCTATGACACGCATGCCTTCTCGTTCCACCCCGGTGACACCCTGCTCCTCTACACCGACGGCGTCGTGGAGGCCCGCGACCGCGGCCGGGTCTTCTACCCGCTGCGGGAACGGGTCGCGCAGTGGACCAAGTGCGGACCCAGGACACTGGTGCAGCGCGTGGAACAGGATCTTCTCGCCCACACCGACGGGGCTCTCGGTGACGACGCCGCCATCCTCGCCATCCGGCGCGCGCCCGTGCCGCACACCGGCCTCCACCTCAGTCATCGGGTGCACGAAGCAGTCTGATGTGGCGCAGGAACGCGGCGACCGCGGGAGACAGGTCGCCGCGCGGATGGACGACTCCGACGGTCCAGGCCGGCGCGTGCGCGGTGAAGGGGCGGACCGGGAGTTCCGGGAACCGGGCCGCGAGCGACGGGGGCATGATGCACACGCCGAGGCCCTGACGGACGAGATCGGCGGCCGCGAGCAGGTCGTTCACCTCGAACGTGACGGCGCGTTCCAGGGACGCCGCCCGGAAGGCCCTGTCGACCTCGTGCCGCACCGCCCAGCCCGGAGAGAAGTCCACCAGCGGCAGCCCGGCGGCCTCGGCCAGGGTCACCGGACCCTCGGACGGCGGACCGTCCGGCGTCGGCGCCGTCACCAGGACCATCTCCTCCCGTGACAGCAGCCGGGTCGAAAGACCACGCGGCACCGGGGTGTCCAGAGCGGTCACGGCCAGGTCGACGGCACCGTCGCGCAGCGCCCGCGGGATGTCCGCGGCCGGGGCCTGGCGCAGCCGCACCACCACGCCCGGATGCTCCCGGTGGAAGTCCGCCAGTGCCGTCGCGAGGCCGCCGTGCAGCCCTTGCATCACACCGATCGTGATCTCCCCGTGCAACTCGCCCTGCGCGAGGTCGACGGCGGCCCTGGCCTCCTCGGCAGCGCGCAGGGCGGCGCGCGCGGCCGGCAGGAAGGCGCGCCCCGCGGGGGTCAGCGACACCCGGTGGGTGGTGCGGTGGAACAGCGCCGCGCCCAGTTCGCGTTCCAGGGCGCGGACCGCGCTGGAGACCGCTGACTGTGCGACGTGCAGCCGCCGGGCCGCGGCGCTGAACCCGCCTTCTTCGGCGACCGCGACGACGACCTTCATCTCCCGAAGATCCATGGCCGGCCTTCCCTGGGCCATCTCCCGCACAGATAACCGCCATCTTGGATTATCTCCGCACAACGGGAAAAAACGGATCCGCCGGGTCGTTGGCATCAGAAGGCGGTGAACGAGGCGAACGAAGGACCGAGGCCGTTCCACCGCCGCCGGAATCCACCGTCGAGACAGTCGAGGACGGGAGTGCTCTCATGCCGCCGACGTCGGCCACGGGTCCGCGTACGGACCGCGCGTCCGCCCCGAAGACCCGGGCGCCCGAGCGTCCGGACACCGTGTTCCGGTACGGCGCGGGGTTCTGGACGGTCGCCGCGGTGTTCGTGACCGCGATGGCGTTCTCCACCGTTCCCACACCGCTGTATCCCCTGTACGAGGCCCATGACGGGTTCTCCACGTTCACGGTCACGGTCGTGTTCGCCGCCTACGCAGTCGGAGTGCTGATCAGCCTGCTGCTCGCCGGGCACGTCTCGGACTGGCTGGGCCGCAAGAAGGTCATGACGTCGGCCCTGGCACTGGAACTGCTCGCCGCCGCCCTGTTCCTGTCCGCGCCGGCCCTGCCGGTACTGGTCGTCGCCCGGCTGGTCACCGGTCTCGGCGTCGGCATACTGACGGCGACCGCCACCGCCTATCTTCAGGAACTGCACAGCGCCCACCGGCCCGGCGCCTCGACACGGCGGTTCGAGATCGTGTCGACCGCGGCCAACATCGGCGGACTCGGCCTCGGACCCATCGCCGCCGGAGCGCTCGCCCAGTACCTGGGCGCGCCGCTCCGGCTGCCGTACGCGGTCTTCTTCCTGCTGCTGCTGACCGGCGCGGCCGCCATAGCGCTGATGCCCGAGACCGTCGACAAGCCCGCGGTCAGGCCGGCCTACCGCCCGCAGCGGGCCGGGATCGCCCTCGGCGACCCCGGATTCCTCGCCGCCGCGGCGGCCGGGTTCACCTCCATGGCCGTGTTCGGCCTGTTCACCTCCGTGGTCCCCGGATTCGTCGGCGGGACCCTGCACCACCCGTCCCGGGCGCTCGCCGGACTGGTCGTGTCCGCGGTGTTCGCAGCCGCGGCGGCGGCCCAGACGGGCACCGGCCGGCTCGGCGCCCGGGCGCGTTGGCACATCGGGCTGCTCGCCCAGGCCGTGGGCATGGCCGTCCTCACGGTCGGCATCCGCCTCGCCAGCCTGCCCGTGTTCCTGCTCGCCGGGATCATCGCCGGGGCCGGCGCGGGCGTCCTGTTCAAGTCCGCCGTCGGCCAGGTGGCCGGCACGGCGGCGCCGGCCCGGCGCGGCGAGGCCCTCGCCGGTCTGTTCCTCGCCTCCTACCTCGGTCTGGCACTGCTTCCCGTCGGCCTCGGCGCGGCCAGCCGCACCATGAGCCTGTCCGACGCGACGACGTGGTTCACCGTCGTCGTCCTCGCGCTGCTCGTCGCCGTCGCCGTACGCGGTCGCCGCCAGGAACCCACCGCGGCCGGCGACGGAACGGGCGATGAACCGTTCCTATGGACTGAGCGGGAGTGAGTCCTGGGTCCAGGGCTCGTGCTCAGCCGTGTGTCCCGAACGGTTGTGGGCACACTGGTCGCCCGCTTTCGCTCCGCATTCGGCGCCGGCGGATCGTGTCCGTGGTCCGGGAATGCGGGGGTGGGGTCCCTCACGCCCCGGGGTGCCTGGTCGGGCCTGGACGGTCCGATGCCCCACCGCATCGCTCCGGTGCGGTGGGGGCGGTGCCGTCCGTCGCCTGATCGGGCATCCCAGGGCGCGTCGTCCGATCGCCACGGCGGCAGCATCGTGCCGCGTGGCCTTCCTGTTCTTGCTGGTGAGGGGTTTCTGCCAGTGCTGGGCGCCCCAGCGGCTGGTGTAGGCCGGGTCCACCGCTACGACGGCGACGCCCAGCTCGGCCGCCATGGACACCAGCCTGGCGCGCAGCCGGGCGGTGGGCAGGCCGGAGATCAGCTTCCGGAACCGCTTCCTGTGGCCGTGCTTCTCCCGGGTCTTCTCCGCGGCGAAGTCCAGGTCCTCGACCGCGAGCGCCAGACCGTGCCGCGCGGCCCAGTGCAGCAGGCGGATGAGGGCGTGGCGGACCTGCGCGTCCCGATGGCCCGCGGTACCGGTGAGGGTGTAGTCGAAGCGGCGGGGCACGCCGGTGGGGTTGCCGTGCTGATCCAGGCGCCAGGCGGCCAGGTGGTCTGCGTTCATGTCCACCCCGACCAGTCCGCCCGCACGTACAGACTCCAACGTCAGGGTCCGCACAGGCGGGTTCTGCCAGGAGGCGGTCACGTACCAGCGGTTGCGGCCGGTGTCGTAGTGGATGCGGTAGGCCACCGCACGGGCCGCTGCGACGCGGTCGGCCCACTGCTCGCCCCGGTGCCGAAACGACACTCGCGCGGCGAGCACGTACCGGCCATGCGGCGCGTTGGCCAGGTAGGCCAGCGCCGCCGGAAGCCGGATACTCACCTCACCGCCGGGGCTGACGCGGATCGTCTCGTTCCCGTACCGCTTCCCGGACTCACCGTCGGCCTGCAGGAACCACCGCTCGGCCTGCCACCGCAACCGCCAGCCGGCCTCGGTCAGCCCGGCGGCCTTCAGGTGGTGCCGAGTGCGCGCCAGCTTCTTGCCGCCGCGCACCACCCGCACCTGCCCGGCCTCCCAGTCGGCCCGCTCACCCTCCAGCCGGTCCTGAAGCACGTGCAGGCGTCGGGACTTGGCGAACCACTCCTTTCGGGAACGGTAACCGCCCGGCGCCCTCTTGGAGCCCTTCGCGCCGATGGGCTGGGAGAGCCGGTACGTGATCGTGTCGACGCCTGCCCGCAGACTCTGGATGTGGGCGAGCTGTCCGCGTCGGGCCAGCGCCCACTGATCGTGCGTGGCCTTGGTGATACTGCCCGCCCACCGCGACGACGACTGGCCGGTCAACGCCCGCTTCCGCCGCGCCCACTGCTCACTGTCATGGCCCAGCTCCGCCGCACAGCGCACCTTCAGATCGCGGGAGGCCAGCGAGCCGAGCAGACTGCCGACCTGGCGCAGCACCGCCTCGTCCTGCCCACTCAGGCCCTTGAGACTGGAGCGGATCGCCACTCCGGACGGGCCAGGCACCACGAACGGCGCTGATACCTCCCGCAACCCGCCCATGACCTCACCCCCGCCCGATGCTGAAGAACCCGTCACCGCATCCAACGACCACCCCCGGCCGAAGGTCACGCATTCGAAACCAGAACCCCTGCTCGCCCTACCACGCACTGCCGTCCCACACCGCGCACCGCAACTGCGACGCTCACTTACGCACACCAGAACGTTCCCAACCACTGTCGAACGACAGCAGTTCACAACCCTGCCGGGCAGCGCCCATGGGCACCCCTCGGCTCTGGATCGTCGGCCACGACCGGGCACACGGCAACCACCGCCCGGACGGCGCCGAGCAACGGGCCCGCGACACGACTCGGACACGGAACCGGACGACATGCTCACCGCGCGGTGGTGACGTGTGCCGAGCCCGTGCGAAAGCCTGTGAGGGACCCCTGTGTGAGACCTCTTCGGATCCTTCGGAAGCGTTCCTCAGCCGTGGACGGGCGCCTGCTCGCCGGTGGCACGGGCGCGGGAGGCTTCGATCTCCGCGTAGGCCTGCTCGCGGCCCTCCCAGTGCGAGCCCTCGACGGACTTGCCGGGTTCCAGGTCCTTGTACACCTCGAAGAAGTGGGTGATCTCCAGCCGGTCGAAGAGGGGGATGTCGTCGATGTCCTGCACGTCCGCGTACCGCGGATCGTGCGCGGGGACGCAGAGGATCTTCTCGTCCGGGCCGCGTTCGTCCTTCATGGCGAACATGCCCACCGCCCGGCACTCGATGGTGCAGCCGGGGAACGTCGGCTCGCCGGTCAGCACCAGCGCGTCCAGCGGGTCGCCGTCGCGGCCCAGCGTGCCGTCGATGTAGCCGTAGTCCGCCGGATACTGGGTGGAGGTGAACAGCAGCCGGTCGAGCCGGATGCGGTGCAGTTCGTGGTCCATCTCGTACTTGTTCCGGGACCCCTGGGGGATCTCAACGATCACGTCGAACTCCATGGTGTCCTCCTGGTGGCGGAAGCCGTCTCGCCGTGCGGCACCAGGACGTGCGGCCGTACGTGCCGGGCGGGCATGGGCGGACCGGGCCGTGGCCGGGGAGAGAGGGTCGGTCGGCGTGGGCATCGTTCCTCCTGGTCACATCCGTTGGACCAGGGACCGTCAGCGGCGTCATACCGCGGTTTCGGTGAGCCCCATCACCGACGCTCGGCGCGTTCTGCGGGTGCCCGGCGGATCGCCGTGGCCGGCATCCAGCGTACGCCGCACAGGCCTCGTCGACACCGCGACCAGGTCGGCGACGCCGCGCGTCACGCCGGGCACGCGTTCCCGAGCGCCCTCCATGGCGTAGCCCCGACCCCGGGCGGCGGCGATCCTCTTCATCGGCGGCCCGTCCCTCCACCGGACATCGGCCGCGCCGCCCCGCACAATGCTCCCGATCATGCCGGTCCGGGTTCTGGCCACCCCTGGATGCGCATCGCGGTCCGCGTGGCGCGCGGAAGGCCGCTGCGGGCGGCCGGGGGCGGCGTACCCCTCGCCGGTCTTGGGCCGGGGATCGTCCTGGACGAACTCAACCGGCAACTGGCCGGTTACCGCCTCCAGTTCGGTCTCGAACCGTCGACGCACACCTACTGCGCGCCGGGCGGCATGATCGGCAACAACTTCTGCGGGGCGTCCGCCGAGGTGCAGGAGTTCCTGCCCGGCGACCGTGACCGCGGGACCGGCCCCCGCACACGGCGGGTGGTGACGGCACGACCCCCGACCCGTCGGCCGGCGCGGTCCGGCGTGAGTGCCGTGACGCGTCGGCCGACGTGGCCGCCGAGGGGGGGCGGAAGAGCGGCGTCTAACGCCGACCGGCCATGGCGGCCGGGAGCGCCGCTCGCGCCGTCTCGGCGCAGGTCACCGGGCGGCTCCGAACTCCTGGGTCCAGTAGTTGCCGGGCTGGGCGAGACCGACGCCGATCTCCTTGAAGGAGCAGTTGAGGATGTTCGCCTTGTGGCCGGCGCTGGACATCCAGCCCGCCATGACCTGCTCGGGAGTGGCGTAGCCGTAGGCGACGTTCTCGCCGTAGGTCTGCCAGCTGTAGCCGGCGCGCGTGATGCGGTCGCCCGGGGCGGAGCCGTCGGACCCGGTGTGCGACATGTTCTGGTGGGCCGCCATGTCCTCGCTGTGTGCCTGGGCGGCCTTGGTCAGCTTCTCATTCACGGTCAGCGCCGAGCAACCGACCTTGGAACGCTCGGCGTTGACGAGTTCCACGACGCGAGCCGTGGCCCCGGACGACGTGCTGGTGTCATTGGACGCACTCGGCTCGGCGGGCGCACTGGCCTCCGGCGCGCTCGGCTCGGCGGGCGCGGCGGAGGCCGGCGCGTTCGGTTGGCTGGGGGCGGCCGGCTCGGCCGGGGACTCCGGCGAAACGGGGCTGACCGGGGAGACGGGGTTGGCCTGCCGGTTCCAGCCCGGGTGGCCCTGCCGGTTCCAGCCGTGGTTGCCCTGCTGGTTCCCGGCGCCGTAGGAGGGGCGCTCTCCGGGGGCGGACGGCTGGTTGCAGGCCAGTGCGGTGGAAGGTATGGCGACGGCGCCCGTGGCGACGGCGGCGACGACTATGCGCCGGTAGTGCTGCTTCTTGCGGTGCGTGCCCATTGCGTGACCTCGCTCGGGGTGGGGGGTCGTCATTCTCTGGACGGCTCCGCAAAGGGCGCAAAGGGCCCTTGTTACTACTTGACCTCGTACTTTCGCGAGACCCTTGCGAAAGCGAATGCAGGCGTGCTGCTCCCGGCCGCCGTGGCCGCCGGATTCCTGGCACGCCGTCAGAAGGCCCCGGGCGGCGCGGGACGAGCGAGGGCGGCGGGGGAGGGGGGTGCCGCCGGGCCCGTAATGACGCGCTCTGCACGAAGACGGACAAATCCCATATGTCGCCGGAGCGGCATCTACTAAGCGGCCCGCTTAGTTACGGGAATGATGTGAGGGATGTCACGGAATAACGGTTTCGTGACCATGTTCCACGTGATGCGTCGCCGGGTCCCGTGTGATGCGAGGGGGCGCGGCGACACGCTCGACCTTCACCCCTCGTTTTCTTGAGTCGTTCGTGTTTACGGCGTAGGTTCGGCGCATGACCGGACCTCGGACCGAGTCCACAGCAGGGGAGCTTCGTGACGCCGGCCTGCGCGTGACCGCCGTGCGGGTGGCACTGCTCGAGACCGTACGGGCAGGTGATCACCTCGATGTCGAGGCGATCGCCTCCGGGACGCGCGAGCGCGTGGGTCACGTCTCCCTGCAAGCCGTCTACGAGGCGCTGCGCGCGCTCACCGCGGCGGGGCTCGTGCGCCGTATCGAACCGGCCGGCAGTCCGGCCCGGTTCGAGGGGCGCGTCGGGGACAACCACCACCACGTCGTGTGCCGCTCGTGCGGTGTCGTCGCCGACGTCGACTGCGCCGTCGGCGACGCTCCCTGTCTGGCCGCGTCCGAGGACCACGGCTTCTCGATCCACGAGGCCGAGGTCAACTACTGGGGCCTGTGCCCCGCCTGTTCCACCTCCGGCAGTACCTGAGCTCGCGATCCGCCCAGTCCGGAAGGAAGACCATGTCCGAGAACCCCGATGCAATCGTGACCGACGCGAAGACGGAGGGCACAGGCGGCTGCCCGGTCGCGCACGGTCGTGCGGCGCACCCCACCCAGGGCGGTGGAAACCGCCAGTGGTGGCCGGAGCGCCTCAACCTGAAGATCCTTGCCAAGAACCCCGCGGTGGCCAACCCCCTCGGCGAGGACTTCGACTACGCCGAGGCGTTCAAGAGCCTCGACCTCCCGGCCGTCAAACGGGACGTGGCCGAGGTGCTGACCACTTCGCAGGACTGGTGGCCCGCCGACTTCAACCACTACGGCCCCTTCATCATCCGGATGGCGTGGCACAGCGCCGGCACCTACCGGATCAGCGACGGCCGGGGCGGCGCCGGTGCCGGCCAGCAGCGCTTCGCACCGCTCAACAGCTGGCCGGACAACGGGAACCTGGACAAGGCCCGCCGCCTGCTGTGGCCGGTGAAGAAGAAGTACGGCCGGAACCTCTCGTGGGCCGACCTCATGATCCTCGCCGGCAACGTCGCCCTGGAGTCGATGGGCTTCAAGACCTTCGGGTACGCCGGCGGCCGTGAGGACGTGTGGGAGCCCGAGGAGGACGTCTACTGGGGTCCCGAGACCACCTGGCTCGGCGACGAGCGCTACACCGGTGACCGCGAGCTGGAGAACCCGCTCGGCGCGGTCCAGATGGGCCTGATCTACGTCAACCCCGAGGGCCCGAACGGCAATCCGGACCCGATCGCCGCGGCCCGCGACGTCCGTGAGACGTTCCGCCGGATGGCGATGAACGACGAGGAGACGGTCGCCCTGATCGCGGGTGGCCACACCTTCGGCAAGACCCACGGCGCGGGCCCCGCCGATCACGTCGGCCCCGCCCCCGAGGGCGCCTCGATGGAGGAGCAGGGCCTGGGCTGGCGGAGCACCTACGGCACCGGCAAGGGCGGCGACGCGATCACCAGCGGCCTGGAGGGCATCTGGACGGACACGCCCACCACCTGGGACAACAGCTTCTTCCAGATCCTGTTCGGCTATGAGTGGGAGCTGTTCAAGAGCCCGGCCGGCGCCTACCAGTGGCGGCCGAAGGACGGCGCGGGCGCGGACACCGTCCCCGACGCCCACGACCCGTCCAGGCGGCACGCGCCCACGATGCTGACGACGGACCTCTCGCTGCGCGTCGACCCGGCCTACGAGCCGATCTCGCGCCGCTTCATGGAGAACCCGGAGGAGTTCGCGGACGCCTTCGCGCGCGCGTGGTTCAAGCTGACCCACCGCGACATGGGTCCGGTCGTGCGCTACCTCGGCCCGGAGGTTCCGGCGCAGACGCTCCTGTGGCAGGACCCGCTGCCGGAGGCGGAGTACGAGCAGATCGACGCCGGGGACGCCGCCGAGCTCAAGGCCAGGATCCTCGAATCGGGTCTGTCCGTGCCGCAGCTGGTGTCCACCGCGTGGGCGTCGGCCTCCACCTTCCGCGGCAGCGACAAGCGCGGCGGTGCCAACGGCGCTCGTATCCGGCTTCAGCCGCAGAGCGGCTGGGAGGTCAACGACCCCGACGAGCTGGCGACGGTGCTGCGCACCCTGGAGCAGGTCCAGGAGTCCTTCAACGCCGCCCAGAGCGGCGGCAAGCGGGTCTCGCTGGCCGACCTGATCGTGCTCGCCGGTGGTGCGGCCGTCGAGAGGGCCGCCAAGGAGGCCGGCTTCGACGTCGAGGTGCCCTTCACCCCGGGCCGCGTGGACGCCTCGCAGGAGCAGACCGACGCGGAGTCCTTCGCCGCGCTGGAGCCCACCGCCGACGGCTTCCGCAACCACTACGGGAAGGGCAACCGGCTGCCGGCCGAGTACCTGCTGCTCGACCGGGCGAACCTGCTGACCCTGAGCGCCCCCGAGATGACGGTCCTCGTCGGTGGTCTGCGCGCCCTCGGCGCCACGTACAAGGGCTCGCAGCTCGGTGTCCTCACCGCGACGCCCGGCGTGCTGACCAACGACTTCTTCGTCAACCTGCTCGACCTGGGCACGACGTGGAAGGCGACGTCCGAGGACGCCGCTGCCTTCGAGGGCCGCGACGCCGCCACCGGCGAGGTCAAGTGGACGGGCAGCCGTGCCGACCTCGTCTTCGGGTCCAACTCCGAGCTGCGCGCGCTCGCGGAGGTCTACGCGAGCGACGACGCGAAGGAGAAGCTCGTCGAGGACTTCGTCGCGGCGTGGGTCAAGGTCATGAACCTCGACCGGTTCGACCTCGCCTGATCGCGCATGACCACAACTGAACACGCCTGATCACGCCTGACTTCGGCTGATCATGGCATCGAGGCCGGCCGGCCCGCTCCGGCCGGCCTCGACATGTTTCCGCCTCCCCGCGTCCCGGAATCTTGTTTCGTCCTACATCCAAGTGCATAATGCGCTTATGCATAAGCGGGTTATGGACCCAGTGGGTTCCGAGGCGTCGCCCGAGGACCTGATGATCGCCGTCGAGCAGATGGTGCGCTACGTACGCCGCAGCGCCACCTCCGGCGGACTGAGCACGGCCGCCTCCTCGGCGCTGTCCCGGCTGGGCCGCGAGGGCCCCTACCGGCTGACCGAGCTGGCGCGGGCGGAGAGCGTGTCCCAGCCCAACATGACCCAGCTCGTGACCCGGCTGGAGCGGGCGGGCCTGGTACGGCGCACCGCCGACCACAGCGACGGCCGGGGCGTGCTGGTGGAGGCCACCGACGCCGGTCTTGAACTCTTCCGGCAGCGCCGCGCCGAACGCGCCCGGGCCCTGCAGCAACTCGTGGAGGAACTGCCCGAGGCCGAGCAGCGGGCGGTGCGGGTCGCGCTGCCGGCCCTGGCCCGCGTCATCGAGGACCGCCAGGCGCGCTCCTGACCCGCCGCGCCACCACCGCTCACCTCAGCCCACCTCACAGGAGAGGCGCACATGAGTGCACCGCACGGAAAGGCCGCCGGTCATGGAAAGGCCGCCAGCCCTTTCAAACAACCCAAGGCCGTCTGGGCCGTCGCGTTCGCCTGCGTCATCTCGTTCATGGGCATCGGCCTGGTCGACCCGATCCTGCCCGCCCTGGCCGAGAGCCTGCACGCCACGCCCAGCCAGGTCTCCCTGCTGTTCAGCAGCTACCTGATCGTCACCGCGGTCGCGATGCTGATCGTCGGCTGGTTCTCCAGCCGCTTCGGAGCCAAGCGCACCCTCGTCACCGGCCTGGCCGTCATCGTCGTCTTCGCCGCCCTGGCCGGCTCGTCGGGCTCCATCAACGGCATCGTCGGCTTCCGCGCCGGCTGGGGGCTGGGCAACGCCCTGTTCATCGCCACCTCGCTGGCCGTCATCGTCGCCTCGGCCAGCGGTGGCTTCGGCGGCGCGATCATCCTCTACGAGACCGCGCTCGGCCTCGGCATCGCCGTGGGCCCGCTGCTCGGCGGCGAACTGGGCGCCATCAGCTGGCGCGGCCCCTTCTTCGGCGTCGCCGTCCTCATGGCCGTCGCGCTCATAGCCACCCTGGCCTTCGTCCCGAACCTGCCGAAACCGGAACGCCGCACCTCGCCCCTCGCCCCCCTCAAGGCACTGCGCCACCGCGGCCTGCTGACCATGGGCATCATGGCACTGCTGTACAACTGGGGCTTCTTCACCATGCTCGGCTACGCGCCGTACCCGATGGAGCTCGGCGCCCACCAGCTCGGGCTGGTCTTCACCGGCTGGGGCCTGCTCGTGGCCGCCTTCAGCGTCTTCTTCGCCCCGCGCCTTCAGGCCCGCTACGGCACCGCCCCCGTCCTCTACGCCAACCTGCTCGGCCTGAGCATCGTGATGGCCGTCATCGCGGCCGGGGTCGCCAGCCCCACCGTGGTCATCGTGGCGGTCATCGCCAGCGGCGCGTTCATCGGCATCAACAACACCCTGACCACCCAGGCCGTCATGCTCGTCTCCCCGGTCGAGCGGCCCGTCGCCTCCTCCGCGTACGGCTTCCTGCGGTTCATCGGCGGCGGCCTGGCACCCTACGTCGCCGGCAAGCTCGCCGACGCCACCGACCTCAGTGTCCCGTTCTACCTCGGCGCCGCCACCTTCCTCCTCGCCATTCCGGTGCTGGCCTTCGGCCACCGGCTGCTGCGGGAGGCCGAGACGCGCACCGGTGAAGGGGAGCCCGTCACACCGACGTTCACGTCCGTCGGCACCGCGGCGCCCACCGGCACGCCGCCCGTGGTCGTCGCCGTCGGCGCCCACGAAGGGGCAGCCGTGATCGTCGACGCCGCGGCACGGCTCGCCCGGGACACCGGCAGCCCCCTGGAGGTCGTGCACGTCCAGCAGACCGCCGTCGTCGAGGAACAGGCGGCCGACGCCGAGGACTTCGCGCAGGCCCGCGCCACCGTCACCGCCCACCTCGACCGGCTCGCTGCCCATGGCGTCGTCGCGCGGGGCCAGATCCTCGGCAGCGTCGGCGACCACGCGGCGGCCGGCCGCGCCCTGGCCCGGCACGCCGCCGAGGTGGGCGCGCGTGCCGTGGCGGTGGGCCGTTCGCCGCGCGGCCCGCTCGCTCAGTTCGCCGACGGCAGTTTCACCGCGGCCCTGACCCACGCCGCCACCTGCACCGTGGTCCTCGTCGACCCCGACAGCGAGCCGCGGCCGCTGACCGCGGCCATGTTGCCGGAACTCCGGGGCGCGGCGGGCTGACCGGCGCCGGATCCCCGGACGGGGACCGCGGGGCGGCCGTCCGCCGCGCGGTCCCCGTCCGCGCGGCGGACGTCACCGGTCGCGTGGCGCGCGCCGCGTGCGCGAGCGGGGGTCGACGGCCAGGGAGCCCGCGGTGACCTCCTCGGGGCCGGATTCCGGCCGGTCGTGCCGGTCGCCGAGGAACGCGTCGCCGTACAGGTCCTCGAGCCAGGAGGACTGGTAGATCGTGTCGAGGTAGCGCTCCCCGAGGTCCGGGGCGATGGCCACGGCGGTCAGGGCGCGGGCGTCGTTGCGCGACAGCCAGTCCATCGCGCCGCTGACCACCGTCCCGGTGGACCCGCCGAACAGGAAGCCGCGCCGGGCCAGTCGGTGGCAGGCGCGAATGGTGTCCGCCTCCTCGACCCGGACCACCTCGTCGACGAAGGACTCGTCGAGCAGCGGCGGGCGCATGCTCATGCCCAGGCCGGGGATCATCCGCCGGCCCGGCTTGCCGCCGAAGGCCACCGAGCCGACGGTGTCCACCGCGACGATCCGCACCGGCCGATGCCACTCGCGGAAGAAGCGGGCACAGCCCATCAGCGTGCCCGTGGTGCCCGAGCCGACGAACAGCACGTCGAGACGGGGGAACTGGAGGGCGATCTCCGGTGCGGTCTTGCGGTAGTGGGCCCCCCAGTTGTTCGGGTTGGTGTACTGGCTGAGCCAGACGTACCGCTCGTCGGAGGCGCACAGCGCGCGGACGTAGTCGATCCGCGCGCCGAGGAAGCCGCCGTTGGCATCCAGGTCGGCGATGACGTGCACCTCGCTGCCCAGCGCCTCCATCAGCAGCCGTGCGGACAGGTTGCAGCGGGAGTCCGTCACGCAGAGGAACCGGTAGCCCTTGCTGGCGGCGATCATGCTGAGCGCCACACCGAGGTTGCCCGACGAGGACTCGATGAGGATCGAGCGGGGCGTCAGGAGGCCGTCCCGTTCCGCGGCCTCCACCATCTCTGTCGCGGCCTTCATCTTGATCGAGCCGGCGAAGTTGAAGCCCTCGCACTTCAGGTAGAGCGAGCGCCCGAATGTCGGCCGGAGATCAACATAGAGTTGGCCTTCGTTGAAGGCGTGGGGGGCTGAGATGACGGGCACGCTGGCCTCCTGATGCCTGGGCCGAGGGTAGGAACGTTCAGCCGTATCGGCGCAGCTCATGGAAGAAGTCGTCGATGACGTGCAGGTTTCCGGCGCGGGCCACCTCGTCGTAGACGTACTTGCCGACGGCGAGGTCGAGGATCCCCAGGCCGAACGGCGAGAAGATCACCGGCCGGTCGGTGGGCGGATCCACCCGCCCGGTCATGACGTCGTCGAGGGTGCCGTGCAGGAAGTCCCGGCCGCCGGTGAGCTGCTCGGTCAGGTGCGGCGAGGTGCCGGCCTTCAGGCAGTGCTCGACGTCGTCGACGAAGTTGGCCGCGGAGAGCAGCACCTGGGGGGCGAGATCGCGCAGCGACACGTGCAGGACGACCGGATGGTGGGTGAACCAGGCCGGGTCGGTGATGTGCGGCTCGCCGGCGATCGTGGCGAAGACCACCAGGTCGCTGGAGCGGATCAGGTCCTCGGCGCTCTCGTGGACGGTGACCTCGGGGGCGTGCCCGGGGGCACCGGTCTGGCGCAGGTAGCCGCAGAACCCGGCGGAGCTGTCGGCGGACACGTCGTACACGCCAACGCTGTCGAAGCTGAAGCCGGTGCCGGTCAGGAAGGTGTGGATGTAGCGCGCGATCAGGCCGGTGCCGAAGAAGCCGACCCGGGTGGGGCGGGGCCGGTTGCGGGTGAGCCAGTCGGCGGCCAGCGCCGCGGACGCGGCGGTCCTGGTGGCGCTGATGATGGAGCTCTCCAGGCAGGCGAACGGGTAGCCGGTGTCGTGGTCGTTGAGGACCAGGACCGCCGAGGCCCGGGGCAGGCCGGCGCCGACGTTGGCAGGGAAGCTGGAGATCCACTTCAGTCCGTCCACGCCCGCCGACCCGCCGACGGAGGCCGGCAGCGCGATGATCCGCGCCGTGGGACGGTCGGTGAAGCGCAGGAAGTACGACGGCGGGTTCACCGTGCTGCCGGAGCCGTGCAGCCGATACGTCGCCTCGACCAGCTCCGTGAGCTGCTTCTCACGCCCTTCGAGCGCTTGCCGGACCTGGGCGCCGGAGATCACGGCGAAGGTCGGCACCGGGGTGGGCCGGGAGGTGGTCGGGTCGGTGGCGGGGGAGGTCACGGGGGTCATCGCCGGATTCCCTTCGGGGTCGGGCCGTACTCGGCCAGGCGCTGGGGCTCGGCCATGGCGACGAGTACCTGTCGGTCACCGGTGAAGGCCTCCCTGCTGTGCGCGGTGCGGATGTTGTCGACCAGCATCAGGTCGCCGGACTGCCAGGGCTCGCGTTGGGTGTGCGCCTCGTAGGTCTCGTTGAGCAGCTGCACGACTTCCTCGCCGATCGGTGCGCCGTCGCCGAAGAGGGTGTTGAACGGCAGCCCGTCCGCGCCGTACTCGTCCACCAGGTACTCGCGCACCTCCGGGGCCAGCGTCCACTCGTTGAGGAAGGCGATCTGGTTGAACCAGCAGCGCCGGCCGGTGACCGGGTGCCGGACCACGGCGCAGCGCCGCTGCCGGGTGCGCAGGCCGCCGTCCGGCTGCCAGGCGAACTCGATGGCATGGGCGCGGCAGTAGTTCTCGACGGTCTCGCGGTCGTCGGTGCCGAACGACTCCGCCAGGGACGCCCCGATCTCGTCGTTGTAGCTGCGGGTGAGCAGCCAGCCCTCACGCTCGAAGCGCTCGGTCAGCTCCGCCGGCAGCGCGTTCAGCACCGCCTCCGCGTCGGCCACCGCGGTCGCCCCGCCCCCGGCGGGCGCGGTCGGGCACGCGAACAGCATCAGCCCGGGCACCTTCAGCGCGTAACTCAGCTCGTGGTGCATGCACATGGGCTGGTTGGCGGGCCAGGCGGTGGAGGAGTACAGACCGGGGCCGTAGGACTCGCGGGGGGCGAAGGCCTCCCGTTCCGGCATCAGCGGGCCGGCCAGTTCCGTGAAGACGGCGGAGATCTGCTCGGGCTCCCGCAGTCCCAGGCCGCGTACGAGCACGGCTCCGTGCTCGGCGACCCGGGCCCGCAGTGTCTCGCGGTGCTCGGCCGCCCATCCGGTCGCGTCCGCAGAGGTCTCGACACGCAGGACGGGCGGTCTGTCCGGTCGCAGCTCCACCTCCAGTACCGAAGCCGGGGACGAGAACGACATCTCGGTTTCCTTTCGTTCGTCACCAACGAGGCCGGGGTGGTCCTCAGCGGTGTTCAGGAGGAGGCCAGCAGGTCGGCGGCGTCCAGTACGGTCGCCGCCACCGCGGCCGGGCGGGTGCGTGGGAAGTAGTGGCCGCCGTCGGTGAGTTCACGCAGCGCCACCTGCTCGGCCAGGAACTCCCAGTCCCGCCAGTGGTCCTGGAAGCCCGCGGTGCTCGGGTCGTCGGCGGCGACGACCACGGTGACCGGCGCGGCCAGTCTCACCGCCGGCGGCCTGTCCAGGGCGTCGGCGAAGCAGCGGTGCGCCAACACGCAGTCGTGCCGGTAGGCGGCCCCGACGCGCTCGGCGTGCTCCGCGTTCAGCTCGCCGAGCTCCAGGTGGCCGCCGTCCGCACCGAGCCGGGCGGCGATCTCGGCGTCGCCGCGCTCAGTCAACTCGGTCGCTGCGGCGCGTCGTTCGGTGGCCGTGCCGAGCAGCTGCGCGCCGAGGAACACCCGGGTCACCTCCACTCCGAGCGCGGCGAGCCTCCGGGCGGTCAGCAGGGCGGGCGCGGTGCCGGAGGAGTGGCCCCAGAGCATGACCCGCTTCAGGCCGCGCCCGGCGATCTCCGCGGCGACCCGCTCCACCACCTGTTCCAACGGCGCGAACGGCTCCTCGCCTGCGGCCAGGTCGTGTCCGGGCAGGTCCACCGCGTGGACGGCGACGCCGCTGCCGGCCAGGGCGCTCGCCAGCGGCTGGAAGTTGACCGCGTTGCCGCCCGCGTGGGGGAAGCACACCAGCGCGCACTCGGGGGAATCCTCGCCCGCCGACAGCGGCTGGAGCAGCTCCGGCCGCTGCCGGGCCGTGCCGTCGAGGCACGCCGCGAGTTCGGCGAGCACCGGGTGCCGGGTGATGTCCTTGAGGGACACCGCGCGGTTCAGGGCGATGGTGAGCTTCACCGCCGACAGGGAGGTCCCGCCGCGGTCGAAGAAGTGGTCCCGTCGGCCGATCGTCTGCCCGGGCAGGCCCAGCAGTTCCGCCCAGGCGGCCGCCAGCCTCCGCTCGGTCGGGGTGCGCGGGGCGTCGTCGGACTCGCCGGAACCGGCTTCCTCCGTCGTCTGCTCGCCCCGTTCGGCCAGCGCGGTCAGCGCCTTACGGTCGATCTTGCCGTTGGCGGTCAGCGGCAGCCCGTCCTGCCAGTGGAAGGCCGACGGGACCATGTACGCGGGGAGCACGGCACCGAGCGCGTCGCGCAACTCCTCCGGATCGAGTCGCCGGCCGGTGTGGAAGGCGATCAGATGCGTGCTGCGGCCCGCGAGTTCGGCGACGACCACCGCGCCGTCCCGGACCCCGGGAACGCGCAGCAGGGTGTTCTCGATCTCCCCGATCTCGATGCGGAACCCGCGGATCTTGACCTGGCTGTCCCGGCGGCCGAGGAACTCCAGCTTCCCGCCGGGGTGCCAGCGGCCCCAGTCGCCCGCCAGATACAGCCGCTCGCCCGGCCGGTGCGGGTCCTCGCGGTAGGCCTCACGGGTCCGCTCGGGGTCGTTGACGTATCCGCGTCCCACGCACACGCCGGAGAAGGCGATCAGCCCGGGGGCGCCGAGCGGCACGGGTGAAAGGTGCTCGTCGACCACGTAGACGCGCACGTTGCCGACCGGGCGCCCCAGCAGCACCCGTTCCGGAACCGCGTCCATGACCTCGTGGTTGGTGTCGTCCGAAGTCTCTGTCAGCCCGTAGGCGTTGACCAGCTTGATGCCGGGCTGGAGGGCGAACCAGCGCTGGACGAGTTCCCGCTTCAGCGCTTCGCCGGTCACCGACACGCAGGCCAGGTCGGGCAGTTCGCGCGGGTGCCGCTCCAGGTACGAGGCCACCACCTCCAGATAGGAGGGCACGACCTGCGCCACGGCGACCCGGCCGCGCACCAGCGTGTCGACGAACCGCTCCACGTCCACGACGGCGTCCTGCTCGACCAGCAGGGTCCGCCCGCCCACCAGCAGCGCGGCCAGCAGCTGCCACAGGGAGATGTCGAAGCACTGCGGAGCCGTCTGTGCCACCACCCGCCCGGGACCGATCCCCAGATCGTCGATCTTGGCGTACAGGTGGTTGAGCATGCCGGCGTGCTCGCACATCGCTCCCTTGGGCTCGCCGGTGGAGCCCGAGGTGAAGTAGATGTACGCCAACTGGCCCGGGGAGACCTCCACTCGGAGGTCGTCGTCCGCGTGTTCCTGCGCGTACGCCGTTTCGATCAGCAGCTTCTCGGTCCCCGGCGGCAGCGCGGCCAGCGCCTCGTCCAGGGTGCCGGTGCTGCCCGGCTCGGTCAGCACCAGTCGGCAGCCGGCCCGGGCGAGCGTCGCCTTGATGCGCCCGGCCGGGAAGTGCGGCTCGATCGGCAGATAGGTACCGCCGGCCTTGAACACCGCCAGTACCGCCGCCAGCCAGTCGAGGTTGCGTGCGGTGACCACGGCCACCACGTCCTCCCGGCCCAGACCGCGCTCCAGCAGCGCGCGGGCCAGCCGGTTGGCCCGCGCGTTCAGCTCCCCGTACGTCCACGAGCGCTCGCCGTGCACCGCGGCCACCGCCTCGGGGTGGGCCCGTGCCCGCTCCTCGAAGAGCTCGTGCGCCCGCGCGGACGGCAGTTCCCGATGAGGTCCGGCCAGCCCCTCCAGCTGGTCGCGCGTCTCCTCGGGCGACAGCAGGCTCCGCCGGGTGTGCTCGGCGTCCACGTCGGCGGTCATCAGGCGCAGCGCGGTCAGGTGATAACCGCAGACCCGGGCCGCGGCCTCGGCGTCCAGCACGTCCGTGCGGTACCGCAACCGTGCCGTCAGCAGCCCGTCCCGCTCGCCGAAGGCCATCCGCAGCACCGCCCCGGCGGGCAGGGCGCCGCCCCCGGTGTCCGCCGGGTCGAAGACGGCCTCGAACAACGGTCCTGGGAGTCCCAGCTCCCGGCGCAGCTCGTCCACGGGGAAATCCCGGTGCGCGAGCAGGTCCGCCGCGACGCGGTGGGTGTCGAGCACCAGCCGGCGCCAGGACCCCGGCGCGACGGCCGACCGACAGGGCAGCGGGCCGGCGTCGGGGCCCGTGACACAGCCCGTCACCACGTCCTGCTCACCGGACAGCGCGGCCAGCACCTTGGCGTGCGCGGCCAGCAGGACCGTGCTGGACGGCACCCCCAGCTCCGCCGCGAGGGCGCGCACCGCCCGGGCCGTCCCGGCCGGCACGGTCTCCTCGTGCTCGGCGTCACCGGCCACCGGCTCGCGTGCCCACCGCGGAACGGCGGTGAACCCGCCGGCGGTGAGCACCTCGCTCCAGAACTCCCTGTCCGCTGCCACGAGCGCTCCCATTGAATGGCCCTTCCTCATTTCGCCGTCGGCTCGGCGGGGTTTCCGCCCCATTCCGCCTTCGCGGGGACTTCCTCGCCCTTCATGAGGAAGGAATCGGGCGCCAGTACGGCCCCGTCGCCCACCGTCACGCCGTAGTGCACGTGTGCGCCGACCCCGAGGGTGCAGTCGGATCCGAGCCTGGTGTGGTCCGACTTGAAGGTGCCGTCCTCCTGCGAGTGGCACTGGATCTTGCTGCCCACGTTCAGCGTGCAGTCGTCCCCGATGACGGTGAGCGTCCGCTCCGTGATGTAGCAGCCGTCGTCGAAGACCCTGCGGCCGATGCGCACGCCCATCAGGCGCCAGACCAGACGCTTGAAGGGGGTCCCGTTGAACAGCTCGAGCCACTCGTCCGGCACCTTCCACAGCCGCTCGTGCCACCAGAAGTACGGGTCGTAGATGGAGCACAGGCGGGGGCGCAGGGAGCGGAAGACGGCGATGGCCCGTTCCACCAGGATGAAGTAGCCGGCCGTGAGGGCGACGGTCAGGGCCAGATAGCCGCCGATCACCACGTGGCCCAGCGTGCCGTACAGGTCGACGCAGGCCAGACCGACTCCCGTGAGCACGGCGGCGAGCACCCAGCGCAGCAACAGGAAGAGTGCGATGGAGCGGAGGTTGTAACGGTTCTTGGCGGCGAGGTTGCGGCGCAGGGCGTCGCCCGTCCTGAGGTGGTCGAAGCGGGTGTCGCGCTCCACCGAGCGGGGGATCTCGAAGGATGGTGAGCCGAGCAGCCCGACCCCTTCGCGCAGTTCGCCGTCGAGGGGGACCATCACCTTCGTCGCGAGCAGGCAGTTGTCGCCCGTTCTGGCTCCCGCCGGATAGGCGATGTTGTTGCCGAGGAAGTTGTGCGCGCCGATCGTCGCCCGGCTCACCCTGAAGGAGGTGCTGGAGTAGTCGGCGTTGATGACGGAGAGCCCGTCGGCCACCATCGTCCCGCTGCCGACGGACACCAGGTACGGCGTCTCGTGCTGCACCTCGGTGCCGAAGTTCGAGCCGGTCTGCTCCACCTGGGACAGGTCGTATCCGAGGCGGCGCAGATAGGGGACGATGTAGGAGCTGTCGCCGAAGAGCCAGGGGAAGAACTTGAGGTTCGTCAGGCCGGCCACTGCCCGGTGCATCGCGTACTGGAAGCCGTAGAGCGGGTAGACCCGGTCGGGCTTGACGGCCAGGCTCAGCAGCCGGGGCACCGCGAACATCAGGGCCAGGCCCACGACGACCCCGCCGAAGAACAGCACGGCGGACACGACCAGGGTGTCGGTGAGGAACTCCGGCACCGTGGACAGGGTCGTCCCCGCGTCCAGCCGGCCGCGCAGCGCCGGTACCTCCGCGAACAGCATGTAGACGCCGCCGACGCCGAACGGCAGGTACAGCAGGAACAGCTGGAGCAGGGAGGACACCCCGAAGACGGCCCGCCGCAGCGTGCCGCACCGGGTCGGCTCGACCCTGATGTGGTCGACCGACGTGGGCTGTGCCGGGGAGCCGTGCCGGCGTTCGCCGGCCGGCACGTGCTGGCCCCGGTACAGGGCGGAGGCGTGGCCGAGCTGTGAGCCGTCGCCCATCGAGGTGTCGATGTCGAGCACCGACTTCTCGCCGACGAAGGCGTCCCGGCCGATGTCGATCCGGCCGGTCTGGATGCGCCCGGCGTGCGCCCGGTAGCACAGGAAGAACGCGTCCTTGCGGATCACCGTGCCCGCGCCGATGGTGAGCAGGTCGGTGCAGACCGGCACGGAGTGGGAGAGGATCGTGACGTCCTTGCCGATCCGCGCGCCCAGGGCCCGCAGGTACAACACGTACACGGGGTTTCCGATGAAGAGGATCATCGGATTCGCGTGCAGGAGCACCTTGACGATCCAGAAGCGGAGATAGGCCGCACCCCACACCGGGAACTCGCCCGGCTTCCAGCGGCCGACGAGAATCCACTTCGCCGCGATCGGGAAGACGCACAGGAGGAGAAAACCGCCGGTCCCGAACAACAGGGACCGGAGATAGATGTCGGCGAGGCCCGATGCCGAGCCGACCCACTCGTAGGCTCGTGCGGTGGCCATTCCGGCGACGAACGAATATCCGAGGAAAATGAGCAACTGAGCCGTGCCGCACAGCACGTAGCGAGCCGTGCTCGGGGTCGTCGCGGCCGGTGCCGGCGCCTCGTCCGCGGGTGCCGCCGGGGCCGCCGGAGCGGGTGCGCCGGCGGGGGGTGGAGCGAGCTCCGCGAGGGCTTCCGCCAGGCTGCGGACCGTGGGGTTGCGGTAGATGTCCTTCATGGACACCGGCGGCAGATCTGATCTCTTCCGGACCCGCGCGCAGAACTGCGCCATGACCAGGGAGTTGGCGCCCAGGTCGTCGAAGAAATGACTTTCGGGCGGAACGTGTTCGGCGTTTACGACGTCCGCCAGGATTCCGGCGAGCTCCCTCTCGGTGTCCGCCGTCGCCGGGAGGGAGCGTGCCTGCCCGGCGATCACGGGCTCGTCCGGCCCGGGCATCAAGATGTCGGCAGACTTCTCCACCATGCCAGCTCCCTGAAGGAAAGGTCGAAAACCATCGGCCAACGGTGCCCGGTCTCCGGGACCGTGCGTTTTCGCCTGATCACGAAACCACTGATCAGTCTTGTTCGGTCATCGCTCGGTTGCCACTTGGATCCGCTCGCGCCGAGGCAACCGGAGTGTTCGACGCGCCTCTATTCCTCGGTTCTTTGCGCCGACGGCCTGAGTAATCTCACTCGTATGGGGGTTCACCCTCCGGGAGGGCCTCGGCACGCCGTGGGGGGCGTATCGGCGCCGTGGCCGGCTGGTCATGGAACGCGCGTTCGGCGGGCCGGCGGTGTCCCGGAACGGGCCGAGTGGCCTCGGTGCGGACCGGCGCGCAGACTGAGCGGTGAGGCGGGGCCGCCCGGGGCCGGGCGGTGACGCGAGGCCGTCCTGTTCGCTGAGGGGGCCGATATGGCCGTGGAAATCCCGCCCCTGCTGAGTCCCTCACGGCTCAGGCGCCGTGGCGGGCTCTGGGGCGAATGCATGGCGGAGTTCCTCGGGACGCTGGTCCTCATCGCCTTCGGATGCGGCTCGGTGGCCATGGCGGTTGCGGCGCTGCCCGGCTCGGGGCGCACCGAGGGGCCCACGACGTTCTTCATCAGCGCCGGTGACTGGCTGCTGGTCGGCTGGGGCTGGGCCTTCGCGGTGGCCTTCGGCGTGTACGTCGCCGGAGGCGTCAGCGGGGCGCACCTCAACCCGGCGGTGACCCTGGCCTTCGCGGTGCGCCGCAAGTTCCCCTGGGCGAAGGTGGTTCCGTACTGGATCTCACAGGTGGCGGGCGCCTTCGTCGGTGCCGCGGTGGTGTACGCGGTTTATCACGACGCTATCAACACCTTCGACCAGGCGATGAAGGGACCGAAGACGCACGGGCACACCGTCGCCTCGTTCTCGATCTTCGCCACCTTCCCGGCGCCCTACTTCCATGGCGGTTACTGGGGGCCGCTCGTGGACCAGATCGTCGGCACCGCGTTCCTGGTCATGCTGATCGTGGCGGTCATCGACCTGCGCAACACCGCCGTGAAGGCCAACCTCGGGCCGCTGGTCATCGGCTTCGTGGTGGCCGCCATCGGCTTCTCCTACGGAGCGAACGCCGGGTACGCCATCAACCCGGCCCGTGACTTCGGCCCACGTCTGTTCACGTTCTTCGCCGGGTGGGGAGACCTGGCTCTGCCCGGCAGCCTGGCCGGGTCGTTCAGCCACTACTGGTGGATCCCGATCGTCGGACCGCTCATCGGCGGGGTCGTCGGTGTTCTGGTGTACGACCTGTTCATCGGCGACGTACTGCACATCCGTGCCCAGGACAACGAGCTCCCGGAGTCCGGACTCACCCGCCCGGCCGAGGAGAGCGGCACGTAGCCGCCCCCGACACCGGGCGGGTGGGCGCGGGCCGCCCGGGACGGCCCTGTTGCAGACGCTCCGTCAGGAGTATGCCCGCGGCCCACACGAGTCCGCGCCGGTGCGACGGCCGGATGCCGGATCTGCCGCGCGGTCGTCGCTGCTGGTGGTGCTGGGTCATGGTCCGCCCTGGGCCCGGTACGAGGGCCGGCCGCCGTGAGCTTCCCGGCAGCCGGCGGGATCGGGGTGGGCTCAGCCGTGGTAGCTGATGTAGCCGTCGCCGTCGCGGTCGTCGCGGGCCTTGGTGTAGGAGTGGACGTCGGCGCGGGCACCGGAGGGCTTGAGCAGGTAAATGGTGTCCTTGTCGTTGTTCCAGATGAAGTTGCAGTTCTGGCGGTAGACGACGTTCTTGGCGTCGGAGTCCGTGCCCTTGCCGCCGCGCAGCTTCACGTAGTCGCCGGGCTCGAGTTTGTGGTTGGCGCGGAACGTGAACCGCTTGCCGGAGGCGTCCTTGACCACGTAGCCCTTGAGGTTGACGGTCGCGGTGCGCGAGTAGTTCTTGATCGTCACGTACTCGTTCTTGGTGTTGCCGGTACGGCAGTTGTTGGAGTCCCGTCCGGGCGCGTCGTACTGGACGCCCTTGACCTTCAGCGCGGACGAGTATTCGGCGGCCTGCGCCGGCGCGGCGGCGACGACGGCGACCGTTCCGGCCGTGGCGGCCACGGCCAGCGCGGAGCGTATACGCATGAGGTTCCCCCCTCAGTGGTGCCAATGGAGCCTCAGGAGCATACACAAGAAGTAAGAATGGGGTGACGGAGAGGTGTGGAGAGTGTGAAGGTCGCCGTGTCCTCTCGACACGCGAGCCCTGCTCCATGTCACGGGTGACGTGCTCGGCGGCATCCTCGCCCGGTACTCCACGCCGGTCGTCACGGCCCGGTTGGGGCAGGAGCCCGCCGGGCGGCTGACGCGGCAGCACGCCTGCCTTCCGGCTCGGAAGGCCTGGGCGCTTCACCCCGTGCGGGACAACCGGCCGTGGTCCCGCGCCGGTTGGTCATCCGGTCGTGAGCACCATGCGGAACCGAGCGGTGCCGGCGAGCATTTTCCGGTACGCCTCGCCGGCCTGGTCCAGCGGCACCGCCTCGGTCATCGGACGGATCCCGTGCAGGGCGCTGAACGCCATGGTGTCCTGCACGTCCTGCGCGGTGCCCGACGGGTGGCCGCGGATGATCCGGGCGCTCGTGATCAGCTGGAGCGGGCTGATCCCCAGCGGCGTGGGAGCCGCCCCGATCACCACCAGCTCACCGCGGTGCGACAGCCCGTCGACGGTCGCCGCGATCGCCTCGGAGCTGCCGGCCGTGGCCAGCACGACCTTGGCGCCGCCCAGCGATCGCAGCGCGTCGGCGACGGGAGTGTCCGTCGTGTTGTCGACGTAGTGGTGCGCGCCGAGCCGCTTGGCGAAGTCGGCCTTGTCGGCCCCGCGTGCGATCGCCACCGTCTCGAAGCCCATGGCCGCCGCGTACTGCACGCCCAGGTGACCCAGGCCTCCGATGCCGAGCACGGCCACCAGATCACCCGGCTGCGCGGAGCTGCGCCGCAGTCCGTTGAACGTGGTCACGCCCGCGCACGCCATCGGCCCGGCGTCGGTCGCCGCCAGGGCGTCGGGGATCCGGGCCAGGGCGTCGACCGGTGCGATCACCCGCTCGGCGAAGCCGCCGTCGTAGGACCAGCCGGGGACCTTCAGATCCGGGCACACGATGAAGTCGCCCTGGCGGCACGGGGTGCAGTGGTGACAGCTGCCGCCGAACCAGCCCACCGTCACCCGGTCGCCCACCTGCCAGCCCTGGTCCCGCGTCCCCTCGCCGAGCTGCTCGATCCGCCCGGCGATCTCGTGCCCGGCAACCACCGGGAAAGTGACCCCGGGCATCACGGCGTCCACGAAGAAGCTGTCGCTGTGACAGACTCCGCACGCCTCCACGGTGATCGCGACCTGGCCACGGCCCGGCTCCGCCGCCTCACGCTCGACGATCTCGAACGGACCGCCGGCGGTGGTCACCTGCGCGACTGTGTAGGTACTCATCGGTCTCTCCCGGAAGCGGGTACGACGGCCCCCGCAACCAGGACATCAGCTCCCTGCCGATCGCGCGCGCCGTACGGGACGGGCGGCGGGCCCGCGAAGGACCGGCCGCCGTCAGCCGCCCGGCATGGGGCGCACGGTCAGGATCTGCTGGGCGTGGCCGACCGGGCCGTGCAGGTCGTGCAGGACCGTGCTGGTCAGTCCCACGCCGGTCGGGCCGAAGGCCACGGTGGTGTCCAGACCGGTCCAGGGGCCCTCCGGGCGGCGGTGCAGGTGCACGGTCAGGTCGACGTTGGGGAACATCCACGCGGTGGGCGACTGGCGCACGGCGATGCCGTTCGCCGTGTCGACGAGGGAGAGGTAGGAGGCGAGCGGGCTGATGGGTTCGCCGGCGACCAGGGTGAGCGGGGTGGAGACCCAGGCGGTGGTGCGGCCGGGGCTCGGCGGGGCGAGCGGACGCACGTCCAGGGACGCGATGTAGCCGCCCGGCCAGAACTCGCTCATCGCCCACGGTTCGAGCCGGTCGGGCGGGGTGAGCCGGTCGCCGGCACCCCCGGCGACGGCGGAGGTGTCCTGCGCCGACAGCAGCCAGACGCGGGCCCGGACCACCGGGCGGCCGGCGATGCGCACGACGGCTTCCAGGAGTTCGATGGTGCGGCCGGGGCGGAGGGTCTCCACCTCGATCTCGCACTCGTCCAGGGCCGGGCGGCCCAGGATGTCGTAGCTGATCCGGACCGGTATGAGCGCGCTGCCCCCACGCGCGGCCAGATGGTCCTCGACGGCGTGGACGACCAGTCCGCCCAGCGGGCTGAAGTGCTGCTCGCGCACGTCCCAGGCACCACCGGCGTGTGCGGTGGGCTTGAAACGGTGCTCGTCGATGCGCTCGTAGTAGCTGTCGGGAACCGGGGCGCCGGTGTTCAACGGGTGCTTCTCCTCGGGCTGTTCACAGGGAAGCCGAACAGGCACGGGTCTCTCGCGCCGTATCGGCCGGGCAGCCCCATCATGACCCAGCCCATACTTGGCACCTACACCCACCTGCCGTCAGGAGGCCCCGTGCTCTTGCGTGACGTCACCCCCGACGACGTGGACGCGTACGTCCGGATGCGCTGCGACCCGGTCATGATGGCCGAGCTCGGCGGGCCCCTGCCGGCCGGCGGCATGGCGGACAAGGTGCGCCGGGACGCCCGGCAGGCGGCCGCCGGCGTCGCCTGGATCAAGATGATCGTCCCTGACCCGGGCACCCCCGAGGAGGTGGCCGGGACGGTGACCATCTGGACCCACGACGGCGACGACGGCCCGATGTCCGAGATCGGCTGGATGGTGCTGCCGCGGTTCCAGGGCCGCGGCCTCGGCGGGCGTGCGGCACGCGCGCTGCTGGAGCGGGCGCGGGACGAGGAGCGCTGGGGAGTGGTGCACGCCTTTCCGGCCACCACCAACGCGGCCTCGAACGGGATCTGCCGCTCGCTCGGCTTCCGGTTCGTCGCCGAGCGCGAGGTGGCGTTCGCCGGCCGGGTGCTGCGCACCAACCACTGGGCGATCACCCCGCGCACGGACCTGACGCCGGGATGAGGCGGCACGGGTGGGTCAGCCGAGGCTCACCCATCCGTGCTCCTCGGCGGAGCGGGCCATCGCGTCCAGGGCCACCGCGGCGGCCACGGCGTCGTCGAGGGTGGCGCCGTGGACCCCGCCCTCCGTGACCGAGCGCAGGAAGTGGTACGCCTCGATGACCTTGAGGTCGTCGTAGCCCATGGCGTTGGCCGCACCCGGCTGGAAGGCCCCGTACTCGCCGTGGCCGGGGCCCACGTAGACCGTGCTGACGGGCTGGTCCTGGTACGCGGTGCCGCGACTGACGCCGAGTTCGCCCATGCGCCGGAAGTCCCACCAGAGCGCGCCCCTGGTGCCGTGGATCTCGAAGCCGTAGTTGTTCTGCTCACCCACCGAGACCCGGCACGCCTCCAGGACGCCGCGCGCGCCGGAGGCGAAACGCAGCAGGCAGCTGACGTAGTCGTCGTTCTCGACCGGTCCGAGTTCGCCGCCCGCCGCCCGGGTGTGACCGGCGGTGGCGCCGGCCGGCCGGGCCCGTTCGGGCACGAACACCGCGGTGTCGGCGGCCAGCGACTCGATCTCGCCGAGCAGATGGCGGGCCAGGTCGACCCCGTGCGAGGCCAGGTCGCCCAGTACCCCGCTGCCGCCGCGTTCACGCTCGTAGCGCCAGGTCAGGGCGCCCTCCGGGTGGGCCGCGTAGTCGCTGAACAGCCGGATGCGGACATGGGTGACCCTGCCGATCTCACCGGCCGCGATCATCTCGCGGGCGGCGGCGACGGCGGGGGCGTTGCGGTAGTTGAAGCCGACCGTTCCTTGTACACCGGCTTCGGCGGCTGCGTCGGCGACCGCGCGGGCGTCGTCGGCGCTCAGGCCCACCGGCTTCTCGATCCAGATGTGCTTGCCCGCCTCGGCCATGGTGAGGCCGATCTCGCGGTGCAGGAAGTTCGGGGCGGTGATGCTGACCGCCTCCACCCGGGGGTCGGCGGCGATCTCCCGCCAGTCACGGGTGGCGGAGTCGAAGCCGTACCGCCCGGCCGCCTCCTCGGCCCGGCCGGGCACCTCGTCGGCGACGGCGACCAGGTGCGGCCGTACCGCGAGCCCGGGGAAGTGGTGGGGCACGCGGGCGTACGCCTGGGTGTGCACGCGTCCCATCCAGCCGAATCCGACGACGGCGACGCCGAGCGCAGACACCATGAAAGCCCCTTGTTTGGACCGATCCAAAACCTGGTGGCTCACGATGAGGCCGCCTCCCGCCAGGTGTCAAGCCATCGTTTGAAGCCCTCTGCGAGCGCTTCCGGACGGCCTTCCAGCGTCTTTATCCGGACGGCCTTCCGGCCTCTTTACAAGGGGCCGGTCCTCATGGAACGGTCCACAGCGTGCGATCGCCCACCATCCGAGACGTCGCCGCGCGCGCCGGTGTGTCCAAGTCCCTGGTCTCGCTGGTGCTGCGCGGCTCCGCCGGCGTGCGCCCCGAGAAGCGGCAGGCGGTGCTCGCCGCCGTCGAGGAACTCGGCTACCGGCCCAACGCCGCCGCCCGCAGCCTCAGCGAGCGCCGCACCCGCACCGTCGGCGTGCTGCTGAACGACATGCGCAACCCCTGGTTCGTGGAACTCCTCGACGGGCTGAACTCCCGCCTGTACGACTCCGGTCTGCACATGCTGCTCGCCGACGGCCACCTCAACCGGCGCCTGGGGGAGGACCTCACCCGCACCTTCACCGAGTTGCGCGTCGACGGCCTGGTCGCCGTCGGCACCCTGCGGGATCCGGGGGCGCTGCGCGTCGCGGCCGGCCGGGTGCCCACCGTCGTCGCCGGTGCCCGCGAACCCGAACTGCCGGGGGTGGACGTCGTCGCGGGCGACGACGAGCAGGGCGCCCGGCTGGCCACCGAGCACCTCATCGCCCTCGGCCACCGGCACATCGCCCACATCGCCGGCCGGGGCGCGGTCGGCGACCTGCGCCGCCGCGGCTTCGAGGCCACCATGCGGGCGCACGGGCCGGCCGGCACGGCGGTCGTCGAGCAGGGCGACCTCACCGAGGAGGGCGGCTACCGGGCGACCGTACGGCTGCTCAGCCGTACCCCGCGGCCCACCGCCGTGTTCGCGGTCAACGACATGGCCTGCGTCGGCGCGCTGTCCGCCGCCGAGGAGAGCGGCCTCCGGGTCCCCCGGGACCTCTCCCTGGCCGGATACGACAACACCTACCTGTCGCGCCTGCGCCACGTGTGGCTGACCACCGTGGACAACGCCAGCCACGACGTGGGCCGGCGCGCCGCCCAGCGGCTGCTCGACCGCATCGACGACTCGGACCTGCCCCGCACGGTCGACCTGACCAGCCCGGTCCTGGAGGTGCGCGGCACGACCGCACCGCCCGCCGGAATCGGCTGACGAGTACCGCTCCGAGACGCTCCGTGGGACCTGGGCCGGTACCGGCCGGGTGGATCCGTGGGGCCCGGGCGGGCATCGGCGGGGTGGATCCGTGGGGCCCGGGCGGGCATCGGCGGGGTGGATCCGTGGGGCCCGGGCGGGCATCGGCGGGGTGGATCCGTGGGGCCCGGGCGGGCC
>NZ_JBIVTV010000017.1:0-38227 GCF_044756885.1 Streptomyces sp. NPDC091412 | reverse complement strand
GGCCCGGGCGGGCATCGGCGGGGTGGATCCGTGGGGCCCGGGCGGGCATCGGCGGGGTGGATCCGTGGGGCCCGGGCGGGCATCGGCGGGGTGGATCTGTGGGGTCCGGGCGGGCATCGGCCGGGTGGGTCTGTGGGACCTGGGCGGGCGTCGGCGGGGTGGATCTGTGGGGTCCGGGCGGGCATCGGCCGGGTGGGTCTGTGGGACCTGGGCGGGCGTCGGCGGGGTGGATCTGCGGGGCCCGGGCCGGTATCGGCCGGTTGGATCCGTGGGACCTGGACCGGCGCACCGGCCGGGTGGATCCGGCAGCCCGGCCGGCGCGGCGGCCGAGCGGGTTCCACGGACGGGGCGGACCCGGCGAATCGCCCCCGGGCCACTGGTTACCCGGACACCGGGTTCGGAAGTGAGCCCCCCGGGGTCCTCCGCGCCTCGCGCGTCGCGGAGGACCCGCGCCCCGGCGCCGTCCACCGCGGCCACCGTCCTCACCCCCCGCCTGCGGAGGCCAACGCTCTCGCCGGTCCGGGTCAGGGGTGAGAACATGGCGTGTGTCGCTCATGGACCTACGGCGTTCACCATCGGGACGGGTACTGGTCGTCATCCCCCTGGTACTGATCGCTGTGGTCGGCGTCGTGGACGCCCTGACCCCGCCGGACGTGCACCTCGGCCCGCTGCTGGTCGCGGCTCCCGCGTTCACCGCCGCGTTCTCCGGGCCCTGGCTCACCGCCCTGATCGGTGCGCTGGCTGCCGGGACCGAACTCTTCATCGGGGGCATCCAGGGCACGCTGGGCACCCAGAACCTCCAGGCCCAGGTCGCGTCGCTGATCATCGTCTCGAGTCTGATCGTGGTGTTCTGCATTTTCCGGGACCGGCGCGAGCACCAGCTGACGCAGAGCCGGGTCGTGGCACAGGCCGTCCAGGACGTGCTCTTCCCACCCCTGCCTGAGCGCAGCGGCCCCCTGCGGATCGCCTGCCTGTACCTCGCCGCCCAGGACGAGGCCACCATGGGCGGGGACCTCTACGCCGCCGCCCGGACCGGACACAGCACCCGGCTGCTCATCGCCGACGTACGGGGCAAGGGACTGCCCGCGATCAGCCATGCCGCACTGCTGCTCGGCGCCTTCCGCGCGGCGGCGCACCGCCGGCCCTCGCTGCCCCGTCTGGCCGTGCACCTGGACGGCGCGATGCGCTGGGAGTTCCGGCAGTGGCAGACCGCGCAGATGCTCGACACCGACGAGTCCTTCGCCACCGCCCTGCTCGTGGACATCCCCGACAGCGAGCCCGTGCTGCACCTTCTCAACTGCGGCCATCCGTCCCCGCTGCTCATCGGCGCGGAGACCGCCGCCCCCCTGACCGCGCAGGTCGTCGCACCACCGCTGGGCCTGGGGGAACTGTCCGAAACCTTGGACTACGTGGTCGCCTCGTTCCCCTTCCTGCCCGGCGACACACTGCTCCTGCACACCGACGGCGTCCTGGAGGCGCGCAACGCGCGGGGCGACTTCTACCCCCTCGCCGACCGGGCCGGCGCCTGGGTCACGGAACCGCCGGGGCTGGTGCTGCGCCGGCTGCACGACGACCTCGTCGCCTACACCCACGGCCACCTGGGCGACGACGCCGCGGCCGTCGCGATCCGCCGCGGCCCTTAGGGCCTCTCGTTGGGATCATGCCGGGCTCGCGGGCCCTGGCACCGTGCGGTGCGTCGCCGGCCATCGGTCACGGCGGCAGGCCGGACGGCTCGCGGGTTTCCGGGCGCCTCGCGATTGCGCCGTGTGCGATCGGGTACGCGTGCAGGGCCCGTGCCCGGCCGGTCACCTCCCGGGCGGGCCGCTCGACTGCCGCGACCAGGGAAACCGCCATGCAGACACCAGCGAACGACAACACCCCGACGCCCGCCCAGCAAGCGCTGGACGTGCTTGCCGAGAACGCCGAGGACACGGTGGCACTGGACACGCTCGCGAGCAGCGACGTGCTGGTCCCCGTGCCCGACGACGCGAGCGAGGAGGACGCCACCAACCCCACGGCGGTGGCCCTGCCCGTCCTCGAACAACCGGGCGGGGAGCCGGTGGTGCCCGTGTTCACCTCCGAACTGGAGATGTCCGACCTGCTGCCGTTCGTCTCCCGCTACCGGCTCGTGCCGCTCGGCGCGCTCGCCTCCCAGTGGCCGGCCGACGACCTGTCGCTGACCATAGACGCCAGCTCGCCGCACGGTCTGACGCTCACCTCGGAGGGGGTGCGCAACCTGCTGGCCCGGCCGCAGGGCTGAGCGGCGCCGCGAGGAACAGCCGGGCCACCGGCCGGCCGGCGGCGGCCCCACGGTGGCGGCCGGCTCAGGCGTCCTGGAGGAGGCCGATGAGGTTGCCGTCGGCGTCCTTCGCCGAGGCGATCAGCCGGCCGCCGCCGACGTCCTGCACGTCCTGAAGCACCTCGGCGCCCGCGACCACCAGCGCCGCCAGCCGGGCCCTGATGTCGTCGACGTGCCAGTACGGCACCGGTCCTGTCATGCCCTTGGAGTGTCCGTTCGGGTCGAGCCCGACGTCCTGCCCGGCGGCCTTGAAACCGACGTAGTAGGGAGCGTCGGCGTACGGCTCGACCTCCAGCAGCGCGCTGAACAGGGCCTTCGCCCGGTCGAGGTCCTTGACGGGGTAGATGATCGTCTGCAGGCCGGCAGTCATGGCCATGGCGTACTCCTCGGTATGCGGCGGTATTCGGCTCTGCGTTCCGCAGAGGGAAGGGCCGACGTGTGCGTCGGTGGTTCCACGCTAGGCCGGGGAGGCGCGTGGGGCTTCTCCGATCCTGACCGGTTGCCGGGAAGCGTCACCCGCCTCGCCGTACACACCCCCGTCGGCGCGTGCGGTGCGGATCCGGTGGGGTTAGCCTGTAGCCCGGCCGCGACGGGTTCGCGGCGCGGCGGTGGGGCCCGCCGTACCTAACCGTGGCAGTGCTGCCGCCAACGGTCCCTACTCGCATCACAGGAGCGCTCCGGCATGTCCGGGCGCGGGCGAGCAGGAGACGTACGAGCATGACAGTCCCGGAAACCGACAGCCTTCGGGCGCGGATCAGTCCCGTACGGCGGCGTGCCTGGCGGACGCAGGCGCCGGTGGTCGCGGTGGTGGCACTCGGCGGAGCGCTCGGGGCCACCGCCCGGTACGCCGTCTCGCAGTGGCTGCCGACGCCGGCCGGGGGCTTTCCCTGGGCGATCTTCTGGGTCAACGCCTTGGGCTGCGCGGTGATCGGCGTCTTCATGGTGGTCATCACCGACGTGTGGGGCGCCCACCGCCTGGTCCGCCCGTTCTTCGGCACCGGCGTGCTCGGTGGCTTCACCACCTTCTCCACCTACGCCGTCGACATCCAGCGGCTGGTGGACTCCGGCCACGCCCGCATGGGGCTGGCCTACCTCGCCGCGACCCCGTGCGCGGCCCTCGCGGCGGTGTGGCTGGCCATGACGGCGGCCCGCCGCGTCCTGAAGTGGAGGCAGCGATGACCAGGCTCACCGGCAGCGCGCTGCGCGTGACCGTCTTCGTCGGAGAGAACGACACCTGGCACCACCGGCCCCTGTACTCCGAGATCGTCCACCGGGCCCACGCGGCGGGCCTCGCCGGCGCCAGCGTCTTCCGCGGTATCGAGGGGTTCGGCGCGACCTCCCTGATCCACACCTCGCGGCTGCTGTCGATGAGCGAGGACCTGCCGGTGGCGGTGGTGATCGTGGACACCGAGGAGCGGGTGCGGGCGTTCCTGCCGCAACTGGACGAACTGGTCGCCGAGGGACTGGTGATACTCGACGACTGCGAGGTCATCCGGTACGTCGGCCGTGCGGCCGGCTCCGGCGACGCGGGCGGGAAGGTCAGGAAGTCGTCGTGAACTGGCTGCTGGTGGTCCTCGGGGCCGCGGTCGGGGCGCCCCTGCGCTACCTCACCGACCGCGCGGTGCAGTCCCGGCACGACTCGGTGTTCCCCTGGGGCACCTTCGTGGTGAACGTCACCGGTTGCCTGATCCTCGGTCTGCTGACCGGCGCGGCGGCCGCCGGCGTCGCCGGGCCGCACCTGCAACTGCTCCTGGGCACCGGTCTGTGCGGGGCCCTGACCACGTACTCGACCTTCTCCTACGAGACGCTGCGGCTCACCGAGACCGGTGCGGGTTCCTACGCCCTCGCCAACGTCGTCGCCAGCGTCGCGGCGGGCCTCGGCGCGGCTTTCGCCGGGGTGTGGATCGCCGGAAGCCTCTGACGGTCGCCGCGGGTTCCGAGGCCGGTCATCTGACCGTCACCTCAGCACCGTAAGAGTGTCTACACCACTGTCGACCAACATCCCCAGAACTGGATCCCATGAGCGCCATCTCCGTCGGTCAGGCCGTCGTCCTCGGAGTCGTCGAGGGGGTGACCGAGTTCCTCCCCGTGTCCTCCACCGGCCATCTGAAGATCACCGAGGGGCTCATGGGCATCCCCGTCGACGACAAGTCGGTCGTCGCGTTCTCCGCCGTCATCCAGGTCGGTGCCATCGCCGCCGTGCTGGTGTACTTCTTCAAGGACATCGTGCGGATCATGTCCGCCTGGTTCCGCGGGCTGGCCAACCGGGGAGAGCGCTACCACCACGACTACAAGTTCGCCTGGTGGGTCATCTTCGCGACCATGCCGATCGTCGTGGTGGGCCTGGCCGCCAAGCCCTTCATCGAAGGGCCGCTCGGCTCCCTGTGGGTGGTCGCCGGCTCGCTGATCGCGGGCAGTGCCGTGATGTGGTGCGCGGACCAGATGGGCCGGCACAAGCGCGGTGAGGACGACACCTCCTTCAAGGACGCGATGCTGGTCGGCAGCTCGCAGATCCTCGCCCTGCTCTTCCCCGGCTTCTCCCGTTCCGGCGCCACCATGTCCACCGCGCTCATCCTGGACCTGGACCGCGTCGCCGCCACCCGCCTGTCCTTCTTCCTCGGCCTCCCGGCCCTGACCGGCGCCGGCATCTACGAGCTCAAGGACGCCCTCGGCGCGAGCGTGGGCGCCGTCCCGCTGGCCGTCGGCACCGTCGTGTCCTTCGTGGTCGCCTACGCCTCCATCGCCTGGCTGCTGAAGTTCGTCGCCAAGCACTCCTTCAACGCGTTCGTCGTCTACCGGATCCTGATCGGCCTGCTGCTGTTCGGCCTGCTCGGCACGGGTGTCCTCAGCGGCTGAGCACCGGATGGCGGCCGAGGCCCGCCGCCCGGCCCACCGACGCGGCGCAGGGGGACCGGCGGGAGGCACAATGGCGATCATGACGTCGTCCCCGACCTATCTGCCGGTCCTGGAGCGCATCGCCGAGGAGATCGAGCACACGCCCGGCCGCGGGCGCCCCGCCGACTACATCCCTGCGCTAGCCGCCCGTGACGCCCGCGCCTTCGGTATGGCCGTCGCCGAGTTGGACGGCACGGTGTACGGGGTGGGGGACTGGCGGGAGCCGTTCTCCGCGCAGTCCATCAGCAAGGTGTTCACCCTCGCCCTCGACCTGGCGCGTGAGGGCGACGAACTGTGGGAGCACGTGGGCCGCGAGCCCTCCGGCAACCCCTTCAACTCCCTGGTGCAGCTGGAGTACGAGAACGGCATCCCGCGCAACCCGTTCATCAACGCCGGCGCCCTGGTGGTCACCGACCGGCTCCAGACCCGTACCGGCGACGCGGCGGGCGAGCTGCTGAGCTTCCTGCGCGCCGAGAGCGGCAACCCCGAGCTGGACTTCGACGAGGAGGTCGCCGCGTCCGAGACCGCGCACGGCGACCGCAACGCGGCCCTCGCCCACTTCATGGCGTCCTACGGCAACGTGGACAACCCGGTGCCGGTCCTGCTGGACCAGTACTTCCGCCAGTGCTCGATCGCGGCCTCCTGCGCCGACCTTGCGCTGGCCACCACGTTCCTCGCCCGGCACGGCATAAGGGCGGACGGCACCCGGCTGCTCACCAGCAGCCAGGCCAAGCAGGTCAACGCGGTCATGCTGACCTGCGGGACGTACGACGCGGCCGGCGACTTCGCCTACCGCGTGGGCCTGCCCGGCAAGAGCGGTGTGGGCGGCGGCATCATCGCCGTCGTACCGGGCCGGTGCGCGCTGTGCGTGTGGAGCCCCGGACTGGACGAGCGGGGCAACTCGGTGGCCGGCGTGGCGGCCCTGGACCGCTTCACGACCCTCACCGGCCTGTCGGTGTTCTGAGGGGCGTCTCCGGCGACGTCGTGCGGAGCGTGCCCGGGTCGTCGGCCGGTCAGACGCGCGAGGCCCGCTTGTGCCTGAACCGCAGGCCGAGCAGAAGGACCCCCGCGCCCAGGCCGACGGCGCCCGCGATGGTCCCCGTTTCCGGCCAGTCGGACTCGGCCGGCCGGGGTGCCCCCGCGGATGCCACGACGGCCGCTCCCGGCTTCGTCCCGGGCTTCGCTCCCGTCGACGTGTCGTGCGAGACGGGCCGCAGGGCGTCGAGCGAGCCCACCGGATCGACGTGCCCGGCGGCGCCGAACCCCCAGTCCAGGAGTGCGCGCGCCTCCTCGTAGACGGCGTGGCCCGCACCCTCCTGCGGGTTCATCACGGTCACCACGAGAGTGCGCCCGTCCCGGTGGGCCGCGGCGACGAGCGTGTTGCCCGCGTTGGTCGTGTAGCCGTTCTTGATGCCGATCAGACCCGGATACGGCGCGACGCCGCCGGCGCCGGTCAGCAGGCGGTTGGTGTTCGCGATCTGGAACGTGCCGCCGTTGCCCGGGAAGGAGGCGTGCGCGGTGGAGCAGTACCGCGCGAAGTCGGGGTTGCGCAGCCCGGCCCGCCCGAACACGGCCAGGTCGTACGCCGAGGAGTTCTGCCCGGGGGCGTCGTAGCCGTCGGGGGAGACGACCGTGGTGTCCAGGGCTCCCAGGGAGCGGGCCTTGGCCTCCATCTGCCGGGCCGTCTGCTCCCAGCCGCCGTTGAGCGCGGCGAGCACGTGCACGGCGTCGTTGCCGGAGTTGAGGAACACCCCGCGCCACAGATCGGCCACCTGGTACGTGTGGCCCTCGACGACCCCCACCATGCTGCTGCCCTCGCCGATGCCCGTCAGCTCCCTGGCGCTGACGGTGTGCCGGATGCCTCCGGGGAAGGACGGCAGCACGGTCAGGGCGAGCAGTGTCTTCAGCGTGCTCGCGGGCGGAAGCCTGCGGTGCGCGTCGTGCGCGGCCATCACCTCGCCGGATTCGGCGTCGGCCACCACCCAGGACAGCGCGGAGACGTCCGGAACCGCGGGCGCCCCGCTGCGGAGCCGGACCTGTGTGCCCTCGTCGTCCAGCACGGCCGGCTGCGGCACCGCCGCCCTCGGCTGCACTATCGCGCCCGGACCCCCGCCGGACGGGCCGACGGCTGCGACCGGAGAGGTCAGCGCCAGGACGGTCACGGCGCAGAGCGCGCAGCTCGATACCGTGGTGCGCGTAGAAAATCTGATCTTCATATCGCAAACCTAGGGACAAATCGGTGCAGGCGTGACGCTGCCCAGAGCCGAACGGGGTTCGCGAGCACCCGGATGTCCTAGCGCGTGCCCTGACGGACGCACAGCGGGTGCGGTGGTGAGGGAGCGCGGAGCGCTCGGCCGGCCGGCGGGCCTAGCCGGTGGGCAGGGTCGGCTGGACGCGGCGGAGGAACGTGGCGTTGTCGGGCGTGTCGCGCAGCCGCTCCAGCAGTGTTTCCAGACCGGCCTTGCCCTCGCGGCTGCGCAGGGCGCGGCGCAGCCCGCGAACCGCCGTCAACTCGGCCTGGCTGTAAAGGAGTTCCTCACGGCGGGTGCCCGAGGGGTCGATGTCGACGGCCGGGAAGACGCGGCGGTCGGCGAGTTCGCGGCTGAGCCGCAGTTCCATGTTGCCGGTGCTCTTCAGCTCCTCGAAGAAGAAGTCGTCGGCGCGGGATCCGGTCTCCACCAGCGCGGTGGCCAGGATGGTGAGTGAGCCGCCCTCCTCGGCCGACCGCGCGGCACCGAAGAGCCGCTTGGGCCCCTGGAGCGCGCCCGCGTCGACACCGCCGCTGAGGGTGCGTCCGCCCGCCGCGGCCGCGTTGTTGTGGGCCCGGCACAGCCGGGTGAGCGAGTCGAGGAGGATGACCACGTCCTCGCCGGCCTCGACGAGCCGTTTGGCCCGCTCGACGACGAGTTCGGCGAGCGCGATGTGCTGCCTGGGGGACCGGTCGAAGGTGGAGGCGTACACCTCGCCGCGCACGCGGCGCCGCATGTCGGTGACCTCCTCGGGGCGTTCGTCGAGCAGCACCACCATCAGCCGGCACTCGGGATGGTTGCCTGCGACGGCGGCGGCGATCTGCTGGATCAGCACGGTCTTCCCGGTCTTCGGCGGCGCCACGACGAGCCCGCGCTGTCCCCTGCCGACGGGCGCGATCAGGTCGGCGACGCGGCCGGTGAGCCCGGCGGCGGGGTGTTCGAGGTGCAGCCGCTCGCGCGGGTGCAGCGGAGTGAGGTCGTGGAAGCGGCGCCGGGCCCGGGCCTCGTCCGGCGAGCCGCCGCCCACGCTCGTGATCTCGGTGACGGCGTGCTGCTGCCCGAGTACGCCGGCGACGGCGTCGCCCTTGCGCAGGCCGTGGCGGCGGATCAGCGCGGGGGAGAGCCGGGGGTCGGCGGGGGTGGGCAGGAAGTCCTCGCCGCGCAGGTGCCCCTTGCCGGTCGCGTCGATGTCCAGGACACCGGTGACGGAGCGGGGGGCCGCGGACGGCTGCCGCGGTGCGGCGGGGCGTTCGAGGGTGATGGTCATGGGCGAAGGTCCTTTCGCGGACGGACGGCACGGGGTGTGCGAGGGGGAAGGAGAAGCCGCGACAGGGAGGCGTGGAGCACAGCCTCCGGCGGAAGACACCACCTCGGTCGCGGCGCGCTGCCCGGCAGGGCGGAGAGCGCCGCTCACGGAGAGGGTGGGAGAACAGATCGCGCCGACCGCGACAGGTGCGGCGGCACGGCGAACTGATGAAGAACCGCACCGGCGCCCACAACGGGGCGTACACAGGTGCTGACCGAAGGATACCACCCGGCTCGCGCGCGGTGGTGGTTCCGCCGGCGGAAGAGCGCGCCGCCGCGCTCCGGCGGCAGTGATCTACGCCACTCCCGGCCGCCTGCCCGTGACGTTCGCCGACCGCGGCGCGCTGAAAGGACCGGCCACCCCAGTGACGGGTGTGCCTCCCGACTTTCTTCTCTGGGCCGTTTCGGGCCTGTGGGGGTGGATTCGCCGTGAGCCGTCGTACGTCGCATGCGTACCGACCGCTGAGCATGAAGAGACGGGCGTGGCTGACGCTCGGTGCCGTCGTCCTCGGGGGCGGGGGCATCGTGACGTATGCTGTCGCCAGCCCTTCGGGCGACCACGGCGCCGCGGGCCGGGCCAAGCGTCCGCCGAAGGTCTACGACCTCGCGTTGAAGGGCGACACGGACGCCAGACGTGAACTGCCTCGCACCGACACCCAGGAGTTCTCGCTGCTCGGGGTCACCTGGACGGGTGCCACCAAGCGGCTGCACGGTACGGCGCAGGTGCGTACCCGGAGCACGGCGAGCGGTGAGTGGAGCGCCTGGCGCGACCTCGAACTGGAGGCCGACCCGCTGGAGAAGCCCGGCCGCGGAGTGCGTGGCGCGTCCGAGCCGCTGTGGGTCGGGCCCTCCGACGGTGTTCAGGTGCAGATCGTCCGCAGGAACGGCACCACCGCCCCGATGCCCAAGGGGCTCAAGGTCAACCTGGTCGATCCGGGCGTGGTGACCGACGCCGAGACCAAGGCTCCCACCGGGAGCGAGCCGGCCGCCTTCGTCGCCGGGGCCACTACCGACCCGACGAGCGCCGACACCACGCCGCCGCCCGCCACCCCGACGGCTCCGCCGTCCACCGTCCCCGAGCCGCCGATCGTCTCGCGCGCCGGCTGGGGCGCCGACGAGTCGCTCAGCCCCGACCCGTCGGAGTACAACGCCGATGTGAAGGCCGTGTTCGTCCACCACACGGACGGCGCCGCCTACACGTGCGACCAGTCGGCGTCGATCGTGCGCGGCATCTACGCGTTCCACACGCACGCCGAGCCGAGCGGCAACGGCTGGAACGACATCGGCTACAACTTCTTGGTCGACAAGTGCGGCACCGTCTTCGAGGGCCGCAAGGGCGGTGTCGGCCTGCCGGTCCTCGGCGCCCACACCTACGGCTGGAACCGGGAGTCCACCGGCATCGCGGTGCTCGGCGACTACACCTCCACCAGCGCCTCCAGCGCCGCGCTGGCCTCCGTCGCCCGCGTGGCGGCCTGGAAGCTCGGCCAGTACGGCGCCGACCCCGCCGGTACCGTCCAGCTCACCACGGCCGCCACCCAGAGGAACCTCTCCGGCACCAGCTTCACCGCGGGCGGCACGTACACCTTCAACCGGATCTCCGGCCACCGCGACGGCTACGCCACCGAGTGCCCCGGCAATTCCCTGTACGCCCAGCTGCCCACCATCCGCTCCTGGGCGGCCGGTCCGGTGCAGGGCCTGAAGGTCGCCTCGGTCACCGGCGCGACCCTGTCGGGCTCGACGTACTACGCCAAGGGCGCCCTCACCGTGAAGTGGACGGCGACCACGCCGGGCTCGCTCATCAAGAACTTCCAGCTGCTGGTGGACGGCAGGACGGTCGCCACCACGTCCGGCACCGCCACCTCCGCCTCGGCCACGGTGGCGGCGGGCAAGCACACCGTGGCCGTACGGGCCGTGCACCAGTCCGGGAAGACCACGACCACCGCCGCGCTGAACGTCGCGGCGGAGACGACCGCGCCGACCTTCACCACCACGCCGAAGCTCGCCCTGCGCGGCGGCACCGTCAACACCGCCGCCGTCCCGGTGACTCTCAGCTGGAAGGCCACGGACGACACGGCCCTGCGCTCCGTGCAGCTGCTGTCCCCGACCACGGCCACCTTCGGCCCGACCACCACCAGCTCCGCCCGCACCGCCAAGTCCGGCACCGCCTCCACCTGGTCGATGCGCGCCAACGACTACGCCGGCAACTCCCGTACGTCGTCCGCGTCGTACACGCCCGTGATCCTCCAGGAGAGCTCCGCCGCCAAGTCCGGCAGCTGGACCACCCGCTCGTCGAGCAGCTACCTCGGTGGCAAGTCGTACTCCAGTGGCTCCAAGGGCGCCAGTCTCACCTGGACCTTCACCGGCCGCTCCGCCGCCTGGGTGGTCTCCCGCGCCTCGACCTCCGGCCAGGCCTACGTCTACGTCGACGGCACCAAGGTCGCCACGGTGGACCTGAAGTCCTCCGCGACGCAGTACCGGCAGGCCATCTGGACCAAGACCTGGTCCAGCAGTGCCAAGCACACCGTCAAGATCGTCGTGGTCGGCACCTCCGGCCGCCCCACCATCACCACGGACGGCCTCGTCTACATCAAGTAGCCGTCCCGCCCCCACCCACCCGGTGCGGGCAACACCCGAGCCCGGCAGCCGCCCACCAGCGGCTGCCGGGCTCGGCGTTTCAGGGATGACGCCGTGGGCGTCAGGCGTACGACCGCAGCCAGCGGAGCTTGGCCGCCTCCTGGTACGGGCCGCCGCCCTCGTGGTCGTTGAAGTCGTACACCTCGATCCGCTTGTCCTCGTGCGCCCAGGCGTTGAACGCGGCGAACACCGTGGACGGCGGGCAGGTCTGGTCCTCCAGGGCGGCCGAGAAGAACGCGGGCGTGCGGCCGCGGGTGGCGAAGTGCACGCCGTCGAAGTACGACAGTGTGCGCAGGGCGTCCTCGGCGCGGCCGCGGTGGGTCTTGAGGTAGAGGCCGATCTCCCGGTACGGGTGGCGGTCGGTCAGCGTCGTCCCGCGCGGGTAGTCGCACAGGAACGGCACGTCCGGCGCGATCGCGACCAGGTCCGGCACCAGGCCGCCCACCGCGATCGTGATGCCGCCGCCCTGGCTCTCGCCGATCGCCACGGTCCGCCCCGCGTCGGTCAGCGGGTGCGAGCGCGCCGTCTCGATCGCCCGCACCGCGTCGGTGAACACCCGGCGGTAGTAGTAGTTCTCCGGCGCGTCCAGACCGCGGGTCATGAAGCCGGGGTACGCAGGGGCGCCGCCGACCGGATCGGGGGTGCCGCCCCCGCCGCCCCACGCGCTGCCCTGCCCGCGCGTGTCCATCACGAAGTACGCGCGGCCCGTCGACGCCCACAGCAGGTGCTCGTGCGGCAGGCCGCGCCCGCCGCCGTAGCCGACGAACTCCACGACCAGCGGCAGCGGCGCGTCGACCCGTGCGGGCAGCGTCAGCCAGCCCTTGACCGGGTGCCCGCCGAATCCGGCGAAGGTCACGTCGTACACCTTCACCGTCGTCAGTCCCGTGTCCACCAGGTCGAACCGGGCGTCCAGGTCGTGCTCGCGGGCCTCCTGGAGCGTCTTGGACCAGAAGGCGTCGAAGTCCTCGGGCTCGACGGACGAACTGCGGTACTCGCGGAGCTCGTCGAGGGGAAGGTCGAACAGGGCCATCAACAACCGCCTTCGCGAAGAGACTGTGGAGGTCACACCGTACGGCCCCGGTACGGGCCGCCGTCAGTTCCGGCGTTCGATCCCGACGCGGTTTCAGGGGGTGGCCCGACGGCCCCCGGCCACGTCAGGTGCCGTCCTCGTCCCGGCCGTGCCAGGCGTTGTAACGGGTCAGGTAGCCCGCGAAGCGTTCGAGGTCGTCCTCCGGCCAGCCGGCCAGGCGCTCGCGGAAGGCCGCACGGCGGCTCTCGGTGACCCGGGCGAGGATCCGCCGCCCGGCGGCCGTCAGGTGGAGCACCTGGACGCGGTGGTCGCCGGGGTCGGTACGGCGCTCGACGAGGCCGGCACGCTCCAGGGCGGACACCTGCCGGCTGACGGTGGACTTGTCCAGCGCGTAGTGGGCGGCCAGGTCGGTGGCCCGGCAGCCGCCGCTCTCCTCCAGATGCCCCAGCAGTGTGTACGACACCAGCGACAGTTCGGGGTGCATGCGTCCCGCCGAGGCCCGGGCCCGGCGGGCGAAGACCGTCATCTCGCGGTGGATGGTCTCGACGGCCGTCTCGCCGGCGGGCGTCCGCCGTGTGCCGGCGCTCTCGTCCGGCTCTGTCGCTGCGGTCACCGAATGCCTCCCCTGCTCTTCCGGTTGCATAGTACAACTGGCCTGGGGGGTGCGGGCCGGCCACCGGAGGGGACGAAGAGGGGGTCGGTGTCCAAGCGTTGGGGTAGGGTGACCTGCGGCCGTGGAGGGTCCCGGTCGCAGGAAGCCGAGGAGGTGAGACCCATTACCGCTGTGTCAGGTCGGGTGCTCTCCCCTCGCGACGGCGCGGATCACCGTCGGTAGGTGACCGCGGGAGCGCCCTCTTCGGCTCCCGAAAGGCCCCGGCATTCCATGCCTGTACTCCCTCCCTTCTCCGCCTCGTCCCCTTCGTCCGACTCTTCCGCCTCCCCGCCTGCCGGTTCCCCGCCCGCCGGGGTGGTCGCCGCGCTGCGGGCCGCCGGCTGCGTGTTCGCCGAGGAGGAGGCGGAACTGATCCTCACCGGCGCGCGCACACCACGGGAACTGGCCGCCCTGGTGGAGCGGCGCGTCGCCGGATTCCCCCTCGAACAGGTCCTCGGCTGGGCCGGGTTCCACGGTCTGCGGATCGCCGTGGAACCGGGCGTCTTCGTGCCGCGGCGCCGTACCGAGTTCCTGGTCGACCAGGCGGTGGGCCGGTCCCCGGAGGCGTCCGTCGTCGTGGACCTGTGCTGCGGCTCGGGCGCGGTGGGCGTGGCACTGGCCGCCGCGCTCGGCCCGGTGGAACTGCACGCCGCCGACATCGACCCGGCCGCGGTGCGCTGCGCCCGGCGCAACGTCGTCCCCAGGGGCGGCACGGTCCACGAGGGGGACCTGTTCGACGCGCTCCCCGGCAGCCTGCGGGGCCATGTCGACATCCTCGCCGCCAACGTGCCCTACGTCCCCACGGGTGAGGTCGGCCTCCTGCCGCCCGAGGCCCGCGACCACGAACCGCTGGTCGCCCTGGACGGCGGCGCCGACGGCCTCGACATCCTGCGCCGTGTCTGCGCCGAGGCCCCCGACTGGCTCGCCCCCGGCGGCTGCCTCCTCGTCGAGACCAGCGAACGCCAGGCCCCACAAGCCCTCGCGACCTTCACCCGAGCCGGCCTGACCGCCCACCTGGCCGTGTCGGAAGACCTCAGCGCGAACGTGGTGACAGGAACCAAGGCCTGACCGTGCCACGCGACTGGCGCGCGGCTCGGTCGAGCGGGCCGCCCGGCCGTCGTATCGGTTGGTGCCGTGTCGCCCGGTCCGATGGGGCGCTGGGTCTGGTGGGCCGCCGGGCTGCGGCGTTGCCCGGCTACTGTGCTGCTCGGTCCGGTGGGTCGCTCGGCCACAGGGTTGCCCGGCTACTGCGTCGCTTGGTCCGGTGGGCCGCCGGTCACCGCGCCCCCCGGTCACTCGGTCGCCCGGTTTCTCCAAGCGGCCGCCGCGTCACCCTGCCACTGCGATGCTGGGGCAGGTTGTCAGCCAGGCCGTGGGTACACGTCATCCGGCCTCCGTGCCACGCGGTCGCCGCGTCGCCCGGCCTCCGCGCCACGCGGCCGCCGCGTCGCCCGGTCACTGCGTCGCTCGGTCCGGTGGGCCGCCCGGTCGCCGTGTTGTCCGGACGCCGCGTCCGCTTGTCGCCGCGTCGCCCGGTCCGGCGGGCCGTTCGGCCGCCGCGTCCCCCGGCCACTGCGACGCTGGGTCCGGTGGACCGCCCAGCCGCGGGTGCGCGTGGTCTGGCCTCCGCGCCACCCGGTCCGGTGGGTCGCCCGGCCGTCGGGGCGTCCGGTCACCGTGCCACGTGGCTGTCGCGTCGTCCGGTTACTGCGTAGCCCGGTCCGGTGGGCCGTTCGGCTGTGGGGGTGTGGCGTCTGGCTGTTGCGTTGCCGCGGGGGCCGGTCCGGTGGGCTGGGCTGTCGGGGCTCCGGGGCCATGGGCGGCCGGTTTCGGGTGCCCAGTGCGGCCGCGTTGCGTGACCCGGTCCGGCGGACCCGGGCGGGTGGCCGGGGCGCGGGCTACGGCAGTGCCTGGGCGCGGGCGACGAGCAGAGCCACGTCGTCGTGGTTGTCGGGCTGGTGAAGTGTGCGCAGCAGGAGGTCGCAGAGTTCCTCCAGGGGCCGCGCCGGGCCGCCGAGCAGCGTCAGCAGCGTCGCCAGGCGCTCGTCCAGGGAATCCCGGCGCGTCTCGACGAGCCCGTCGGTGTAGAACACCAGCTGGTCGCCCGGCGCCAGGTGCACCGTCGTGGTGGAGAACGGGATGCCGCCGACGCCCAGCGGAACCCCGGTGGGCAGTTCGAGCAGCTCCGGGGGACGGCCCACCGGGATCCGGGCCGGGGGCAGATGCCCGGCGTTGGCGATCCGGCACCGCCGCATGTGCGGGTCGTGGACGGCGTAGAGGCAGGTGGCGATGGAGTGCTCCAGGCCCTCGGTGATCCGGTCGAGGTGTTCCAGCAGCCGCGCGGGATCGAGGTCGAGCGAGGCCAGCGCCTTCGTCGCGGTGCGCAGCCGCCCCATCGTGGCCGCCGCGGTGATGCCGCTGCCCATGACGTCGCCGACGACGAGGGCGGTCCTGTCGCGTTCCAGCGGGATCACGTCGAACCAGTCGCCGCCCACCTCGACGGTGGCGCCCGCCGGCTGGTAGCGGGAGGCGACCTGCAGCCCGCCCGTGACCGACGGGTGCCGGGGCAGCAGGCTGCGCTGGAGAGTGAGGGCCGCGTCGCGGGCGTTCTGGTACCAGCGGGCGTTGTCGATCTGCACGGCCGCGCGGGAGGCCAGCTCCCCGGCCAGCAGCACGTCGTCCGCGCTGAACGGCTCCGGATTGCGGGTGCGCTTGAGGTCCAGCGCGCCCAGCACCTCGCCGCGCGCGATCAGCGGCACGGCCAGATAGGAGTGCACGCCCGCGAGACCCAGCAGCACCGCCGCCTCCGGGGACCGGGCGATCCTGGGCAGGTCCTCGTCCCTGACGCGTGCGACCAGGACCGGGCGGCCGGTACGCACACACAGCGTGACCAGGCGTTCGGGGCCGTAGCGGGCGATCTGCCCGGGCGGATCGGCTGCCTCCAGGGCGTCCGCGGCGCGGTCCGCCCGTACGGCCAGGGCCCGGATCACCGCCGGTTCGGCCGGACCGAGGTTGCTGCGGCGCCCCTCGACCACGGCCTCCAGCAGGTCCACCGCGGCCACGTCGGCCAACTCGGGCACGGCGACCTCGGCCAGCTCCCGGGCCGTGCGCTCCAGCTCCAGGGTGGTGCCGATGCGGGCCGAGGCGTCGGCGATGAGGGCCAGGCGGCGGCGCGCGGCTTCCGCCTCGACGCCCGCCCGGTACTGCTCGGTGATGTCGACGACCGACACGGTCACGCCCAGCACGGTGCCGGAGGCGTCCTCCAGCCGGTACAGCGAGATCGACCAGGCGTGGTCCTCGTCGGGATCGGCCGGGGTCCGGCCGACCGTGGACAGGTCGACGAGCGGCTGCCCGGTCTCCAGTACCCGGCGCGCCGCGGACTCCAGGGTTTCCGCGTCCACCTCGGGCAGCATCTCGGGTATCGTGCGGCCCATGTGCTCCTCGGCGGGTATGCCGTTGATCCGCTCCAGGGCCGGGTTGACCGAGACGTACCGCAGCCGGTTGTCCAGCACGGCCAGGCCGATCGGGGACTGCGAGACGATCCGCTCCGACAGCGCCACGTCCCGCTCCAGCCTCCGTACGGTCGACTGGTCGGCGGCGAGCCCGAGCGCGTAGGCCTCCCCGCGTTCGTCCAGCAGCCGCATGTTGCGGAACTCCACCAGGCGGGTGCTGCCGTCCTTGTGCCGGACGGGAAAGGCGCCCGCCCAGCCCCGGCCGGTCCGCAGCACCTCCGAGAACAGCCCGACCACCAGGTCGAGGTGCTGCTCGTGGACCATGAGCCGGGCCGCGTGCCGCCCCAGCGCCTCCTGCGCCGAGTAGCCGAAGAGCTCCGCGGCCTGCGGGCTCCACAGCACGATGCGTCCCTGGGCGTCGAGGACCACCGAGGCGACGCCCAGCACGTCGAGCAGTCCGCTCGGCCGTGCCGGACGGACCACCGGCTCCTCGCCCTCGGCCGAGGGAGTCCCGGAAGCAGTCATCCCACGCACCGCCTTCGCCCGTCCGCGCGGCCCGCCGCCCCGATGCGGCGCCTCTTTCGCACCGCGCCCGCGCCCGTCTCCGGGGCGGCCCGTCGCTTCCCTCCACCATCCCCCACCGCAAGGGCTCCTTCGCGCCGAATCGGCCGGAGGGACCGATGCCCGCACAAACGGGCAGGCGGGCAGGCGGGCAGACGGGCAGACGGGGCGCACGGGCAGGCGGCCGGCGGCGGTGGTCTTCTGCCGGGAAACGGTGCTTTGCTGGTTTTTGCGAGTGGACGGCCGCGCGGAGGGAACCTCGTGCGGTACCCCGGCCACGAGAGGAGTGATCGTGATGGTGAGCGAGCCGGTGCACCCCGAATCCGTCTCGGTGGAACTGAGCGGATGCAGCAAGGAAGACGCCCGGACCGTGTTCGACGCACTGTGTGCCTGCTTCTCCTCCGATCGGTGCGCGGACGACGTGCCCCGCGACTACCACGAGGTGCGCCCGACCGTATGGCTCGGCACGTTCGACGTGGCCGAGGAGCACGGGGCGGACCGCGGGCCCAGCCGGCTCGGCGCGTCCGTCATGGTCGACGTGCAGGGCGGCTACTGGGCGATCGACCGTTTCCGCACCACCCTGGACTCCCTGTTCACCGTCCAGGACCTGTGCATGGCCTCCGGTGACCAGGAGCGCGAGCTCCACGTCCGTCTGGAAAGCCGCTGACGCCGGCCGCCGTGGAGACCCCGAGGGGTTTATGCAACTAGTTGCATAAACCCCTCGGGGTCCTCTACAACTACGGACATGAGCCGTTACCCCCATCTGCTGCGCCCGCTCGACCTGGGCTTCACCACGCTGCCGAACCGCGTTCTCATGGGCTCGATGCACGTCGGCCTCGAGGAGGCCGACCGTGGATTCGAGCGGATGGCGGAGTTCTACGCCGCCCGGGCCCGCGGCGGAGTGGGACTCATCGTCACCGGCGGCATCGCCCCCAACGAGGAAGGGCGGCCGTACGAGGGCGGCGCGAAGCTCACCACCGAGCAGGAGGCCGAGCGGCACGCGACCGTCACCGCCGCCGTGCACCGCGAGGGCGGCCGGATCGCCCTGCAGATCCTGCACTTCGGCCGCTACGCCTACCACCGCGACCTGGTCGCCCCCAGCCCCCTCAAGGCTCCCATCAGCCCGTTCGTGCCCCGCGAGCTCACCGACGCCGACGTCGAGCGGACCATCGACGACTACACCCGCACCGCCCGCCTCGCCCGCCGGGCCGGCTACGACGGCGTCGAGATCATGGGCTCCGAGGGCTACCTCGTCAACGAGTTCATCGCCGCGCGGACCAACCACCGCACCGACCGCTGGGGCGGCTCCTACGAGAACCGGATGCGCTTCCCGGTGGAGATCGTGCGCCGGGTGCGCGAGGCCGTCGGCGAGGACTTCGTCATCATCTACCGGCTGTCCATGCTGGATCTCGTGCCCGACGGCTCGACCCTGGACGAGGTCGTCACGCTCGCCGGGGCCGTCGAGGCCGCCGGGGCGACTCTCATCAACACCGGCATCGGCTGGCACGAGGCCCGCATCCCCACCATCGCCACCTCCGTACCGCGCGGCGCCTACGCGTTCGCCACCAAGAAGCTGATGGGCCGGGTCTCCGTCCCCCTCGTCACCACCAACCGCATCAACACCCCAGAAGTCGCCGAGCAGTTGCTCGCCGACGGGTACGCCGACATGGTCTCCGTGGCACGTCCGATGCTCGCCGACCCCGACTTCGTCGCCAAGGCCGCCGCCGGCCGCCCCGAGGCCATCAACACCTGCATCGGCTGCAACCAGGCCTGCCTCGACCACACCTTCAGCGGGCAGATCACCTCCTGTCTGGTCAACCCGCGCGCCTGCCACGAGACCGAGCTGGTCCTGTCCCCGACCCGGCGGCGCAAGCGGATCGCCGTGGTCGGCGCCGGACCCGCCGGGCTCGCCTGCGCCGTCTCGGCCGCCGAACGCGGCCACCTGGTCACCCTGTTCGACGCGGCGGGCGAGATCGGCGGACAGCTCAACGTGGCCCGCAAGATTCCCGGCAAGCAGGAGTTCGGCGAGACGCTGCGCTACTTCCGCCACCAGCTCGACGCACACGGCGTGGACGTACGGCTGAACACCTGGGTGAGCGCGGGCGACCTGGCGGACTACGACGAGACCGTCGTCGCCACCGGCGTCGCCCCGCGCACCCCCGACATCCCCGGCATCGGCCACCCGCGCGTCCTCGGCTACCTCGACGTGCTGCGCTACGGCGCGCCCGTCGGCGACCGGGTGGCGATCCTCGGCGCCGGCGGCATCGGCTTCGACGTGGCCGAGTACCTCACCGACAGCGGTGACAAGGCGAGCGAGGACCCGGCGGCGTACTTCCGGCTCTGGGGAGTCGACATGGACCAGCGCGCGCCCGGCGGACTCACCGCGCCGCAGCGGCCCGCGCCGCCGCGCACAGTGCACCTGCTCCAGCGCAAGACCACCAAGGTCGGCGCCGGACTGGGCAGGACGACCGGCTGGATCCACCGCACCGAACTCAGGCACCGAGGGGTCACGATGGTGCCCGGCGTGCGCTACGACCGCATCGACGACCGGGGCCTGCACATCACGGTCGACGGCACGAGCACGGTCCTGGAGGTCGACACGATCGTGCTGTGCACCGGGCAGGAGCCGCGACGCGACCTGTACGAGGAACTGGCCGCCGCCGGGCGCCGCGCGCACCTGATCGGCGGCGCGGACGAGGCCGTCGAACTCGACGCCAAGCGCGCCGTCAAGCAGGGCACGGAACTGGCGGCGGCCCTGTAGTGAGGCAACCGGCGACGGCCCCGCGGGGCCGGGGCGGGTGTGCCTCCTGTTCCTAGGATGATCCCCATGTCACTTCCGCACGCGATCCTCACCGCCCTGCTCGAAAAGCCGTCGTCGGGGCTCGAGCTGACGCGCCGCTTCGACAAGTCGATCGGCTATTTCTGGACGGCGACGCATCAGCAGATCTATCGCGAGCTGGGAAGACTGGAGGCCGACGGCCTCATCCGCGGCCTGCCGGCGAAGGAGCCGGCCCGCGGGCAGAAGAAGGACTACGAGGTGCTGCCCGCGGGCCGCGCGGAACTGGCCCGCTGGACCGCCGCCTCCCAGGAGCCGAAGCGGCACCGCGACGCCCTGCTGCTGCGGTTGCGCGCGGCGGCCGTGGTGGGCACCGCGGGCGTTCGGGCCGACCTCGGGCGTCATCTGGAGCTGCACGAGCGGCAGTTGGCGGAGTACCGAGAGATCGAGGACCGCGACTTCCCGCCCGGCAAGGACAGCCCCGAGGACCGGTTGCGGCACCTGGTCCTGCGGGCCGGTATCGACCTGGAGACCTTCTGGACGCAGTGGTTCCGGCACGCGCTGGAGGAGTTCACCGAGCTGCCGGGCCATGACCCGGAGTGAGGGCGGCCGGCCCCGGTGGGGCGGTCGGAACCGGCGCGGCTGTGAGGGGCGGTCAGAACCGGGACGGTTTCGAACGGCGGCGCAGCACCCACCCGGTGGCGACCACCGCCGCCCCGACCAGGGTCCCGCCGACCGCGAGCGTGAGGGGGCCGTAGTCCTTGACGCCCCCGCCCACGCCGCCCAGCACACCCCGGGTCGGTACGACCGTGGGTGCGATGTTCGGCGCGTACGGTCCGACATTCGGCGCGTACGGTCCGACGTTCGGCGCGTACGTGGGCACGACGTTCGGCGCTTTCGTCTGCCGGAACGTGGGAGCGGCCGTCGCGGTGGCGCGGCCGCCGGTGACGACGATGGACTGCGTGCCCGCCATGATGTTGTTCGCGCAGACGACGGCCACGGTGTAGGTGCCCGGGCTCACGCTCTGCCAGGCGGCGGACTGGCCGCCGGTCATCCCGGTGAGCGCAACCTGGCGTCCCTGGGTGAAGTTGGTCTGGCCGGCGGTGAGCAGCGAGGCCGTGCCCCAACGGCCGTTGACCTGGCTGCACACGCTGGTCGTCACGGACACTGTCGAGCCGTTGGCGGAGACGGATATCCCGGTACCGGCGGCGTCGGCTGGGCCGGCGGCGAGACCGAGTGCGAGTACGGCGGCCGTCGCGGCGACGGCTGCGGAGGGGGAGAGGGAGGGGGAGGGTGGCTGAGTGTGGCGCATGGGACTGTCCTCCGACGGCACGGTCGGCGGACCATCCCATGTGCCGCCGGAGATAGGGGAATCGCCCGTGCTGCCTCGGGGCCAGCCAACGTCCCGCGGAGGCCGCCCGCATGCGGGGCGCGTCCGTACGGGTGGGCACCGCCCGGCCGGTCGACGCCCGGTCGGGTGGTCCGGGCCGCCCGGTCGTTATGGCGTGGTCGGGTGCTCCGGGCGGCCGGTCGTCACCACGTGGTCGGGCGTTCGGGGCCGCCGGTCGTCACTGCGCGGTCGGCTGTTCGGGGCCGCCCGGTCGTCGTCCGGTCGGGTGTTCGGGGCTGCCCGTTCATCGCCGCCCGATCGGGTGTTCGGGCTGCCCTTCGGCACTGTCCTGTCGGGTGTTCAGGGCTTCCCGGTCGTCACCGAGCGCTCGGGTGAGAAGCCGCCCCAGGTGCCGTCCGGGAGCATCGCCCGGATCCGCACCCGGTGGCCGACCCCGGCCTCACGCCCCAGGTAGAAGCTGTACGAGGCCTTCTCGCGCGGTGCCGTGCCGCCCCAGACCAGGGAGGTGGCCGGCTGTCCGTCCAGCTGGATCTGGTACTGCGTCACCACGCCGTCCGTGCGCGGCGGCACCCAGCTCAGATCGAGGTAGTACGCCCCGTCCGCCCGGTGGGTCGTGGCGCGGAAGGAGGACGGCGCGGTGGCCCGGCCGTCGTCGGATCCCGGCGCGGTGGTGAGCCGGACGGTGGCACCGGCGGGGGAGAGGTTGTCGGCCGCGTCGCGGGCCCGCACGGTGAACGCGTACGAGGTGCCCGGCCGCAGGCCGGTGACCACCGCGGCGGTCTGGCTGCCGCCGACACTGTGGATCTTCGTTCCGCCCTGGTAGACGTCGTAGGACACCACACCCCGGTCGTCCGTCGAGCGGGACCAGGACAGTTGGACGGCCCGGCTGCCCACCGCCCGGCCGCGCACGTCGAGCGGGCGGCTGGGAGCCGAGTGGTCGGCCGCGGCGGCGGCCGGTGTCGTCGCCCGCACCGGCCGGCTGCGCGGGCCGAGCCGGCCGTCGGTGCCCCGCGCCCGGACGGTGAAGACATACGTGGTCGACGGGCTGAGCCGGGTGACGTCCACCATGTGCTCCCGGGCCGGTACGGCCTTCACCTTCGTGGTGCCGCGGTACACCTCGTACCCGCCGATGTCCGAGGTCGCGGGCAGCCCGTTCCACATCACGTGCACGCTCGTGGCGCTGCCCGCGGCGGCGGTGACGCCGGTCGGCGCGCCGGGCAGCCCGCCGCCCTCCCCGTCGTCCGCGACACTCCGGCCGCAGGCGGCGAGCAGCGCCAGCACGCCGCACAGCGCCACGACACGCCCGGGCGTGCGGGAACGAGGGGAAGCGGGGGCGGGAACACGTCGCACGGGTCTGCCTCCCCGGGAACGGCGGCGTGGACGACCCGGACGCCGCACGAACAATGGTCCGGACCAATATGGCGCGTTGACGGGAGCGCATCAAGGGGGCCGGGGTTGGTGGGAGTCGCGGGGCGTTACGTATGCTGAAGTTCCTTCCGGGCTGAACCACCCTGTGCAGCAGGGGAGTTCACGCTGTGGCGCGGGCAGCTGTCGTCGCTGCCTCCCGCGTCGTCACGGGCGGCCCGGGGTCGGGTCCGCAGGGATCCAGGCCCCTGGCCGCCCGATGGGTGATGCGGGCCATGCGTCGTCCGGTCCCTTAACGTGGGCCCCGCGTGACCGATTTCTCCGAAAATTACCCCCGGCGGGGTGAATGCAGGTCAATGTCCCCGAGGAGAGGCGCCCCCCATGGTGCGTGCCCAGTCGCTGACGCTCGTCGCGGCGAGTGCCGCCCTGCTCGCTCCCACGACACTCCCGACCCTGACCGTGCCGTCCGCGCACCGCACCCGGGGGGAGCCCGCGGCGCGGTACGCGGACCTCACCCGGGCGGAGCCCGCGGCGCACGGCGAGGGAGGTGTCAGGGCCGCCGACCTGCTGGCCAGGGTGCATGACTGCACACGGGTCTCCCGCGGCCGCTACCGCCTCGACGCCGGGCGGCCAGCCACCATCCCGGTGTGCGAGCTGCCCGGCGCCGTCTTCTGGAAGGCCGACATGGACATCGACTGCGACGGACGGCCCACCGTCCGCTGCAACCGCAGCACCGACCCGCAGTTCTTCCCCACCGCGGCCTACGAGCAGTCCAACGGCCTCCGCCTGGACGCCGCGCAGCTGCCGTACGTCGTCCTGCCCGCCCCGAGCAGCATCTGGGACCACCGCGCTTACGGCGTGGGCGGGGGATCGGTCGCGGCCGTCGTCTACCGGGACCGCGTGCAGTACGCGGTCGTCGGCGACATCGGGCCGAGCGAGGTCATCGGCGAGGCCTCCTACGCCACCGCCCGGAGCCTCGACATCCCCGCCGACCCGAACGGCGGCGGGGTCCGCTCCGGCGTGACCTACATCGTCTTCGAGCACTCCCGGATCAGCGCCATCGAGGACCACGCGGCCGCCGTGGCCACCGGCGAGCGGCTGGCACGCCGGCTGGTGAACGGCGGGACGGCGGCGGCGCAGGCGGACGATCCGCGCCTTCCGCCCCGCGCCGCCCCGGACGCTCCTCACACCTTCCGGTAGCCGTACGCCTCCGAGGCCGCCGCCTCCACGGCGTCCAGGTCGGCTCCCGCCGCCGCCGTGACCACCGCGGCGACCGCGCCCTCGACGAACGGGGCGTCCAGCAGCCGTGTGTTCCCGGGCAGTTCGTCACCCTCGGCGAGCAGCGCCTTCACGGTGAGCACCGCGCTGCCGAGGTCGGTCAGCACGGCGACCCCGGCACCCCGGTCCACGGACGCGGCCGCGGCGGAGACCAGTTCCGCACTGGTGCCCATCCCGCCGTCCTCCCGGCCGCCGGCCGCGGCCACCGGCACGCCCGCCGCCCCGCCCGCCAGTCCTCTCGCCAGCTCGACCACGGAGGACGCCACCTCGGCGCTGTGCGAGACCAGTACGATCCCGACCATCTTCTCGCCGCTCACGTCACGCCTCCGCCGAGGCCGCGTCGGCCAGTGCCGCGATCAGCAGGGCGGACGAGGTGGCCCCCGGATCCTGGTGCCCGATGCTGCGCTCACCCAGATAGCTCGCCCGGCCCTTGCGGGCCAGCAGCGGTGTGGTCGCCTCGGCACCCGCCTCGGCGGCGGCGCGGGCCGCCGCGAAGCCGTCACCGAGCGCGTCCACCGCCGGGACCAGCGCGTCGATCATGGTCTTGTCTCCCGGTACGGCCCCGCCCAGCGTCATCACCCCGTCCACCCCGGCCCGCAGCGCCTCGGCGAGCTGCTTCTCGCTCACCTCGGCGGCGTCCCCGAGCGACTTGCCGGTACGCCGCAGCAGCGTCCCGTACAGCGGCCCCGACGCGCCGCCGACCGTCGAGATCAGCTGCCGCCCGGCGAGGACCAGGATCGCGCCGGGTGTCTGTGGAGCCTCCTTGTCCAGCGCGGCCCGCACGGCCGTGAACCCGCGCTGAAGATTGCTGCCGTGGTCGGCGTCCCCGATGGGCGAGTCGAGGGCGGTGAGCCATTCCGCCTCACGGGCCACGGACGCGGCGGTCGCCGTCATCCAGCGGCGGAAGAAGTCGGCGTCGAGCACTGGATCTCCCTTGCGTGATAGGTACGGTCGATGGGCTCGCCGGCTCACCGGCCCCAGCGCAGGCCCGGTGTGCTCACCGGCGCGTCCCACAGCCGCAACAGTTCCTCGTCGATCTGGCACAGGGTGACCGAGGCGCCCGCCATGTCCAGGGAGGTGACGTAGTTGCCCACCAGACTGCGGGCGACGGCCACACCGCGCTCGGCGAGCACCCGGTGCACCTCCGCGTTGAAGCCGTACAGCTCCAGCAGCGGGGTCGCGCCCATACCGTTGACCAGAAGCAGTACGGGGTTGCGCGGGCTCATGTCCTCCAGGATGGCGTGCACCGCGAAGTCGGCGATCTCACCCGAGGTCATCATCGGCCGCCGCTCCCGGCCCGGCTCGCCGTGGATGCCGATGCCGAGTTCCAGCTCGCCGGCCGGCAGGTCGAAGGTGGGACTGCCCTTGGCCGGGGTGGTGCAGGCGCTCAGCGCGACGCCGAAGCTGCGGGAGTTCTCGTTGACCTGCCGGCCGATCGACTCCACCCGCTCCAGTGGCTGCCCCTCGTCGGCGGCGGCGCCCGCGATCTTCTCCACGAACAGGGTCGCGCCGGTGCCGCGCCGCCCGGCCGTGTACAGGCTGTCGGTCACCGCCACGTCATCGTTGACCAGCACTTTCGCGATCTGGATGCCCTCGTCCTCGGCGAGTTCGGCCGCCATGTCGAAGTTGAGTACGTCGCCGGTGTAGTTCTTCACGATGAACAGCACGCCCGCCCCGCTGTCCACGGCCGCCGCCGCTCGCAGCATCTGGTCCGGCACCGGCGAGGTGAAGACCTCCCCCGGGCAGGCCGCCGAGAGCATCCCGGGCCCGACGAACCCGCCGTGCAGCGGCTCGTGCCCCGACCCGCCACCGGAGACCAGGGCGACCTTCCCCGCCACGGGCACGTCCCGCCGCACGATCACCCGGTGCTCCACGTCGACCGTCAGCTCCGGGTGAGCCGCCGCCATACCGCGCAGCGCGTCCGCCACCACGGTCTCGGCGACGTTGATGAGCATCCTCATGGGTACCTCCCAGTGATCTTAGCGAGTGTGGCCCCGACCTGCGCCTTTGCTGGTCAGGGCACATAACGGCTGTTGTTGATCTCGGCGGTCCGTGACGGTCTGTGGCGATGCCTGGCGGTACTGGCGCTGACTCCATGCTGACTTTACTGACGGAGCATCAGAGAACTCGGACGGGCGGACACGGCGAAGCCCGAGCGCTCCTACCGGCAGTATCGACCTTGCGACAGCGAAGGTCACCTGTGGCGACCAGTCAGGCGAACGGGAGAACGGGTGCCTACGGACTTACCGGCCGTTTCTCGGAGCCGGCCTGCACCTGTGGGCCAGGGCGGGCGGAGCCGCGTCGAGCGGTGAACCTCTGTGCAGCGAAGGGGCACCCCCCTCGGCCAGGTGGACGAGCAGGTCGTGATCCGCCGTCAGCGCCTCCAACCCGGCCAGATGGAGGCCGCGTTGCGCGCGCATCCGGGAGTGCGCACGTGCGCGGTCGCCCCGTACGAGGACGCGGCGGGCACGCTTGCCCTCGCGGCCCATGTCGTACACCGTCCGAAGCGTTTTTCACCTGGCGTGCGAATTCCCGGGTGTGGATGAAGCCGCATCCCCCATGCTCCGTTGAACTTGAGCATTCTTGACGCGAACATGGCGAGTCAGGGGGTTTTGGCTCTGCCTGAGAAATCAGGCCACAAGGGGGGAAGCGAATGCTCCGGATCCACTTCACCGATGCCGACCTGAGCCGGACACGTATTGCAGCTGCACCCGATCCGCTGTGGGAGATCTGCGCGAGCCTTCACCGTTTCCAGTCTCGCCAAGGGCGTTGGGCCTATGCGGACTGGTATCACACCGTCCGCGCCCGACTGCACGCCACGGGGTTCAGCCACACCCTGCGCACCCTTTTGCTACCACTGGTCCCGCGCGCCACCTACTTCCCCGACTTCCTCACCCCTCCCGAGGGCGTTGAAGGACTCGAGGCCGGTCTGGAAGCCGTCCTGAGCACGCCGCGATGCCGGGTCCTGCACGAGGTGAGCATCCTTGACCGCACCAGCGGCGCCCCCACCTGGGCGCCCCGCCTGGCCGAGCCGGACACACGCAAGGAACTGGTTCGAGCGATGCGCGCCTACTACGACATCGTCATCGCCCCCTACGGCGACCGCATCCAAGCCCGTATCGAAGCCGAGCGGTACGCGCGTGCCCGCGCCGTACTCAGCCACGGAACCGAAGGGATCCTCCAGAGTCTGGGACCCAGTCTTCAATGGCGGCGCCCAGTCCTGCACACGGTCTATCCCGAGGACCGTGATCTGCGCCTCAACGGTCGCGGACTCCTCCTGGTTCCGTCCTACTTCTGCTGGGGAAACCCCGTGACCTTCGGCGACACGACGCTGGATCCCGTCCTGCTCTACGCCCTCAACCACGAGCCTCACCACTCCACGCTTCCAGAAGGCTTTGGCTCCGGCGCACCCCTGGCAGCCCTGCTCGGGCGCACCCGGGCCGCCATCCTGCGCGCCGTGGCGGCCGGAGGCACCACCGGCGAACTCGCCCGTGCGGCAGGGGTCTCGGCGCCATCCGCCAGCCAGCACGCCACAGCTCTGCGGGACGCCGGCCTCATCGTCAGCCACCGACACGCCACGTCCGTGCTGCACACTCTCACTCCGCTCGGAGCCGCACTCCTGCGTGCCAATACCCCGACGTCTCGATAACCATGAGGACATCGTTCGGGGGAGCTGTTCGAGAATCAGGCCCTGCGGTACGGCGGCGAATCCGCTCGGCTCCGGTCCGTCACGCGCCGCCTGCTGTGGAAGCACGGGATCAAACCCTTCATCGCCCGCCGAGACGTCGCCCACGGCTCTGACCCCGGTCGCACCCTCTCGGGTTTTCTCAACGAAATGATCTCGTGAGGTGACTCGGCCCAGGGAATTCCGCGCGTCGCGATGAATTCTGCGGCGTCCGGCGGTCGTACTGTCGACCCCGTCACCGAGGAGGACTTCTGATGCGCAGCGTGACCTATTCGATGAGCGTCTCACTTGACGGCTACATCGTCGGGCCGGACGGCGGCTTCGACTGGACGGTGCCCGACGAGGAGGTCTTTCGCTTCTGGATCGACGAGATCCGAGAGGTCGGCGTCCACCTTTTGGGACGTCGGCTGTACGAGACGATGCTGTACTGGGAGACCGCCAATCAGGATCCCTCGCTCGACGACTCAATGCTCGAGTGGGCCGCGCTCTGGAAGCCGCTCCCGAAGGTGGTGTTCTCGACCACGCTGTCGGCGGTGCAGGGCAATGCCCGCCTGGTCCCCGGCGGCCTGGCGGAGGAGATCGAGCGGTTGCGAGCCGAGCCGGGGGAGGGCGACATCGCGATCGGCGGCGCGACTCTCGCCGCCGAGGCGGCCGCGTCGGGTCTGATCGACGAGTACCGGGCGATGGTCTACCCGGTGCTGGTGGGCGGTGGTATTCCGTTCTTTCCCCAACGCGAGCGCCGGGTGGATCTCGAACTCGTCGAGACCCGCACCTTCAGTCCGAGAGTCGTCTACCTCCGCTACCGCGTGGCGCGTTAGCCGGCTCGTCCGCCGAGCCCCGAGAAGAACGGGCCAGCCGGTGAGGTTCTCTCAACGGAGGTCATTCCATTGGCCGTTGAGGGCGAGGGCGGTGCGGGTGAAGACTTTGCTGTCCCGGCACATGGCAGACCCCATCAAGAAATGATCCTGATGGGGTCAGAGGCCATGCTTGACCGTCGCCGGTTCCTCTGGCTTCGGATGCCGGGCGGTCGTGGCAGCTCAGCCCTCGCGCCGGCCGATCCCGGTCAGGGCCAGAGCAGGTATTCGCCGGCAACCCAGCCGGTGAGCTTGGTGCTGCCGTTGTAGCCGTAGCCGCACACCCAGTAGTGGCCCCCGGATTGGACCCCCGAGGGGCTGAAGTAGAACGCGGCGCCACCGGGAAGCTGGCCGATGGCCGTGTTGCTCGTCGACGGTCCGGTGCGCACCTTCAGCCAGTCCACGCTCGACAGGACATGCGTGTAGTTGCTGAGAGGGCCCGGACAGGTGACAGCCGCGCTGATGACGCCTGCCGGAGCCGCGTGGGCAGCCGGCACGGTGGTGAGCGAGAGTGCCGCGGCGGCGAAAGCAACGGCTATGGCTTTCCTCACGGGAACCTCCTGGATGCGATCGGATACGGAAGGTCCACGCGACCATGGCCATGTCCGCGTGAACGTAGAAACGCGTGAACCCGACGTTTGAGCCCCCACGCCAACGCCGGTGCAGGCTCGTTGCGCGCCGGCCGTGGACTCCGCGCGGTGTGCACGGTTGCCCGCGCCGTTCCGGGCTTTACCACCAGGCGGTGGAGTTGGTGGAGTTGCAGGTGCCGAGGAGCGTCGTCACGTAGCAGGCACGGAAGGCAACGGCTGAGCTCGAACTTGTCAGGTAGCCCTTGGTGTAGTTGCGGCTGCTGGCGGACCAGATGTCGGCGTAGTCCCAGACACGGCCGCCGAGGGAGACCTCGAAGCGAATGTAGTCCGACGAGCCGTAGTTGAGGATGCGCCCCCAACCGTACTGCGAGCCACCGCACGTACCGTAACGGATCTGGACTTGGCGGCCGTTGACGGTCTTCTCGGTTCCCGTGGCGACTTTGGTGCAGGAGTTCGGGTCGCTCCACCACTCGGAGGCGGCGCTTGCCGGGGCCGAGGCCAGCATGGTCGTGGCTGCGGCAGCGGCACACATCGCTGCGATGGAACCCATACGACGGGTCTTCGTGCGGTGCTTGAACATGCTGTACTCCCCTTCGTGGAACTGGCTGGCGTCACTGCAGGGCAGGGCAGTGACGTGGTCCCCCTTGCATGGATGTGGTGGGCCGGTCCATGGGGGGCCTCCGTCGTGCCGAGATCATGGTGAAAGGTGCTGGCATGTACTCACAAGGCCATTTGGTCTCGGCCAAAAGGCTCTGGTCAGACGGCGTGCGGAGCACTGAGAACGCACTGGGGCCACGCGGCGGGAAGGACTGCGGGGGCTCGGGGCGCATCTCACGGCGGAGGATCTGGCCGGGTGCGGGTGCGGGTGCGGGTGCGGGTGCGGGTGCGGGTGCGGGTGCGGGTGCGGGGTAGCCGGCGGGCCGGACGGGGGCAGTGCGACCGCCTGGCCCAACCGACGCACAGGTGTCGAGGACATCCGAGCATGCATCGCCGGCCTTGAGTGGTTCTGGCGTCGATTAGGGTCGCTCAATGCTCGAAGGAAAGTTGGTAAGGCTGCGCGCGCTGCGCTCCGAAGACGCTGCGCACCATGTGCGGTGGCGCAATGACCCGGAGGTGGTGCGTTGGGCCGCAGGTGGTGACCCGTGTTTCGGCCCGGTCACGGCGGAGGCGGTCGGGCTCGGCTTCGACACCATGCTGCGACTGAGCCCGAGGGAGTCGGCCGTGTTCACGGTCGAGGATCTGGCGGGCGGGAGGGTGATAGGCATGGCCGACTACCGGGATCTGGACCCGTACGCCGGAGTGGCCACGCTGGGAATCACCATCGGCGAGCGGGAGTTCTGGGGCTGCGGCCATGGCAGTGACGCGTTGCGGTTGCTGGTGGGCCACCTGTTCGGTGCGTACTGCCTGAGCCGACTGGAGCTGGACACCTGGAGCGGCAACGAGCGCGCCGTGCGCGCCTTCACCAGGTTGGGCTTCCGTGAGGAAGGCCGCCGTCGGTCGGCTGTGTTGGTGGAGGGGGAGCGCTACGACCGCGTGCTCTTCGGGATGCTCCGCGAGGAGTGGGCGAACCCTGAGTGACGCCTTAGATGATCTTCTGAGGGCGTTTGCGAAGGCGAGAGCGAGGGCGCCCAAGATGGTTGTGTGAGGCCGAGTCGGTCACCCGTGCGGTGATGCAGGCCGTGCCCGGGCCCACCTCCGAGGCCAGTTGGCTCCGGCATGCACGCGCTCACCTGCGGCACCTCTTCCCGTACCTGCCGCAGCAACCCGGCTCACACTGATCGGCGGCCAGAACCACTTCGGCCGCGACTTCAACCACCAACTCGCCGGACAGGGAATCCAGTTACTAAGGCCCGCCGGCGAGGGTGAACGGCGGCGGCCCGGCGGATCCCTGTTCAAGCCGCTCCGGCCCAGGTAGGCGCTGCGGCGGCCCCGGCCGGGTATGGCCGGCGTGTTCGGCCGGCTGGCGGCAGTTCTTCCGTTCGACGCTCGACAGTGGTCCGAGCAGGTGGGCGCGGGCCGCGGCCCGGGACTCAACCCGGCGGAACCGGCCCGCGATCCGGGCCATGACCTGGTCGAACATCGCCCGCCGGCGGGGAGGGCCTACGCCATGGTCTGCGGCCACCGCGCGATCTTCAGGAGTCCACACAACCCCCGATGGTCACGCGGGGGCCGTACCCGTTTCCAGCCACGCCCGCGACAAGATCGCGAAGTCGGACTGGAGTGCTGACCCACAAGATTTCTGGCGAATTGCCATAGGTCGGCATGTCCGCATATGGGTCACTGCCGCACCAGTCGCCATGGAGCTCGGTGGCAGGCTGTATGGCCTATGGCCGCAACACGACATCGACGGCCAGGGTGAGCTTGTTGACGAATTCCGAACGGTCGGCAACACGGTGCTTCCAGCCCTCACCGGCGGCGGCCAGGACCTCGGCGATCTGCCTCGGTGCGACATTGCCTGCGGGCCGGCCGGAGGCGGCGATGGCCTCGACGAGCGCGTCATGGAAGGCGGCCCGGTAGTCGTCATACATGCTGTCGAGCTGCGCTGTGCCGTGCTCCAGCAGGTCGTCGACGCCCTCGTTGAGGTGCGTGCCGACGTAGCGGCCCAGGTGGGCGTCGAGCGCGGCCACCAAACGCGCGTCGAGGCCCACATCGGGTGCGGTCAGCGCCGCGCGGACGTCGTCCAGGGTCTTGTCCAACTCCTGCTGCATGGTCGCGCGGAACAGTTCCCCCTTGTTGGCGAACAGGAAGTACAGCCCGGGGCGGGAGATGTCCGCGGCCCGGGCCACCGCGTCCATCGACGTCTTGCGATAACCGAAGGTGGCGAAAACGGTCAGTGCTGCTGCCAGCACCTGCTCGCGGCGCTGGGTGTCTCCCCGGGGTGTTGACATAGGCACACTGTACAGAGTGAGCATGCTATACAGTATTTGTTGTTTCCGTTTAGTGCGGCTGGAGGCCGCACCCCCGAGAGAGAGCATCATGAGCAAGACTGTTCTGATCACCGGCGCCGCGACCGGCATGGGCGAGGCGATCACCTTCGAATACGTCAAGCGCGGCTGGAACGTCGTGGCCACCATGCGTGACACGGCCAAGGCCAACCCTGCCTTCGCCGACCTCGGCAACGTCCTGGTCAGCCGCCTCGATGTCACCGACCGCGCCAGCATCGAGCAGGCTGTCAGTGAGGCGATCGATCGCTTCGGCGGCATCGATGCCCTCGTCAATGCCGCCGGCTACGGGCAGATCGGCGCGGTCGAGGAAGTCAGCGCCGGCCAACTGCGCGACCAGTTCGAGACCAACGTGGTGGGCCTCGTCCAGGTAATCCAGGTCGTACTCCCGCACATGCGAGAACGCGGCTTCGGTCATATCCTCAACATCGGCTCCATGGGCGGCCACGTCAGCCTGCCCACGATGGCCCTGTACTGCGCCTCCAAGAGCGCCGTGCAGAACCTGACCGAGGGACTGGCCCAGGAGGTCGGCCCGCTGGGCATCCACGTGACCCTGGTCGAGCCGGCGGGCTTCAACACCCGGTTTACGACCAACTCGACCCTTCCCGCCTCCTCCATCCCCGCCTACGCGCCCGCCTACGCGACCATGGCCGAATTCGACAAGCAGGCGGTGAGGGGCGACCTCGTCAAGTCCATGGCGGCCGTTGCCGACATCACGGGCATCGACAGGCCCCCGCTTCACCTGGCCCTGGCCACCGCCGGCCTGGAGATGGTGCGGGGCCGCTTCGCCGAGCTGATGGACGAATACGCCCGCTGGGAGCAGGTCACGGCGGGCACTGACTGACGGGCACACCCCCACAACACCCCTCGCGGACGACCCCAATGGGTCGGCGCCAGCGGACTGCCTTCAGCCGGAAGCGTCGGCCCCAGGCGGCGCCACCGGAGCCCCGAACCATGGGAATCGGGCGCCGCCACCGAGGAGTTCGCCCAGTACGTGAACCTCCACCCTCTATCTGGAGCTTGTCTGTGAAAGTCGTCATCTTCGGCGCGTCCGGCATGATGGGACAGGGCGTACTGCGCGCCTGTCTCCTCGACCCCGCTGTCACGCGTGTGCTGGTGGTGGTCCGCAGCCCGCTGGGCATCAGCCATCCCAAGCTGCGGGAAGTCATCCACCAGGACTTCACCGATCTGTCCGCCATCTCCGGACAACTGGCCGGTCACGACGCCTGCTTCTACTGTCTCGGCATCTCCTCCGCCGGCCGCAGCGAGGCCGAGTACACCCGCATCACCTACGTCTGCACCCTCGCCGCCGCACGTGCCGTCTCCGCGTCCAACCCCGGACTGACCTTCACCTACATCTCGGGCGAGGGCACCAACAGCCGCGAAGACGGCCGGACCATGTGGGCCCGCGTCAAGGGCCGCACCGAGAACGCCCTACTGGCCATGCCAATGGACGCGTACATGTTCCGCCCCGCCTATATTCGTCCCCGCCACGGAGCAGTCTCCAGGACCCCGGTGTACCGCGTCCTTTACGGCCTCACCTCCTGGCTCTACCCGCTGCTGCACCGCCTCTCTCCCGGGCACACCACAACCACCGAACACATCGGTCGCGCCATGCTCGCCGTCACTCGCCCCGGAGCGGTCGAACAGCGGATCCTGTACAGCCCGGAGATCAACCGGCTGGGCGGCGACAGCGGGGCCGCCGCATAGACCGACCCCAGCTGCGAGGGGCGAGAAGGGTGGTTTCTCAGGAGGCAACCGGTGCGGCACGCGGGACTTCGGGTTTGTGTCGCGCTACCGTGCCGGTGTGGCCCCGCGGCATCCCCCGTCCGCGGGGCCACACCGGCATGTCCTCCCCATGGAGGTACATGCTCTTGCCGCTGTCGAGGTAGGTGCCGACGGCGACGGAGGTGTGACCGTTCTCGGCGTGGGCTGTGCGGCCGCCACCAGAGCGCTCACGCCGCCAAGAGGGCCCGAGCAGACTGCGCCGCCCGTTGTGGTTGCGGGGGCGCAACTGGCGCTGCGGTGTGGGCGGGCCCGTCCCCCATCCGGAAGGGGCGGTCCGGCCTCGTCGTACTCTGACTCTGGCTGATCATGGATGGGGGGCCGATGACAGCGCGGGCGATGGCTCACAGCGCGGGCAGACAGCCGAACAAGGACAGTGCAAGCCGGAAGTCACCGGGCCGGACGCGGTTCACAGGCGTGGTGCTGATCCTGATGTCTTCGGCACTGGCGGTGCTCTGCTACCTCGCGTTCACTGCATGGTTGCCGTCCAACGGGGAGCAACTCCACGGCTACCGCGCAGCCGGGCCCTGCCCCGCTCAAGCGACGGCACAGGTGCGGGAGAACTGCCTGAGTACCTGGCAGATCACCGTCGTGAAGACGGAGGAGACCGGCACGAGGTTCCACCTCTACGAGGCAACCCTGAAGGACGAGGGCTCCTGGCAGGGAGTCGTGTCTTTCACAGACCAGAGGCCGCTTTTCGAGCGGCTGGAGCCGGGCGATCAGGTCACCGCCACCCTCTGGCGCCGCCACATCGTGGTGCTCGACAAGGACGGCGTCGAACAGAACACCAGTGATGTACCCCGGGACGAGCTCCAGATGAACGCCGCCCTAGGCATGCTCGCCGCGCTCCTCGCGGCTCAGATGCTGGTGTTCGGCGCGGTACGCCTTGTCAGGCCTGGTTCCCACGAGCCCTTCACCTGGGACCCGTACGGCGCGCGGATCCTCTTGACGATCTTCGGTGCCTGCTTCGGGGTGGGGCTCCTGGCACTTTGGGTGGGCATCCCGTGGTGGTTCGTGCCTCCCGCCGTACTCGTGGCGTGCGTGGCGGTGACGCTGTACCCACCCATGCGGCGCAGGCCCTCAACGCTCTGGCCAGAGGAACGCCGCAAAGCAGCCTGAAGGGCTGTGGCTGTGCCGCCGGCCGCTCGCCTCGCCCGCAGACTGGGTGTGACGGCCCGTCAAGGGCGGCGGCCTGCAACTCGTTCGTCGCGGGGGCGCCTGCGTGGCGCCGAGGGCACGGGCCTGCGCCAGCTTCCGGCTTCCAGGTCCACCGCGAAGATCTTCGAGGCGCCGGCGAGCCGGGCACCGGCGATGGCCGCGTGGCCGACTCCGCCGCAGCCGATGACCGCGACCGAGTCGCCGAAGGCGATGTCGACCGGTGTTGATCGCGGCCCGCAGACCGGCCATCACGCCGCAGCCCGGCAGCCCCGCGGCGGTCGGGGCGGCGGCCGGGTCGACCTTGGTGCACTGCCCGGCCGCCACCAGGGCTGGGATGGGACACCGTCGCCCGGCGGTGTGCGGCCTCTCTGAGGGATCGGCCCCTTCCCCGGCGTGTCAGTCCGTGGGCAGCGGCTGCTCGGTCCAGATGGTCTTGCCGTGGTGGGTGTAGCGGCTTCCCCAGCGTTGCGACAGCTGAGCGATCAGGAACAGTCCGCGGCCGCCCTCGTCGGTCAGCCGGGCCCTGCGCAGCCTTGGCTGGGTCTGGCTCGGGTCGGAGACCTCGCAGATCAGCACCCGGTCCTTGATCAGCCTCAGGCCCACGGGGCCGCCCGCGTACCGGATGGAGTTGGTCACCAGCTCACTGGCGATCAGCTCCGTGGTGAACGTCAGGTCCGGCAGCTGCCAGGCGCTCAGCTGCGCCGTCACCATCTCCCGGGCCCGGCCCACCGCCTCCGGGTCGGCCGGGAGCTCCCAGGTGGCGGTGGACTCCGGGGGCAGGACATGCAGCCGGGCCATCAGCAGCGCCACGTCATGGTCGGGCGCCTCGGGCAGCAGATGCCGGAGCACGGTGCGTCCCGTCTCCGCAGGCGACCGGTCCTCCTCCACGGCGGCGTCCACCTGCTCGCGGAGCTGCCGCAGCCGCCTGTTGGTGCCGTCCTCACCGTGCGCCAGCAGCTTGCCGGTGCAGAAGGCGAGCATCGCCCCCGGTTCCATGGCCAACTCCCGCGGCTCGAAGGGCAGACCGCCCACCCCGAGCGGCGGCCCCGGCCTGACCGCCGCGAAGCCGGCGCCCGGCTGCCCGGGAACGGACAGGACCGGCGGCGGATGGCCCGCACTGGCGATGGTGCACACCGCGGTGACAGGGTCGTACACCGCGTACACACATGTGGAGCCCAGGACGGTGCCCTGCCCGCGGTTCGACCCCGGAACCGTGGCCTCCGCCGCCGATAGCCGGATGACCAGGTCGTCGAGGTGGGTCAGCAGCTCCTCCGGTGGCAGGTCCATGTCGGAGAGGGTCTGCACCGCCGTCCGCAGCCGTCCCATGGCCGCTGCCGCCTCCACGCCGTGCCCCGCCACGTCACCCACGACGAAGGCGACTCGGCAGGAGGACAGCGGGATCACGTCGAACCAGGTCCCGCCGATCCCCGTCGTGGATCCGGCCGGTACGTAGGAGCCGGCCGTGTCCGCCGCGCTCACCCGGACGACCGCCTGAGGCAGCAGACTGCGCTGCAGAGCCTCCGCAGTGCGGTGCTCGCGGGCGTATCGCCGTGCGTTGTCCAGGCTGATGGCGGCCCGGGAGCCGATCCGCGCGCCCAGCTCTGCGTCGCTTTGATCGAAACGGAGCCGGTCGTCGCCGCGCCACAACACCACTGCCCCCAGCAGCAGCCCCCGCGCCCGCAACGGCATCAGCAGCAGGGACTTCGCGACGTCGGGCAGCACCTGGCGGCGTCCCTCGATCTCGTCCGCCAGCGCGACCCGCAGCTCGGAGAGGTCCGGCACGGCCAGGGCGGTTCGGCGGTAGACGAACTCCTTCGCCGGTTCCCGGACTCGTAGCGACGCCCCGACCGGGAGCAGCTCGGCCGGCCAGACGCCGTTCCTGGCGGCCACCGCGACCCGCCGCAGCGGAGCTCCGAGGGAGTAGTCGGCGGGCTCCTCGCCCACCAGCGCAGCCTCCGCGAGATCCACCGCCGCCAGATCGGCGTACTCGGGCACCAGCACCCCGGCCAGTCCCTCGGCGGTACGGACGATGTCCAGCGAACCCAGCAGCAGCTTCTCCGCCCCGCGCAGGAGAGCCAGTCCGCGCTCCGCCTGCTCCCGGTCCGTGATGTCACTGAAGACGACCGCGACCCCGGTGCCGCGGCCCTCCAGGTCCTCCAGGCGCAGCGCCGACAGGGAGACGACACGCTCCTCCTCGGGCGCCCTTCGGCGGCGCGTCCGGAACACCTCGTTGGTCACCGGCTTCCCCGTCTCCGCGACCCGGCGCAGACGCTGCCCGACGGCCTCGGCGTCCGCCGCCACGAGCACCTCGTCGAGGGTCACACCGCCCGGCCCGGCACGGGTACCGGCGACCAGGCCGACGACCTCCGGCTGCTGGTTGGTCCGCACGATCCGCAGATCGGCGTCATACAGCACCAGTCCGATTTCGGTCTGCCGGAACAGCGCTCGCACCAGCGCGTCGTCCTGCTCCCGATCCGCGGCCGTCGTCAGCGGTACCGCCCGTACCAGGCACTGGGCCTCGGAACCGCCATTCAGCGGCAGCACCTCCAGCCGGACCTCCACGGCCCGGCCGCCGCGGTGGAGCAGCAGTGCGGGGCCGCCGGAGGGGAACAGCCCGCCGCCGGGCTCGGCGAGCAGCTCGGCGAACGGCCTGCCGATCAGCTCCCTGACCCCGACGCCGAGCAACTCCTCGACAGCGGGTGTGCACGCCAGCACCGTCCCGCGGTTGTTCAGCACCATCGCCGCTGCGTCGTTCCTCGGTCGCCCGGCGACGTCGGCTACAGGATTCGCATTCGTCTACCTCACCCCCGAGCACAGTGGCGGCTTGCCTTCCATTCAACCCGCCCACATGTCCCACTGGCATCCCGAAACAGGCTGTTCCGATGTCGGCCGCCGGGTCGCAGACCACGCAGGCGCAGGTGGCCAGGGGTGTGCCGGGAGGGTCCCCAGACCGGTCTCCAGCTGACCTCGGAGTGGTTGCTGCGGCGGCCGCGATGCCGTGTCCCATGACGTCCCCGACCACCAGGGCGGCCCGTCCTTGAACGGTCCGGGCTCGCGGGGCCGGCCTTCTCGCCGGCCAGAGGAGGGGCAAGCACCGTTGCGGTACTGGCTAGTGCTGTGACCGGAAAGGTTCACCGGCTCGCGACGCCTGGCACGGCACCTCGCCGCGTTGTCGCATCACCCGAGTACATCCAGTACGCGGGCAATGCTCCGCCTTGCGAGGCACCGCGCCGGACGCCGCGAGCTTCCCGGCAAACCTTTCCGGCCACAGCACTAGGGTCTTTCGTTTGGATCAGGCCGGATCAGGGAGCGGGGTCTGGTGCCGTGCATCGCAAGGCGGAGGAGGGCGGCAGGGCGGAGCCCTGC
>NZ_JBIVTV010000016.1:73131-185378 GCF_044756885.1 Streptomyces sp. NPDC091412 | reverse complement strand
GCGGCGGCGTACGGCGCGATCTTCGCCTCGGCCAGCGAACGGACGGCGTCACGGAGCATGTCGTGCTCCTCGGACGGGCGGTACAGGTCGAAGTCAGCCGATCCGGCCAAGGTCTCTCACGCTCCAACGCTAATTACCGTTAAGTAACCCAAATTTTAGGCGCCCGCCCACGCCAGTGATACGTGAGCTTGGCGACAGCGGGGACATTGCCCGGCGAGGGCCCCGCGTATGCCCCCGATATGCTCGGGCACCGCATCACCGTCGTCTCTTCTGGAGCACCCATGAGCCTCAAGATCACCGTGATCGGGACCGGCTATCTCGGCGCGACGCACGCCGCGGCCATGGCCGAGCTCGGCTTCGAGGTGCTGGGCCTGGACGTCGTCCCCGAGAAGATCGAGATGCTCCGGCGGGGCGAGGTCCCGATGTACGAGCCCGGTCTGGAGGAGCTGCTGCGCCGGCACGTGGCCGGGATCGAGGGCTCGACCGGGCGGCTGCGCTTCACGACGGACTACGCGGAGGTGGCCGCGTTCGGCGACATCCACTTCGTCTGTGTGAACACCCCGCAGAAGCACGGCGAGTACGCCTGCGACATGAGTTACGTCGACTCCGCCGTCACCTCGCTCGCCCCGCACCTGAGCGGTCCCGCGCTCGTCGTCGGCAAGTCGACCGTGCCCGTGGGGTCCGCCGACCGTCTGGCGCGCATGATCGACGAGCTGGCGCCCGCGGGCGCGGACGTGGAGCTGGCCTGGAACCCGGAGTTCCTGCGCGAGGGCTTCGCCGTGCAGGACACGCTGCACCCGGACCGGATCGTGGTCGGCGTGCGCAGCGAGCGGGCGGAGAAGCTGCTGCGCGAGGTGTACGCCACACCGGTCGGCGAGGGTTCCCCGTTCGTGGTCACCGACTTCCCGACCGCGGAACTGGTGAAGACCTCCGCGAACTCCTTCCTGGCCACGAAGATCTCCTTCATCAACGCGATGGCCGAGGTCTGCGAGGCCGCCGGCGGCGATGTGGCCAAGCTGGCCGAGGCCATCGGGCACGACGACCGGATCGGCAGGAAGTTCCTGCGGGCCGGGATCGGCTTCGGCGGCGGCTGCCTGCCCAAGGACATCCGGGCCTTCATGGCGCGCGCCGGTGAGCTGGGCGCAGACCAGGCGCTGACCTTCCTGCGCGAGATCGACTCGATCAACATGCGCCAGCGCGGGCAGATGGTGGAGCTGGCCCGGCAGGCGCTGGGCGGCGGGCCGTTCCTCGGCAAGCGCGTCGCGGTGCTCGGCGCCACCTTCAAGCCGGACTCGGACGACGTACGGGACTCCCCCGCGCTCAACGTCGCCGGTCAGATACACCTCCAGGGCGGCCAGGTGACGGTCTACGACCCCAAGGGCATGGACAACGCCCGGCGGGTGTTCCCCACGCTCGGGTACGCCGACTCCGCGCTGGAGGCCGTGCGCGGCGCGGACGTCGTCCTGCACCTGACCGAGTGGCGGGAGTTCCGCGAGCTGGACCCGGCCGGGCTGGGCGAGGTCGCGGCCGCCCGGGTGGTCCTCGACGGGCGCAACGCGCTGGACCCGGAGCTGTGGCGGCGGGCCGGGTGGACGTACCGGGCGATGGGACGCCCGACCGCGTAGCCCCGCACCGGCGGGCATACCCGGACATACAAAGACACACGCAGGCACACGCAGGCACACGCAGACAGGTGACGCCGGTTCGGCCGAGGCTCAGTCGGCCGAACCGGCGTCTGCACGCATTGTGCACCACCGGAGCGCGGCGTGAGCAGCGAACTCCTCGTGGATCACGTCTGCTTCGCCCGGTAGCGGCGCATCTTCGCGCGCGCCCCGCACACGCGCATCGAGCACCAGCGGCCGCGGCCGGCCGGGCTGCGGTCGTAGTACGCCCAGTGGCACGTGACCGCCTCGCAGGCCTTCAGCCGGGCCCAGGTGCCCGCTACGAGGGCCTCGGCGACGGCGGCCGCGACCCGGGAGAGCAGGGGGCCGCCGTCGGCGGGGGCGAGCGTGGCGGAGCCGTCCCGGGCGTCGACGGTCACCAGCAGGGGCGCCCGTGCCAGCAGCTCGCCCAGCGGTGTCACCGTCCGGTGGGGCGGGTGACCGGCGTGGGCCAGCAGGGTGGCGCGCAGCGACTCGCGCAGCTCGCGCGCCTGCGGCAGTTCCGCCTCGGGGATCCCCAGGCGCGCCCGGCCCTCCGCCGTGGCGAGCGAGTCGGCGCCCGTCTCGATGTCCAGCGTGTTCACCAGGGACTCGACCAGCGCCAGGCCTCCGGGCGCGGACGATCTCTCACTCATGTCAGCGACGGTACCTCGCGAAACCGGTTGCACTGTTACCCGCTATACGCGAGCATGCAGTAACCGTTACTGGTTGCCCGCTCCAACGGGTAACACCGTTCCCGACTGGGAGGAAGTCATGGCTCTCGCCACGCTGGGTGTCGTCGTTCTGGACTGTCCCGACCCGCGCGCCCTCGCCGGCTTCTACGCCGAGGTGCTCGGCGGGACCGTGGAGGGCGAGGGTGACTGGGTGGACCTGAAGGTGCCGGGCGGGTCCGCGCTGGCGTTCCAGAAGGCGCCGGGGTACGTGCCGCCGAAGTGGCCGGCCGCGGACGCCTCGCAGCAGTCCCACCTGGACCTGGTGGTGGAGGACCTGGACACGGCGGAGAAGGGGGTGCTGGCACTCGGCGCGCGGCCGCTGGACGCGACGGACCGGGCGCGCGGCTTCCGGGTCTACGCCGACCCCGCCGGGCACCCGTTCTGCCTGTGCGCCTGCTGAGAGGCGTCCGTCAGCCGTCGTGTGCGCCGGACGACAGGAGGTGCACGGCCTCCTGCCGTCCGGTACTGGAACTCATCCGTCCAGTTCGGCGATCGTCGCGTTCGACGGCGTCCGGGTGGCTTGCAGGTCGCGGGCGACGTCCTCCGCGGCGCCCAGGACGCGGACCGCGTTCTGCCAGGTGAGCTTGGCCAGGTCGGTCCTGGACCAGCCGCGGTCCAGCAGTTCCGCGATCAGGTTCGGATAGCCGGAGACGTCGCCCAGGCCGTCGGGAGTGAAGGCCGTGCCGTCGTAGTCGCCTCCGATGCCCAGGTGGTCGATGCCGGCGACCTCGCGCATGTGGTCGAGGTGGTCGGCCACCGTCGCGACCGTCGCGACCGGGCGCGGGTTCGCCTCCTCGAAGGCACGGTGGACCTTCATCGCCTCGGCCGTGGTGTCGAGGTGGTGGAAGCCGTGCGCGCGCATGTTCTCGTCGGCGGCGGACGTCCAGTCCACGGCCGCCTGGAGCACGAACTTCGGCACGAACGTCACCATGGCGATCCCGCCGTTGGCGGGCAGCCGCTCCAGCACGTCGTCCGGGATGTTGCGGGGGTGGTCGCACACGGCCCGCGCGGAGGAGTGCGAGAAGATCACCGGTGCGCTCGTGGTGTCGAGCGCGTCCCGCATGGTCGTCGCGGCCACGTGGGAGAGGTCGACCAGCATGCCGAGCCGGTTCATCTCCCGGACCACCTCGCGGCCGAAGGCCGACAGGCCGCCCACGCCCGGCTCGTCCGTCGCCGAGTCCGCCCAGGCCACGTTGTCGTTGTGGGTGAGCGTCATGTAGCGCACGCCGAGCGCGTACAACCCGCGCAGGGTGCCGAGGGAGTCGGCGATGGAGTGGCCGCCCTCGGCGCCCATGAGGGAGGCGATCCGGCCGTCCGCGCGCGCCGCCTCCATGTCGGCGGCGGTCAGGGCGGGGGCCAGGTCGGCCGGGTGGCGGTCGAGCAGCTGCCGTACGCAGTCGATCTGCTCCAGCGTCGCCGGCACCGGGTCGGGCAGGTCCGCGCGGACGTAGACCGACCAGAACTGGGCGCCGACGCCGCCCTCGCGCAGACGCGGCAGGTCGGTGTGCAGGTGGGCGTTCTGGGGGGTGGCGATGTCACGGGCATCGAGGTCGTAACGGACCTGCTCGCGCAGCGCCCAGGGCAGGTCGTTGTGGCCGTCGACGACCGGGAACTCGCGCAGCAGGTCCCGGGCTTCGTTCAGCGAGGACACCGGCGTCACTTCCCCGTGCCGAAGCCGAAGGCGCCGGAGTTCTCGACCTTGGCGCGCAACCGCTTGCCCTTCTCGGTGGCCTGGTCGTTCAGCTCCTGCTGGAACTCCCGCATCCGGGCGAGCAGTTCCTCGTCGTGCGCGGCGAGGATCCGGGCGGCGAGCAGACCCGCGTTGCGGGCGCCGCCGACGGACACGGTCGCCACCGGGACCCCGGCGGGCATCTGCACGATCGAGAGCAGCGAGTCCATGCCGTCCAGGTACTTCAGCGGGACGGGCACGCCGATCACCGGCAGCGGGGTGACGGAGGCGAGCATGCCGGGCAGGTGGGCCGCCCCGCCCGCGCCCGCGATGATCGCCTTCAGTCCGCGGTCCGCCGCGCGCTCGCCGTACGCGATCATCTCGCGCGGCATGCGGTGCGCGGAGATGACGTCCACCTCGTAGGAGATCTCGAACTCGTCGAGCGCCTCGGCGGCGGCCTCCATGACGGGCCAGTCGGAGTCCGACCCCATGACGATGCCAACAACTGGGCTCATTCGGTGATGGTGCCTCTCAGGTAGCCGGCTGCGTGACGGGCGCGTTCCAGCACGTCGTCCAGGTCGTCGCCGTAGGTGTTGACGTGGCCGACCTTGCGGCCGGGCTTCACGTCCTTGCCATACATGTGGATCTTGAGCTGGGGGTCACGGGCCATGCAGTGCAGGTACGCGGAGTACATGTCCGGGTAGTCGCCGCCGAGGACGTTCACCATGACGGTCCACTTGGCGCGCGGGCGGGGGTCGCCCAGCGGCAGGTCGAGGACCGCGCGGACGTGGTTGGCGAACTGGGAGGTGATGGCGCCGTCCATCGACCAGTGGCCGGAGTTGTGCGGGCGCATCGCCAGCTCGTTGACGAGGACACTGGAGGACCCGTCCTCATTGCGGGTCTGGAACAGCTCGACGGCGAGGTGGCCGACGACACCGAGTTCCTTGGCGATGGTCAGCGCGAGCTGCTCGGCCTGGAGCGCGAGGCCCTCGTCCAGGTCGGGGGCCGGGGCTATCACGGTGTCGCAGACGCCGTTCACCTGCTGCGACTCCACGACCGGGTAGGCCACGGCCTGGCCGTGCGGGGAGCGTACGACGTTGGCGGCCAGCTCCCGGACGAAGTCGACCTTCTCCTCCGCGAGGACGGGCACGCCGGCACGGAAGGGCTCGGCGGCCTCCTCGACGGAGTCGACCACCCACACGCCCTTGCCGTCGTAGCCGCCGCGGACGGTCTTGAGGACCACGGGGAAACCGTCGCCCTCGGCCGCGAACGCGGCCACGTCCCGCGGATCGCTCACGATGCGGTGCCGCGGGCACGGCACACCGATCGCGTCGAGCTTCGCACGCATCACGCCCTTGTCCTGGGCGTGCATGAGCGCGTCGGGGCCGGGGCGTACGGGGATGCCGTCCGCCTCCAGGGCCCGCAGGAGCTCGGTGGGGACGTGCTCGTGATCGAAGGTGATCACGTCGCAGCCCCGCGCGAACGCGCGCAGCGTGTCCAGGTCGCGGTAGTCGCCGATGACGACGTCGCTCACCACCTGCGCCGCGGAGTCCTGGGGAGTGTCACTGAGGAGCTTGAACCTGATGCCCAACGGGATGCCCGCCTCGTGTGTCATACGAGCGAGCTGGCCACCGCCGACCATGCCGACTACCGGGAACGTCACGCTCCTAGGGTATCGGCCGCCGCGGCGCGGCCCGCTTCCGCGCCCGCCGGGGCCGTACCGGCACCTCACGGGGATCGTCACCCGCCGCACTGACGTACGCGCCCGACCGCGCCCGCATGCCCGTCGGCGCTCTTACCAGTCGCTTCGACGGCTCTTTCCCGCCTTTTCCCGGACTCTTTCCGACCCGTTCCCGAGCTGATGCCTTGTCCACAGGCGCGGGCCTGGAGCGCTGGTTAGCATGGCCGGGTTGACCGAACCGACCGAGACGGGGGCCTGCACGACCATGGAACATGGTTCCTCGGGGCATCGACCGGAGCCCTCGGCACCCCGCGGCGCGCTGCGCAGGCACGTGGACCAGTTGTGGCGCGAGCTCGTGAAGTTCGGCGCGGTGGGCGGAGCCGGGCTGCTGGTCAACCTGCTCGTGTTCAACCTGGTGCGGCACGTGACCGGACTTCAGGTGGTGCGGGCCAGTGTCATCGCGACCGTCGTCGCCATCGTCTTCAACTACGTCGGCTTCCGCTACTTCACGTACCGGGACCGCGACAAGAGCGGGCGCACCCGGGAACTGACGCTGTTCCTGCTGTTCAGCGTGGTCGGCCTGGTGATCGAGAACGGCGTGCTGTACCTGGCGACGTACGGCTTCGGCTGGGACAGCCCGCTGCAGAGCAACGTCTTCAAGTTCCTCGGCATCGGCATCGCGACCCTGTTCCGCTTCTGGTCGTACCGCACCTGGGTCTTCCGCACCCTGCCGGCCCGGCAGGCCGTGGCGGGCGCGGAGTCCTTCCTCCAGACCGAGTCGAAGAAGCCCCGGCGCGAGGCCGTCCGCTAGTGCTGTGACCGGAAAGGTTCGCCGGCTCGCGACGCCCGGCACCTCGCCGCGTTGTCGCATCACCCGAGTACATCCAGCGCGGGCAATGCTCCGCCTTGCGAGGCTCCCCCACTGCCTGAACGGCGTGGGAGGTGCCCCCAGCACCGGACGCCGCGAGCTTCCCGGCAAACCTTCCCGGCCACAGCACCAGGACCTGTCCCGGGGCCCGCCCCGGCGGTCAGCGCACCGTCGGGTGGTCCTCCGACTGCTTCTTCGGCGGCGGGGTGCGGGACAGGAACAGGCCGAAGACGGGCGGCTGGGCCTGGAGCAGTTCCAGGCGGCCGCCGTCGGCCTCGGCGAGATCGCGGGCGACGGCGAGCCCGATGCCCGTGGAGTTGCGGCCGCTGATGGTGCGCTCGAAGATACGGGCGCCCAGGTCGGCGGGGACGCCGGAGCCCTCGTCGGTGACCTCCACCACGGCCTGGTTGCCGGTCACGCGGGTGCGCAGCGCCACCGTGCCGCCGCCGTGCATCAGGGAGTTCTCGATCAGCGCGGCCAGCACCTGTGCGACGGCGCCCGGCGTGCCCACGGCCTGGAGGTGCCGCTTTCCGGAGCTGACGATCGCCCGGCCGACGCTGCGGTAGGCGGGACGCCACTCGGCGATCTGCTGCTGGATGACCTCGTCGAGGTCGAAGGAGACGGCGGAGCCGGTACGGGGGTCGCGGGAGTTGGTCAGCAGGCGGTCCACCACGTCGGTCAGCCGCTCGACCTGGGCGAGCGCGACGTTGGCCTCCTCCTTCACCGTGTCCGGGTCGTCGGTGAGGGTGATCTCCTCCAGGCGCATGGACAGCGCGGTCAGCGGCGTACGCAGCTGGTGGGAGGCGTCGGCGGCGAGCCGCCGCTCGGCGGTCAGCATGCGGGCGATGCGCTCCGCCGATCCGTCGAGCACGTCCGCGACCCGGTCCAGCTCCGGGACGCCGTAGCGCTTGTGGCGGGGGCGCGGGTCGCCGGATCCGAGGCGCTCGGCGGTCTCGGCGAGGTCGGTCAGCGGGGAGGCGAGCCGGTTGGCCTGACGGACGGCGAGCAGCACCGCGGCGACCACCGCGAGCAGCGCCACCAGGCCGATGATCAGCAGGGTGCGGCCGACCTCGCGGGTCACCGAGGAACGGGGCTCCTCCACCCGGACGGTCTCGCCCTGCTCTCCCTTGGCCGTGGAGTGGATCACGTCGCCGGACGGTTTGACGCCGACCTTGATGGGCTGCTTCCCGGGGATGCCGATCACGGCGTACTGGCCGTCGGCCATCTGGTTGCGCAGGACGTCGGCGTTGACCGTCGCCGCGCCGAGCAGCCTGCTGTCGACGATGCTGGCCAGCCGCAGCGCCTCGGAGTCGACCCGCTCCTGGGCGCTGCTGCTGATGGTGCGGGTCTCGACGATCACCAGGGACACGCCGAAAACGGCGATCACGACGAGCACCACGGCAAGCGTGGACTGGATCAGTCGGCGGCGCATGTCCTCCTACCTGACGAAAACGCGGGGCGGCCGGCTCAGCTCTTCTCGAATCGGAAGCCCACGCCGCGCACGGTCGCGATGTACCGGGGGTTCGCCGCGTCGTCGCCGAGCTTCTTGCGCAGCCAGGAGATGTGCATGTCGAGGGTCTTGGTGGACGACCACCAGGTGGTGTCCCAGACCTCGCGCATCAGCTGGTCGCGGGTGACGACCCGGCCCGCGTCCCGCACGAGCACCCGGAGCAGGTCGAACTCCTTGGCGGTGAGCTGGAGCTCCTCGTCGCCCATCCACGCGCGGTGGGACTCGACGTCGATGCGCACGCCGTGCGTGGCGGGCGGCTGCTGCGGCTCGGCGGCGCCGCGCCGCAGCAGGGCCCGGACGCGGGCGAGCAGTTCGGCGAGCCGGAAGGGCTTGGTGACGTAGTCGTCGGCGCCCGCGTCGAGGCCGACGACGGTGTCCACCTCGTCGGCGCGCGCGGTCAGGATCAGAATGGGCACCGTGTGGCCGTCGGAGCGCAGCCGGCGGGCGACCTCCAGGCCGTCCATGCCGGGCAGCCCGAGGTCCAGCACGACCAGGTCGACACCGCCCTGCATTCCGGCGTCGAGCGCGGCGGGTCCGTCCTCACGCACCTCGACCTCGTAACCTTCCCTGCGCAGTGCGCGGGCCAGCGGCTCCGAGATGGACGCGTCGTCCTCGGCGAGCAGTACACGGGTCATGAGGCGATGGTAGTCCGCCCGCGCCGCCCGCTGGGGTGGTCCGGCGGTGTGATCGACACACGCGCTTCTTACCTTGCGGCCGGTCGGGTGCCGCCCGTGCGGCTCCGCGGCACGGACCGGGCGGCGCGGAATGCGATCCTTTGAGGCCTTGGTAATAGACCTTCGAAAGCCGGGCAGGGTTCCCCGGCGACCTGTGATCCCTGTCTCAAGTCCTTCCATATCCGGCAGTGTCCTGCCGTATGGTGGCTTGAACGTCTGATGCACACAGGGGACCTTTGGCGATCGTCTTGACGCTGAAGGTCTCTTTTGTGGGCGGGTCGGCCCCAACCGGCCCGGGAAGAATGACCTAGGGCCGGGCCTCGTACGCGCGTCGACGCGGGCAGAGGTGTGGATCCCGGTGGCCGTCGTCCGCCGCTTCGCGATCCGGAGCGGGATCCCCCTGGGCGTGGGGTGGACCTCGGGCCTGCCGGTGCCGGCCACCCCCACCGGGCGCGTATCCGCCGAGGGCGGCGCGTCCCGACCAGCAAGGAACGACCATGGCGTCCAGCCTGACGAAGGACTCGGTCCATCCGGGCACACCCGGTTCCGAGAAGACCTTCTTCGGCCACCCCCGCGGCCTGGCCACACTCTTCATGACCGAGATGTGGGAGCGCTTCAGCTTCTACGGTATGCGGGCCCTTCTCGTCGTGTACCTGCTCTCCGGCGGCCCCGACGCCAAGAAGGGGAGCATGAGCGGTGGGCTCGGCATGGATCTGGCCACCACCACCGCCATCTACTCCGTCTACCTGTCGATGGTGTACCTGCTCGCCATGCCCGGCGGGTGGCTGGGCGACCGTGTCTGGGGCCCCCGCAAGACGGTGGCGATCGCCGCGGTCACGATCATGGCGGGTCACGCGGTGCTGGCGCTGCCCGGCGGCCAGGCGCCCTTCTTCGCCGGTCTCGCGCTGGTCGCGCTCGGCTCCGGCCTGCTGAAGGCCAACATCTCCACCATGGTCGGCCACCTCTACAAGGGCCCGGACGACCCGCGCCGCGACGGTGGCTTCACGATCTTCTACATGGGCATCAACATGGGTGCCTTCTTCGCGCCGCTCATCATCGGCACCGTCGGCCAGCAGGTCAGCTGGCACCTGGGCTTCGGCCTCGCCGCCGTGGGCATGGCGATCGGCCTCGCGGCCTTCCTCATCGGCACCCGGAACCTGAGCCCGCAGAGCAACGTCGTGCCCAAGCCGCTGGACGCCGCCGAGCGTGCCTCCTGGCTGCGCAAGGGCCTGACCTGGCTCGCCGTCGCCGCCGTCTTCTACGGCATCGTCGGCTTCTCCGGCCACTTCACCCTGAACTGGGCGATGATCCCGCTCACCGTCATCGGTCTGGTCATCCCGGCCGGCGTCCTGCTGCGCATCAAGCGCGACAAGGAACTGTCGGCCGTCGAGCAGTCCAGGATGACCGGCTACATCTGGTTCTTCGTCGCGGCCGCCGCCTTCTGGATGATCTACGACCAGGGCGGTTCCACGGTCCAGGCGTTCGGCGAGACCAAGACCTCCTCCTCGCTGCTGGGCTTCGGCTTCCCGTCCTCCTGGTACCAGTCGCTGAATCCGGTGTTCATCATGGCGCTGGCCCCGGTCTTCGCCTGGTTCTGGCTGTGGCTGAGCCGCAAGGGCAAGGAGCCGAGCACCGTCGCGAAGTTCGCGGCCGCCCTGTTCTTCATCGGCGTCTCGTTCTTCTTCTTCCTGCTGCCGCTGGGCATGGCCAACGGTGACACCCTGGTCAGCCCGATGTGGCTGGTCGGCATCTACCTGATCCAGACCGTCGGCGAGCTGTGCCTCTCCCCGGTCGGCCTGTCGGTGACGACGAAGATGGCGCCGGCCAAGTACGCCAGCCAGATGATGGGCGTGTGGTTCCTCGCGGTCACCGCGGGCGACTCCATCACCAGCCTGCTGTCCAACCCCGCCGTGGCCGGGGTCGACCTCAGCGGCTCGGGGGCGGTCGCCCTGGAGGCGGTCCTCGCCGCCCTCGCCGGTGTCGCGGTCTACATGTACCGCCGGAAGGTGCAGTCCCTGATGGGCGACGTCCACTGACGTCACCCTCCGACCACCGAAAGGGCCGCCCCGTGGGGGCGGCCCTTTCGTGTCGCGGTCTTGTCCGTGTCGCGTTCCTGGTGTCGCGGTCGCCGTCGGGCCTTGCCGAGCGGCTCCGCGTTCAGGCGGGTGCCCCCAGCTCGGCCCACACTCTCTTGCCGGTGACGCCGGGGGCGCGCACGACACCCCAGTCCAGGCACAGCCGCTGGACGATGAACATGCCGTGGCCACCGGGGCGGCCGGCGCGGTGCGGGGTGCGCGGGGCGGGCTGGCCGGTGCCGCGGTCGGAGACCTCGATGCGGATCACCTTGTTGTCGCAGGTGATCTCCAACTGGTCGGGGCCCTCGGCGTGCAGGCAGGCGTTGGTGACCAGTTCGGAGACGACGAGGAGTACGTCCTCGGCGGCGGCCCGCTGGTCGGCGGTCGCGGCGGGCAGCCAGCCCCACGCGTACAGCGCCTGGCGGGTGAAGTCGCGGGCGAGCGGCACGACGCCGCTCTCGCCGTCGAAGCTCAGCCTGCGGATCTGGCGACTCCCGGAGGGGGCCGCCGGCACGGCCGTCGCACCCCCTGTGGGTACCGCGCCCGTCGGCGCGTCCCCCTCGGACGTCCCGGAAGCGCCGCTGGGCTCCGGGCCGCGGTCGCCCGGCGAGTAAGGCCGGGTGGTGCTCATCAGCGCTTCACCTCACCGATTCACCAGTTCACGATTCAAAAGTCACCAGTCACTTCACACGTACACGGTCGGTACGTCCGTACACACGCCGGAGCCCCGGTCGCCAGCGCCCGCGAGGGCGACCGATCCACTCAGGATGTCTCCTGCCCGACCGATCGGGGGGAACACCCCCGTTTTCGGCCCGCCGCGCGTGCGCCCGGCATACGCCGGGCGCTGAACACGGAAGGGGCACGTCGACGAACCCGAGGCCGGCTCAGCCGGCCTCGTCGGCCAGGGCGTCCTCCAGGGAGTCGTGCACGGTGAAGACCGCATCCGCCCCTGTGATCTCGAACACGCGGGCCACCACCGGCAGCATCCCGGCCAGATGCACACCCCCACCGGCCGCCTCCGCCTTCAGCCGCGCGCCCAGCAGCACGTTCAGCCCCGTGGAGTCGCAGAACTCCAGGCGTGAACAGTCCACCACCAGGCGCGAGCGCCCCTTGTCGAGGCACTCCTCGAGTGGTTCGCGCAGCAGGTCGGCCGTGTGGTGATCGAGTTCACCCGCCGGCGTCACGACGGCACTGGAGCCCTCTTGCCGCACCTCCACCAGAAGCCGGCCCGACTGTGCGCTGCCGACCGTCCCGCGGTCCATGCCGTCTCTCTCTCCCGGGGTCTTGGCTGCTGACTGACGCCCTCGAACACTACGCCTTCCCTCACCGCTCCGACAGCCGAACATCCGCACACAAACGGACATACCCCCACACAAGGAACTTGCGGCGGTGTTGGGAAAGCGGGTAGGGCTAGTAGAGACCCGCACCCGACACGGCCGGCTTTGGAGGCGCCGCACACCGCAGTGCACGAATTGGCTTCGGCAGCCTTATGCCGAGAACGATGGAGGACATCATGTCACCCCGGCTCGACGCATCGCATACCCAGATGGCGACGTCGGCATCCCCAGCGGAGCACCTGGATCCCATCGAGTTCCACGAGGTACGCGCCGAGCGGGCCGATCAGGCCGACGCACTGGCCGGACTCCCGGACATCCCCCCGTACGACGAAGTGGCCCCCGACGACGCCCGGGCCTTGTCCAAGGCCCTCTTCGAGCGGCTGGAGTCCCTCGAGGAAGGCACCCACGCCTACTCGTACGTCCGCAACACGCTCGTCGAGCTGAACCTCGCGCTCGTCAAGTTCGCCGCCTCCCGCTTCCGCTCCCGCAGCGAGCCGATGGAGGACATCATCCAGGTCGGCACCATCGGCCTGATCAAGGCGATCGACCGGTTCGAACTGTCCCGGGGCGTGGAGTTCCCGACGTTCGCGATGCCCACCATCATCGGGGAGATCAAGCGCTTCTTCCGCGACACCTCGTGGTCCGTGCGCGTCCCGCGCCGGCTCCAGGAACTGCGCCTCGACCTTGCCAAGGCCGGTGACGAACTGGCCCAGCGGCTCGACCGCGCCCCGACGGTCGCCGAACTCGCCGAGCACCTCGGCCTGTCCAACGACGAGGTGGTGGAAGGCATGGCCGCCTCGAACGCCTACACCGCGTCGTCGCTGGACGCCCAGCCCGAGGAGGACGACTCCGAGGGCGCCCTCGCGGACCGCATCGGCTACGAGGACCACGGACTCGAAGGCATCGAGTACGTCGAGGCGTTGAAGCCGCTGATCGCCCAACTGCCCTCCCGGGACCGGAAGATCCTGTCCCTGCGGTTCGTGGCCAATATGACCCAGTCGGAGATCGGCGAGGAACTCGGCATCTCGCAGATGCACGTCTCCCGGCTGCTCTCCCGGACGCTCGGACAACTCCGCAAGGGCCTGACACTCGAAGAGTGACGGCGTGACGGCGTGACGAGGTGAAGGGGACGTTTCCGTCCGGTGCCGTCGGTGGCGCCGGGCGGACCGCGCCCCCAGCGCCTCGGCACGTCCGGGGCACGTGCGGGGCACGTGCGGGGCAGGCGGGGCATGCGCCGAGAAGCCCGCCGCCGTGGCGCCGTTACCCCGGAAAACCCTGGGCAACCTCTTTCCCCCGGGGCCCGCTTCCCCCACTATGGGTCAACCCCATACCGGCCGGTACGTCCGGAGTCCGGCCGTGCCACCGGGGTGCGAGGAGGGCGGGTCAATGGCTCGGGCCGACGGGAGCGACGACGGCGTCGAGACCGGGGACACGGGCGGCGGACCGCACGCGGACGCCTCCGACGCACGGCTCACCGAACTGCTGCGCGCCGACACCGCGACCGTCTGTCCGGCGTTGCGCGAACTGCGCGCCCGCCACCTGCCCCGGGTCCTCGCCCACGCCCGGCACTGCACCGCCGGCGAGCCGGCGGCCCGCCGGCTCGCGGCGCAGGCCTTCACCCTCGCCGCCCGCGCGACGGCGCGCGGTGCGGAGCCGGGCGTCCCGGTGCGGCTGCGCCTGCTGCTGCTCACCGCCCGGCTGACCGCCGCCTGGGCGCGCGACGAGCGGTCCGGCGGCGTGGACGCCGGGCTGTTGCTGGTCCTGAACACGGCCGGCCCCGAGGGTCCCGTACCGCCCCTGCTCGCCGCCTTCCGGTCGCTGCCGACCCGCGTCCAGGGCCTGGTCTGGTACGGGATCGTGGAGCAGGAACCCGAGGAGCGGACCGCAGGGTTCCTCGGTCTCACCCGCCAGGACGTGGTGCACGACACCCCGCAGGCGCTCAAGGCATTGGCCCAGGCCTGTCTGAGGGCACGTCTGGCCGCGTCGGACGACCCGCGCTGCGGCGACTTCCGCCGGCTCATCGAGGAGGCGGTACGACCGGACCACCCCCGCGCGAGCCTGGACCTGCACGCCCACATGGCGCGCTGCGACCACTGCTCCGCCGCTTTCGAGGAGCAGTCCGCCCTGCGCGACCACCCACGCACCGCGCTGGCCGAGGGCCTGCTGCCCTGGGGTGGCGCCGCCTACGTCGCACGGCGTCCGGCCGATCCGCCGCCGGGGGCCCGGGCGCGGCCCTCCGCCTGGCCGCCCTCCCGCCGCTACGCGCTGGCCTCGGCGGCGCTCGGCGTGGCCCTCACGCCGCTGCTGCTGTTCCTGCTCACCTCGAACGACGGCACACCGCACCAGCGGGCGGCGGGCGCGGTGACGGTGCCCACGCCGCCGGTGCGGGTCACGGTGACGGCCACGGTGTCGGCGCCCCCGCCCGCGCCCTCCCCGTCAGCGACCTCCCGGCCGCCCTCCCGGCATCCGGCCCCCGAACCGACGCCGCGCCACTCCCGGACGGCGCGCCCTAAGCCGCCGCCCGGCCCGTCGCCCTCGCCGGTGTATCCGCCCGGCCCGGCCTACGCGCAGGTGGTGAACGCCGCCTCGGGCCTCTGCCTGGACGTGGCCGGCGACTTCGGCAACGGCACGGACGTCGTCACCGCTCCGTGCGGGTCCGCGTCCAGCCAGCGCTGGCGGTTCGACGCCTCACGCCAGGTGCTCCAGTCGGCGGCGGACCCCGAATTCTGCCTGGACAGCCGCGGCTCGGTGGACAACGGCGTCGGCATCTGGAAGTGCTCGTCGGTCGACGGCAGGAACGGCCGCAATCTGCGCTTCGCCGTCGACCCGGACGGCGTGATCGGCCCGGCCATCGCCGCCGGGACCGCCCTCACCCCGCACCCGGACGGCTACGTCTCCCTCGACCCGCGCGGCGGAGGTACGGCGCAGAAGTGGCGGGCGGGCAGCGCCTGACGGGACCCGGACCCGGACGGGAATCCGGACGGCCGGCGGGGCGCCTTCCGTCGGCCGCCCGCGGCCCGGTCCGCCGGACAGGCCCTGCTCAGACCTCACGTACGCCGCGCCGCCAGACCTGGGTGACCAGCGGAACGCCCGGCCGGTAGGCCAGGTGGACGTGGCTGGGCGCGTCCAGGACGGCGAGGTCGGCGCGGGCGCCCGGGGACAGACGGCCGACATCGTCGCGGCGCAGGGCCCTCGCACCGCCCGCCGTCGCCGCCCAGACCGCCTCGTCCGGGGTCATGCCCATGTCCCGTACGGCGAGCGCGACGCAGAAGGGCACCGAGGAGGTGAAGGACGAGCCGGGGTTGCAGTCGGTGGACAGGGCCACCGTGACACCCGCGTCGAGGAGGCGGCGGGCGTCGGGCCACTGGGCGCGGGTGGAGAACTCGGCGCCGGGCAGGAGCGTGGCGACCGTGTTCCCGTTCGCCAGCGCGTCCACGTCCGCGTCGGTCAGGTGGGTGCAGTGGTCGGCGCTGGCCGCGTCCAGTTCGACGGCGAGCTGGACGCCGGGCCCGTAGGTGAGCTGGTTGGCGTGGATGCGCGGGAGCAGGCCCTTGGCCTTGCCCGCGGTGAGGATCGCGCGGGCCTGGTCGCCGTCGAAGGCGCCCTTCTCGCAGAAGACGTCGACCCAGCGGGCGTGCGGGGCACAGGCGTCCAGCATCTCCCCGGTGACCAGGGCGACGTACGCCGCCGGGTCCTCGGCGTAGTCCGGGGAGACGATGTGGGCGCCGAGGTAGGTGACCTCGTCGGTGTGCGCGGCGGCGATGCGCAGGGCGCGGGCCTCGTCGGCGACGGTGAGGCCGTAGCCGGACTTGGTCTCGAACGTGGTCGTGCCCTGGCGCAGTGCCTCGGCGAGGTAGTGGGTGAGGTTGGCCTCCAGCTCCGCGTCGGTGGCGGCGCGGGTGGCGGCGACCGTGGTGCGGATGCCGCCCGCGCTGTAGGCCCGGCCGGACATGCGGGCGTTGAACTCCTCGGTGCGGTCGCCCGCGAAGACCAGGTGGGAGTGGGAGTCGACGAAGCCGGGGATCACCGCCCGGCCGCCGGCGTCGACCCGGTTGTCAGTGGCGGGTGCTTTGCTGGATTCACCGGTCCACGCGACGCGGTCGCCCTCGATGACGACGGCCGCGTCCCGGATCAGTCCGAGGGGGGATCCGTCACCGAGGGAGGGGTCGTTGGTGACCAGCGTGGCGATGTTGGTGATGGCGGTGCTGCTCATGGTGTCCTCAGGGGTGACGGGGAAATTCAGCCGCGCAGTGCCTCAACGGCGCCTGCCAGCGCCGACGGCACGTCCGGTACGAGGGTGTGGGCGCCGTCCCGCACGATGTGCCGACCGGCCACGACCGTATGGCGTACATCCGCGGCGGTCGCCGCGAATACGGCCGTCTCGGCGCCGAGCCTGGGCAGCGTCCCCGCTGTCCTGACCGAGTCCAGCGCGATCGTCGTGAAGTCGGCGCGGGCGCCGGGGGTGAGGCTGCCGGCGTCGGACCAGCCGAGGGCGGCGTGCCCGTCGGCGGTGGCGGCCCGCAGCAGGGCCGCGGCCGTCCAGTGGCCGCGGGTGCGGGTGCGCAGCCGCTCGTTCAGCTCCATCGCGCGGGCCTCTTCGAGCAGGTCGACGACGGCGTGGCTGTCGGAGCCCAGGGAGAGCGGGGAGCCGGCGCGCTGGAGGGCGACGGCGGGCCCGATGCCGTCGGCCAGGTCCCGCTCGGTGGTCGGACACATGCAGGTGCCGGTGCCGGATCCGCCGAGCAGGGCGATGTCCTCGTCGGTCAGGTGGGTGTTGTGCACGCCGGTCGTGCGCGGGCCGAGGACGCCGTGGTCGGCCAGCAGCCGGGCCGGGGTGCAGCCGTGGGCGGCCCGGCAGGCGTCGTTCTCGGCGGTCTGCTCCGACAGGTGCACATGGAGCGGGGCCCGCCGCTCCTCGGCCCACCGCGCCACCGTCGCCAGTTCCCGCGCGGGCACGGCCCGTACGGAGTGCACGGCGGCACCGATCCGCGCGTGATCCCGTTCCTTGAGAACTGAACAGCGTTCGGCCCAGGCCTCGGCCGTCCCGTCGGAGAAGCGGAGCTGGTGGGTGTCGGGCGGCTGACCGAATCCGGCGGACAGGTAGCAGGTGTCGAGGAGGGTGATGCGGATTCCGGCTTCGGCGGCGGCCTCGATCAGGGCCTCGCCCATCGCGTTCGGGTCGGCGTACCGGGCGCCTCCCGGAGCGTGGTGGACGTAGTGGAACTCGCCGACGGCGGTGATGCCGGCCAGCGCCATCTCGGCGTACACCGCGCGGGCCAGCGCGTGGTACGTCTCGGGGGTGAGCCGGTCGGCGGTGGCGTACATGACCTCGCGCCAGGTCCAGAACGTCCCGGAGCCGACCTGGACGGTGCCGCGCAGAGCCCGGTGGAAGGCGTGGCTGTGCGCGTTGGCGAGTCCCGGGATCGTGAGTCCCCGCAGCACCTCGGCTCCCATGGGCGGGACGGGCACGCCGGTGCGGACGGCCGCGATGCGGCCGCCGCGCACGTCGAGCGCCACGCCCGGCTCGATGGGGGTCCCCCCTGCTCGAGCGCCGTCGAGAGCTTGGGGGAGGGTGCCGAGCCAGGCCTGCTCCAGCCAGTACGTCCGCGTCTGCTCGGTGGGGGTCACGTGCAGGCCAGCCCTTCCAGTACGTCGGCGAGCGCGCGCACCCCGGCCACACAGTCGTCCTCGGCCGCGGACTCGGCCGGGGAGTGCGAGACACCGGTGGGGTTGCGCACGAACAGCATGGCGGTCGGGACGCTCCCGGACAGGATTCCGGCGTCGTGTCCGGCACCCGTGCCGAGCATCGGCACCTTCAGGTCGGTGTCCGTGCCCAGGAGACGGGCGAGCTCGTCGCGCAGGGTGTGGTCGAACTCGACGACGGGCGTGAAGGACTCGCGGACCACGTCCAGGTCGACGCCGTGCGCCGCGGCGTACTCGCGGGCCGCCTTCTCGACACCGGTGACCACGGTGTCCAGGGTCGCCTGGTCGGCGGCGCGGGAGTCGAGCCAGCCGCGCACCAGGGACGGGATCGCGTTGACGCCGTTCGGCTCGACGGCGATCTTGCCGAAGGTGGCGACGGCACCGGCGAGCGTCGCCTCGCGCCGGGCGGCGAGCACGGTCTCGGCGTACGACAGCATCGGGTCGCGCCGGTCGACGAGCCGGGTGGTGCCCGCGTGGTTGGCCTCGCCCCGGAAGTCGAACCGCCACCGCCCGTGCGGCCAGATGGCGCTGGCCACGCCGACGGGGTCGCCGGTCAGGTCGAGGGCGCGTCCCTGCTCGACGTGCAGTTCGACGAAGGCGCCGATGCGCGCGAGCCGCTCCGGGTCGGGGCCGATGGCGTCGGGGTCGTACCCGGCGGCCTCCATGGCCCTGGGCAGCGTGACCCCGTCGGCGTCGGTGAGCCGGTGCGCCTGCTCGACGGTGAGCTGCCCGGCGGTCAGCCGCGAGCCGGTGCAGGCCAGCCCGAACCGGGCGCCCTCCTCGTCACCGAAGTTGACGACGGCCAGCGGCTTGGTGAAGCGCGCGTTCCGGCCGCGCAGTTCGTCGAGGGCGGCGAAGGAGGACACGACGCCGAGGGGTCCGTCGAAGGCCCCGCCGTCGGGCACGGAGTCGAGGTGCGACCCGGTGACCACGGCGTCCCCGGCCGCGGGGTCCCCGAGCCAGGCCCACTGGTTGCCGTTGCGGTCGACCTCGTAGGCCAGCCCGCGGTCCTCGGCCTGCCGCCGGAACCAGGCCCGGCACTCGGCGTCGGCCGCGGTCCAGGCGAATCGCCGGTAGCCGCCGGACTCGGGGTGGCGCCCGATGGGGAGCAGCTCCCGCCACATCGTGTGGAAGGAGTCGCCCGCGGCGGGCGTCGGGGTCCGCGTCGCGGCCGGGCGGACCGCGCTCGAATCGGCCGGATGCCGCGTCACGCCTCCTCACCCTCGCGCATGGGCACGCGCACCCCGCGTTCGCCGGCCACCGACTCCGCGATGTCGTACCCGGCGTCCACGTGCCGGATCACGCCCATACCGGGGTCGTTGGTGAGCACCCGCCGGATCTTCTCCCCGGCGAGCGCGGTGCCGTCGGCGACCGTCACCTGGCCGGCGTGGATGGACCGTCCCATGCCGACGCCGCCACCGTGGTGGATCGACACCCAGGACGCGCCCGACGCCACGTTCACCATCGCGTTCAGCAGCGGCCAGTCGGCGATCGCGTCGGAGCCGTCGAGCATGGCCTCGGTCTCCCGGTACGGGGAGGCGACGGAGCCGCAGTCGAGGTGGTCGCGGCCGATCACGATCGGCGCCTGGAGCTCACCGCTCGCGACCATGTCGTTGAACCGCTCGCCCGCCTTGTCGCGCTCGCCGTAGCCGAGCCAGCAGATGCGCGCGGGCAGGCCCTGGAAGTGGACCCGCTCGCCGGCCAGCTTGATCCAGCGCGCCAGGGACTCGTTCTCGGGGAACAGGTCCAGGATCGCCTTGTCGGTCTTGGCGATGTCGGACGCCTCACCCGACAGCGCGGCCCAGCGGAACGGGCCCTTGCCCTCGCAGAACAGCGGCCGGATGTAGGCGGGGACGAACCCGGGGAAGGCGAACGCCCGCTCGTACCCGGCGAGCTGGGCCTCGCCGCGGATCGAGTTGCCGTAGTCGAAGACCTCGGCGCCGGCGTCCATGAAGCCGACCATGGCCTCGACGTGCCGGGCCATGGCCTCACGGGCCCGGGTGGTGAAGCCGGCCGGGTCCTTGGCGGCGGCGTCGGCCATGTCCTCGAAGTCGACGCCCAGCGGGAGGTAGGCCAGCGGGTCGTGGGCGGAGGTCTGGTCGGTGACGATGTCGATGGGCGCGCTCATCGCGAGCAGCTGCGGGACGAGTTCGGCCGCGTTGCCCAGGACGCCGATGGACAGGGCCTTGCGCTGGTCGCGCGCCTCCACGGCCAGTTGGAGGGCCTGCTCCAGGGAGTCGGCCTTCACGTCGAGGTAGCGGTGCTCGATGCGCCGCTCGATGGCACGCGGGTCGCAGTCGATGCAGATGGCCACGCCGTCGTTCATGGTGACGGCGAGGGGCTGGGCGCCGCCCATGCCGCCGAGGCCGGCGGTCAGGGTGATCGTCCCGGCGAGCGTGCCGCCGAACTTCTTCGCGGCGACGGCGGCGAAGGTCTCGTAGGTGCCCTGGAGGATGCCCTGGGTGCCGATGTAGATCCAGGAGCCGGCGGTCATCTGGCCGTACATCGTCAGGCCGAGGGCCTCCAGGCGGCGGAACTCCTCCCAGTTGGCCCAGTCGCCGACGAGGTTGGAGTTGGCCAGCAGCACGCGCGGGGCCCACTCGTGGGTCTGCATGACGCCGACCGGGCGGCCGGACTGGACGAGCATGGTCTCGTCGGCCTTGAGGGTCCTCAGCGTGCGGACCATGGCGTCGAAGGAGCGCCAGTCGCGGGCCGCCTTGCCGGTGCCGCCGTAGACGACGAGCTTGTCGGGGTGCTCGGCGACCTCGGGGTCGAGGTTGTTCTGGAGCATCCGCAGGGCGGCTTCCTGCTGCCATCCCAGGGCGCTCAGTTCCGTACCGCGCGGCGCTCGTACGGGGCGGGGTCCGGACATGGTCTGCCTCCTGGTGGGTGCTCCCGGCGGATTGTTACTGCGACTATTCACATCCTGGCGTGATGAATAGAGCTAGTCAATACGCGTGCACGGGCCGGACCGCACGACCGGCTCATGTTTGGCCCGCTCCAGGTCAGGAAGGCAGGACCTGGAGACACTCCGACGAGACCGGGGGCGCGGCATGGACGACGGCATGGACGACGGCATGGACCAGAACCACGGCGACAGGATCGGCGAGGCGGACCGCGGGCGGGCGGTACGACGGGACGAGGCGGTGCGGGCCGCGGTGGCGCAGGGGCTGCTCGGCCCCGGCTCTCCCATCGTGGGCCTGCTCGACGTCACCGGCATCCGGGAGTCCGCGGCGGCACTCCGGGCGGCGTTCGAGGCGGTGCTGGCGCCGGGGACTCCGGTGCTGCACGCCTTCGCCGTCAAGGCGACCCCGCTCGTGCCCGTCCTGCGGCTGCTGCACGAGGAGGGCATCGGCGCCGAGGTGGCGAGCCCGGGGGAACTGGCGCTGGCGCGGGCGGCCGGGGTGCCGCCCGCCCGTACCGTGCTGGACTCACCCGCGAAGACGCCTGCCGAACTGCGCGAGGCGCTGGAACTCGGTATCGCCGTCAACGCGGACAACCCGCAGGAGCTGGGCCGCATCGACGCCCTCGTGGGCTCCACCACCCCTCGCTCACCGCTCGGGATACGGGTGAATCCGCAGGTCGGCGGGGGTGCCATCGAGGCGCTGTCGACGGCCACGGCGACCTCGAAGTTCGGCGTGGCGCTACGTGACGAGGGCGCCCGCGAGTGGGTCGTGCGGGCGTATCTGGACCGTCCGTGGCTGACCCGGCTGCACGCCCACACCGGGTCCCAGGGCATCCCGCTCTCCCTGATGGCGCAGGGCGTGGCGCGGACGTACGAACTCGCCGAGGAGATCAACGCGCGCGCGGGGCGGCGGCAGATCGACACCCTCGACATCGGCGGCGGGCTGCCGGTGAACTTCGGCTCCGAGGCGACCGCGCCGACGTACGCGCGGTACGCGCGGCTGCTGCGCGAGGTGGTGCCGGGGCTGTGCGAGGGGCGGTACGGGCTGGTGACCGAGTTCGGGCGGTCGCTGCTGGCCAAGCAGGGCACGCTGGTGGCCCGGGTGGAGTACACCAAGAGCGCCGGGGGACGGCCGGTCGCCGTGACCCACGCGGGCGTGCAGGTCGCGACGCGCACGGTCTACGTGCCGGAGGCCTGGCCGCTGCGCCTGGCCGCGTACGACGCGAAGGGGCGGCCCAAGCCGGGACCCGAGGTGGTGCAGGACGTGGCCGGGCCCGCCTGCTTCGCGGGCGACCTGCTCGCCGAGGCCCGCGCGCTCGCCCCGCTCGAACCGGGCGACCACGTGGCGGCGCTGGACACCGGGGCCTACTACTTCGCCCACCACTACGCCTACAACTCCCTGCCCCGGCCCGGGGTTTACGGCTACGTCCCGGACGGCCGCGGGGGTGTCGCCTTCGCGGTCGTGCGCGAGCCGCAGCCGGTCGAGGAGATCGTGGCCGAGTCAGGAGGGGCGCACGCCTCGGCGCTCACCACCCTGCGCGCACCCGAGCGCGCCTGAGGCGCACCGAAGACACGGCGAGACCCGCCTGAAACCCGGTTCAGTCGACCCACACTAGCCCCTCGGTCGCATGTTCCACCGGAAAATGCCGTAACCCTCACCACCGGCGTACACCGTGCGTAGCGTCGGCATCACTCAGCCGAACCCCCGGTGGGAGAGGAACAACGGTGCCCGGAATCGACGAGTGCCTACTGGACGCCATGCGGCTGCCCGGTGCCAGAGGCGCCGCGCTGGTCGACTGGACGAGCGGACTTGCCCTGGGCACCGTCGGGGAGTCCCCGGGCGGCGACCACGAGACCACCGCGGCGGAGGCCGCCGAACTGGCCCGGCTGGCGGCCGAGCACGGCGCCTTCGCCGCCGCCGAGGACCCCGACGGCGAGCGCCCCCCGGTGGAGGACCTGATCGTCAGCAACCGCGACAGCTACCACCTGCTGCGGTTCGTGGACACGTCCTTCGACAGCAGCGTGTTCCTGCATCTGTGGCTGACCCGCGCCGAGGGCAACCTCGCCCTGGCCCGCATACGCCTGGGCGAGATGGCCGAGCGGCTGGTGCTGGGATGACCGTGGTCGACACCCCGCCCCCACCCCAGCTGCCGCTGCGCAGCAAGCCGGCCGCCGAGGACGCGGCCTGGGGCGGCCTCTCGCCGATGCTGACCCGGCTCGCCGCCGAGCAGGCCACCGGCGTCCTGGTCCGCGAACACGGCACGCTCCACCTCGCCGAGGGCCGTGTGGTGCACGCCGAGAGCCCCCTGAGCCCCGGCCTGGACCTGCTGCTCGCCGCCCACGGCACGTTGACGGCCGAGGCGTGGCGGGACGCGGTCACCCGCGCCGACGACCGGCGCGGCGCCGCACGCCTGCTGCTGGACGGCGGCCATCTGACCGAGGGCGCACTGGAGTTGTGCCACCTGGGCGCACTCCACGACGCCGCCTACTTCGCGCTCGCCCCGAGCAGCACCCCGGGCCGGTTCCGCTACGGCATCGCCCACCCGCTCGGCCCCGTCCTGCCGGTCCCGGTAGCCGCCCTGGAGCGCGGGATCCTGCGCCGTCGCGAGCTGCTGCACCGCGTCTGGCCCGACGCCGCGCCCGACAGCGCCCCGCTGGTGCGGACGCACGCCGCCGCGGCACCGAAGCTGACGCCCCGCCAGCGGAAGCTCCTGGAGCGGGTCGACGGCACCCGCACGGCCACCGACCTGGCCCGGGAGCTGGGCCGGCAGGCGTTCCACACGCTGGTGGACGTACGGCGTCTGGCGGCCGCGGGGCTCGTCGCACCGGTCGTCGCGCCACGGGACGCGCCCGTACCGGACGGCGCCGGACAGACCCCCGCGCTCGCCGACCGGTTGGCGTACACCACCGACCCCCACATCACGCTGCTGAAGAGGCTCAGGGATGCGCTGGAGGCCCTTTGAGAGGAGACACCGGATGGCAGCAGCCGAGCCCGAGATCCTGGACGAGCTACGCCGGCTCAGAGCCCGGGTACCCCAGCTCACCGGCGCCCTCGCCGCCAGTGTCGACGGCCTCGTACTGGCCCACGACACCCCCGGCGTGGAGCCGGAGAGCGTGGCGGCACTCACCGCGACCGCGCTCGGCGTCGCCGTGCGCATGTCGGACATGACCGGCCAGGGCGATCTGCGCGAACTGCTCGTGCGGGGCGTCCACGGCTATGTCGCGACCTACGCGGCGGGCCGCACCGCGGTGCTGACCCTGCTCGCCCAGGACCGCGTCAACGTCGGCCGCCTCCATCTGGAGGGCCGCCGTGCGGGCGCCCGCATCGGGGAGCTGGTCGACGCCGAGGCGGCCGACGCTTCCGGCAAGGCGCCCGCGAAAGCCGCGAAACCGGCCACCAGGACCGGCACCGCACGGACCAGAACCACCCGCGCGCCACGCACCACTGCCACCAACGCGCGCACTACCACTGATAGTTGACAGAACAAGGAGACCCGGCCATGGCCAACACCGAGACCTGCCTGAAGGAAGCGCTCGCCTCCATCGAGGGAGCGACAGGCGTCGCGCTCGTCGACTACACCAGCGGCATGGCGCTGGGCACGATGGGCGGCAGCAAGAGTTTCGACCTGAACGTCGCCGCCGCGGGCAACACGGATGTCGTGCGGGCCAAGATGCGCACCATGGAGCACCTCGGCCTCAAGGCGCAGATCGAGGACATCCTGATCACCCTGAGCGACCAGTACCACCTGATCCGCCTGATCAGCGGGCGCGGCGGGAACGGCCTGTTCCTCTACCTGGTCCTCGACGCCAAGCGGGCCAACCTGGCGATGGCCCGCCACCAGCTCAGGAGGATCGAGGAGGACCTGGAGGTCTGACCCGGGCCCGCCGGGACAGGCCCCTGAACCTTTCCTAGCCGAGCGCCGCGGTGCGGCGGCGTGCTCCGCCCGGGGCCGCGTCGCCCGCCGCGAGGCCGGTACCGCGGTAGCCCCGCACCGACTTGCCCGCGGGATGCCCGCCCCGCTTGCCCAGCCAGTCGACGCGCACCCACAGCAGTGTGTCCTCGGCCCGCTCCAGCCGCCCGAGCCAGGCGGCCTTGAGCCACAGCCCCACTCCGGCGCCGGCCAGCAGCAGGCCGCCGGTCGCGGGCAGGACGAAGGAGCCGCCCAGCGCGGCCAGGAAGGCCGGGGCGAGCCACCAGCGGTGCCCCCGTCGCCAGACGCGGACGCTCACCGCCCGGTCCTGGAGCACGTCGTGGCGTCCGGCCCGGGCGGCGCCCCGGGCCAGGGCCCGGTAACGCCGGCGCCGGGCGCAGGCCACGACGGCCGCCGTCACCAGGAACAGCGCGACCCCCGCCAGGACCCCGATCCGGCGCCCGGTCAGCCCCGGCAGCAGCACGCCGATCCCCGCCGCGAACACCCCGAGCCACCACAGCGGCGCGGCTCCGGCCCGCACCACGACGGCCACCCGGGCCAGGCCCTGACCTCCCCGACCTGTGCGACCAGCGCGCGCCATGCCCTGCCTCCTCGTCGTCCCGGCACCCTCGTTCGGGCGGGCAGGCTAACGAGCGTGGGTGAGACGAGTCTGAGAGCACCCGGCCCCGGGCGTCACGCCACGGGGCGTCACTCCACGAACAGCCCCCGTGCCGCCGCCCTCTGGTCGAACTCCTCCAGGCGGGCCTGCGCGTCGGGCAGGTCGTCGCACATCGCCTCCAGGAGCACCCGGCCGAGCAGCATCGGCGCGCACGCGGTGTCGAAGGCGAGCCCGGTGCCGACGGCGGCGGGCAGCAGCAGGTCGGAGTGCTTGGCGACCGGCGCGAAGGCCGAGTCCGCGACCGTGACGACGGTCAGCCCCGCGTCCTTGGCGTAGGCGAGGGTGTCCACGACCTCGCGCGGGTGGCGCGGCAGCGCGAAGCACAGCAGCGCCGAGGCGCCCGCCCGTACGGCGCCGTCGATGCGGTCCTGGATCATCGTGCCGCCCTCGTCGAGCAGCCGTACGTCCGGGTGGACCTTGCCGGCGAAGTACGCGAAGCCGTAGGCCTGGGCGGCCGCGGCCCGCAGGCCGAGCACCGGCAGCGGACGGGAGGCGGCGAGCACCTGTCCCGCCCTGCGCACCGGCCGCGGATCGGCCAGCGCCTGAGCGAGGTGCCTCAGGTTCTCGATCTCGGCCTCGACCGCCTGCTGGTACTCGTTGTACGAGGCCGGCCGGGCCGCCGGCTCGGCGGGCGCGACCTCGCGCAGGTGCCGGCGCAGCGCCGGGTAGCCGTCGAAGCCCAGGGCGACCGCGAAGCGGGTCACCGACGGCTGGCTGACCCCGGCCAGTTCGGCCAGCTCGACGCTGGACAGGAAGGGCACGTCGGCGGCCCGCCGCACCATGCTGTGCGCGATGCGCCGCTGGGTCGGTGTGAGCCGGTGCCCCTCGAAGAGCGCCTGCAGCCGCGCGGCAGCGCTGTCGGTCACGCTCATGACGTGCTCCCCCTCCAGATGTCGTCGACGCCCCGGGAGGGTATCTCCTCGACCAGTTTCTATTCAGACACCAAGAACTCTGCATGAAGTCATACAGTCAGGGCAAGGGATTGACCAAGTGTCATTAAACTCGCCCAAACCCACACAGAACGCGACAATCGACGTGCTTAGTGTGAGCGGGCCCCGTCGGTGTCGCCGGCCGCAGCCCCGGCGACACCGACGGCGGCCCGCCCCCGCACCGACAGGGGGGCTAGCCCCAGTGCGGCGGGCAACCCGGCTCCCTAGCCTGGTCCGTATGACCGGAATGGACGCGCGGGACACGGACCTGAAGAAGGACCTCAACGCCTCCCTGCAAGCCCGCAGGGAGCTGGGCGAGGAGTACGAGTCCGCGCTGGTCGACTCGTTCCTGGAGAAGGTCGACCAGCGCATCGACGGGGCCGTCGAACGCAGGATGCGCCGGCAGTTCGCCGAGCAGCAGATGACGGTGGCGCGGGGCTCCCGCTCGCCGAGGGCCACCGACTCCTGGGGCGAGCGCTTCGGCTTCGGCATCGTCTCGCTGGTACTGGCCGTGCCGCTGTCCGCCATCGGCGGCGGCGTCGCGCACCTGCCCGGCCTCATCGTCGCCTGGTTCGGGATCGTGGGCGTCAACGCCGTCCAGGCCGCGCGCACCAACCCGGGCCTGTTCACCGGCCGCCGCCGCGACCGCGGCGAGGACGACACCTGGAAGGACTGAGCGGCCGGGAGGACCGAGCGGCCGCGCCGACCCGGCAGGAGCCGGCGGCGGCGCCCCCGGCACGACCGCGCGCGGGGCACGGCGTATGCGCGGGGACCGCCGCACCCCCGTCACCGGGGGGCGGGACGACGGCGGTCCCCGCGAGGGACGCGGGCCGGGTCAGGACCGGGCCTTCGCGTCCGTGGCGTCCATGGAGGTCCGGGAGCCGCTCCGGAGGTCCGCGACGCCGCACGGCGCCGGCCGGGGCGGACGGCCTCCCCCGGCGCTCCGCGCCCGGGAGGCGATCCCCCGCCCCTTCCGACGTCCACCAATGTGCCGGACGCGTGTTAAGCGCGTGCTGCGTACACGTGACACGCTCGTACCGTTTCCACGACTGCCTCTCAGCCGCGGGTCACCGCACGTTCCCCGCCGGCACGCCGGCCGCGGCGGCGATGTGTCAGTGCTTTTCGCCCTTGGCCAGGAAGGAGAGCAGGTCCTGACGGCTGACGACCCCGGTCGGCTTGCCCTCCACCAGCACGATCGCCGCGTCCGCCGTGCCCAGCACCGACATCAGGTCGGCGACCGGCTCGCCGGAGCCGACCTGGGGCAGCGGGGCCGACATGTGCTTCTCCAGCGGGTCCTCCAGCGCGGCCCGCTTGGTGAACAGCGCGTCCAGCAGCTCCCGCTCGACCACCGAGCCGACCACCTCGGCCGCCATGACGTCCGGGTGGCCGGCACCCGGCTTCACGATCGGCATCTGGGAGACGCCGTACTCACGCAGCACCTCGATGGCCTCGCCGACGGTCTCGTCCGGGTGCATGTGGACCAGGGAGGGGATGGAGCCGCCCGCCTTGTCGTTCAGCACGTCGCCGACGCGGGCGCTCGGGCCCTCGTCGTCCAGGAAGCCGTAGTCGGCCATCCACTCGTCGTTGAAGATCTTCGACAGGTACCCGCGCCCGCTGTCCGGCAGCAGGACCACCACGACGTCGTCCGGGCCGAGCCGCTCGGCCACCCGCAGCGCCGCGACGACGGCCATGCCGCAGGAGCCGCCGACCAGCAGGCCCTCCTCCTTGGCGAGGCGGCGGGTCATCTGGAAGGAGTCCTTGTCGGAGACGGCGACGATCTCGTCGGCCACGCTCCGGTCGTAGGCGGTCGGCCAGAAGTCCTCACCGACGCCCTCGACGAGGTAGGGCCGCCCGGAGCCGCCGGAGTACACCGAGCCCTCCGGGTCGGCACCGATGACCTGGACCTTGCCGTCGCTGGCGTCCTTCAGGTAGCGGCCGGTGCCGGAGATGGTGCCGCCGGTGCCGACGCCGGCCACGAAGTGGGTGATCCGCCCCTCGGTCTGCTCCCACAGCTCGGGACCGGTGGAGTGGTAGTGCGACAGCGGGTTGTTCGGGTTCGAGTACTGGTCGGGCTTCCAGGCTCCGGGGGTCTCACGGACCAGCCGGTCGGAGACGTTGTAGTAGGAGTCGGGGTGCTCCGGCGCGACGGCCGTCGGGCACACGACCACTTCGGCGCCGTACGCGCGCAGCACGTTGATCTTGTCCGTGGAGACCTTGTCCGGGCACACGAAGATGCACTTGTAGCCCTTCTGCTGGGCCACGATGGCCAGTCCCACACCGGTGTTCCCACTGGTCGGCTCGACGATGGTGCCACCGGGCTTGAGCTCCCCGCTCTGCTCGGCCGCCTCGATCATGCGCAGGGCGATGCGGTCCTTCACGGAGCCGCCGGGGTTGAAGTACTCGACCTTCGCCAGGACGGTCGCCTTGATCCCCTTGGTGACGCTGTTGAGCCGCACCAGCGGGGTGTTGCCGACGAGGCTGATCATCGAGTCGTGGAATTGCACCGTTGTCTCCGGTTGCTGCAAAAGATGTGGTCGTGGTGTGCCGCCAGCCTAAGGCCAGGGGGAACCACCCGGGGTGGACGTTCACTCCCCGTCGAGATTGGACGACGGTCCGTACGGGGCAAGGAGTGGATGTACGGCTACGAGGAGGTGTCGGCGGGCATGACGAACATGTCGAGGGCGAGAGTGGCCCGGCGGATCGCGGCCGGCGCCGCGTACGGCGGCGGCGGACTCGGTCTGGTCGGTGCCGCGGCCGTCGGTCTGCTGCTGGCCGAGGTGCAGATGGCCAAGCGTCACGTGGGCAACGGCACGGACAACCACGTGCCGGTCGCGGACGGACTGTACGGCCGTGCCTACGACACTCCCGGCGAGCCGCCGCTGAGCCTGGTGATGCTCGGCGACTCCACGGCAGCGGGACAGGGCGTGCACCGGGCCGGGCAGACGCCGGGCGCGCTGCTGGCGTCGGGCCTGGCGGCGGTGGCGGAACGTCCGGTGCGGATGCGCAACGTGGCGCAGCCCGGTGCCCGGTCGGACGACCTGGACCGCCAGGTGGCGCTGGTGCTGGGCGACCCGGAGCGAGTGCCGGACATCTGCGTGATCATGGTCGGGGCGAACGACGTGACCCACCGGATGCCACCGACGCGCTCGGTGCGCCATCTGTCGGCGGCGGTGCGGAGGCTGCGCACGGCGGGCGCCGAGGTCGTCGTGGGCACCTGCCCGGACTTCGGCACGATCGAGCCGGTCCAGCAGCCCCTGCGGTGGCTGGCCCGGCGGGCCTCGCGCCAGCTGGCGGCGGCGCAGACGATCGGGGCGGTGGAGCAGGGGGGCCGGACCGTGTCGCTGGGCGACCTGCTGGGGCCGGAGTTCGCGGCGAACCCGCGGGAGCTGTTCGGTCCGGACAACTACCACCCCTCCGCGGAGGGGTACGCGACGGCGGCGATGGCGGTGCTGCCGACGGTGTGCGCGACGCTGGGCCTGTGGCCGGCCGAGGAGGAGCGTCCGGACGTGTCCCGGAGCGAGGGCTTCCTGCCGGTGGCCCGTGCGGCGGCCGAGGCCGCGTCGCAGGCGGGCACGGAGGTCACGGCGGCGCTGCCGACCGGTCCGCGCGGGCCGTGGGCCCTGCTCAAGCGGCGCCGGCGGCGCCGGGTCCCGGAGCCCGAGCCGGCCTCTTCCGGCCCGTCCGACGACGCCCCTCAGTTCGAGGAGCTGGGGGGAGTCTGAGGGCGGCCCGAGAGCGAACCCGGCCGCGCGGGGGACGCCAGCAGGGAAAGCAAGCGCTTAGAAAATTGCGGTCAGGGTCACACCCCGGTTGGAGTGACCCCGGCCGTACGTACGGGTAACTTCCAAGCAGCCCGCCCGTCATCGACCACGCGGCCGCCCGGCCATCGCCCTCCACGAGCGTTGCGCGCCGCCCTATCGACATGGAGTCGTGATGCCCGAAGCCGTCATCGTCTCGACTGCCCGCTCCCCCATCGGCCGCGCCTTCAAGGGCTCCCTCAAGGACCTGCGCCCCGACGACCTCACCGCCACGATCATCCAGGCGGCGCTCGCGAAGATCCCCGAGCTGGACCCCCGGGACATCGACGACCTGATGCTCGGCTGCGGCCTGCCCGGCGGCGAGCAGGGCAACAACCTCGGCCGGATCGTCGCCGTGCAGATGGGGATGGACCACCTGCCCGGCTGCACCATCACCCGCTACTGCTCCTCGTCGCTCCAGACCTCCCGGATGGCCCTGCACGCGATCAGGGCCGGCGAGGGCGACGTGTTCGTCTCGGCCGGCGTCGAGATGGTCTCCCGGTTCACCAAGGGCAACTCCGACAGCCTGCCGGACACACACAACCCGCTGTTCGCCGAGGCGGAGGCCCGTACCGCGGCCAGGGCCGAGCAAGGCGGCTCGACCTGGCACGACCCGCGTGAGGACGGTCTGGTCCCGGACGCCTACATCGCGATGGGCCAGACCGCGGAGAACCTGGCCCGCCTCAAGGGCGTCACCCGCCAGGACATGGACGAGTTCGGCGTGCGTTCGCAAAACCTCGCCGAGGAGGCCATCAAGAACGGCTTCTGGGAGCGGGAGATCACCCCGGTGACGCTGCCCGACGGCACCGTGATCGGCAAGGACGACGGCCCGCGCCCCGGCGTGACCATGGAGGGCGTGGCCGGCCTCAAGCCCGTCTTCCGCCCGGACGGCCTGGTCACCGCCGGCAACTGCTGCCCGCTCAACGACGGCGCCGCCGCGGTCGTCATCATGTCCGACACCAAGGCCCGCGAGCTGGGCCTCACCCCGCTCGCCCGGATCGTCTCCACCGGTGTCTCCGCCCTGTCCCCTGAGATCATGGGCCTGGGTCCGGTCGAGGTGTCCCGGCAGGCCCTGAAGCGGGCCGGACTGACCGTCGGCGACATCGACCTGGTCGAGATCAACGAGGCCTTCGCCGCCCAGGTGATCCCCTCCTACCGCGACCTCGGCATCGACCTGGACAGGCTGAACGTCAACGGCGGCGCGATCGCGGTGGGCCACCCCTTCGGCATGACCGGCGCACGCATCACGGGCACACTCGTCAACTCCCTCCAGTTCCACGACAAGCAGTTCGGCCTGGAGACGATGTGCGTGGGCGGCGGCCAGGGCATGGCGATGGTCATCGAACGCCTCAGCTGACGCACCGCGTCACCATGGCCGCCTGAGAGACCGTCAGTGGCCGCTTTACCACCCACCGTGACTGAATGGCCCGGAATCCAAGAAACCCCTTGGTTCCGGGCCATTTTGTGATCCAATCTCCCTCAGGATGTGACCTATCTCCCTCGGCGCAGAGGTTTACGCAGGTCAGCGCTTTACCCCAGAGGGTCCCGGGGCCGCATCGGACCATAATTCTGTCCGTTTCGTGACATTACGCACTGACACTTGGATAGTCCGCCCTTCAAGCTGATGTAGGAAGTCGGGGGTCGACCTTGAACCCGGGAGTACGTCAGTGAGCGCCATGCCGATCGCCTTGCTGCTCACCACGGCCGCCACCGGCGCCGTGGGCGTCGCCGTCCTGCGCGCCTTGTGGGTGCTGCGCCGCCAGGTCGCGGCCCTGCACACCCAGCTCGCGGAGAACCACGCCGCCACCGCGCGCGCCCTGGTTCCCGCAGCCCGCAGCCACGCGGACGCGGAGCAGATACGTGCCGCCGTGGTGCAGGCGCTCTCCGAGGAGCGGGAGCGGGAGCTGGCCGAGGCACGCGCCTTCTGGGCCGCCCAGGAGGCCCGCGACGCCGCCGACGCGCCCTCCCTGCTCGGGCTCCCCGACAGCGAGCTGTTCCTGCCCCGGCAGTCCGACTTCACCGGCCTCGAGCACCTGGAGCCGGTGGCCGAGCCCGCCCCGGAGGCCGACGAGCTCTCCGGCAAGGACTGCGTCCAGGGCGGTACGTCCGGCGAGTCCCCGGAGCTGGCCGCGGCCCGCCGCCGGCACCCCTCGCACCCGGACTTCACCCCACACTCGTCGCCCGTCGGGGGCGACCACGAACAGACGCTCGCCACGCTGGAGGACCTGGCCGAGTCCCGCGTGGAACTCGCCGACGTCCGCCCGGGCCCGCTGGGCACTCTCGACGTCTACGTCTTCGCCGACGGTACGACGCTGTGCATGACCCCGGGACACCGCGAGACCGCGGAACGCCTGGCCGACGCCCTGCGCGCGGGCGAGACCCCGGTGCTGCTCGGCGGTTCGGGCGTCTCCGGCGCCTACACGCTCACCTTCACCTGCGGTGCCGAGCAGGTGTACATCCTGGCGGACCGGGTCATCGCGTCGCTGTAGCGGGGGCCGCCGGCTCCCACTCGCGTCAGCGCCCCGTCCGCCTCGTCCGCCTCGGCCCCGCACGCCCGGACGAGGTCCGCGACTCAGACCCCGGCCCGCTTCAGGGCCTCCTGCACCAGACGTACGGCCTCCTCGACCTCGCCGTCGCTCTTCAGTACGAGCGCCAGGTCGTGTCCGGCGACCGTGACCTGGTCCGCCGCCGCGAACATCCCCGCGTCGGGCATCTCCCGCGGTTCGCACCCGGGGCACTCGGCGAGCTGGGCCCGCCGGGCGAACTCCCTGGCCAGCGCCAGTGCCTCCGCTGCGCCCGCCCGTTGCAGCCGGCTCTGCGGCGCCGCCCTGAGGCGGTCGGCGAAGTGATCCACTGCCTGGGTCAGAGATGTCGTGTCAACCACGCCGCGAGACTACGCGTCGCGGCACGACTGTTGCCAATACGCGAACCCTCAGGCACGGTGACGTGAAGGACCGGCTTCGAATGCGTCCGGAGGCGCCGATGTCCCAAGTCTTCTCCGAAGAGACCCATCGCAATCTGCTCGCCCGCATCCCCCACTGCACCGGTCGTGATATCTCCGACTGGCTGCGCACCGTCGAAGAAGGCCCCGCGCTCCGCTTCGAGGAGAAGGTCAGCTGGCTCCGCCACGAGCACGACCTCGCGTACGGCCACGCCAAGGCGCTCATCCACGAGTACGACCTGAGGAGGGCCGCGCGCAAGCTGCTCTAGGCGTGCAGCGCGGCGCAGCGCCGGTGCCGCCGGACGGACACGGCGCCGGAACGAGGAAGGGCCCCGGGGAGACCCGGGGCCCTTCCTCGTTCGTCGCGTTCGTCCGGCGCGAGATGCGCTGTGGACTAGTCGCTCTGGTTGAGGATCGCGATGAGACGCAGGAACTCCATGTAGATCCACACCAGCGTCAGCGTGAGGCCGAAGGCCGCGAGCCAGGCCTCCTCGCGCGGCGCGCCGTAGGCGATGCCGTCCTCGACCTGCTTGAAGTCCAGCGCCAGGAAGCAGGCGCCGAGGATGATGCCGATGACACCGAAGAGGATGCCGAGCGGGCCGCTGCGGAAGCCGAGGCCGTCACCGCCGCCGAACACCGCGAACAGCAGGTTGACCGCCATGAGGAGCACGAAGCCGAGCGCCGCCGCCATCACGAAGCCGTAGAACCGGCGGGTGACGCGGATCCAGCCCGCCTTGTACGCCAGCAGGACGCCGACGAAGACGGCCATCGTGCCGATCACGGCCTGCATGGCGGCGCCACTGGCGACGTGGGTGTCGACGATGTTGGAGACGACGCCGAGGAACACGCCCTCGACCGCGGCGTAGGTCAGGATCAGCGCGGGTGAGGCCTTGCGCTTGAACGACTGCACCAGGGCCAGGACCATGCCGATCACCATGGCGCCGACACCGATCCCGTAGGAACGGTTGATGTTGGCGCTGTCGACCGGCAGCAGCGCCCAGGCGAGCGCGGCCGTCACGACCAGGGTGCCGAGCGTGGACGCGGTGCGCAGGACGACGTCGTCCATCGTCATCCGGCCGGTGGTGGCCGGGGCCTGCGGCGGCGCGCCCTGCTGAAGGTCTTGCTGAGCGTAAGGGTTCTGCGCGTAGGGGTTGCCGCTCGGCTGGGCGTACGGGTTGCCCTGCGCGTACGGATTGCCCTGCGTGCCGACAGCGGGACCCCCGGCCTGCGGCGCGGCGTTGAAGCCCGCGTAGCCGTTGTCGCGGCTGAACCCCCGTCGCGAGAAGACCGGGTTTCTGCTCCTCATCTCACTCCTCCATGGCCGCACGGCGCGGCCTTGGCCTCAAGAGTAATGGAAAGGCAAAGGGCTGACCCTAGTACCTCGGGAGGATCTTTCCCTCGCCATGCTGCGGAACACGCTACGTCGCCGCATGATTCCCGGCCAGGGAGGGCCCCGTTCATGACCGACCCGGAACACGTCCGGAACCGGCCGGAGACCACCCGGGTGTCCGTCAGCCGATCGGGAACCCGGTGTAGCCCTCGGCGAGGTCGGTCTCGGCGGCCCGGCAGGAGCTGATCCGGTCCAGCCGGGCCAGGTGCAGCCGCCCCTCGAAGGCGGTGGCGTCCGGGTCCCGGTGCAGCATCGTCGTCATGTCGTAGCTGAAGCGCTCGGCCTGCCAGACGCGCCTCAGGCAGGTCTCCGAGTAGGCGTCGAGGAGTTCGGCGGAGCCCGTCTCCTTCTCGTGGACGAGCGCCCGCGCGAAGGTGACGACGTCGCCGACGGCGAGGTTCAGCCCCTTGGCCCCGGTCGGCGGCACGATGTGGGCGGCGTCCCCGGCCAGGAACAGGCGGCCGTGGCGCATGGGCTCGTGGACGTAGGAGCGCATCGGGGTCACCGACTTCTGGGTGATCGGGCCGCGGTGCAGGGCCCAGTCGTCGTCGGTCTCCAGCCGACGTTCGAGCTCGTCCCAGATCTCCTCGTCGCTCCAGGCCTCGGCGTCGGTGTCCGCGGGCACCTGGAGGTAGAGGCGCGAAACGGACGGGGAGCGCATGGACAGCAGGGCGAACCCCCGGTCGTGGCGGGCGTAGACCAGCTCGTCGTGCGAGGGGGCCACGTCGGCGAGGATGCCGAGCCAGCCGAAGGGGTACGTCCGCTCGAACACCCGGGAGAGCGAGGCGGGGACGGCCTTGCGGGCCACGCCCCAGAAGCCGTCGCACCCGACGACGTAGTCGCACTCGAGGACGTCCTCGCGCCCCTGGTGGCGGAACCGGATGGAGGGGCGGTCGCTCTCCGCCCCCTCCACGGCCAGCGCCTCCGCCTCGAACAGCAGCGGGCCGCCCTCGTCGAGCTGCAGGGCGATGAGGTCCTTGCAGACCTCGGTCTGGGCGTAGACCATCACCGACCGCCCACCGGTGAGCGCGGGGAAGTCGACGCGGTGCCTGCGCCGGTCGAAGCGCAGCTCGATCCCGTCGTGCCGAAGCCCCTCGCGGTCCATCCGCTCCCCCGCCCCGGCCGCGCGCAGCACGTCCACGGTGCCCTGCTCCAGGATCCCGGCCCGCTGCCGGTGCTCGACGTAGGCGCGGTCGCGGCTCTCCAGGACGACCGAGTCGATCCCGGCGTTGTGGAGCAGCCGGGCGAGGAGCAGGCCGGCCGGTCCGGCTCCAATGATGCCGACGGTGGTGCGCATCGGTCGTTCCCTTCGGATGGGCGTCGTCGCCTGGATGGATGACGGGGCGGATGACTGAACGGACGGCAAGTGTTCGCGTGGTGAAATTTCTTTCACTGTGATGTGTCCTGAGTTTCCGTCCGGACCGATCCGATGTCAATGGTTGTCCGCGTCAATGGGGGCTCGCGTCGATGAGTGCCCGCGTCGACGGGGGTTCGCGCGTACAGAAGCGCGCTGACGCGGGTGAGGTGACGTGAGGGCGCGCGGGCTCCGGATGCGGGGAGGCCTGCTCGGACCCGCCCTCCTGCCGCGAGGCACGGCCCGTCGGCCGGACCGTGCGTGACGCGGTGGTGCCCGGAGCCGGACTTGAACCGGCACGCCCGCGAAGGGGCAGCGAGGTTTAAGCTCGCCGTGTCTGCTTTCCACCATCCGGGCAGGCCATGGGCTCCGCGCTGCGGCTCCGACCCTATCGGGACACCTTCCCCGAACGGCGGGCGGGTGGACTCATGTTGTCTTATTTTATTGGTAACTGAGGGAGCATCAGCGCTCGGGGGTGGCCATCGGCACTTGCCAACAGCCTTGCGGGCGAGCGCCGGACGCGCACGTGGAATGACGGAATTTCACCGTCCGAACCAGGGGGCTCCACCTGTTCTCGACGATCCGGCCCGCAGGACGCGTCCCGGGGGGGGCGGCCTCCTCCCCGGGTATCAGGGACGGCCCTCATCCCCAGGTATGACGTGCCCGGGTCCCGGTCCGACCCCAGTCGGCCCCCGGAACGGGAACAGCGGCTGACTGCACGGGCCGGATCGGCAGCGACGATGGTCTACGTCCCCCGAACACCGTCCCGTCAGGAGCACCCACCCGTGACCACCTCCTCCATCGCCGGCCCGACCACCGCCGTGGCCGCGCGTGCCACGGATCTGTCGAAGATCTACGGACAGGGCGAGACCCAGGTGGTCGCCCTCGACCGGGTCTCCGTCGACTTCCGGCAGGCCGAGTTCACCGCGATCATGGGCCCCTCCGGGTCCGGCAAGTCCACGCTGATGCACTGCGTGGCGGGCCTGGACACGTTCTCCTCCGGTTCGGTGCGCATCGGCGACACCGAGCTGGGTTCGCTGAAGGACAAGCAGCTCACCAAGTTGCGCCGGGACAAGATCGGCTTCATCTTCCAGGCGTTCAACCTGCTGCCGACGCTCACGGCCCTGGAGAACATCACCCTTCCGATGGACATCGCCGGCCGCAAGCCGGACCGGAAGTGGCTCGACTCCGTGATCGCGATGGTCGGGCTCGCCGACCGGCTGGGCCACCGGCCCTCCCAGCTGTCCGGCGGTCAGCAGCAGCGCGTCGCCGTCGCCCGGGCGCTGGCCGCCAAGCCGGAGATCATCTTCGGTGACGAGCCCACCGGGAACCTCGACTCGCGCGCCGGGGCCGAGGTGCTCGGCTTCCTGCGCAACTCCGTGCGCGAGCTGGGCCAGACGGTGGTGATGGTGACCCACGACCCGGTGGCCGCGGCGTACGCGGACCGGGTGGTGTTCCTCGCGGACGGGCGGATCGTGGACGAGGTGTACGAGCCCACGGCGGACGCGGTCCTCGACCTCATGCGGCGTCTTCCCGGCGGGAACCTCCGGACCCCCGAGTCCGATGGCAAGAGCAGCGCCGGCTGACTTCCCGCCCGCCTCCCGCCCCCCTCGCCACCCACTCGTACCCCCTGGACTGAGACGAACCCATGTTCCGCACAGCCTTGCGCAACGTACTCGCGCACAAGGCCCGGCTCCTCATGACCGTGCTCGCCGTGATGCTCGGCGTCGCCTTCGTGTCGGGGACCCTGGTCTTCACCAACACCATTTCGAACGCGTTCCAGAAGAGTTCCGCCAAGGGCTTCGACCATGTCGACGTGGCCGTGCGGGCCAAGTTCCAGCAGAGCAAGGGCGACCAGGTCGGCCGGCGGCCCGAGCTGACCCAGGCGCTGCTGGACGAGAGCGCCCGCGTCCCCGGCGCCGGCTCCGCCATCGGCGTCGTGCAGGGCTTCACCGCCATCGCCGACAAGGACGGCAAGCTGATCGGTGGCGGCTTCCAGTCGCAGGGCGGGAACTACTGGGGCTCGGACGATCCCCGCTACCCGCTGAAGTCCGGCACCGCCCCGCACGGCGAGGGCCAGGTCCTCATCGACTCCGAGACCGCCCGGCGCGCCGGGTACAAGGTCGGCGACACCATCCGCGTCTCCGTCGACGGCCCCGTCCTGACGCCCACCGTCAGCGGCGTCTTCACCACCGACGACGGCAACGTCGCCGCCGGCGGCAGCCTCGCCCTGTTCGACACGGCGACCGCCCAGAAGCTGTTCGGCAAGCCGGGCACGTACGACGAGATCGACGTGCGGGCGAAGGCGGGCACCAGCCAGACGGCGCTGAAGGCGCAGCTGGACCGGGTGCTGCCGAAGGGGAAGACCGAGACGACCACCGCCAAGCAGCTCGCCGACGACCAGGCGCAGATGATCTCGGACTCGATGAGCGGACTGCGTCAGGGCCTGCTGGTCTTCGCCGGCATCGCGCTGTTCGTCGGCACCTTCATCATCGCCAACACCTTCACCATGCTGGTCGCCCAGCGCACCAAGGAACTGGCCCTGCTCCGCGCGGTCGGCGCCTCCCGCCGCCAGGTCACCCGGTCGGTGCTGATCGAGGCGTTCCTGGTGGGCACGGTGGCCGCCGTGACCGGTCTGGTCGCGGGCATCGGCATCGGCGCCGGACTGAAGTCCCTGCTGGGCTCGATGGGCGCCACCGTGCCCGACGGGCCGCTGGTCGTCACCCCCGGCACGGTCGTCGCCGCCCTCGCCGTCGGTGTCCTCGTGACCATGCTGGCCGCCTGGCTGCCCGGCCGCCGGGCCGCCAAGATCCCGCCGGTGGCGGCGATGAGCAGCCTGCACGCCCAGGCGACCACCAAGTCGCTGGTGCTGCGCAACACCATCGGCGCGTTGTTCGCGGCCGCCGGTGTCGCCACGGTCCTGGTGGCCACGACGATGGACGACATCGAGTCCGCCCAGGCGCCCATGGGCATCGGCGCGGTGCTGCTGATCATCGGCGTGTTCATCCTGACCCCGCTGCTGTCCCGTCCGCTGATCGCCGCCGCGGCCCCCGTCCTGCGCGCCTTCGGCGTCTCCGGCAAGCTGGCCCGGCAGAACTCGGTGCGCAACCCGCGCCGTACGGCGGCCACCGCGTCCGCGCTGATGATCGGCCTGACCCTCATCACCGGCATGACCGTGATGGCGGGCAGCCTCCAGCACGCGATCGACAAGATGGCCTCGTCCGCGATCCGCGCCGACTACGTGGTGTCGATGGCGAACGGCAACTTCCTCTCCCCGGACGTCGACAGCAAGCTGCGCGCCACCGAGGGCGTGACGGCCACCAGCCCGCTGCGCAACGCGCCCTCCCGTATCGACGGCCGCACCGAGTTCCTGACCGGGGTGAACGGCGAGGCGATCGGCAAGCTGACCGACCTCCGCGTCGACGACGGCTCCTTCACGGTCGGCGGCACGAAGGTCGTCGTGGACGCCAAGACCGCCAAGTCGCATGACTGGAAGGCCGGTTCGGTCTTCACCGTCGCCTTCGAGGACGGCAAGAAGCAGCGCCTGACCGTCGCCGGGGTCTACGAGGGCAACGAGATGATCCGCGGGATCATGCTGGACAACGCCACCCTGACGCCGCACCAGCCCCGCCCGAACGACATGCAGGTCATGGTCAAGACCGCCGACGGCGCGTCCGACGCGACCAAGGACCGGCTGGTGGAGGCCCTCGGCTCCAACCCGGCGATCAAGATCCAGGACAAGAAGGACATCTCCAACGGCATCGCGCAGATCTTCACCGTGATGCTGAACCTGCTCTACGGCCTGCTCGCCATGGCGGTGATCGTCGCGGTCCTCGGCGTCATCAACACCCTGGCGATGTCGGTGTTCGAGCGCTCCCAGGAGATCGGCATGCTCCGCGCGATCGGCCTGGACCGCAAGGGCATCAAGCGGATGGTCCGCCTGGAGTCCCTGGTGATCTCCCTGTTCGGCGGTGTCCTCGGCATCGGGCTCGGCGTGTTCTTCGGCTGGGCGGCCGGTGAGCTGCTGGGCTCCAGCCTGTCGACGTACGAACTGGTCCTGCCGTGGTCGCGGCTGGCCGTCTTCCTGCTGCTCGCGGCGGCGGTCGGCGTGCTGGCGGCGCTGTGGCCGGCCCGGCGCGCGGCGCGGCTGAACATGCTCCAGGCCATCAAGTCCGAGTAGCGGCGCCTGCGTGCCGAAGGGGCCCCTTCCCTGGCGGAAGGGGCCCCTTCGGCGTGTGCGCTAGGCGGCGGGCGCGCCCCAGGTACGGGCCCGCAGCGGCATCCCCGAGTCACCGGATCCGGGAGTCCGCACGGCCAGCACCTGGTTGACGCCGATGCGGTTGCGTTCGAAGGCGAGCGCGGAGGCCGCCATGTACAGGCGCCAGACGCGGGCGCGGCCGGGACTGGTCAGCCGCGTGGCCCGGACCCAGTCCGCCTCCAGGTTGACCACCCAGCGGCGCAGGGTGAGCGCGTAGTGCTCGCGGATCGACTCCACGTCACGCACCTCGAAGCCGGCTCGCTCCAGCTGGGTGACGGTGGTGCCGACGGGTGCCAGCTCACCGTCCGGGAAGACGTAGGCGTCGATGAAGTCGTCCACGCGGTAGGACGATTCGTCGCGCTGCGGGCGGCGGCCGATCTGGTGGTTGAGCAGCCGTCCGCCGGGCTTCAGCAGGGCGTGCAGCTCACGCGCGTACTCCAGGTAGCGGGCGGCGCCGACGTGTTCGGCCATGCCGATGGAGGAGATCGCGTCGTAGGGGCCGTCCTGCACGTCCCGGTAGTCCTGGACGCGGATCTCCACCCGGTCGGTGAGCCCCTCGTCGGCGACGCGCTTGCGGGCGTACGCCGCCTGTTCCCGGGACAGGGTGACACCGACGACGCCCACGCCGTGCTCGCGGGCCGCGTGGACGGCCATGGATCCCCAGCCGCAGCCGACGTCGAGGAGCCGCTGACCGGGCTTCAGGTCCAGCTTGCGCGAGATCAGTTCGAGCTTGTCGTGCTGGGCCTGTTCGAGGGTGGCGAGGGGTTCGGGAGCCGGCCAGTAGGCGCAGGAGTACACCATGGAGGGGCCGAGGACGAGCTCGTAGAAGTCGTTGCCGACGTCGTAGTGGTGGCTGATGGCGCTCTTGTCGCGGCGCCGGGTGTGCAGATGGCCTTGGCGCCGGCGGACCTCCTCGCGGGGCGGGGCGGGCGGCAGCGGCGGGCCGGCCAGCTTCACCAGCCCGCGGACGGCGGCGCGGGCCTGCGGGTCGCGCAGCGTCGCGGTGAGGCCGCGGGCGTCCTCGTCCCGCTCCCAGATCAGGCCCGAGAGCAGTTCCAGGGCGGCGTAGAGGTCGCCCTCGACGGTCAGGTCGCCGGCCACCCAGGCACGGGCCAGGCCCAGTTCACCCGGCTTGAACAGCAGCCGGCGCAGGGCCCGGCGATTGCGTACGACGAGCATCGGTGCGTCCGGCGGCCCCGCTTCGGAACCGTCCCAGGCGCGAATGCGCAGGGGAAGCGAGGACCCCAGCAGCTGTTCGAGGAGTCGTGTGAGCCGCAGCGCGGCATCGGGCATGGTGCACACCTCCATGACGACGAACGCCGGAATGTCATCCACCACGTAAACACCGGGACGCGCTGGGCGCAGTCCCGCAATGGAGTTACGACTGGGCAAACACCACCGTTCCACCGCAACGGCTCTGGGTCACGCCGGGCGGAACGCCGAAGGACCTCCCGCACCACGGATGGCGGGAGGTCCTTCGGTTCGTTCGTCGGACCGGGAGGCCCGAAGACCTGGGGCCTGAAGGTCAGGAGGCCTTGGCCTTCTCCTCGGTCTTGCTCGCGGCGGGCACCGGCGCGGGCTTGGCGGCCTCGTAGAACTCGTCGCGGGGGTTCTCCATGGCGCCGAGGGAGACGACCTCGCGCTTGAGGAACATGCCGAGGGTCCAGTCGGCGAAGATGCGGATCTTGCGGTTCCAGGTCGGCATGGCCATGCCGTGGTAGCCACGGTGCATGTACCAGGCGAGGCGACCCTTGAGCTTGATCTTCATCTTGCCCATGACGATCATCGCGACGCCCTTGTGCAGGCCGAGACCCGCGACCGCGCCCTTGTTGGCGTGCTCGTAGTCCTTCTGCGGGAAGCCCCGCATCTGGGAGATCACGTTGTCGCCGAGGACCTTGGCCTGGCGCAGCGCGTGCTGGGCGTTCGGCGGGCACCAGGCGTTCTCGTTGCCCGCCTTGCGGCCTACGAGGTCCGGAACCTGGGCGTTGTCGCCGGCGGCCCAGATGTAGTCGGTGCCGGTCACCTGGAGGGTCGGCTGGGCGTCCACGTGGCCGCGCGGGCCGAGCGGCAGGCCGAAGCGGGCCAGTGCCGGGTTGGGCTTGACGCCCGCGGTCCACACGATCGTGTTGGAGTCGACCTCGAGGCCGTTCTTCAGCACCACGTGGCCGTCGACGCAGGACTCCATGGAGGTGGAGAGGTAGACCTCCACACCGCGGCCCTCGAGGTGCTCCTTGCCGTACTGGCCGAGCTTCGGGCCGACCTCGGGGAGGATCTTGTCGGCGGCGTCGACGAGGACGAAGCGCATGTCCTCGCGGGACACGTTGTTGTAGTACTTGGCCGCGTCCCGGGCCATGTCCTCGACCTCACCGATGGTCTCGGCGCCGGCGAAGCCACCGCCGATGAAGACGAAGGTGAGCGCCTTGCGGCGGATCTCCTCGTCCGTGGTGGAGTCGGCCTTGTCGAGCTGCTCCAGGACGTGGTTGCGCAGGCCGATGGACTCCTCGATGCCCTTCATGCCGATGCCCTGCTCGGCAAGGCCCGGGATCGGGAAGGTGCGGGAGACCGCGCCCATCGCGATGACGAGGTAGTCGAAGGGCAGCTCGTACGCCTCGCCGACCAGCGGGGCGATCGTGGCGACCTTCCGGTCCTGGTCGATGGTGGTGACCCGGCCGGTGAGGACCTCCGCCTTGGGCAGCACGCGTCGCAGCGGGACGACGACGTGCCGGGGGGAGATGCTGCCGGCTGCGGCTTCGGGGAGGAAGGGCTGGTAGGTCATGTACGAACGGGGGTCGACGACCGTGACGGTCGCCTCTCCGTAGCGCATCTTCTTGAGGATGCGCCGAGCTGCGTACAGGCCTACGTACCCACCGCCTACTACGAGGATCCTGGGACGCTCCGTGGTGCTCATGGCATCGAGTATCCACCCGCCTCAGGGGGGTCGCTCGTGCGCCCCTTCACAAGGTTGGGCAGGCCCTGTGCTAGACTGCGCGCCCCCCGCTCGCCAGGCCCTGGCGGCGACCGGCGGCCGCCGTCCGGTTCGGACCGTTGTCAAGGCCGCGTGAGCTGCTCCTCTGACCGAAAAAGGTCCCCCGCGGAGGGGCCCCGCGGCCCTTCCGGAACCGCTTCCCGACGCTCACCCGAGCACGGTCTTCTGCCTGCTGAGACCCCGAAAAGGCCGCCGGAGGCCCTTTCGGCCCTTGACAGGGCCGAATTCCTTGTGAAGAACTTCACGAAGTTTTCCTGGCGGAGCGTCACCGGGGGATGTCCGGCGGCCCCCCGGGTGCGCTCACACGGTATCCGGACTGCTCAACCGGATGCTACCGGCCAGTAGAACCAGGGCCGACGAGCCTACGCCACGGACCACGCGATGCCGTCGAGGATGTCGTGCTCGCTGACGACGACCTCCCGCGCGCCGATGCGCTCCATGATCGCCAGCAGGACCAGGGCGCCCGCGCCGATGACGTCGACACGGCCCGGGTGCATGGAGGGGATCGCCGCGCGCTCGGCGTGCGTGGAGTGCAGCAGGCGGTCGCTGATCTCACGGACGCGCTCGCGGGAGACGCGGGAGTGGTGGATGGCCGCCGAGTCGTACGCGGGCAGCCCCTGCGCGATCGCCGACACCGTCGTCACCGAGCCGGCCAGCCCCACCAGGGTGTGCGCCTCGCGCAGCGGGACCGTTTCCTCGGCGAGGTCGAGCGCGGCCTCGATGTCGGCCCGTATGGCGGCGATCTGCTCCTCGGTCGGCGGGTCCGTGACCACCCCGTCCCGCACCAGATGACGTTCCGTCATGCGGACGCAGCCCACGTCCACCGAGCGCGCCGCGCGGACGTGGTCGTCGCCCACGACGAACTCGGTCGAACCGCCGCCGATGTCCACCACCAGGAAGGGCCGGGCGAGGTCCGCACGGCCCGTCAGCTCCTTCGTCGCACCGGTGAAGGAGAACTCCGCCTCCTGATCACCGGAGATCACCTCGGGCTCGACGCCGAGGATGTCCATCACCCCGCGCACGAACTCGTCCCGGTTCTCGGCGTCCCGGGAGGCGGAGGTGGCCACGAAACGCAGCCGCTCGGCGCCGTGCTCCTTGATGGCCTCGGCGTACTCCCGGCAGGCCGCGAAGGTGCGCTCCAGCGCCTCGGGGGCGAGCCGGCCGGTGCGGTCCACGCCCTGGCCGAGCCGCACGATGGTCATGCGCCGGTCCAGCTCGAGCAGTTCCCCCGTCGCCGGGTCGGCGTCCGCGACCAGCAGACGGATGGAGTTCGTACCGCAGTCGACGGCGGCGACCCGGGTCATGCGCGGTCCTCCTCGGTCCCGACGGGCCCGGCGGCGAACCCGCCGTCCTCGGAGGCCCCGGCCTGCCGCCCCTCGCCCGACGACGGCGCCGCGGGCGTCACGCACGGGCCCTTGCGCCACCATTCGGGCAGCATCGCGATCGCCTCGTCACCGAGCGGGTTCACGCCCGGCCCGGCGGCCAGCGAGTGGGCGACCAGGACGTGCAGGCACTTCACCCGGTCCGGCATGCCGCCCGCGCTGGGGAAGCCCGTCAGCGCCTCGATCTCGTCCCGGCGCCGGACGTAGTCCTCGTGCGCGGCCCGGTACGCGGCCGCCAGCTCCGGGTCGGTGGCCAGCCGCTCCGTCATCTCCTTCATCACGCCGTCGGCCTCCAGCGTGCCGATGGCCGAGGCCGCGCGCGGGCACGTCAGGTAGTACAGCGTGGGGAAGGGCGTGCCGTCGGGCAGCCGCGGGGCCGTCTCCACGACGTCGGGCTGACCGCAGGGGCAGCGGTGCGCGATCGCGCGCAGCCCGCGCGGCGGCCGCCCGAGCTGTTGCTTGAAGGCCTCGACGTCCGCCTCGGTGGGTTCGGTGCGCTCGGTGGGCGGCGGTGGGGTTTCCATGCCTTGCGTATGTCTCTCTGTCAGTTCACTGGTCGGAGGCGTCGGACTTGTCGACCCCGTCCCAGACGTTGGCGTACCAGGGGCGGCGGGCCGTCCCCCGCTCGGCGCGGGACCGCTCGGCCGGGCCCGGGTCGACCACGACGTAGCCGGTCTCCCCGGGCTTCACGTAGTGCAGCCGCCGCCGGATCTGCTGCTCGGCGTAGGCGTCGTCCTGCCAGCGTGCCTTGAGGTCGCGCAGTTGTTCCACCCGCTGCTGGGCCTGCTGCTTCTGCCGTTGCAGGTCGGCGATGTCGGCGCGCTGGGTGACGTACTGCCGCATCGGGTACGCCAGGGCGACCACCATCGAGCAGAGCACCAGCACGAGCAGCGCCGCGCGGCCGGTGAGACGGGAGCGGCGGGCCTGGCGGCGGGTCTGCGAACGGTAGACACGGGCCGCCGTCTGCTCACCGAGCAGCCTGATCCTGGTCGTGGTGGAGAACCGGTCCCGGTCCTTGACGGCCATCGTCCCGCCTCCCGTTCGTGCCCGTGCACACACGTGCGTACGTCCCCGGACACGGTACGGGACCGGGTACGGGGACGTACGTGCGACTGGCGAAGCCTTACGCTTCGCGGCTCAGCCTCCGGGGCGCCTCGGCCCCCGGAACGGCTCGGCCTTCGAAGCGGCTCAGCCCTTGAAGCGCGGGAAGGCCGAGCGGCCGGCGTACACCGCGGCGTCGTCGAGGATCTCCTCGATGCGCAGCAGCTGGTTGTACTTGGCGACGCGCTCGGAGCGGGCCGGGGCGCCGGTCTTGATCTGGCCGCAGTTGGTGGCGACGGCCAGGTCGGCGATCGTGACGTCCTCGGTCTCGCCGGAGCGGTGGGACATCATGCACTTGAAGCCGCTGCGCTGGGCCAGCTCGACGGCGTCCAGGGTCTCGGTGAGCGAACCGATCTGGTTCACCTTCACGAGCAGCGCGTTGGCGGCGCCGTCCTCGATGCCGCGGGCGAGGCGCTCGGGGTTGGTGACGAACAGGTCGTCGCCGACGAGCTGGACCTTGTCGCCGAGCTTGTCGGTGATGACCTTCCAGCCGGCCCAGTCGTCCTCGAACAGCGGGTCCTCGATGGAGACGAGCGGGTAGGCGGCCACCAGCTCCTCGTAGTACTCGGTCATCTCCGCCGCCGAGCGCTCCTTGCCCTCGAAGACGTACTTGCCGTCCTTGTAGAACTCGGAGGCGGCGACGTCGAGCGCGAGGGCGATCTGCTCGCCGGGGGCGTAGCCGGCTTCCTTGATCGCCTCGAGGATGAGGTCGAGGGCCTCGCGGTTGGAGCCGAGGTTCGGGGCGAAGCCGCCCTCGTCGCCGAGGCCGGTGGACAGGCCCTTGCTCTTCAGGACCTTCTTCAGCGTGTGGTAGACCTCGGTGCCCCAGCGCAGGGCCTCGGAGAAGGACTCCGCGCCGATCGGGGCGATCATGAACTCCTGGATGTCCACGTTGGAGTCGGCGTGCGAGCCGCCGTTCAGGATGTTCATCATCGGCACCGGCAGCAGGTGCGCGTTCGGACCGCCCAGGTAGCGGAAGAGGGGGAGGTCCGAGGCCTCGGAGGCGGCGTGGGCGACGGCGAGGGAGACGCCGAGGATGGCGTTGGCGCCCAGCGAGCCCTTGTTGTCGGTGGCGTCCAGGTCGAACATGGCCTGGTCGATCAGACGCTGCTCGGTGGCGTCGTAGCCGACGAGCTCCGGGCCGATCTGCTCGATCACGGCGAGGACAGCCTTCTCGACGCCCTTGCCCTGGTAGCGGTTGGGGTCGCCGTCACGGAGCTCGATGGCCTCGAAGGCACCGGTGGAGGCGCCGGAGGGGACGGCGGCACGACCGGTGCTGCCGTCGTCGAGGCCGACCTCGACCTCGACCGTGGGGTTGCCTCGGGAGTCCAGGATTTCCCGGGCTACGACGACGTCGATGGACGGCACGAGCATCTCCTTCTGGGATGTGACGCTGGAAGTGCGGGGCGTGAGCCTTGCGACTAGAGCCTAACCGTCCCGGGGCGGCGACCGGCCGACCGACCGCCTCGTGGACAGAGTGACGGTACCCTTTGTTCCCGCTCGGAACAAAGAGACGGGGAAGGTTCGGGAACGGCCGGGTGTGCGGGAGACGAAAAAAACCCGCCCCCGCGCGTAGGGGGAACGCGCCGGGGCGGGGGCCCATGAAGGGCGGTGCGGGCCCTTACTTCAGGTGGAGCTGCTGGCCCGGGTAGATGAGGTCGGCGTTGTCGACGATGTTCTTGTTCAGCTCGAACAGCTTCTTCCAGCCGCCCTGGACGCCGTGCTGGGCGGCGATGGAGCTGAGGGTGTCGCCGGCGACCACCTTGTACTCGCCGTCACCCTTCTTGACCTTCTCGCCGGTGGGCGTGGTGACGGTCCTGCTCGGGGCGGGACGCGTCGCGGAGCGGTTGGCGGCCTGCTGCTCGGTCGAGCGGGTGGTGGTGCTCTTGGCGGAGCTGCCGCTCGACGACGAGGACGAGGCCGACGACGAGGACGAGGCCGACGACGAGGACGAGGGGGCGCCGCCGGTGTAGGCGGCGCCGGACAGGCCCTTGCCGCAGACCGGCCAGGCACCCTTGCCCTGGCCCGCGAGGACCTTCTCGGCGACGGTTATCTGCTGCGACTTGGAGGCCAGGTCCGCGCGCGACGCGTAGGCGGTGCCGCCGTACCCGGCCCAGGTGGAGTTGGTGAACTGGAGGCCGCCGTAGAAGCCGTTGCCGGTGTTGATGGACCAGTTGCCGCCGGACTCGCACTGGGCGACCGCGTCCCACTCGGAGGCGGTGGCGGCGGAGGCGTCGCCGACCGCCATCAGCGGGGCGGCGACTGCGGCGCCGGCGACACCGGCGAGCGCGATGACACGGGTGGTCCTGGACGTACGGCGATGCTTGCCCTTGCTGGAGAACAGCATGGATGGATCCCCTCACCGACGCCTGCGAGGTGAGCTGTCGGGTTCGGGCCGGTTGAGTTGCCCGGCCGTGCCTCGTACACGAGGCACGGCTCCACCCCTAGCCGCTCCGGTCAACTGCCCGGCGCGGCACTTACCTTGGGTCCCCCGCTCCTGCCCACGGCGCTTGACGCGACGACTGTTCCCGTGCGGCCGCTGGCAGGATTCGGCGTTGCGGCAGCCGGGGCTCGCGGTGACGAGCGGTCACGACCGTAGGCATGCGCTTCGCCGAATTCCAAAGACGATCAGGGCTTCTGAGACTCATCCCACACTTTCCCCGAATGGGACATTCAGCGCGAAGCGTGGCGTGAACTCCGCCTACTTTTGGGGCGTTTCGGTAGGGACATTCAGGGTCTGACCGGCAGAGATGTGATTCGGGTCGGACCCGATCGCCCCCTTGTTCGCCGCGTACAGCGCGTCCCATCCGCCCGGAACGTCAAGGGAGTCGGCGATGGACTCGAGGGAGTCGCCGGCGCGGACGGTGTAGGAGTCGGCGACGACGGCCCGCGCGGAGCCGCCGCGGGAGGCGTGACGGCCGGAGGAGGCGGCCGAGTGGCTGTCGGCCGGGTCCTCGACGGCACTGCCGCCGCGGTGACGCCCACCGCTGAGCGCGCCGGTGTCGACCAGGGCCGAAGTGCCGCCGACCTGCCACGAGTTGTCCGTATAGCCCGGCTGCGGCGCGACCGAGGGCGAGGCGTCGGGCGACTGCGACCCGCCTGCCGCGGCATCGGAGGACGCGTCGGACTCGGCCGGCTCGCCCTTCTTGGCGGGCGAGGACGGCGAAGGGGAGGACGTGGCGGGGGGCGCGGTCGACGAGCCGGAGGGATCGATTGAACCAGGGTCGACATCCGACGAGCCGGACGAACCGGACGAGCCGGACGGATCGCCCGACGACGCCTGCGACGAGTCGGACAGACCGAGGTCGTCCGTGAGGGACTTTCCGGAGGAGCTGGAGGATCCGGACGAATCACCCACGCCGGTGTCGACCTTCGCCGCCCCGGACTTCTTGCCGAGTCCGGAGAGCAACCCGCACGTCGGCCAGGCACCGGGACCCTTGTCGGCGAGCAGCTTCTCGGCCACGGATATCTGCTGGGACCGGCTGGCCTGGTCGGCGCTCGAGGCGTAGTCGAGGCCGCCGTACTTCTCCCAGTCGTCCTGCGTCAACTGGAGGCCGCCGTAGTAGCCATTACCGGTGTCGGCGCTCCAGGCGCCGCCACTCTCGCACTTGGCCACCTTGTCCCACGCGTTGCCGTCGGCCGCGCTGGCGCCGCCGGCGCCGATCAGCGGGATGGCGATGGCGGATCCGGTCACTCCGGCTGCGACGAGGAGGGCCGGAGCCTGACGGGGCCGACGGTGACGACCGTTCCCGGAGAGCATACGGAGACCTTTCGTGCGACAGCGGTGACCCGCGTGGCGACCGCAGTCTCGGCGCCACGCTGATGGGTGAAAGTATCGGCTGACGATCGCTTGTCACAAGTTCATGCCGCACAGATCACGTGAAGATCACACTGTTGAGCATGTGTCACCTTCGTGTCCGCCAGTGGGTAGGCGTGGTGCGGCGGCGGGCGCCTTTTCCTGCCTTGTCCGGCTTCCCCGCGACTTACCGACCGGGTGTGAACCGCACCGGCAGCGTCCGCAGTCCGCGCATGATGAGCCCGCCACGCCAGCGCAACTCGGCTGGATCCGCACCCAGTTGCAGGTCCGGGAGCCGGGTGAGGAGAGTGGCCAGCGCGGTCTGGCCCTCCAGGCGGGCGAGCGGTGCGCCGAGGCAGTAGTGGATGCCGTGTCCGTAGCCGAGGTGTTGATTGTCACGCCGCCCGAGATCGAGGACGTCGGGGCCGGCGAACCGCTCCGGGTCCCGGTCGGCGGCGGCGAGGACGACGAGGACCGGGTCGCCGGCGGCGATGTCCTGCCCGCCGATGGTGAGCGGCCGGGTGGCGTAGCGCCAGGTGGCCAGCTCCACCGGCCCGTCGTAGCGCAGGAGTTCCTCCACTCCCGTCTCCAGCAGGCCGCCGTCCCCCTCGGCGAGGGACCGCTGGAGCCGGTCCCGCTGCTCGGGGTGGGTGAGCAGGGCGTAGGTGCCGTTGCCGATGAGGTTGACGGTGGTCTCGAAACCGGCGAACAGAAGGATGAAGGCCATGGCGGCGGCCTCGTTCTCGGTGAGGTGCTCGCCGTGGTCGGAGGCGCGGATGAGCGCGGAGATGAGGTCCTCGCCGGGGACGGGCTCGGCCGGGAGCGCCTCGCGCTTGCGGTGGATGAGGTCCGCGAGATAGCCGCGCATCTTCTTCACGGAGCGGGCGACCCCGCCGCGCGGGCCCTTGCCGTGGCGGATCATCATGCCCGCCCAGTCCCGGAAGTCGTCCTGGTCCTCGCGGGGGACGCCGAGCAGGTCGCAGATGGCGTAGATGGGCAGCGGGAAGGCGAACTCGTGGATGAGGTCGGCGGTGCCGCGCTCGGCGAACCCGTCGATGAGTCCGTCGGCCAGCTCCTGCACACGCGGGGCGAACTCGGCGACACGGCGCGGGGTGAACGCCTTGCTGACCAGCCGGCGCAGCCGGGTGTGGTCCGGCGGGTCGATGTTCAGCAGGTGGGTCATCAGCTCGGCCTTGCGCTCGCCGGGGATGCCGGTCTTGCCCTTGGCGTGCGCGGACTCGGCGTGGTGCGCCGGATTCTTGGACAGCCGCTGGTCGGCCAGGGCCTGCCTGGCGTCCGCGTACCGGGTGACCAGCCAGGCCTCCACTCCGCTGGGCAGACGGGTCCTGTGCACGGGGGCGTGCTCGCGCAGCCAGGCGTAGGCCGGGTAGGGGTTGCTCGCGAACTCCCAGGTGAACAGGGCGGGTGGCTGGTCGTGCATACGGTTGACCCTAGTGCTGTGACCGGGGATCCGGCGCAAGGGCTTCCGCCCCTGCCGCCGCCACGGCCCTCCCCGTCCCCGGCGGCGATGCCCCCGGCACCCTGCCGCCCCGCCCGCGCCCCTCAGGGCCTTCGGGTGCCCTCTGTTTCCACGATCGCGTCCCGGTACGCGCGCGCCGCCGCGCGCAGTGCCGCCTCCGGGTCGACGCCCTCCGCCTCGGCGCGGGCGGCCAGCGCCAGCAGCTCGTATCCGAAGCCCTCCCTCGCCGGGAGGGGGACCTCCAGGCCCGCCGTGCGGACCCGGGAGGCCAGCTTGGCGGCGAGGGCGAGGCCGGGCTGGCCGAGGGGGACGCCCTCGGTCACGGAGGTGCGCCGCTTCTCCTCGGCCTTGGTGCGCAGCCAGTGCGCCTTGACCTCCTCCGGGGTGGTGGCGGTCTCGTCACCGAAGACGTGCGGGTGGCGGTGGATCAGCTTGGCGACGATGGTGCCGGCCACGTCGTCGATGGAGAACGGCTCCTCGGGGTCCTCCTCGGCGATACGGGCGTGGAAGACCACCTGGAGCAGGACGTCGCCCAGTTCCTCGCGCAGCTCCTCGCGGTCGCCGTCCTCGATCGCCTCGACCAGCTCGTACGCCTCCTCGATGCCGTACTTGGCCAGGCCCTTGTGGGTCTGCCGGGACGACCAGGGGCACTCGGCGCGGATGCGGTCCATGACCTGGACGAGGTCGAGCAGGCGGGCGCCGGGCAGGTCGTAGGAGGCGGGCAGCAGCTCCAGCTCCGGCATGTTCACACGGCCGGAGCCGGCCAGGCGGGCCAGTCCGTCGGTCAGGGCGGGTTCGCCCTCGCCGGTGGCCACGACGACGACCGTACGGCCGCCGGCGCACGCGTCCACCAGTTCCTCGGCGCTCGGTGCCGCCTCGTCCACGGCTATGCCCGCCTCGCGCAGATACGGCAGCTGCGGATGAGCGCCGTCCGCGCACAGCACCCGGTCGGCCGCGCGCAGCACCTGCCAGGCGGGCCAGGACAGCAGCCCGGGGGCGACCCGGTGGCTGGTGGTGAGCAGGACGATCCGGCCCGAGGCCGCTGCGGAGGTGGTCGTGCTGGTGGTGTTCACGGTCCGAACGTAACGCACGCCCGCGACGTCACCCCTGGTTGTCCACAGGCCGGGGGCCGTCCCCCCGGCCCGTTGTCCGGTTGTCCACAGGTCCGGCCGTCCGGCGTCCGGTCAGGCCGACTGCTTCGCGTCCTCCGCCGAGACGTCCCGCAGCCACGGCGTCTTGGCGTTCACGAGGGTGCTCTTCTCGACGTCCCACGTGCCGTAGCGCGGGTTGAGGTCGACGTGGAGGTCGGCGGAGGCCTCGGACAGCGCCTTCCAGAACGCCGGCTGGCCGGCGTCGGTGTGCAGATGCGCCGCGAGCTTCTGCGCCTTCACCTGGAGGCGGAGGTTGTCGTCGAGGCGCTGCGGGGGCACCCCGTACCGCTGGAGCCAGGTGTCCTCGAGCGCCTTGGCGCCACCCGCCTGCTGCTCGAGACCGGTACGCAGCTGCTGGACCTCGCCGCGGCTGACGCTGAGGCCGGCGTTGCGGGCGGCGCGGTCCAGCACCTGGTCGAGCACCATCTGGTGCAGCGTGTCCCGGGCGAGCGTGCCGGTCGAGACGACGGCCTGCTGGTACTGCGCCTCGTCGGCCACCGCGGCCCGCTGCGCCTCGCGCACCTCGCTGACCCGGCTCTGCAACTGCCCGAAGGTGATCCGCTGGCCGCCGACCACGGCCGCAGCGCCCGGATGCGCGTCGCTTCCACAGGCGGTGAGCAGGGGTGCCGCCGCGAGGATCGTGGCGGACAGGACGAGCGCGGTGCGACGGCGGCGGTGCAAGGAAACCTCCCGTTGTGGAGATTGTGCGGCGGTGCACAAAGTCTTGCGATGATCGATGGTAGGCAGCGGCCGGGCTCTGGCCAACCCATTCGACCAACGATTCACCACGACTTCGGGCACCGTCTTCGGGCACCGTCGCACAAGGGGAGGCCCGACATGGCGGGCAAGCCGTCGGGCCGCGTCCGCGCCCGGCGGCTTCTCAGCCGGTGACGGCGACCGGAGCGTCCCACCAGTCGCGGTCGACGGTGATGGTGACGCCGCCGCGCGTCTCCTTGCTGTTGACCATGTACTGGTGGGCGCGGCTGTGGTCGGTGAACTGGTTGGAGCCCCAGGGCCAGTCGGTGGTCGTGGTCTCCTTGCCGTCCCAGAGGGCGTACCAGAGGTTGCCCGGCAGGTCGGTCTTGTTGGTCGCGGTGGCGATGGCCTTGGCGCTGGAGCTGGTGAAGCCGTAGTAGCCGGCGCGGTAGGTCTTGTCGCGCAGCACCTTGTCGAAGGCGCGGACGTAGGTGAGCACGGCGTCGTTGCACGCCTTGTCGGTGATGTCGTACGGCTCCATGTCGAGGTAGACCGGGCTGCCCGCCTTGATGCCGAGCGCCGCCGACTTGGCCACCGCGTCCTTGGCGTCGCTGGTGCCGAGGGAGGCGGCCGTGGCGGCGGTGAGCCGCTCGGGGTTGGCGCTCTTCTGGCAGGGCGGCTGGGCGCCGACGTACAGCGGGATGAGCTTCCAGCCCATCGAGCTGACCGACTTCACCCAGGAGGCGGTCAGGTTGGGCTGGGCGCAGCCGCGGTTCTTGCCGCCGATGTAGACGGCCGCGGCGCCGTAGTAGCCGGTGTTCCAGGCCTTCATGGCGCTCAGCGAGGGTGCCGAGCAGGTGTCGAAGGCACGGCCGGTGAAGGTCTTCTGGGCGGGCCAGGCGGTGGCCGCCATGGAGGTCTGGGCCGCGATCCCGGCGCCGGCGACGACGACGGCTCCGGCCGCCGCCCACGTGATGTACCTGCGCTTCTTCGACTGCCGGTGCTCGGCCATCCCCACCCCTGTTGTCGTGCACGTGCCGGTCGCGCGTGTGCTGAGGCACATTAACCGACGGAATGTCTCCGACCTGACAAGTGACCGCCTCGCAGCGCACAAGAATCACTCAAGGCGCAGCAAAAACACGCGTGTTACCTGCGATGCGACGGTCCGGCCTGCTCGGGCGGCACACGGTTCGCCGGTCAGGCCTCCCGCCGCCCGGCCCGTCGTCCACAAGCGGCCTCCGCACCCCCCGCCGTGGCCTAATCTTGCCCTGCGACGACTCCGTCCCCGAGCGGCGGAGCGCTTGGGGGTGGAGATGGACAAGCGGCTGGAGGGCGGCTGGTTCCAGCGGATCGCCTGGTCCGTCCTGGTCTGGGGCTCGCTGGGCATGCTGGTGTGGGTGCCGTTCCTGTACGTGGCGATCCGCCGCGGACGCGGGTCGGACTGGGGCGCCTTCGCCTCGTTCGTCCTGTACGAGTGCACCGTGATGCCGGGACTGTCCGTCGTGCCCGACGACAGCGACGCCGCCGCGGTGCTGGGCATCGTGATCATCCTGTGCCTGATGGCGGCGACGGGGATGCTGCTGTTCGCCGTGTTCGACCGGCGGATGCCGCAAGCGGTGGCAGCGGCCGGGTACGGGGCGGCCCCTTCCTCGCCGACGGTGCCGCAGAGCACGTACGGCTACCCCTACGGGCGCTGAAGCGCACCCGGTACGGGCGTTGAACCGCGCCCCCGTACGGGGGCGGCGAGCCCCGGCCCCGTACGCGCGCCGAACCGCAACCGCACCGGTCAGCCGTGCACCTGACCCAGCCACTGCAGGGTGCGCTGGATCTCGGCCGGGAAGGGATGCACGGGTCCGTGCCGGCGTTCCGCGTCGTGCAGCAGGCGCAGCAGGGTGTCGTGGGCAGCGGTCCGGTCGCCGAGGGCGAGCAGCAGGTGCCCGATGCGGCGGCGGATCTCGAAGGGCAGGTCGGGGTCGGCGGCCGTGTACGGGTTCTCCGCGAACCGGTTCTCGAAGTAGGGCAGCAGGGCCCGGTACTCGGTGAGCGCCGCGGCCGGCTCGCCGAGCTGTTCGAGGCACTGCGCCGCGTCGTAGCGGAACCGGAGGGACTGCGGGTCGGCGGCGCCCGCCTCGGTGGCCCGTTCGTCGGCGAGGCGCCGCAGCTCGGGCAGGGCGCGCCGGTACTGGCCGTCGTCCATCAGCGTGGCCGCGTACTGCTTGCGCAGGGTGCGCACCACCGGTGAGTGCTCGCCGTGTTGGGCGGCGGCGGCCGGGAGGATCGCGCCGAGGATGTCGACGGCCTGGGTGATGCGGCCCTCGCCGAGCAGCCGCTTGACCTCGTCGACGGCGGTGGCGACATCGTGGTGGCCGCCGGTCCTGGTGGTGGACGGTTCGGGGCGCGGCGCGGGGGTGACGGCGCGGTCGGGCCAGGGGGCGTGCGGGCGCAGGAAGGGGCGGGTGGGATCGAGGGGGCCGCCGGTGTGCGGCCCGCGCGGGGGCAGCAGCGGCAGCAGGTCCTCGTACACCGCCTGGGCACTGGCCGGGCGGTGCTGGGGGTCCTTGGCGAGCAGCCGCAGCACGAGGGATTCGAGGGCGTCGGGGATCTCGGGGCGCAGCCGGCGCACGGGCACCGGCGGCTCGTAGAGGTGGCGGTGCAGCACGCCGACCGCGGTGGAGGCGGCGAACGGGACGTCCCCGCTGAGGAGTTCGTGCAGCACCACGCCGAGTGCGTACAGGTCGGTGTACGGGCCGACGGCGCCGCCCATGGCCTGTTCGGGGGCCATGTAGGCGGGGCTGCCGATGGGTGATCCGGTGCGGGTGAGGCGGGTGGTCTCGGCGTTGAGGACGGAGGCGACGCCGAGGTCGAGGACGGTGACGGTGCCGTCCGGCTTCACCATCACGTTCCGCGGTTTGAGGTCCCGGTGGACGATGGGTACGGCGTGCACGGCGGACAGCACGGCGCACAGCTGGGCGCCGACGGCGACCGCCCACTGCCAGGGGTACGGCTCGTGTTCGGCGAGGTGGTCGGCGAGGTCGGCGCCGTCGACGTACTGCATGACGAGGTAGAGGTTCTCGTCCTCGCTGCCCGCGTCGTGCACGGTGACCAGGCCGGGGTGGTCGACCTGCGCGGTGACGCGGCACTCGCGGACGAAGCGGCGGCGCAGTTCGGCGGCGTCCTGGCTGTGGGGTCCCGCGACCTTGTCGGGGCGCAGCAGCTTGACGGCGACCCGGCGGTCGAGCCTCTGGTCGTAGGCCGTCCAGACCTGACCCATGCCGCCTTGTCCGATGAGCGTGGACAGTTCGTAGCGTCCGGCGACGACGCGTGCGGTCACCGGCCGTCTCCCGCGCCCCAGCTCGTGGTGAACCCGGCGTCCCCGGTGCCCGGGGCTCCGCCCGGTCCGGTCTGCCCACCCCGGCCGGACTGCCCGCCCTGGCCGGACTGCCCGCCCTGGCCGGGACCGTTGTCCTGACCGCGCAGGAAGTCGCTCAACTCGTCCAGTTCGGCGCGGACCTGGTCGATCCGGGCGGGCGCGGGACGCTGCGGCTGCTGGGGCAGCGCGTTGGGAGCGGGCGCGGGCGCCGGGTTCGGCGCGGGTGGGAAGGAGGCGGGCCGCGGCGGGGAGTAAGGGCCCGGCTGCGGCGGGGAGTAGGACGCGGGCCGCGTCCCGCCGTACGGGGCGGGCGGCGGACCGTAGCTCTGCGGGGCGAGGGACGGCGGGTAGCCGTACACGACGGTGGCGGCCGTGGCACTGGGGGCGACCCGGCCGGCCAGGGGGGCCTCCTGGTGACGGAGGTCCCGGTACAGGAAGTAGCCGACGCTGCCGAACGCGGAGAGCAGGAGCAGCCCGACACCGACATCGCTGCGCCAGGTCTGCGGGTCGCCCTCCTCGCCGGTCCCGTCGACGCCGACGAACACGCACCCCACGAACAGGAGGACGAGCGACAGGACGAACAGGGCCCAGTCGCGCCGGGCCCGGGTCATGCAGGCGACGCGCAGCATGGTGCCCCAGGCCAGAAAGCCGAGACTCAGCACCGAGAGGGCCACGAACAGCACCCTGAGCCCGACCACCAGTGCGGTCGAGGGGCGCGGAGGCTGCGGCGGCGCGTAGCCGGGGCCGTGCATGACTGCTCCTAGTGCCGAGGCCCTGGCGGGGCGCCTGCGGGGACGTTGCGTACGGTGCGGAACCGAGGGTGTTCCGAGCGTGTTCCGAGGGTATCGGTCCGCCCGGACAACCGGCCTGGGATGTACCGAACCGTTGCCGTCTCCCGTTCCCGCCGCACCGCCGCACCGCCGCACCGCCGCGCCCCACCGCGCACCACCGCACCGCCGCGCCGCCCGCTCGGCCGGCCGCCGGTCCGTCAGCCGCCGGGCGGGACCGTCCCGTCGGTCAGGCCGTCGTACATGCCCCGCACGAGTTGCTCGCCGAGGTGTCCGGCCAGTCGCAGCGCGTCCTCGAAGGCTGCCAGTCCGCGGAACCGTTCGCCGTAGGTCCGCTGCTGCTCCAGCGGGATCCGGGGGAGTTGGAGCCTGCGCACGTCGAGCCGGGTCGCGGTGGACGCGTAGCTGCTGGCCTGGCGGTTGTTGGCGGTGCCGCGCAGGAATCCGGCGAGGAACCACGGGTCGAGCGCGGCCGGGTCGGGGCGCAGCAGGGTGAGGTTGCGGCCGAGCGCGGCCCCGGCGGTGCGCTCGTCGACGACGCGGGCCACGCGTCCCCCGCCGAGGACGGGCACGACGACGTCGCCGGCTTCGGTGAGCACGACGTCCTCGGCCGGCTCCCCGTCGGGCAGCACCCCGGACGGCGCGGCGGCGGCGAGGACGTCGTGGTCGGTGAGGACGGGGACGCCCGCGCGGGCCGGCCGGCCGGCGGCCGGGGTACGGGGGTGTGACGCCGCCGCAGGACCGGAGCTGCCGGAGGTGCGCAGGACCAGGGCGCCGGCGCGGGCGAGTTCGCCGACGCTGGTCAGCGGCCAGCGCGCCGGTGGCGCCCCGGTGGCGGGCGGCGGCGGGGCGAGGGTGGCGGCGAGCCGCAGGGTGTCGCCCAGGCGTGCGCCGACGTCGGCCAGTCGCTCGGCTCCGCCGTCGGCCGGGAGCGGCAGGTGGCGGGCGGGGGCGAGGTCGACGTCGTCGTCGAGGAGGTCGATCACCGGTACGCAGCGGCTGAGCCCCGGCTGCTCGTCGGCCGTGCCGGTGCGGTCGAAGGGCCGCCAGGCGTCGAGGACGGCGGAGCGCACGTCCTGCCAGTCGCCGCGGGCGCGCCCGTCGGCGGCGGCCGCCGTGTCCACGAGCAGCAGTTCGGGTGTCGAGGGCTGGGCTCCGGCGATGGGGCGGCGCAGCACCCACAGGTGCAGCGGGATGTTGTACGGGGGCGCCGATCCGGCGGGCAGCGCGATCACGGCGCGCAGGGCTCCGCGGCGCAGCAGGTCGGCGCGGATGCGGCGGCCGGAGCGGCGGGACGCGGCGGCGGGCGGCATCAGCAGGACGGCGGTGCCGCCGTCGCGCAGGTGGGCGAGGGCGTGCTGGACCCAGGCCAGCTCGGACTCGGTGCGGGCGGGGAAGCCGTACTCCCAGCGCGGGTCGTAGGCGAGTTCGTCGTGGCCCCAGTTGCGTTCGTTGAACGGCGGATGGCACAGCACCGCGTCCACGGCGAGGCCGGGGAAGGCGTCGGCGCGCAGGGTGTCGCCGACGCGCGCGTGCACCTCGGCGTCGGTGCTCAGGGCGAGCCGCAGCGCGGTGAGGGCGGCGAGGTCGGGGGCGGCGTCCTGTGCGTACACGGCGGTCGGCGAGCCGAGCGCGCCGAGCAGGGCGCCGGTGCCGGCGGCGGGGTCGAGCACCGTACGGGGCCGGCCGGCGAGCTCGGCCATCAGGGCGGCGGGCCCGGCCGGAGTGAGCGTGTACTGACGTGGGTTGGCGTCGAGTTGCCGTCCGAGCAGGAACTCGAAGGCACGGCGGGTGCCGAGTTCGACGGCGAGTTCGCCGACGCCCCGCAGCAGCGGTACGGAGGCGGCCAGTTCGGCGGGGCCGGGCAGGGTCAGGGCCGCGTGGCCGGCGGAGGCCGTCATCGGGCCGGAGCCGGGTGCGGCGGCGGAGGGAGCGCCGTCGGTGTTCACAGCCGCCTGTGAACTGTGGCTCGCGTCGACCGGGGCGGGGGTGACGCGCTCGGTGTTCACAGCGGTCTGTGAACCGAACCGCCGGGTGAGGGCCTTGGCGAGCTTGGCGGGCAGCAGCTCCGCCATACGCGCGTCGGTCAGGCCGTTCAGCTTCAGCCATTCGGTGGGCCGGTCGCGGATCAGGAGCAGGGCGCAGCCCACGTGGACCAGGGCCGTGACGGGGCCGGCGGGGTGTCCGGCGAGCTGCTGCCAGACCCGTTCACGGAGCGGGACCTCGGCGAGTTTGCCCTGCTTGCGCAGCCATTCCTCGACCTCGGCGAGCGCAAAAGCGGGGCTCGCCTCGGTGCCGCCCACGGGCCGGGGGAAGTCGGCGTGGCGGCGGCGCCAGTTGCTGACGGCGGCCCGGCCGACCCCCGCGAGGCGTGCGATTCCGGCGGCGGTCACCTCAGTGGCGTTGTCCTGCACCCGCGCGGCTCCCCTCGTGACGGCTCTGTGGCGTCGAGCATACCCAAGGACGCCCGAAAGCCCCCTTCACGAGGTGAACCCATGAAACAGAAGCCATCGTGTTGACTCGGTTCACAAAGCCTGCTCTGATTGACTCATCGGAACGAGCGGCCGCCGGATCGGCGGCCGCCATCGTCGGGAGGGATTTCTCATGGGCATGAAGACGAAGCTCGCGCTGGGTGCCGCCGTCGGTCTCGCGATCATCGGCGCGGTGTCGTGCAGCGCCGACACCGGCGACTCCAAGAGCGGCTCGTCCAGCTCGGCGGCGGCCGACGGGGCCAGCGGCGGCACCTCCGGCAAGGGCGGCGCCAAGGACAAGAAGTCCGATGCCGCCAAGGCCTCCCAGGCGGACCGGTTCAAGGCCTTCGTGAACAAGAACGGCACCGCGAAGGAGAAGGAGGCCGTCGCCCACGTCACCAAGGTCCAGGGCGCCGACGAGCAGAACGACATCCTCGACAGCGTCGACGTCCACACCGACTTCACCGGCGGCCTGATGGGCAAGGGGACGGGTCCGGCCAAGCTGATCGCCTCCGCCTTCGCGGACTGGAAGCACAGCAAGAACGGCCTCGTCACGGTCTACGACGCCGACGGCGAACTGCTCGGCAACGGCAACTTCTAGGGCCGGCGGACCGGGCCCGCGCCCCTCATCCCCTGCTTCGCCTCCAGCACCGGGGCCCCCGCACCCGGTGCCGCACCGCACCGGGGCCCCGCACCCGGTGCCGCACCGCACCGGGGCCCCGCACCCCGCACCGCACCGGGGCCCCGCACCCCGCACCGCACCGGGGCCTCGCACCCCGCGCCCCGCACCGCACCGGGCCTCCGGCCCCCGGTGCTCCCCGCCGCACCACCGCCCCCTGCCCGTGCCATCACCACGGCGCGACAGCAGCTCATCCACCTCACGCCACCCTCGGGGGGACCCATGCGTCACACCGCCGCCGCTCTCTGCCTGACCGCCGTCGCCGCCTCGCTCGCGCTCACCGCGTGCGGCTCCGAGAAGCCGGACACGGCGGGCGGGGACGCCAAGGGCAAGGCACCCCGCTCCGCCGGCGCCACGGCCGAACGCGCCCCGTTCGCCGACCTGTCCGGGCAGGAGATCGTCGACAGGGCGCTCAAGGCCACCCGGAGCGCCACCTCCCTCACCCTGAAGGGCAGCGTCCCCGACGACGAGGGCACCATCGAACTGGACCTGGCCCTGGACCGCGAGGGCCACTGCGCCGGGACCCTGGGCATGTACGGCGAGGGCGAGGTCGGTCTCATCAGGACCGACGACACCGTCTACATGAAGTTCGACGAGGCGTACCTGCGCTCCGAGGGCAAGGGCCAGTCCAAGTCCGAGACCGACGGTGTGGTGGACATGCTCGCCGACCGCTGGGTGAAGACCGGCGCCGACAGCGACGACGCCAAGGACCTGGCCGACTTCTGCCACCTCGACAAGCTGCTCGCCGACTTCGACGACACCCGCTCGGCCGCCCGCAAGGGGGAGGCGACGACCCTCGACGGCACCCCGGCGTTCACCCTCACCGAGGCCGAGGGCAAGGACCGCTACACCCTCTACGTCGCCACCGAGGGCAAGCCGTACCTGCTGCGGATCGAGAACACCACGGCCAAGCAGCCGGAGGACATCTCCTTCACGGACTACGGCAAGCCGGTCCCGGCGGTGCCGCCCGCCGACAAGGACGTCCTGGACCTCGACAGCCTCTGACGCCCGAGCGGCGTCCCGACCGACCACCCCTCCGGCGGTCCCTCACCCCTCTGGGGGGAGCGGGTACGGACCGCCGCCCCGGCCGGGGAGGAACACCCGCCTCCCCGGCCACAGGGCATCACGTCACGGCGCGTGGCGGCGACGCCGACCGCTTCTCAGCGGGCCCGGAACCGCTCCGGTGCCTTCGTCGGGTTGCCGCCCGAGGGGAGCTTCTGGCCGGGGCAGGTGGACAGGACCTTCTTCATCGCGGTCTTCTCGGCCGCGGTGACCCACAGTTCGTACTTCTTCTTCACCGCGACCTGCGCGGCGACGTACGTGCACCGGTAGGACTTGGCGGGCGGCAGCCACGTCGCCGCGTCGCCGTCGCCCTTGGAGCGGTTGGCGCTCGCGTCCACGGCTATCAGGTTGAGCGGGTCGTTGGCGAGCGCTATGCGCTTGCTCGCGTCCCAGTACGCGGCGCCCTTCTGCCAGGCGTCCGAGAGGGCGACGACATGGTCGATGTCGACCTGGCTGCGCCCACGCCGGTAGACGATCTCCTTGTCGGAGTACGGGTCCCGCTCCAGCACGCCGTACGACACCTTGCAGTCCCCGTCGGTGAACCGCACCTGCTTCAGGTCCCGTTTGAGGATGTCGTCGCGGGTGGGGCAGCCGTTGGAGTCGGTGTCCGCCCAGGCGGTGCCGAACTTCTCCCGGACGTAACCGGTCTTCGGCGACCGCCCCTTGACGGTCAGTGACTCGGCGGCGGCGAGCGCCTCGCCGCCGGTCTTCACCGGCTCCGGTCCGCTCGCGCGGCCATCCAACTGCTCCGTGCATCCGGTCACGAACAGTGCCACGACGGCAGCCGCAACCGCCCCGCCCCTCAGACGCGTCACGCTGCGCCCCTCCCCTAACCTGCCTGGTCCCGCCCCTGGTTCGGGCGTCCTTCACCTGGTGCCCACCGTAGCGGGGAATATGCCCAGGCCACACGGGGGGTACTGGGGTCACGGGGGGCGAACGCGCGGACCGCGCACCCTCCGCGACCCTCAGGACGCGCGGCTACGACCCCAGGATGGACGCCAGGAACTCCCCCACCCAGCCCAGCAGTTCACGGCCGACCAACGGCTTGCCGCCGATCTTCGCGGTCTTGGGACGGGGCACGAGGACCTGGCGGACGGCCGGCTTGATCACCGAGCCCGGGTAGAGGCGCTTGACGCGCAGCTCCTGCGACTCGCGCAGATCCACCGGAGCGAAGCGGATGTTGTTGCCCTGGAGGACGATCTCGCCGACACCGCAGGCGCGGGCGAGCATGCGCAGCCCGGCCACCAGCAGCAGGTTCTCCACCGGCTCGGGCAACTTGCCGTAGCGGTCGGTGAGTTCCTCGCGGACGGCCTTGATGTCCTCCTCGGAGTTCGCGGAGGCGATGGACCGGTAGGCCTGGAGGCGCAGCCGCTCGCCGGGCGCGTAGTCGTGCGGGACGTGCGCGTCGACCGGCAGCTCGATCTTGACCTCGAGCGGCGGCTCCTCCTCGATCTCCCCCGTCTCCAACTGCCGCCGGTAGTCCGCGACCGCCTCGCCCACCATCCGCACGTACAGGTCGAAGCCGACGCCCGCGATGTGCCCGGACTGCTCGCCGCCCAGCAGGTTTCCGGCGCCGCGGATCTCCAGGTCCTTCATCGCCACGTACATGCCGGCGCCCATCTCGGTGTGCTGCGCGATGGTCGCCAGGCGCTCGTGGGCCGTCTCCGTCAGCGGCTTCTCCGGCGGGTACAGGAAGTAGGCGTACCCGCGCTCGCGGCCGCGGCCCACCCGGCCGCGCAGCTGGTGCAGCTGGGACAGGCCGAAGTTGTCGCCACGCTCCACGATCAGGGTGTTGGCGTTGGAGATGTCGATGCCGGACTCGACGATCGTCGTCGAGACCAGCACGTCGAACTTCTTCTCCCAGAAGTCGACGACGACCTGCTCCAGGGCCGTTTCCGACATCTGGCCATGGGCGGTGGCGATGCGGGCCTCGGGGACGATCTCCCGCAGCCGGGCCGCGGCTCGGTCGATGGACTCCACCCGGTTGTGGATGTAGAAGACCTGGCCCTCGCGCAGCAGTTCGCGGCGGATCGCCGCGCCGATCTGCTTCTCCTCGTACGGCCCGACGAACGTCAGCACCGGGTGCCGCTCCTCGGGCGGCGTGGTGATCGTCGACATCTCCCTGATGCCGGTCACCGCCATCTCCAGCGTGCGCGGGATCGGGGTCGCCGACATCGTCAGGACGTCGACGTTCGCGCGGAGCTTCTTCAGCTGCTCCTTGTGCTCGACGCCGAAGCGCTGCTCCTCGTCGACGATGACCAGGCCGAGGTCCTTGAACCTCGTCTCCGAGGAGAACAGGCGGTGGGTGCCGATGACGATGTCCACCGCGCCGTCCCCGAGGCCCTCCACGACCGTCTTCGCCTCGGTGTCGGTCTGGAAGCGGGAGAGCGCTCTGACGTTCACCGGGAACTGCGCGTACCGCTCGGAGAACGTGCCGAAGTGCTGCTGCACCAGCAGCGTCGTCGGGACCAGGACCGCGACCTGCTTGCCGTCCTGGACGGCCTTGAAGGCGGCGCGGACCGCGATCTCCGTCTTGCCGTAGCCGACGTCGCCGCAGATCAGGCGGTCCATCGGGACCGACTTCTCCATGTCCTCCTTGACCTCGGCGATCGTGGTCAGCTGGTCCGGGGTCTCCGCGTACGGGAAGGCGTCCTCCAGCTCGCGCTGCCACGGCGTGTCCGTGCCGAAGGCGTGCCCGGGCGCCGCCATCCGCGCGCTGTAGAGCTTGATCAGGTCGGCGGCGATCTCCTTGACCGCCTTCTTCGCCCGCGCCTTGGTCTTCGTCCAGTCGGCGCCGCCGAGCCGGTGCAGCGTGGGCGCCTCGCCGCCGACGTACTTGGTGATCTGCTCCAGCTGGTCGGTGGGGATGTACAGCCGGTCGCCGGGCTGGCCGCGCTTGGCCGGGGCGTACTCCACCACCAGGTACTCGCGGGTCGCGCCCTGCACCGTGCGCTGCACCATCTCGATGTAGCGGCCCACGCCGTGCTGCTCGTGGACGATGTAGTCGCCCGTCTCCAGGGTCAGCGGGTCGACGGTCTTGCGCCGCCGCACCGGCATCCGCGCGCCGTCCCGGCCGGCCGTCTTCTGGCCGGTCAGGTCGGTCTCGGTGAGCACGGCCAGCTTCAGCGCGGCGTCGACGAAGCCGTGGTCGATGCCGCCGCAGGCCACGTGCACGACCGACGGGGAGATCTGCCCGAGGTCCACGTCGAGGCGGGCCGCGATGCCCTCCCCGCCCAGCACCTCGACGGTGCGCGAGGCCGGGCCGTGGCCCTCGGTGACGAACACCGCGCGCCAGCCGTCCGCGAGCCAGCCCTTGGTGTCGGCGAGCGCCTTCGCGGTGTCCCCGCGGTACGTCTCGGGCGCGTGCATGCCCAGCTTGAGCGCGTCCCCGTCGCCGTCGTACACCGTCTCGTCCGCGGCGAACGGCGACACCGACCACCACATCATGTCCAGCTCGCGCGCCCGGTCCCGGACGTCCGCGATCGACCACAGAGAGGCCGCGCCGAGGTCGATGGGCGCCTCGCCTCCGCCGGCCGAGGCCGCCCAGGACGCCTGGAGGAACTCCTGGGAGGTCGCCACCAGGTCCGCCGCGCGCGTGCGCACCCGCTCCGGGTCGCACACCAGGGTCATGGCGCCCTTGGGCAGCACGTCGAGCAGCAGTTCCATGTCGTCGACCAGGACCGGCGCCAGGGACTCCATGCCCTCCACGGTGATGCCCTCGGCGATCTTGCCCAGCAGCTCGCCGAGTTCGGGGTGCCGCTCGGCGAGCGCACGCGCCCGCGCGCGTACGTCCTCGGTGAGCAGCAGCTCACGGCAGGGCGGGGCCCACAGTCCGTGCTCGGCCACCTCCAGGGAGCGCTGGTCGGCGACCTTGAAGTACCGGATCTCCTCGACGTCGTCGCCCCAGAACTCGATGCGCAGGGGGTGTTCCTCGGTGGGTGGGAAGACGTCGAGGATGCCGCCGCGCACGGCGAACTCGCCGCGCTTCTCCACCAGCTCCACGCGGGAGTACGCGGCGGCGGCGAGGTCGTCCACCACGGCGTTCAGGTCCGCGGTCTGCCCCGTTCGCAGGGACACCGGCACCAGGTCGCCCAGGCCCTTGACCTGCGGCTGGAGCACCGAGCGCACGGGGGCGACGACGACCGACACCGGGCCGGTCTCCGGATCGCCGGGGTTCGGGTGGGCCAGGCGGCGCAGCACGGCCAGGCGGCGGCCCACGGTGTCGCTGCGCGGGCTGAGCCGCTCGTGCGGCAGCGTCTCCCAGGAGGGGTACTCCACGACGCTCTCCGCCGGCAGCAGCGAGCGCAGGGCCGCGACCAGGTCCTCGGCCTCGCGGCCGGTCGCCGTCACCGCGAGCACGGGACGGGCGGCCTCACGGGCCAGGGCGGCGACGGTGAAGGGGCGGGCGGCGGGGGGACCGACGAGGTCGACGTGCATGCGGTTGCCGTCCGCCGCCGCGGTGATCGCTTCCGCGAGGGCTGGGTCCTTGACGACGGCGTCGAGCAGACCGTGCAGGCTCATGGGGGGCTTTCCGTCCGAATCCGTCCGAGGGTGGGCAGCGCGAAGATCCCGACTCGTACGGCGGGCCGGGGGTTCCTTCAGCGTACGCCGCCGGGCCGACGGACAGCGGGGGCTGTGGACAACCCCGTTCGCGCCCCCGCCGCCCCTTCCGGCACAAGCCCGGTGCCGGGAAGTCCCCCTGACTTCCCGGCACCGGGCTCCACCGTGACCCCCGTCCACGGAGGGGTCGCGTCGCGCTCGCTACTCCGTCGCGATCGCGTTCAGTACGTTCATCCGGCCCGCCCGGAAGGCCGGGATCAGGGCGGCGAACAGGCCCACGAAGGCCGAGCCGATGAAGACTCCGGCGATCGTGCCCCAGGGGATCTCCAGGACCTTCAGGCCCTCCAGGGCGAGGAGCTTCTGGGCGGTCGCGCCCCAGCCCATGCCAAGCCCCAGGCCCAGCAGCGCGCCGAACAGGGCGATCACCACGGACTCCAGGCGGATCATGCGGCGCAGCTGGCGGCGGGAGAGGCCGATCGCCCGCATCAGGCCGATCTCCCTCGTCCGCTCGACCACCGACAGCGCCAGGGTGTTCACCACACCCAGGACGGCGACGATGATCGCCAGGGCGAGCAGGCCGTAGACCATGTTGAGCAGCTGGCCGATCTGGTTCTGCAGCTCCTCCTTGTAGTCGGTCTGGTCGCGCACGGTGTACTGCGGGTAGTCGTGCAGCGCGGACTTGAGCGCCTGGTACGCGGCGGTCTCCTGACCGTCCTTGGCGGTGGCGAAGAGCAGCAGGTCGAGCGGCATCCGGTCGGCGGGCAGGTACTTTCCGACCGTGGCGATCGAGACGTACATCGCGCCGTTGTCGATCAGGCCGTCGTCGCTGGTGATCGCGCGGACCGTGAGCTCGGCCGTCCTGCCGCCCTTGAAACCGACCTCGACCGTGGACCCCTGCTTGACGCCGTGCTTCTTCGCGAAGCCCTCGGGGACGGACATCGAGTCGGGACCGTAGGCGTCGTCGAGCGTGCCGGCGACCGTCTTGGTGCGCAGGTCCTGGGCGTACGTCGGGTCGGCCGCGTTGATCATCTCGTTCTTGGAGGTACGGCCGTCCGGCGTGGTCAGGGAGACGTCCACGAGCTTGTACTCGGTGACCCGCTCCAGTCCCGGGGCATCCTTCACGGCCTTCACCGCCTGCGGAGTGATGACCTCGCCGTTGTCACTCTGGATGATGAAGTCCGTGCCGACGGTCTTGTCGAGCTGGTCGGTGGCGGAGGCGACCATCGAGGAGCCGACCACCGACAGGCAGGCCACCAGGGCCAGGCCGATCATCAGCGCGGCACCCGTGGCGCCGGTGCGGCGCGGGTTGCGCAGCGCGTTGCGCTCGGCCATCCGCCCGATCGGACCGAAGATCCGCAGCAGGACCACGCTGAGCACGCGGACCAGGCCGCCCACGAGCAGCGGGCCGACGACGACGAGGCCGATCAGGGTGAGCACCACGCCCAGGCCCAGCCACGCCGAGCCCTGAGTGGCCTTGTCGGCGTTGGCCGCGGCGTACAGGCTCGCGGCGCCGACGCCGGTGAGGACCAGGCCGACGACGGCCCGTACGGTCCCGGCCCTGCCGTCGGCCGGGGTCCCCGCGTCACGCAGGGCGGCCATCGGGGAGACCTTGCCGGCCCGCCGGGCGGGCAGGTAGGCGGCGAGGACGGTGACGACCACGCCGAGGACCAGGCCGATCACGGGGGTGGTCCAGGCGATCGTGAGGTCGTCGGTGGACAGGTGCATGCCCATCTGGCTCATGAGCTTCATCAAGCAGACCGCGATGCCGACGCCCGCCCCGACGCCGAGCACCGAGCCGACCACGCCCAGCAGCAGCGCCTCGACCAGCACGGACCGGTTGACCTGACGGCGGGAGGAGCCGATGGCGCGCATCAGGCCGATCTCGCGGGTGCGCTGGGCGACCAGCATCGAGAAGGTGTTGATGATCAGGAAGATGCCGACCAGGAAGGCGATTCCGGCGAAGCCGAGCATCCCGTACTTCATCACGTTCAGGAAGCTCTCGATGTCCTTCTGGTTGGCGTCGGCGACCTCCTTGGCGGTCTGCACCTTGTAGCCGGCGCCGAGCGCGGAGGCCACGTTCTTCTTCAGCTGCTCGTCGGTGACGCCCTTGGCGGCCGTCACGTTGACGTTCGTGTACACGTCGGTCCGGCCGACCAGGGTCTGCTGGGCGGTCCTGGTGTCCAGGTAGAAGATCGCCGCGCCGGGGTTGGTGACGGTGAAGGCGGCGATGCCGGACACGTGCGCGCGGTGGGTGCCGACCGCGGTGATCACACCGATCTCGTCGCCAAGCTTCAGGTGGTGCTTGTCGGCGGTGTCGGCGTCGACCATCACCTGGTCCGGGCCCTTGGGCGCCGCACCGGAGGTGATCTTCATGGTGCGGGAGTCGTTGTCGTTCCAGTTGCCGACGATGGTGGGCGCGCCGCTGCTGGGCGACAGCTTGTCCTTGTCGGCGTCGACGACGGTCACCGAGGTGGAGAACACCGTCCCCTCGGCGGCCCGCACGCCCTGGGCCCGGCGTACCTCGCCGAGCACGGACGCCTGCATGACCGGCGGCTTGCCGGTGCGGGAGGTGGTCTCACCGGTGTCGGACGAGGTCCTGGCGCTCACCGTCACGTCCGAGGCGGTCGCCTGGAACAGCTTGTCGAACGTGGTGTTCATGGTGTCGGTGAACACGAGCGTGCCGCACACGAAGGCCACCGACAGCAGCACGGCGACGGCCGACAGCGCCATGCGTCCCTTGTGCGCGAAGAAGTTGCGCAGGGAGGTCTTCAGGACGGTCATGACGTACGCCCCCGGGCGTCGAAGTCCTTCATGCGGTCCAGGACCTGATCGGCCGTCGGCTGGTTCATCTCGTCGACGATCCGGCCGTCGGCGAGGTACAGCACGCGGTCGGCGTAGGAGGCGGCCACCGGGTCGTGCGTGACCATCACGATCGTCTGGCCCAGCTCGTCCACGGACCGGCGCAGGAAGCCCAGCACCTCGGCGCCCGCGCGGGAGTCCAGGTTGCCGGTCGGCTCGTCACCGAAGATGATCTCGGGCCGGGCGGCCAGGGCCCGGGCCACGGCGACGCGCTGCTGCTGGCCACCGGAGAGCTGGTTGGGCCGGTGCTTGAGCCGCCCCGCGAGGCCGACGGTCTCCACCACCTGCTCCAGCCACTTCCGGTCCGGCTTGCGGCCGGCGATGTCCATGGGCAGGGTGATGTTCTCGAGCGCGTTCAGCGTGGGCAGCAGGTTGAACGCCTGGAAGATGAAACCGATCCGGTCCCGGCGCAGCTGTGTGAGCTTCTTGTCCTTCAGCCCGGTGATCTCGGTCTCGTCCAGGAAGATCTGACCGCTCGTCACGGTGTCGAGACCGGCGAGGCAGTGCATCAGCGTGGACTTGCCGGAGCCGGAGGGGCCCATGATCGCGGTGAACCGGCCGCGGGCGATGTCCACGTCGACGTGGTCGAGGGCGACGACACGGGTCTCCCCGGCCCCGTACGCCTTCACGACCTGCCGCGCCCGCGCGGCGACGGCCGTAGTCCCTCCAGTACCCCCGTGCCTGGGAATGGTCACAGCCGTTGTCACGTCAAGTCTCCTATGTCGGTCTGCTGGTGAAACGCGTCTGGTGGCGAGTGGCGTCTGCTGGTGAATCGCGGTGGTGAGCCGCGTTCGGTGGAACGAGTCGGTGCGTGTACGTCGTGCGCTGCGGTACGCCGTCGAGTCTGGTCGACGGGGGGTGTCCGGCGCGCTGGTGCTCAGCGCAGTCTTCTCCGGGGGAAAACCCCACCCCCGCCGCTCCGGCGTACCGCCCCCCGCGGCGTAAAGCCAGGTTAAGGACCGCCCCGGTCCCCGCTCGTCCTCCGCCGGTACGAACCCTCCCCGACCCCGGGTACGGAGCTTCCCCTAGGGGGTCTCCCCCTGTGGGTGGACACGTTCTCAGGGTCGCGTCCGCCTCCCGGCCTCCTCAGCCTCCGCCCTCCCGCTACGTGAAGGTCAAGTGGGAAGCTGTCCGAGGCAGATGGATGCAGTGGGAAAGGATCTGGGGTGGGCAGCACCGAACCCACGACACGGCAGGCCGCTCGACCCGGCGCGACCGACCGGCGGGGCGCGGTCGTCGCCGCGCTCATGCTGGCCATGGCGCTGGCCGCCCTCGACTCGACGATCGTGTCGACGGCCGTGCCGCAGATCGTCGGGGACCTGGGCGGCTTCTCCGTGTTCTCGTGGCTGTTCTCGGGCTATCTGCTGGCCGTGACGGTGACTCTGCCCGTCTACGGCAAGCTGTCCGACACCTTCGGCCGCAAGCCGGTGCTCGTCGCGGGCGCGGTCGTCTTCCTCGTCGGCTCCCTGCTGTGCGCCGGCGCCTGGAACATGGGCGCGCTGATCGCCTTCCGCGTCGTCCAGGGCCTGGGCGGCGGGGCGTTGCAGGGCACGATCCAGACACTCGCCGCCGACCTGTACCCGCTGGAGCAGCGTCCGAAGATCCAGGCGAAGCTCTCCACGGTGTGGGCGGTGTCGGCGATCGCCGGACCGGCCCTGGGCGGCGTCCTGGCCGCCTACGCCGACTGGCGCTGGATCTTCCTGGTCAACCTTCCGATCGGCGCCGTCGCCCTGTGGCTGATCGTCCGCCACCTGCGCGAGCCCGAGCGGGAGCCGCGGTCGCGCCCGCGCGTCGACTGGGCGGGCGCGCTGGCGGTGTTCGCGTGCGCGGGCGCCCTGCTCACCGCGGTGGTGCAGGGCGGGGTGGCGTGGCCGTGGCTGTCGGCGCCGTCGCTCGCCCTGTTCGGTACGGGGCTGGCGCTGGCCGCCGCGGTGGTGGTGATCGAACGGCGAGCGGCAGAGCCGATCCTCCCGGGCTGGGTGTGGCGCCGCCGTACGATCGCCGCGGTGAATCTCGCCCTGGGCGCGCTGGGGCTGCTGATGGTCGCCCCGACGGTCTTCCTGCCCACGTACGCCCAGTCGGTGCTCGGCCTGGCGCCGGTGGCCGCCGGTTTCGTCCTGTCGGTCTGGACGCTGAGCTGGCCGGTGGCGGCCGCGCTCAGTCAGCACGTCTACCGGCGGATCGGCTTCCGCAACACCGCCATGCTCGGCATCGGCGCGGCGGCGCTGACCCTGTTCGCCTTCCCCTTCCTGCCCTACCCCGGCGCGGCCTGGCAGCCCGCCGCGCTGATGCTGGTGCTGGGCGCGGCCCTCGGCCTGTTCCAGCTCCCCCTCATCGTGGGCGTCCAGTCGACGGTGGGGTGGTCGGAGCGGGGCACCGCCACCGCCTCCATCCTCTTCTGCCGCCAGACCGGCCAGACACTCGGCGCGTCCGTCTTCGGCGCGGTCGCCAACGGGGTGCTGGCCACCCGCCTCGGCGGCGCGAGCGACCTGGACTCGGTGACGCGGGCGCTGAGTTCGGGCACGGCGCCGGAGGCCACACGCCGGGCCATCGCGGACGCGGTCCACGCGGTGTACGTGGGAGCGGGGTGCGCGGCGGTACTGGCGTTCACGGTGCTGCTGGTACTGGCACCGCGCCGCTTCCCGGTACTGAAGGAATGAGGCGGCCGGCCGCGGGGCGCCAGGGTCTTTGGTACGGATCAGGCCGCGGTACCCCCAGCGGTGTTGTCGTCGTGATCCAAACGAGAGGCACTAGTCGGCCCACGCTCCTTCCTTCAGCGCCGTGATGCTGTCCCGCACGGTGTCCATCTGGGCCCGTACGGCGTCCCACGCCTCGCCGTGCTCCCGCAGGACCCGGTCGGTCTCGTGGGCGATCCGGTCCGCGCGCAGCCGCGCCTCGGCCAGCAGCTCCGCCGCCCGCTCGCGTGCCTCCTCCGGTTCCCGCCGCGCCACCTCCCACGCGTCGGCGAGGGCCTGCTCCGCCTCGGACAGCGCCGTCTCGGCGGCCGCGACCCGTTCGGTGTGGTCCACCTCCAGCGCGACCTGACGCTCCATCACCTCCTGTTCCGCGCCGACCAGGGCGTCCGCCTGTTCGCGGGACTGCTCGGTGAGCATCCCGGACGTGCGCTGCCGCATCTCCCGCAGCGCCGCCAGCGCCTCGCCGCGGGACTCCTTCGCCTCGCGCCGCACGGAGATCCGGATGTCGTCGGCCTCCGCACGTGCCCCGAGCAGCCGCTGCCGGGCCCGTTCGTCCGCCTCGGCGCGTACGGCGTCGGCGTGCGCCCGCGCGTCCTGGAGCACATCCTCCGCGTGCGTCCGCGCCGTCTCCAGCAGTTCGTCCGCCTCCTGCCGCGCCCCCTCCCGGACCCTCCGCGCCTCCTCAAGGCCCAGCTCGTACAGTCGCCGGGCGCCCTCGCCCAGCGACTCGTAGGTCTGCTCGCCGAGTCGCGCGACCCTCTCCCGCAGGGCCTCGAGTTCCTCCTCCATGTTCCTGGCCAGGACGGTCAGCCGCGCGGCTCGCTCCCAGGCGGCGTCCCGGTCGCCGGAGAGGGAGTCCGCGAAGGCCTTCACCTGATCGGGGCGGTAGCCGCGTCCCCGTACGACCACGAAGCCGTGGAGCGACATCGGTACGCTGCCCATCCTGGACCCCTCTCCCGCCGGCGGTGATTTCGCGCACATCTTGAGGGATTGGGGGGAAATGTTCATAACGCGACACTCCGGGCGCGACCGGCAGCCGGCCTCGAACACAAAGGGGCCGGGCCCGGTCACACGACCGGGCCCGGCCCCTTGGTCCGAACGCTCACACGCTCACCTGCTCACAGCAGCCCGTCCCACATCTGCTCCAGCAGCACCGACCACCAGCTCTCGGGCGAACCGAGCGCCGCCGGGTCGAGCGCGGCCAACTGCGCCTGGAAGTCGACGGTCCAGCGGCCCGCCTGCTCCTGGTTCAGGCCGAACCGCAGCCGCCACATCCGGCCGAGCAGCGCCAGGCAGCGCGCGAACTCCGGCAGACCGGTGTTCACGAACTGCGGCGCCACGGGCGCACCGCCCGGCCCCGCCTCCACGGGCACCGCCACGATGTTCGCCGTGCCGTACTGCACGCAGATCGCCTTGCCGAAGTCGCTGCCCATGACAAGGTAGGAACCCGCGTCCGACGCCGGCTGCACCCCGCGCTCGGCCGCCAGCTCCGCCAGCGTCGGCACCGGGCGGCCCGGCTGGGCCTGCGCCCAGAAGAACGGACCCATGTCCATGGGCAGACCCGCCACCACCAGCGTGTGCGCCACGACCGGCGGTACGCCCTGCCGGGAGACCGCCGCCTGCTCGAACCGGAAGACACCCGGCCCGAACGCCGCGGCGAGCTCCTGCGCGATCCCCTCCGGGGGGATCGGCGGTACCGGCTGCACCGGCGGCAGCGGCGCGCGGACCGGTCCGGGACGGGCCGGACCGTCCGCCACCTGGTGCAACTCACCCTGGTGAGCAAGCAGTTGCTGCATGCCCTGCTGGCGGCTCGCGTGGTCGGTGCCGTACGGGGCGATGGACGCGATGCGGGCCTGCGGCCACTGCTCACGGATCATCCGCGCGCAGTACGCGCCCGGCAGCTCGCAGGACTCCAGCTCCGTGTGCAGCTCCAGGACCCGGTCCGGCGGCACGTTCATGGCCCGCAGTTCGTGGAAGATCTGCCACTCCGGGTGCGGCGTGCCGGGCGCGGAGCGCCGGATCAGCTGCTGCTCGGAACCGTCGTGCGCGCGGTAGCGCAACACGGCCTGGTAGCCGGGCCCGACGGTCGGCTGCCCCTGCTGGGGGTAGCCGTAGGCCGGAGAATGCTGCCCCGGAACGGGCGGCTGACCGGGCATCGCCTGCCCCGGAACGGGCGGCTGACCGGGCATCGCCTGACCAGGAACGGGCGGCTGACCGGGCATCGCCTGACCGGGCATGGGCGGCGCGCCCGGCGGCGGCACCGCGCCCGGGGGCATGGGCGGCGGGGTACCCGGGGCCATGGGCGGCGGGGTGCCCGGAGGCATGCCAGGCATCCCAGGGCCGCCCGGGGCGCCGGGAGCGCCCGGGGGCGGCGGAGGCGTGTGGGGACCGCCCGAGGGGGGCGCGGCCAGCATCGTCTCCGCGTGGTGCACGGCTCCCGGAGCGCCGGGGGCGCCGGGCATGCCCGGGGCACCCGGAGGCACACCGGGGGCGCCAGGAACGCCCGGCCCAGCAGGGGGTGTCGGCGGCTGCGACGCGCCGGAGGCACCAGGCGGCTTGGGCGCACCCGGAGCTCCCGGAGCACCGGGCGGAGCCGACGGGGGCGGGCTGCCTCCACCGCTCTGGCCGGGGTCGGCGAACATCGTGGCGGCGTGGTGGACGCCGCCCGGGGGCGTACCGCCGGGCGTGCCCGGACCGGTGAGGCCCTCGGGCCCGTCGGGGCCGAGCGACGACACCATCTGGGTCGGCACGTAACCGCCCGCGGCGCCCGGAGGGGGAGGTGTGGACGGACCACCGGGCCGCGCGCCCGGCGTGCCCGGAGCACCCGGCGGCGGAGGCGTGGTCGAACCGCCCCCACGGCGCGGCGGAGGCGCCGCCTTGCTGGTCGCGGCGTCGGCGATGTCACCGGCGTTGGACGCGAGCGGCCGCCCGTGACCGGCACCGCCCGGCGCCTGCGCACCCGGGACCGGCGGCGGAGGCGGCGTACCGGGAGCCCCGGGACCACCCGGCCCACCCGGCCCGTACGGATACCCGTACCCGGCGTCCCCCACCGGCCCGGACGGCGGCGGAGGCGTACCCGGAGCCGCGGGGCCACCCGGCCCACCCGGCCCCTGCGGAAACCCGTACCCGGCATCCCCCACCGGCCCGGACGGCGGCGGAGGCGCGCTGCCCTGCGGCACTCCCGGCACCGGCGGCGGCGGAGGCGTACCCGGAGCCCCGGGACCACCCGGCCCACCCGGCCCCTGCGGAAACCCGTACCCCACGCCCGGGGCGGGCGAAGTACCCGGCGGGACCGGCCCGTTGGACTCGTCGACCGCCGGTGCGAACGTCGTGCGCGGGAGCGCGCTGCCGCCCGCCATCAGCGCCGTCTTGGCGTCCGGCGGGGCGGCGGGCAGCGGGGTGTCGTCGTCGGAACCGCTCAGCGGCGGCGCGAACACGGTCGCCGGCAGCGGTACGGAACGGTCGTCCCCCGTGTCGGCGTTGGTGTCCGTACCCGCCCACGGGGTCGCCCCGGCCGGCGCACCCGGCGCACCCGCGCCCGCGGGCGCGCCCAGCGGCACCCCGGCCTGCGTCTGAGGAAGCGAACCACTCCCGGCCGCCTCCGCCGACGCGGCGGCGGCCGCGCCGCCCCCCGTGCCCGATGCGCCGCGCCGGTCCGGAATGCCCATCCGGTCCGCCGCCTCCTGGAGCCACTCCGGCGGGCTCAGCAGGAAGGACGTCTGATTCAGGTCCACCCGCGCCGGGGGCGCAGGGGCCGCGCCGGCGGCCGGCTCGACCCGGCCGTACTCCTCCTCGTACCGGCGGACCACCTCGCCCACCGGCAGCGCGGGCCACAGCGTGGCCTCCCCGCTGTCCCGGGCGATCACCAGCCGCTGCGCGCCCCCGTCCAGGCGCGGGCCGCCCTCACGGTCCTCGGCCCACACCACGAAGCCCAGCTCGAACTCCCGTACCCGCACCTCGCGGTGCTGGTACGCGGGCACATCCCCGTTGATCCACTCCTCGGCGCGCTCCTGCGCCTGCGCGAACGTCACCATCGCTCGACTCACTCCCCCACCGACGAGACGGCCACGGCACGGACGAAACCGCCGTCCACCATCAGGTTCGCCACCGTCTCCAGCTCCGGCGGCGAACCCGCCAGCCGGGACAGGAACGCGTCGAAGTCCTCACCGCACGGCAGCAGCAGCCGCTGCACCCGCTCCGCCTGCGGCCAGGACGGATCCACGTCCCGTACGTCGTCGTACGCGCAGAACCACACCGAACCGGCCCTCTCGCCCTTCACCTTCACCGCGAGCAGTCCGCCCTGGACGAAGCCGACGGCCAGGTAGTCCTTGGTCAGATGGTCGCGCAGGCACTTGTTGACGTACACCAGGTCGTTGACCGCGGCTTCTTCGCGGACCGTGAAGAACGGCTGGTCGACCAGCAGCCCCAACTCCGCGTCCAGGGCGGTCCCGACGGGTGCGCAGCCGCCCGCCGCCTTCAGGAACGAACGGTAGGCGCCCGGCAGCCGGTACCCGAGGTCCTCCTCGACCCCCTGCACCTGCTGCTCCGCCACCGCGGCACCCGACTTCGGCAGCCGGAAGTGCGCCGGCCGCGTCTCCTGCAACGGGCGGGTGCCCCGCTTGTTCTGGTCGACGTTCGCGGTCGCGATCCCGCCGTGGTGGCGCAGCAGCGCCTTCACCTCCACCGGGACCAGTTCCAGGCGCCGGGAGCCGACCACGTGGTGCCACGTCCAGCCGTGCGGGGTCGCCACGTTCGGCACCGTGTCCCACAACTCGTGCCCCGACGCCGCCATCGCCGCGTTCGCGGACACGTAGTCCGTCAGCCGCAGTTCGTCGACCCCGAACCCCTGCGGCGGCTCCGCGATCTCCACCGCGGCCCGCGCGTACGGCGAGAAGTCGGGGAAACCGCGGTCGTCCACCCGCACCCCTCTCGGGTGACGTGCGGCCCGGACCGGATCCGGGAAGTGCACGACCTGCCCGGCATAGGCCGCGTTCGGCGGCGCGGCCTGTCCCCCAGCCTGGCGGCCGGGTGGTACCCCGAGCCCGAGCCGACCTGTCGTCATGGCTGTTGCCCCCTGCGGCACTCTGTACGGCCCACGGCGACCGGCTCGCTGCTCCGCCCCGCCGAGGCCCGTATCCCTACTACTCTCCAACGCGTCCGCCGCGCGCGTCGCGGCGTGCCGACAGCCTATGCGGTACGACGTCACCGGTCACCGGGCCGCCACCCGCCGGCCCGGCCTCGCCGTGACCAGCCGTCACCTTCCAGTGACGCACTGCCCCGGACGGGGTGTGTCACACCGCCCCAGCTTCCGCAGCAGCCACGCCATTTGGCACTCTGTGAGTTTCCGGGGGATGCACGGGAGGGAAAAACGATCATGAACGCGACGCAGACGGGACCGGACACGAGCGCCTCCGGCGACCCCAGAGTCGGCTGGAGCAGCGCCGAGACACCGCACGCGCCCGCGCTCCGCCACCGCCGGGACGGCATTCTCCCGACCGTCGCCGCCGCCCTCTCCGTGCGCGGCGCCACCCTCACGGGCACCGCCGCCCGAGGCGAGGAGCCGCCCGCCCTGCACCCCCTCGTCCAGGACTTCCTCGACGCCCTCACCAGCGCCCAGCGCGACCGCTTCACCGGCCGCTGCGCCGAGACCATCCTGATCTCCCGGCACATCACCGCCGCCGACGCCGCCCGGAGCAAACGTGCCTCCCGCAAACCCATGAGCAACGGCGAGGCCCGCAAGAGCCTGAAACACGCCAAACTGACCACCCGGCGCATCCGCGAGGACGGCGACCCCCTGCACGGCGGCTTCGCCGGCCCCTGCCGGGCCTGCACCGCGCTCAGCGCCCACTTCGGCGTCCGCATCGTCGACCCCGCCGCCGGGAAGAGCTGACCCGCCCGGCCACGAGCCCCCCCCCCGGCCGCGGTCGCCGCGAAACCCCCCACGACCGCACCACCCGCCACGGCGCCACCCGCCGCGGCACGATCCACGAACGAAGGGCAGATGCACGCCGACCGCGCCTCCTTCCCCAAACCCTCGGCTCCTCCTCATGGGCAGGGGGGAACCCCGGCTCGTTTCGCCGCACCCGTCGACGCCACGCTGCGCGCCGCCGGCTGGCAGCCGGGACGGTGGGACATAAAGCAGGCCGAGGTGTGGGCCGACGCCCTGCGCGAGCACCTCTCGCCCGCCGGCCACCACCACTCCGTGTTCCCCGCCGCCGTCGAGGCCTGGGCGGAATTCGGCGGCCTGCGCGTCTCGCCCACCGGGCCCGGCCGCCGGATCGCTCCCGCCGCCCTCGACCTGGATCCGCTGCACGGCCTCCACATGGCCCGCACCCTCGGCGACCTCGGCCGCGCCCTGGACACCGAGGTCTGCCCGCTGGGCGCCGAGACCGACAGCCGGTCCCTGCTCGCCATCGACACCGAGGGCCGCGTCTACGCCCTCGACCACACCGGCGACTGGTACCTCGGGCCCGACATCGACCAGGCCCTGTCGGCCCTCATCTCCGGCACGGAGCCCGTACGGCTCACCACGGGCTGAACACCCGTACGGCTCGCCGGCCCGCGGTGGGCGGGACCCGCCGCGCACCGGACGGAAGCGCCGCTACGACGCCGGGATCACCGCCGACACCCGGAAGCCTCCCGCGTCCGTCGGCCCCGACACGAAGACACCGCCCAGCGCGACGACCCGCTCCCGCATACCGAGCAGTCCGTTCCCGCCCGACGGCAGCCCCGCCGACGCCGACGCGGGCTCGGGCGGCGGCTCGTTCTCCACCTGCATCGCGATCTCCGCCGAGCGGTGCGCCAGCCGCACGTACGTCTTCGCCCCCGCCGCGTGCTTGTGGACGTTCGTCAGCGCCTCCTGCACCACGCGGTACGCCGTCTGCTCGACCTCCGCCGCGTACGGGCGGACCGTGCCCTGCACCGACAGGTCCACGGCCATCCCGGCGGCAGCCGACTGCCCGACCAGCTCGTCCAGCTCCGACAGGCACGGCCCCTCGGGCGTGCCGCCGGCGGCCCGGGAGGCCGCGGCGGCCGCGGCGGCCCCCACCGCGGCGAGCGGCACGGCGTCCGGCGCGCCGGGCACACCCTGCTCCGACGCCTCCGCCCGCGTCCGGACCTGGCTCCGGGTCTGGACCTGGGTCTGGGCCTGGGTCTGAACTTGGACCTGGGCCGGCCCCTCCGTGCTGCGCAGCACCCCGAGCATCTCCCGCAACTCGGTGAGCGCCTGCCGCCCCATGTCCCCCACCAGGGCCGCGTTCTTCACCGCCTTCTCCGGATCCTTGCGGGCCACGGCCTGCAACGCGGCGGCGTGGACCACCATCAGACTCACCCGGTGCGCGACCACGTCGTGCATCTCCCGCGCGATCCGGGTCCGCTCCTCGTTGCGGGCCCACTCGGCCCGCTCCTCCGCCCGCTCCGCGAGCAGCTGCAACTCCCGTTCGAGACTGTCCGCCCGCTCCCGCAGGCTCTCCATCAGCCGCCGCCGGGCCCCCACGTACAGGCCGAGAAGAAGGGGAGGGGCCGTCAGCCCGAGCGAGGTGGTCACCGCGGCGAACGGCACGAACCAGTTGCCGAGGGTCAGATCCCCGCGCGCCATGTCCTGGCGCACCCGCACGAACGTCACGATCATCGTCCCGAGCAGGGACATCCCGGCCAGCGCGGCGATCACCCTGCGTGGCAACTCGCACGAGGCCAGGGTGTAGAGCCCGACGATGCCCATCAGGAAACCCATCTGGGCCGGCGTGATGGCGATCGCCACCAGCACCACGGCGATCGGCCACCGCCGCCGGATGAGCAGAACGGACCCCGCCAGCACCCCGAACACGATCCCCAGGGACGCCGGAATCCCCGCGTCCCGGGCGAACGGCACGCCCTCGGCCCCGCACTCCAGCGCGGACACCAGCGCCAGCCCCCCGTCGAGCGCGGCGCTGCGCCGGCGCGCCCACCACCACGGCCCGGTCGGGACCGCCTCGTGGTCTTCCCCCGTCGTGGTCATGGCTCCAGCCTACGGGCGCCGGCCGGGGCATTTCCGGTGAGTTCCGGGTACCGGACCCCAGCACACTCCGTAATCGGATAACAGCGAAACCAGCTGGTATCCCTCGAACTGCTGAACCATGCCCTGTTCGATATCGGAAGCGGACATTCCATTCGGACCGCAGGCCCGTTCCGGGGGCCGGCGGGACGGAATCGTGGCCCGGACCCGGGCACGTCTCCGGTAAGGTCTGAAGCGCTGTCCCCCGTGGTGTAACTGGCAGCACACTGGTTTTTGGTACCAGCAGGACAAGGTTCGAATCCTTGCGGGGGAGCCGCGGTGCACACGGTCCCGGTCCGGGTCCCGCCCCCACGGGTCGGGACCCGCTCTCATATCTCCCCACAACCGCCCCGGTATCCTGCGGATGTCCACCCCCACCCATCCACAGCCGAAGGGCATCCCGTGAGCGCCATTCGCCCGGCAGCCGTCGTCGTTCTCGCAGCGGGTGAGGGCACCCGTATGAAGTCGGCCACACCGAAGGTTCTGCATGAGATCTGTGGCCGGTCACTGGTGGGCCATGTGCTCGCCGCCGCACGTGAGTTGAAGCCGGAGAACCTCGTCGTCGTGGTCGGGCACGCGCGGGAGCGGGTGACCGAGCACCTGGCCGAGGTCGACTCCGAGGTCCGCACCGCCGTGCAGGAGAAGCAGAAGGGCACCGGGCACGCGGTCCGGATGGGCCTCGAGGAGCTCGGCGGGCCCGTCGAGGGAACCGTGATCGTCGTCTGCGGCGACACTCCCCTCCTCACCGGTGAGACCCTCCAGCGGCTCGCCACCACGCACCAGGAGGACGGCAACGCCGTCACCGTGCTCAGCGCGGAGGTGCCGGACGCGACCGGCTACGGCCGGATCGTCCGCGACGCCGGCACGGGCGCGGTGACCGCGATCGTCGAGCACAAGGACGCCACCAAGGCCCAGCGGGCGATCCGGGAGATCAACTCCGGGGTGTTCGCGTTCGACGGGCGGCTGCTCGCCGACGCGCTGGGCAAGGTCCGGACGAACAACAGCCAGCACGAGGAGTACCTCACCGACGTCCTCGGGATCCTGCGCGAGGCCGGGCACCGGGTCGGTGCCTGCGTGGCCGGCGACCACCGGGAGATCGCCGGGATCAACAACCGGGTGCAGCTGGCCGAGGCGCGGCGGACCCTCAACGACCGCCTCCTGACGAACGCGATGCTCTCGGGTGTCACGGTCGTCGACCCGGCGACCACCTGGATCGACGTGACGGTGACCTTCGAGCAGGACGTCGTCGTGCACCCCGGCACGCAGCTGCACGGGACGACCCGGCTCGGCGAGGGCTGCGAGGTGGGCCCCAACAGCCGGCTGACGGACACCCGGGTCGGCGCGGGGGCGCGGGTGGACAACACGGTGTCCGACGGCGCCGTGGTGGGCCCGCAGGCCTCCGTGGGGCCGTACGCGTACCTGCGGCCGGGCACCCGGCTCGGGGTCAAGTCCAAGGTGGGTACGTACGTCGAGACGAAGAACGCCTCGATCGGCGAGGGGACCAAGGTTCCCCACCTGTCGTACGTCGGTGACGCCACCATCGGCGAGTACACGAACATTGGCGCGGCGAGCGTGTTCGTGAACTACGACGGGGAGAGCAAGCACCACACGACGGTCGGCTCGCACTGCAAGACCGGTTCGGACAACATGTTTGTGGCTCCCGTCACGATCGGCGACGGCGCCTACACCGCCGCCGGGTCCGTGATCACGAAGAACGTACCGCCCGGTTCGCTGGCCGTGGCCCGTGGCCAGCAGCGGAATATCGAGGGCTGGGTGGCTCGCAAGCGCCCGGGAAGCGCGGCGGCGAAGGCGGCCGAGTCGGTATCCGGACAGCCGGAGGGCGAAGCCTGACCGGAAACCGGCACGCCGAACACGGCGTACCGTGATAAGTGCAGCCCCCAAGTGCAGCCCACCACGTTGCGAACCACCCGCTGAGGAGACACTGCTGTGACCGGGATCAAGACGACCGGCGAGAAGAAGATGATGTTCTTCTCCGGCCGCGCCCACCCCGAGCTTGCCGAGGAAATCGCCCACGAGTTGGGCGTCGGGGTCGTCCCGACGAAGGCGTTCGACTTCGCGAACGGCGAGATCTACGTGCGTTATCAGGAGTCGGCCCGCGGCGCGGACTGCTTCCTGATCCAGAGCCACACTGCTCCGATCAACAAGTGGATCATGGAGCAGCTGATCATGATCGACGCGCTGAAGCGTGCGTCGGCCCGCTCCATCACGGTCATCGTGCCGTTCTACGGTTACGCGCGGCAGGACAAGAAGCACCGGGGGCGTGAACCGATCTCGGCACGTCTGATCGCGGATCTGATGAAGACCGCGGGTGCCCACCGCATCCTCACCGTGGATCTGCACACGGACCAGATCCAGGGCTTCTTCGACGGGCCGGTGGACCACCTGTTCGCCCTGCCGCTGCTGGCGGACTACGTGGGCAACAAGGTCGACCGTTCGAAGCTGACGGTGGTGTCCCCGGACGCCGGCCGGGTGCGGGTGGCGGACCGCTGGTGCGACCGGCTGGGCGCGCCGCTGGCGATCGTGCACAAGCGGCGTGACAAGGACGTGGCGAACCAGGTCACCGTCCACGAGGTCGTCGGTGATGTGAAGGGCCGCATCTGCGTCCTGGTGGACGACATGATCGACACCGGCGGCACGATCTGCGCCGCGGCGGACGCCCTGTTCGCGCACGGCGCGGAGGACGTGATCGTGACGGCGACGCACGGTGTGCTGTCGGGTCCCGCGGCGGACCGACTGAAGAACTCGAAGGTGAGCGAGTTCGTGTTCACCGACACGCTGCCGACGCCGAACGAGCTGGAACTGGACAAGATCACGGTGCTGTCCATCGCTCCGACGATCGCGCGTGCGGTGCGCGAGGTGTTCGAGGACGGTTCGGTCACGAGCCTGTTCGACGAGCAGTGAGCATCAGACCCTAGATCGTTTTGGGTCCGGCCTCCCCCTCCGAGTAGACTGCTTCAGTTGCTCGGCGAGGGAGGCCGTACTCGTTCTCGTGGTACGGCGATCCGTTATCGACGCGCTCTTCGTAGCAGGCCGTTCGTGGCCGGGTGACCCCGACCGTTTTCCGTGTACCTCTACGAGGAGTGAAGAGCATGTCCGAGGTGAAGCTCGCCGCCGAGACGCGCACCGAGTTCGGCAAGGGTGCCGCCCGCCGTGTCCGCCGTGAGAACAAGGTTCCCGGTGTGCTGTACGAGCACGGCATGGTGCCGATCCACCTGACGCTGCCGGGTCACGAGCTGCTGATGGCGCTGCGTACGCCGAACGTCCTGCTCTCGCTGGACATCGACGGCAAGAGCAACGAGCTGGCGATTCCGAAGGCCGTGCAGCGCGACCCGCTGAAGGGCTTCCTGGTCCACGTGGACCTGCTGATGGTCAAGCGCGGCGAGCGCGTCGTCGTCGAGATCCCGGTCGTCGCCGAGGGCGAGCTGGCCCCGGGCGGCAACCTGCTCGAGCACGTCCTGACCGCGCTGCCGGTCGAGGCCGAGGCCACGCACATCCCGGACACCCTGCCGGTGTCCGTGGCTGGCCTGTCGGCCGGTGACGCGATCCTCGCCAAGGACATCAACCTCCCCGACGGCGTCAAGCTGGCCGTCGAGGAGGACACCGCGGTGCTCCAGGTGCTGGCCGCGCAGGCCGAGGAGGCCCCGGCGGGCGAGGAAGGCGAAGAGGCCGCGCAGGCCTGAGCCCGACCGTCGCCGTCTCGTCAGCCGCCGCTTCCCTCTGGGGGCGGCGGCTGGCGCGTATGACGCGTATGACGCGTATTGAGGAGACATGGACGTGACGACCTCCGCGAACGCCCCCTGGCTGATCGTCGGCCTCGGCAATCCCGGACCGGAGTACGCCATGAACCGGCACAACGTCGGGTTCATGGTGGTGGATCTGCTGGCCGACCGGATCGGGGGCCGGTTCAAGCGGGCGGGCAAGGCGCAGGCGCAGGTGGTGGAGGGGCGTATCGGTCCTCCCGGGCCGGAGAGCCGCCGGGTGGTGCTGGTGAAGCCGATGTCGTTCATGAACCTGTCCGGTGGGCCGGTGAACGCGCTGCGCGACTTCTACAAGGTGCCGCTCGCGAACATCGTGGCGGTGCACGACGAACTGGACATCGACTACGGCGTGCTGCGGCTGAAGCTGGGCGGCGGCGACAACGGCCACAACGGGCTGAAGTCGATGACGAAGGCGATGGGCCCGGACTACCACCGGGTGCGGTTCGGGATCGGACGTCCGCCGGGCCGTATGCAGGTGGCCGACTTCGTGCTGAAGGACTTCTCCTCCGCCGAACGCAAGGAGCTGGACTACTTCGTGGACCGGACGGCGGACTCGGTGGAGTGTCTGCTGGCGGAGGGGCTGGAGCGGGCACAAAGCGCGTACAACTCCTGACTTGTCCTCCCACCGCGCCCCCTTGAGTTGACCGGTCGTAGCGACATGGCCAATGATCCCGGCCATGCCTGCCGCCACCGCCACCCGTTCCCGTCAGGCCTCCTACGCCGCGCTCCAATTCGGGCGGGTCGCGGCCATGGGCACCGTCACGGCGCTGATCCTCGTCGCGGGAGTGTGGGCGTCGTGGGACACCGCGCCGTACGTGATGCTGACCAAGGGACGTGAGCAGGGCACGGTCGCGGTGACGCGGTGCGACGGCGACACGTGCACCGGGCCGTACACACCGGTCTCGACGGGGTCGAAGGCCCGCGATCAGGTGGTGATCGACCACACCGTGGCGGTGCGCAAGGGGCAGACCTACAGCGTCGTCGTGAAGCCGGGGACGGACGAGGTGGTCCGCTCGGGCCCGGCCGGGATCCTGTACGCGTGGGCCCCGCTGGGCGGTGGGCTGCTGCTGGCCTCGGTGGTCGTGGCGGGCGGATTGCGGCGGACCCGGGCTGCGTGGGTGCTGGCGGGGTCGGGGGTCGCGCTGCTGACGGCGGTCTTCGTGGCGTTGTGAGCCGTGGGGCATGAGGGTGCCCCCGGGGTTCGTCCGATGTCCGGTACGAATCCCGGGGGCACCCTTGGCCGTTCCGGGGACGGTCAGCCGGTGTTGCGCAGGCCGGCCGCCACGCCGTTGACCGTGAGCAGCAGGGCCCGGGAGAGCAGCGGGTCGGGTTCCTGACCGGCCGCCGCCGCGTCGCGCTGCCGCTTGAGCAGGGTGACCTGGAGGTAGGAGATCGGGTCGAGGTACGCGTCGCGGATGGAGAAGGTCTGCCTGAGCACGGGCTGCGCGTCGAGGAGTTCGCTCTCGCCGCTGACGCGCAGCACCTCGCGCACGGTGAGTTCGTGCTCGGCCCGGATGGTGTCGAAGATGTGCTTGAGCTCGTCGGGGACGAGGGTGTCGACGTAGTGCTGCGCGATGCGCAGGTCGGTCTTGGCGAGGGTCATCTCGACGTTGGAGATGAAGTTGCGGAAGAAGTGCCACTGCCCGTGCATCTCGTCGAGCACGGTGTCCCCCTCCAGCCGCAGGCCCGCCTCGCGCAGCGCCTTCAGCCCGGAGCCGACGCCGAACCAGCCGGGCACGATCTGCCGGGACTGGGTCCAGCCGAACACCCAGGGGATGGCGCGCAGTCCGTCGAGTCCGGCGCCGGAGTCGGGGCGGCGCGAGGGACGCGAGCCCAGGTGCAGGTCGGCGAGCTGGTCCACGGGGGTGGAGGCGAAGAAGTACGCCGGCAGGTCGGGGTCCTCGACGAGCCTGCGGTAGGCGGCGTGGGCGGCGTGGGACACCACGTCCATCGCGGCGTCCCAGCGGGCCAGTGCCTCCACCGACTGGCGCGGGGCGGTGTGCAGGGCGGAGGCCTGAAGGGTCGCGGCGACCGTCAGTTCCAGGTTCTCCCGGGCCAGGGACGGGATGAGGTACTTGTCGGAGATGACCTCGCCCTGCTCGGTCACCTTGATCTCGCCCTCCAGGGTGCCCCAGGGCTGGGCGAGGATGGCGTCGTGGGTGGGGCCGCCGCCGCGGCCGACGGTGCCGCCGCGGCCGTGGAAGAGCCGCAGCCGTACGCCGTAGCGGTGGGCGACGTCGCGCAGGCGCCGCTGGGCGCGGTGGATCTCCCACTGGCTGGTGGTGATGCCGCCGAACTTGGAGGAGTCGGAGTACCCGAGCATGACCTCCTGCACATCGCCCCTGAGCGCGACCAGGCGCCGGTAGGACGGGTCGGAGAGCATGTCCTCCAGGATGGTGTCGGCGGCCCTGAGCTCGTCGGTGGTCTCCAGCAGCGGCACGATGCCGATCTTCGCCCAGCCGGCGTGCAGGTCGACGAGTCCGGCCTCGCGGGCCAGGACGGCGGCGGCGAAGACGTCGTCGGCGCCCTGGCACATGGAGATGATGTACGACTCGATGACCTCGGGCCCGAAGACGCTCAGGGCCCGCTTGACCGTCTCGAAGACGCCGAGGGTCTTGGCGCCGGCCGCGTCGACGGGGGCCGGGGTGGGGGCGAGCGGCCTCCTGGACCTCAGCTCCTTGGCGAGCAGCTTGGCGCGGTACTCGCGGGGCATGTCGGCGTAGCGCCAGGACTCCTCGCCGAGCCGGTCGAAGAGCTGGCCGAGGGCGTGGTGGTGGGCGTCGGCGTGCTCGCGGACGTCCATGGTGGCCAGCTGGAGGCCGAAGGCGGCCAGGGTGCGGATGGTGCGGCCCAGGCGGCCGTCGGCGAACAGGCCGCCGCGGTTCTCGCGCAGGGAGTCCTGGATGATCCGCAGGTCGCCCAGGAGTTCTGAGGTGCCGAGGTAGTCGCGGCCGGTCTCGTGCGGGGTGCCAGTGGCCAGGCGCTGCTTGGTGTTGACGAGCTTCTGGCGGATGCAGGTGGCCTTGAGCCGGTAGGGCTCCTCGGCGTTGAGCCGCTTGTAGCGGGGGCTGATCTCCGGCAGGTTCTCCAGGTCGGTCCCGAGGGACTGGAGCAGTGCGTCGGTGGCGCCGGTGTAGCGGATCGAGTTGGACAGGAAGCCGCGCAGCTCGTCGATCATGTCGAGGGCGTCGTTGATGCCGTGCTCGTGCTGGAGGATCAGCACGTCCCAGGTGACCTCGGGGGTCACGTTGGGGTTGCCGTCGCGGTCGCCGCCGATCCAGGTGCCGAAGGTGAGGGGGCGGGTGTCGTCGGGCAGCCTGACGCCGACGCGCTCCAGTTCCGCGGTGAGGTCCTCCAGGACGTCGCCGACGGCGCCGGCGTGGAGTTCGTCGAGGTAGTAGATGGCGTTGCGGGACTCGTCGGCGGGCTCGGGGCGGACGACGCGGAGTTCGTCGGTCTGCCAGACGAGGTCGATGTTCTCCGCCAGCCGGGTGTCCAGGCGGCGGCGGTCGGACTCGACGACCGGGGCCTCCAGGAGCGCGGCGATGCGCCGGAGCTTGTTCAGCACCGAGCGGCGGGCGGCCTCGGTGGGGTGGGCGGTGAACACCGGGCGGACGTTCAGGTGCCGGACGGTCTCGCGCAGGTGTTCCGGGTCGGCGTCCTTGAGACGGTCGGCGGTACGGGCGAGCAGGCCGCCCTCGGCGGCGCGCCGGGCACGCAGTTCGCGTCCGCGGTGCACCTGTTCGGTGACGTTCGCCAGATGGAAGTAGGTGGAGAAGGCGCGGACCAGCTTGGCCGCGGTGTCGAGTTCGGTGCCGCGCAGCAGTTCGGCGGCGGCCTCACCGTCCTCTCGGGTGAGGCGGCGGACCTTCTCGACCAGGTCGAGGAGCTCGGGGCCCTCCTGCCGTACCAGGGCCTCCCCGAGGAGGTCACCCAGTCGGCGGATGTCCGCACGCAGCTCGGCGCTGGTCGTCGTCTGGTCGTCGGCACTGCTCACAGGTGCGGCTCCTTGCGGGTTGAAGCACGTCTGGGAGGGAACCCGGACGAGTGCCGCGCGGCGGCTGCCGCTTACGGGCCAGGTGTCCGGGAAGGAATTCTTCAGAGCGGACCGCGCTGTCCGACCGCCTCCAAGTCTAGGTGTCATGGGGGACGCGCAGGCTAGGGGCTCTTGCCGCGGCGCGAGGCACTGCCATACTTACGACGCCGTAGGTTACGGAACCGTAGGGAGCTGAACGGTTCCCTGATCCGACGACCCGTCTCGACCCTCGACCCCACAGGGGACGCCCATGACCACAAGCTCCGATGTGATCGACGACGCCCCGAAGGCGACCGACACCTCTCTTCCCTCCGCCACCCTGGGAGGTGAGCAGAAGCGTTCGATCGAACAGATCACGCTGCTGCTCTTCATCACCGTTCCGTTCCTCGCGCTGCTCTCGGCGGTGCCGCTGGCGTGGGGCTGGGGGGTGAGCTGGCTGGACCTCGGCCTGCTGGTCTTCTTCTACTTCCTCGGCTGTCACGGCATCACGATCGGTTTCCACCGGCATTTCACGCATGGCTCGTTCAAGGCGAAGCGGCCCCTGAGGATCGCGCTGGCGATCGCGGGGTCGATGGCGGTCGAGGGACCCCTGGTCCGCTGGGTCGCCGACCATCGCAGGCACCACAAGTTCTCCGACCACGAGGGTGATCCGCACTCCCCGTGGCGGTACGGCGAGACGGTTCCGGCGCTGCTGAAGGGCCTGTGGTGGGCCCATGTCGGCTGGATGTTCGACGAGGAGCAGACCCCGCAGGAGAAGTACGCCCCGGACCTGATCAAGGACCGGGCCCTGCGGACGATCTCCCGTCAGTTCGTGCTGTGGACGGCGGTGTCGCTGGCACTGCCGGCGCTGATCGGCGGCCTGGTCACGATGTCGTGGTGGGGCGCGTTCACCGCGTTCTTCTGGGGCTCGCTGGTCCGGGTGGCGCTGCTGCACCACGTGACCTGGTCGATCAACTCCATCTGCCACGCGGTCGGCAAGCGCCCGTTCAAGTCGCGGGACCGCTCGGGCAACGTGTGGTGGCTGGCGATCCTGTCCTGCGGCGAGTCCTGGCACAACCTGCACCATGCCGACCCGACCTCGGCCCGGCACGGAGTGGAGCGCGGCCAGCTGGACTCCTCGGCCCGGATCATCCGCTGGTTCGAGCGGTTCGGCTGGGCCTACGACGTGCGCTGGCCGTCACGCTCGCGTATCGATTCCCGCCGCAACGACGGGGAGGGCGACTCCCGGCGCCGGAGGAAGACCGCCGAGGCGGCATGATTGACGGCGTGGCGACCGACTCCAGCACCCCCAGCAATGACAAGCCGCGGCGCACGCGCCGTACCCGTATGACCGGTGCCGAGCGCCGCCAGCAACTGCTGGAGATCGGTCGCACGCTGTTCGCGGCGAAGGGCTTCGAGGGCACCTCGGTGGAGGAGATCGCGGCCAAGGCCGGGGTGTCCAAGCCGGTGGTGTACGAGCACTTCGGCGGCAAGGAGGGCCTGTACGCCGTCGTGGTGGACCGCGAGATGCGGCGGCTGCTGGACATGGTGACCGGCTCGCTGACGGCGGGCCACCCCCGGGAGCTGTGCGAGCAGGCGGCGTTCGCGCTGCTGGACTACATCGAGGAGTACACGGACGGCTTCCGCATCCTGGTCCGCGACTCCCCCATCCCCCAGTCGACGGGTTCCTTCGCCTCCCTGATCTCCGACATCGCCACCCAGGTGGAGGACATCCTGGGCCGCGAGTTCAAGTCCCGCGGCTTCGACCCGAAGCTGGCCCCGCTGTACGCCCAGGCGCTGGTCGGCATGGTCGCCCTGACCGGCCAGTGGTGGCTGGACGTCCGCCGCCCGAAGAAGGCGGAGGTCGCGGCCCACCTGGTGAACCTGGCCTGGCACGGGCTGGACGGGCTGGAGCCGCGGCCCCGGCTGATCGGGCACCGCAAGTCCTAGGATCGGGCGCCGCGACGTCCTGGGCGGCAGGTTCAGGCGAGCGGTTCCAGGAACTCCAGGCGGTTGCCGACGGGGTCCTCGGAGTAGAAGCGCCTGTGGCCCGGCAGACCGTCGTCCCAGACGACCTTCGCGCCGTGCGCCGCGAGCCGGGCGGCGAAGGCCTCGACGGCCGTCACCCGGAGCCCCGGGTGGGCCTTCCTCGCGGGGCGGAAGTCCCGCTCGATGCCCAGGTGGAGCCGGACGGCCCCGGCCTGGAACCAGCAGCCGCCGCGCGCGGCCAGAGCCGGCGGCTTCGGGACCTCGGTCATGCCGAGGACACCGGCGTAGTACGCCCGCAGGTCGTCCTCGGAGCCGGGCGGGGCGGCGAGCTGTACGTGGTCGACGGCGGCGAGCATGCCTCACGCCTCCTTGGTGGCGACCGCGAAGATGCGGCGGAAGGGGAACGGGGTGCCGTGCGGTCCGGCCGGGTAGGCCTCCCGCAGGGCGGCGCGGTACTCGGTCAGGAACTCCTCGCGGGCCGCCGGGTCGTCGGCGAGGGCGGTGAGGACGGGCCGCAGCCCGGTGCCCTTCACCCAGTCCAGGACCGGGTCCTCACCGGTCAGCAGGTGGATGTACGTGGTCTCCCAGACGTCGGCGGCGCAGCCGAGGCCGGTCAGCCGCTCCAGATAGGCCTCGGGGGCGAGCACCGCGTCCTCGTGGCGCAGGACATCCGCGAGCCGGTCGCGCCGGCGGGCGGAGCCGGCGAGCTCGCGCATGAGCCGGTGGCTGGGGGCGGAGAAGTTGCCGGGGACCTGGAAGGCGAAGGTGCCGCCGGGGCGCAGCCCCGCCACCCAGTCGGCGAAGCGGTCCAGGTGTCCGGGCACCCACTGGAGCGTGGCGTTGCTGACGATCAGGTCGTGCGGCTCGCCGGGGGTCCAGGTGCGGGCGTCGGCGGGAGTGAAGTCGAGGCGGCCGCCGCCGGGGGTGGGGCCCTGGTGGTCGACCACGGCCTTGTCGAGCATCGCCGGGGAGTTGTCGTAGCCGGTGATGTGCGCGGTGGGCCAGCGGTCGGCGAGCAGGGCGGTGACATTGCCGGGGCCGCAGCCGAGGTCGGCGATGCGGGGCCGGTCGCCCGGCAGAGCGGGGACGCGGGCGAGGAGATCGGCGAAGGGGCGGGCCCGGTGGCCGGCGTGGCGCAGGTACTGGGCGGGATCCCAGGCGGGGTTGTGGACGGACATGGCGGCCTCCTGGAGGTGCGGGGAGTCGTCGGCGGCTGCGTTCACCACTCTCCCCCGGCAATTATCTCGACGTCAAGAGACTCGACACCAAGAGACTTCACGTCGACACAACCACTACACTGATCGTCATGGAGGACGAGGTCGATCGGCTGGTCGCAGCGTGGCGCCGGGAGCGCCCGGACCTCGACGTGGAACCGCTCGAGGTGCTCAGCCGGGTGAGCAGGCTGGCCAGGCACCTGGACCGCGCACGCCGGCTCGCCTTCTCCGAGCACAGTCTGGAGCCCTGGGAGTTCGACGTCCTGACGGCGCTCAGGCGCGCGGGCTCGCCCTACCAGCTCTCCCCCGGGCAGCTGCTGACCCAGACACTGGTCACCTCGGGCACGATGACGAACCGCATCGACCGGCTGGCCAAGAAGGGCCTGGTGGAGCGACTCCCCGACCCCAGCGACCGGCGCGGGGTGCTGGTCCGCCTGACGGACGAGGGCCGGGACCGCGCCGACCGGTCCCTGGCCGGACTCCTGGACCAGGAGCGCGCGCTGCTGGCCGAGCTGTCGACCGCACAGCGCGCCGAACTGGCCGGCCTGCTCCGCCAGTTGACCGCCCCGTTCGACAACATCCCCGGCTGAGGGGGCGCCGGGTCAGGCGCTGCTGCTTTCCTCCACCCCGATCCGCCCGGCGGGCGCCAGGTCGGCCGGCCCCACCCCGGCCCGGCGGGCCAGTGCCACGGCGGCCAGCGTGGAGTGCACGCCGAGCTTGCCCAGGACGTTCTGCATATGGGTGCGCACGGTGTGCGGGGACAGGAACAGCCGCTCGGCGACGGCCTTGCGGCCCAGCCCCGCGACCATGCAGCGCAGCACCTCCCGCTCGCGCGGGGTCAGCGACTCCACGAGGCGCTCGCTCTCGGTGCGGTGCTTGCGCGCGGCGGTCAGCTCCCGCAGCACACCGGTGAGCAGGGCGGGCGGCAGATGGGTCTCGTCGCGCAGGACTCCGCGGATGACGGTGAGCAGCCGGGACAGCGAGCAGTCCTTGGCGACCCAGCCGCAGGCACCGGCCTGGAGGGCGAGCGCGGCGCGGCGCGGGTCGTCCTTCTCGGCGAGTACGACGGTCCGCACCCCCGGCTGGGCCCCCCGCACCCCCGCGACCAGGGATATCCCGTCCACCAGTCCGTCCTCGTCACCCTCCCGCACCGGGGCGGCGGGCCGGGCCCCGGGGACGGTGCCGCCGAGGTCGGCGTCGACGAGCACGACGTCGAAACGGCGGCCGTCGGCGGCCGCCCGCTCCAGGCAGCGCAGTGCCGCCGGACCGGAGCCGGCCGCGGACACCTCGACGTCGGGCTCGGCGGCCAGGGCGGCGGCGAGCGACTCGGCGAAGATGCGGTGGTCGTCGACGACCAGGACTCGGACACGAACCACTGAAAACCCCCTTCCCCGCGCTCCTGGTCGGAGCAGGGGAGTCTCCCATCGCCGGAGAACGCCGAGCGGCACGGACCCGACGCCCGGGGCCGAGCACGGTCGTACGGCCCTCGCCGTACCGGACCGCCACCCCGCCCCGGTGTCCTGCCCGAACCCTCTCGCCCCCCTGACCAGCACCGGCCCCCACCGGTGCCGCTCATCAGGGTACGGCCGGCGGCCGGGAGGGGAAGGCAATTCGCAGAACTGACCGGCAGACGCGTTTAGGGTGTGCCGCATGTTTCGTATTGAGGCAGAAGTCGACAAAGCGCGGCACGATCTGCTCCGCTCCCGCCTCCGCGACACGAACACGGCGGCCTCCCCGCTCATCGACGCCCTGCGCAAAACGCCCGCCGTCCGGGAAGTCCCCATCCATCTCTGGGCGTTGGACGACTCCGGCGATCTGGCGGGCGGACTGGTGGGCCACACCTGGGCGACCTGGCTGCATGTGACCCACCTCTGGGTCGACGACCCCCACCGCGGCACGGGCCTCGGCTCCCGCCTGCTGACCCGCGCCGAGCGCATCGCCCACCGCGAACGCGCCTGCGTCGCCGCCCGCCTGGAGACCTGGGACTTCCAGGCCCCGGACTTCTACCGCAGGCACGGCTACAAGGTCGTCTGCGCGATCCCCGACTATCCGCCGGGGATCACCGAGTACACCATGATCAAACCGCTGCCCTGAGCGGACGGCGGCCCTCAGAGCGCGTCGAGCGCCTCCGTGCTGATGTCGATGTCGATGTCGTAGGGCACGTCGAGCTTGAGCCGGTCGCGGTGGGTGCCCGTCAGGGCGTACGTCTTGGTCAGCGGATCGAGTTCGTAGGTGCGGACCACGGGGTGATGATCGGAGCCGCTCATCTCGACCAGCCAGAAGTGCGGGATGCCCGCGGCGGCGTACTTGTGCGGCTTGGTGTCGTGGTCCCGGGCCTCGGAGTCCGGGGAGACGACCTCGACGGCCAGCAGGACATCGGCGACGGGGAAGCGGGTCTGCTCCCTGCCGGTGACCGCCTCCGCGCGGACCACCGACAGGTCCGGCTCCGGTCCGTTACGACGGTCCAGCACGACCGTCATCTCCCGGACGATCTTCATCTTCGCGGGAGTCGTGCGGCGCAGGCCGGTCACCAGAAGGTCGATCGCGATGCTGTGGAAATACCGCTGCGGACTCACGAAGATCAGGCTCCCGTCGATCAGCTCGGTGTGCGGCGGGAGGTCGGGCAACGTGAACAGGTCGTCCACGGTGTATCCGTCCCGGGGCGGCACCGGCCAGCGGCAGCCGGGCTCAGCGGTCGGCTCGGCAGTGGGCTCGGCGGTCATGATTCCTCCCATGGGCGGCATCTTCGGCCTGCGCGTCCACGGTAACCGCCGCGATCGATGAACGTCATCACAAAGGGTGACGATCCGACCGGTGGGGTGACTCGGCGGGGGCAGTCGGCTGGGTCAGCACCCGGACGCCCGTGGCCCGGTGGCGATTTCGGCCCAGACCGTCAGACCACTCCTCGTCCGGTGGGTTCCCCACCGGGCGGCCAGCGCGTCGGTGATGAGCAGCCTGCGTCCGTGTTCGCTCTCCGGCGAGGGCATGGACGCGGGGAAAGGAGTGGGGCCCATGCCCGTATCGGTCACACCGACGGTGACCAGAGTGCGCTGCAGCGCGCACGGCCTCGGGTGGCGCAGGTAGCGGCAGTTCGCCAGCCGCATCCTGCTCTCGGATCCTAGGGATGATCCTGTCGTCGGTCATGCCGACATTCGTAGCGGTTGCCGCCGACAGCCCGTCCGGGCTGCCCTCGGCCGCTGTTGATCAGCGTGCCGGATCTGTGTGCCCGCCCGCGCGCACAGATCCGGCCGCGGGTGTCAGGCCAGCCGTCGGGCGCCCGCTGAAGGCACCGCCTCGAAGACGCGTGGGATCGTGTGGGCCGCCTTGGTGAAGGCCTCTTCCATTGCCTTGGTGAGGGCGGGAACGTCGGAGGTGTCGGTCAGGACGATCGCCGAGCCGCCGAAGCCGCCGCCCGTCATCCTGGCGCCGAGGGCGCCGGAGGCGAGGGCCGCGTCGACGACCAGGTCCAACTCCGGGCAGGAGACCCGGAAGTCGTCGCGCAGGGAGGCATGGCCCTCGGTCAGGATCGGGCCGATCGACCGGATGTCGCCCGACTCCAGGAGGGACACCACCCGTTCCGCCCGCTCGTCCTCCGTGACGACATGACGGACCAGCCGGGCCACCTCCTCCTCGCCGGCCAGGCCGGCCAGCGCCGCGTCCAGGCCGTCGTAGGGGATGTCGCGCAGGGCGTCCACGCCCAGCAGGGCCGCGCCCTTCTCGCAGCCCGCGCGGCGCCTGCCGTACTCGCCGCCGCTGTGGGCGTGCTGGACGCGGGTGTCGACGACCAGCAGGCACAGGCCCTCGGAAGCCAGGTCGAAGGGGATCTGACGCTGGGACAGGTCGCGGGTGTCCAGGAACAGGGCGTGGCCCGACTCGCAGCAGGCCGAGGCGGTCTGGTCCATGATGCCGGTGGGGGCGCCGACGTAGACGTTCTCGGCGCGCTGGCACAGGCGGGCCAGTTGCCAGCCCTTCAGGCCAAGGGCGTAGAGGTCGTTCAGGGCCAGGGCGACCACGACCTCCAGGGCCGCGGAGGAGGACAGGCCGGCGCCCGTGGGGACCGTCGACGCCAGGTGGACGTCCGCGCCGGTCACCTCGTGGCCCGCCTCGCGCAGGGCCCAGACCACGCCCGCCGGGTAGCCGGTCCAGTTCCGGTCGGACTCCGGGGCCAGGTCGTCGACCCGCAGTTCCACCGGCGGCCCCGGCACATCGGCCGAGTGCAGCCGCAGGACGCCGTCGTCGCGGCGCGCGACCGCGGCGGTCGTGACGTGCGGCAGCGCGAAGGGCATCACGAAGCCGTCATTGTAGTCGGTGTGCTCGCCGATCAGGTTGACGCGGCCCGGCGCCGCCCAGACCCCCTCCGGCTCGGCGCCGTACAGCTCGGTGAAGCCTTCCCGGACCTCAAGTGCCCCCACTTACCGCTCCCTTGCGATGTGCTGCGCGAACTCCCAGGCATCCGCGACGATACCCGCGAGATCCGTGCGGGACGGGTTCCAGCCGAGCTTTTCGCGGGCGGCCGCCGCCGAGGCGACCAGGACCGCGGGATCGCCGGCCCGGCGCGGGGCCACGACCTCCGGGACGGGGTGGCCGGTGACCCGCCGGACGGTCTCGACGACCTCGCGGACGGAGAAACCGTTGCCGTTGCCGAGGTTGCACACCAGGTGCTCGCCGGGCCGGGCGGCGTCCAGGGCCAGCAGATGGGCCTCGGCGAGGTCCGCCACGTGGATGTAGTCGCGGACGCAGGTGCCGTCCGGGGTCGGGTAGTCGTCGCCGTAGACGGAGATCGCCTCCCGCCTGCCCTGGGCGACCTGGAGGACCAGGGGAATCAGGTGCGACTCGGGGTCGTGGCGTTCGCCGTACGCGCCGTGCGCGCCGGCCACGTTGAAGTAGCGCAGCGAGACCGCGCCCAGGCCGTGGGCCGCCGCCTCGCCGGCGATCATGTGGTCGACGGCGAGCTTGGAGGCACCGTAGGGGTTGGTGGGCCGGGTCGGGACCGTCTCGACGATCGGGACCCGCTCCGGTTCGCCGTAGGTCGCCGCCGTGGAGGAGAAGACCAGCGTGCGTACGCCGGCCTCGCGCATCGCGGTGAGCAGGGCCATCGTGCCGCCGACGTTGTTCTCCCAGTACTTCTCCGGCTTCACCACCGACTCGCCCACCTGGGAGAAGGCGGCGAAGTGCAGCACTGCGGCGAAGGAGGGGTCCAGCCACTCGGCGGCGTCCCGGATGTCGCCCTCGACGAAGGAGGCGCCCGCGGGCACGCCCTCACGGAAGCCGGTGGACAGGTTGTCGAGCACGACGACCTCGTGACCGGCCTCCAGCAGGTGCTGGGCGACCACGCTGCCGACGTAGCCCGCGCCACCCGTCACCAGGTACTTCCCGCTCATGAACCCGCCACCTCCCGCAGTCGCTCGGCCGCACGCTCCGGCGGGACGTCGTTGATGAACACGTTCATGCCGGACTCGGAACCCGCGAGGAACTTCAGCTTGCCGGTAGTGCGGCGGATGGTGAAAAGCTCGAGGTGGAGCGCGAAGTCGTCGCGCGTGACACCGCCGGACCCGGCCGGCACGCCGAACGGGGCCTGGTGCCAGGCCGCGATGTACGGCGTCGGCGGGGCGCCCTCGCCGAAGAGCCGGTCGAAGCGCCGCAACAGGTCCAGATAGATCCCGGGGAACTCCGCGCGCGCCGCCTCGTCGAGTCCGAGCAGGTCGGGGACCCGGCGCCGGGGGTACAGGTGGACCTCGTAGGGCCAGTGCGCCGCGTACGGCACGAAGGCCACCCAGTGGTCGCCCTCGACGACCACCCGCTCGCCGGCCAGTTCGCGCTCCAGGACCGCGTCGAAGAGGTTCTCCCCGCCGGTGGCCTCCTGGTGCGCCGCCAGTGAGCGCAGCATCAGCGCGGTGCGCGGGGTGGTGAAGGGGTAGGCGTAGATCTGGCCGTGCGGGTGCCCCAGCGTCACGCCGATCTCGGATCCGCGGTTCTCGAAGCAGAACACCTGCTCCACGGAAGGCAGTCGGGACAGCTCCGCGGTGCGGTCCGTCCACGCGTCCAGGACCAGCCGGGCCTGCCGCTCGCTCAGGCCGGCGAACGAGGCGTCGTGGTCCGAGGTGAAGCAGACGACCTCGCAGCGGCCGAGGTCGCCGGTCAGCGAGGGGAAGCGGTTCTCGAAGACCACCACGTCGTAGGAGGAGTCGGGGATCTCGCTCAGGCGGTCGCCCGTGGAGGGGCACAGAGGGCACTCGTCCGCCAGCGGGTGGTAGGTGCGGCCCTGGCGGTGGGAGGCGACGGCGACCGCGTCGCCGAGCAGCACGTCCCGGCGCACCTCCGACGTGGTGACCGTCGGCTCCAGCGGGCGCCGGTCCACCGCGTCGCGCACGGTGTCGTCCCGCAGGTCGTAGTAGACGAGCTCGCGACCGTCGGCCAGCCGGGTCGAGGTCTTCTTCACTACCGGAACTCCCTACTGGTCCCCGGGCCGCCGGTCCGCGAGCCCACACCCCGTCAGCACCCGACCACCCCAACACAATCAAACATAACACGCCACAACTCACCAGCCCTTTTCAGATCACGATCGAACAAAGCCCATCAACAAAAGCGTTCAATCACTGAACACGGAGGGGCAGGTTCCCGCTGAACCAGTTCGCGCGACGAAGTGAGTTCCACGCAAACCCCCACATCTGCACCCGACACCCGAACAGTCGCACCCCTCTTCCGATGCGATCACCCCGATCAGCGAACGCCAGGCACACGCGTTCGAGTTCGACCGGCTCCACCGGGCAGGCCGTCAGGGCGCTCCGCGCCCTGGAATCCGGATGCGGCGGCACTCCGCGCCGCCGTCACACGAGGCGATTCCTACCCGGTCTGAACGGCGGGCCTCCTCGCAAGAGAGCAGGTGACCCGGGCGCCCCCGTCCGGCGCGGGAGAGCCGGGCCGGACGACGGGGTTACGGCAGCGGGCCCGCGCGGTCCAGCAGGCCGGTGCGGGCGGCCAGGGCCGCCGCCTCCAGCCGCGAGCCCACCCCGAGCTTCATCAGGACCCGTTGGACGTGGGTCCGGGCCGTGCTGGGGGCGATGCCCATGCCGGCCGCGATCAGGCGGGTGTCCTCGCCCTCGGCGACCCGGACCAGGACCTCCACCTCGCGCGGGGTGAGCATCCGCAGCAGACGCTGGCCCTCGTCGTCCGGCGGGGCGGCGGGGTTCAGCAACTCGCCGAAGGCGCCGTGGAGGAGCTGGGGGGCGACGGCGGCCTCGCCCGCCCTCGCCTTGATGATCGCCCGCTCGACGCCCTCGATGCGCTCGTCGTGGCGTACGTACCCCGAGGCCCCCGCCGCGAAGGCGGCCGCGATGCCGCGCGGGGACGGAACCGGGCCGAGCACAACCACCGCGACCTGCGGACGCTCCCGCTTGATCTTCACCACCGGGTCGAAGATGCCGGGCTCGGCCGGTGCCGCCGTGCCCAGCAGGCACACCTCCGGAGCGCGGCTGATCACCAGGTCCGCCGCGCCCGCGGCCGGCGCCGCGGCGGCGAGCACGCGGTGTCCGCGCAGCTTCAGCGCCGAGGCCAGTGCCTCGGCCAGTAGCCGGTGGTCGTCGACCACCATGAGCCGCACTCCCATCGAGCCCCCAGTCCCCCCAAGGATGTCCACAGCCCCGGACGGCGGCCCCCCGGCACGCCCGCCCGTCATGCCCCCGGAAGCTACACGCTTGTTCGACGTCGCGCTGCCCCTACCGGCGAGAAGTACCCACGGATCGGCGGACTTTTCGCATTCCTCGCATTCAAAACTCATTTCGAGGGTCATGCGGGGGCGTTGAGTGGTACGCGCACGGCCCCGCCCCCGGTCGGGGGCGGGGCCGTCTCGTTCCGGCCGTGCGGCGGATCAGCCGCCCGCTCCGAAGGCCAGCGCCAGGTAGTCCTTGCCGAGGGACGAGGACGACGCCTTGCGGGCGTAGATCGACGACATGTAGAGGTGACCCTGGGAGTAGAGGAACTCCGCGCGGTCCGGGGACATGGAGGTCTCCGCGTCGCGCACGTCCCGCGAGGCCGGGTTCTCCAGCAGCTTGGTCTGCTTGAAGCTGCCGCCGTCGATGCTGACGATCTGGCCGCCCTTGTCGTAGGGCGGGCTCTTGTACGCGATGACGTCGGCGCCGTCCATGCGCAGCGGGTAGATGTGGTAGCCGTCGCCCGCGTCGGCTCGCTGGCCGGTCTGCTTGCCGGTACCGAGGTCGAACGCGACGACCTCGTTGGTCTTGCGGAACTCTTCGCTGCCGTCGTGGTCCTCGGTGGGCACGTACAGCCGGTCGTTGCCGACCGCGAGGCCCCGGCAGTCCTCGACCCTGCTGATGCCGTCGCAGCGGGCCGCGTAGGTGTCGCCGGGCGCCGAGATGTGGGCGCGCAGCTTGCCGGTCCCGTTGTCGATGGAGAAGAAGTCCGAGATGCCGCTGCCGTCGCCCGCGCTCTGGCCGACATCGGCGGCCACGACGAGCGGATCGGTCGAGACGATCGCGGCGTACTCGATGCCCTGCGACATCTTGTACTCCGAGATCACCTTGCCGGACTTCGGGTCGATCGTCTGGATGTGCAGCTGACGCTGCCCGTACTGGCCGCACTTGCGCACCGCGACCAGCTTCGCGCCACCGCCGTACCCGGCGTCGTAGCAGGTGTCGGCCGCCTTCGGGGCCCACAGGGCCTTGCCGTCCGCGATGTCGAAGGCGGCGCCGCCGCTGGTGCCGCCCACGGCGACCGTGCCGCCGCTGACGGTGACGTTGTCGAGCCTGATGGCCTGGTCACCGGACTTGACGGTCTGCGTCCACAGCTTCTTGCCGGCGTCGAGGTCGATCGCCGCGACCTGGCTGCAGCCGTGCGTGGGCTTGTCCTTGGTCGGCATGGCCGGCTCGTGGACGATCGCCGTCCTGCCGTCCGGGGTGGCGTGCTTGCTGGCCTCGCACACCGGGCCGGGCAGCTCGATCGTCCACAGCCTGGTGCCCTTGTCCCGGTCGTAGCCGACGATCTCGGCGACGCCGCTCTTGACGTACGCCTTGTCCGTGAGCCAGGACCCGGTGGTGGTGACCAGGTCGCTCACCTCGGGCATCGGCACCTGGTAGAGGACCTTGGCGGCCGGGTCGGACGGCGCCTTCTCCGTGCCGCCGGAGGCGGACTTCCCGTCGTCTTCCTTGCCGCCGGTGCCACCGCTGGAACTGGCGGTGTCCTGCTTGCCGCCGTCGGACCTGTTCGAGTACCAGATGCCGGTGCCGATGATCAGCGCGATCACGACGACGGTCGAGACGATCATCACCACCTGGGCGTTGATCTTCCGGCCGCCCCCCGGCTGTCCGGCCTGCGGCTGCGCCGGCACGGTCGGCGGCTGGCCGGGATAGCCGTACCCGGGCTGCTGGGCGCCGTAGGGGTTCGGCTGCGCGGCGGGGGGCTGGGCGTAGGGGTTCGGCTGCAGGCCCGGGTAGCCGTAGCCGGACTGGGGCTGCGGCGGTCCGGCCGGGGGCGGCGGCGTCTGCGGGGCGCCCTGCGGTGCCTGCGGGTAGCCGTAACCCGGCGCCGGCTGAGGGGACTTGGCGAAGTCCGGACCGCCCGCGGGCGGCGTCTGCGGAGGTGGTGCGGGCTGCTGCGGCTGCTGGTCCCGCGGCGGGCCGAAGCCGCCGGGCTGCGGCGGCTGGTTGGGCGGCGGGGGCGGCTGGGACATGACGGGTGCACCTCGGGGGAAGCGGAGGGGACGGGACGACGGGGAAGCCGGGTGGCCGGAACGGCGTGCGACGCCGGCCGCGCGTGGCGCGACCGGCCGGGCTCACTTGCCGTAGGCGAGCATCAGCTTCTCCTTCGCGTCGGCCTTTCCGCGCAGCCGGGTGGTGGAGAGGTAGAAGCGTCCGTCGACCCAGTCGACGGCCCGCGAGTAGAAGCCGTTCTCGATCGACGCGGTGCCCTCCGGGTTCTGGAGCAGCTTGACCGGAGTGTGGGCCGAGCCCGCCGTCGCCACGGACACGATCTGGCCGCCCGCGTCGTACGACGGCTCGACGTACACGATGAGCTGCCCGTTCTCCACCTTGAGCGGCATCATCGAGGAGTCCGTCGGGGACTTCACGCGCCACTTCTCCTTGCCGGTGGCGAGGTTGAGGGCGACGATCTCGTTGGCGCCGGTGGTGACGTCGGTGGGCAGGTAGAGGGTGTCGGCGTCGGAGGCGACGGCCTGGCAGCCCTGGAGGTTACGGGCGAGGATGGCCCAGCCGCACTGGGCGTTGAAGTTCGACTTGGTGTCCACCTGGGAACGGATGGCGCCGCCGCTCAGCGTCGAGATGTTCCAGTGCTTCTTGTCCTTGTCCACCGAGTACACGACCACCGGGTCGACGGAGTAGACACGCTCGACCGACCAGTCCTTGGGGATCTTCTTGGTCCACCTGACCGCGCCGGTCGCGGGGTCGAGCTCCTGCACCTCGTCGTGCTCGTTCGAACCGCCGGCCCCGCAGGACGCCACGGAGATCAGCCGGGAACCACCCGCGAAGGCGCCGGGGAAGCAGGCCTGGCCGTAGCGCCGCTTGTCGAAGAGCTTCTTGCCGCTGTCGACGTCGTACGCCGTGCCCGACTGCGAGCGGCCCACCATCAGCGTCTTGCCGGCCACGGTCATCTCGATGGTGAGCGTGCTGTCGAACAGCTCGCCGTCCTCGACCTTGATGGTCCAGCCCTTCGCGCCGGTGTTCAGGTCGATCTGCTGGAGCTGGTTGCACTTGGCGCGGTCGCTGCTGCCGCTCATGTAGGCCACGACCACCTTGTCGTCGGCCGTCTTCCGCGGTGTCACCGCGCAGATCTTCTCCGGGAACGTGATCGGTTCCCAGGTGGGCCTGCCGTCACCGACGTTGTAGGCGAAGACCTGCTTGTACGCCGCCTTCACCGCCGTCTTGCCGGTGATCCACATACCGGGGGCCTCGGCGCCGCCACCGGGCGCGGCGGGCGCCTCCTTGTACCAGAGCACCCTGGCCTCGCCGGACTTGCGGCCCGCGTTGAGGTCCTCCGCCTCCCCCTTGCCGTCGCCGCTGCCGTCACCGGGGTTGACCGGGGCGTCGGAGGCGGCGGAGTTCGAGGGCTTCGCGTCGCCGCTCGCGTCGGCGACCGGCTTCTTGTCGCCGTCGTCGCCGCTGACGGCCCAGACGGTGACACCGGCGACGAGCACGGCGGCCACCGCGGCGCCGATGATGGCCATGGTCCTGCCCTTGAACGGGCTGCCGGTGCCGCCGGGGGGCGGGGTGCCGGGCGCGCCCGCGAAGTGCGGCTGCTGCGGGTAGCCGTAGCCGGGCTGCTGCCCGTACGGCCCCGGCTGCTGCGGCTGCCCGTACGGGCCGGGTGCGGCGGGCGCGCCGTAGGGGCCGGGTGCGGCGGCCGCGCCATAGGGGCCGGGCTGGGCGTAGGGCCCGGGCTGCTGCGGGTAGCCGTAGCCGGGCTGCGGCGGTCCGGCGGGCGGGGGCGGCGGGGCCTGCGGCGGCTGGGCCGGGGGCGGGGGCGTGGCCTGGCGCGGGTCCTGGGGAGCTCCGAAACCGCCCTGCGCCGACGGGTCCTGGGGAGCTCCGAAACCGCCCTGCGCCGGTGGGGTCTGCGGCGGCCCGAAGCCGCCGGACTGCGGCGGCTGGTCCTGCGGCTGCTGCGGCTGATCCTGCGGTGCTCCGAAGCCGCCCTGGGGCGGCTGGCTGGGCGGCTGAGACATCAGCGCGCTTCCCCCTCAATCACTGCTTTTTAGCCACGCCCTGAGGTACCCGAAGAACCCAGAGCCGTCCGGGAAAGTCCCCGGACGGCTCATTCCTATCACTCGCAACCCGCCCGTCACCGGGCCGCGTCGGCCCCTGTTCCCAAGGGAGGACCGGCCCGTGACGCGCCCGTTATGCGTGGCGGGCCCGGGGGACTTTCCTCCAGAAAACCGCCACGCCGCGTTCACACGGCGCGTGCGCCCGCCCCCGACGGGACCTCCCGCAGCGCTACGCGTCCTCGGCGAGTTCGAGCCAGCGCATCTCCAGTTCCTCCCGCTCCCCCGCCAACGCGCGCAGCTCGGCGTCGAGTTCGGCGACCTTCGCGAACTCGGTGGCGTGCTCGGCGATCCGCGTGTGCAGCGTGGACTCCTTCTCGGAGATCCGGTCCAACTGCCGCTCGATCTTCTGCAGTTCCTTCTTCGCGGCGCGCAGTTCGGCGGCGCTCCGCTCGGGCGCGGCCTGCTCGGCGACGGCCGACGGGACCGGGGCGGCGGCCGCGGCCTGCTGTTCCATCCGCTGCCGCCGCTCCAGGTACTCGTCGATGCCGCGCGGCAGCATCCGCAGCGCGCCGTCGCCGAGGAGCGCGTACACCGTGTCGGTGGTGCGCTCGACGAAGAAGCGGTCGTGGGAGATGACGATCATCGAGCCGGGCCAGCCGTCGAGGACGTCCTCGAGCTGGGTGAGGGTCTCGATGTCGAGGTCGTTGGTGGGCTCGTCGAGGAAGAGCACATTGGGCTCGTCCATGAGCAGGCGCAGCAGTTGCAGCCGCCGCCGCTCACCGCCGGACAGGTCGCCCACCGGCGTCCACTGCTTCTCCTTGCCGAAGCCGAACGTCTCGCACAGCTGCCCGGCGGTCATCTCCCGCCCCTTGCCGAGGTCGACGCGCTCGCGCACCTGCTGCACGGCCTCAAGGACCCGCCAGTCCGGGTCGAGTTCGGCGACCTCCTGGGAGAGGTAGGCGAGCTTCACGGTCTTCCCGACGGCGATCCGCCCGCCGACGGGCTGTGCCTCGCCCTCGGTGCGGACGGCGTCCGCCATGGCCCGCAGCAAGGAGGTCTTCCCGGCGCCGTTGACGCCGACGAGACCGATCCGGTCGCCCGGCCCGAGATGCCAGGTGACGTGCTTGAGCAGCACCTTGGGCCCGGCCTGCACGGTGACGTCCTCGAGGTCGAGGACGGTCCTGCCCAGCCGGGAGGAGGCGAACTTCATCAGCTCGCTGCTGTCCCGCGGCGGCGGCACGTCCTTGATCAGCTCGTTGGCGGCCTCCACGCGGAAGCGCGGCTTGGAGGTGCGGGCGGGGGCGCCGCGCCGCAGCCAGGCCAGTTCCTTGCGGATCAGGTTCTGCCGCTTGACCTCCTCGGAGGCGGCGATGCGCTCGCGTTCGGCGCGGGCGAAGACGTAGTCGGAGTAGCCGCCCTCGTACTCGTACACCGCCCCGCGCTGCACGTCCCACATGCGGGTGCAGACCTGGTCCAGGAACCACCGGTCGTGGGTGACGCACACCAGCGCGGAGCGGCGCTCGCGCAGGTGCCGGGCCAGCCAGGAGATGCCCTCGACGTCGAGATGGTTGGTGGGCTCGTCCAGGACGAGCAGGTCCTGCTCCTCGATGAGCAGCTTGGCCAGCGCGATCCGCCGCCGCTCGCCGCCGGACAGCGGTCCGATGACGGTGTCGAGGCCCTTGGGGAAGCCCGGCAGGTCGAGCCCGCCGAACAGTCCGGTCAGGACATCCCTGACCTTGGCGTTGCCCGCCCACTCGTGGTCGGCCATGTCCCCGATGACCTCGTGGCGGACGGTGGCCTCCGGGTCGAGGGAGTCGTGCTGCGTGAGCACCCCGAGCCGCAGTCCGCCGGAGTGCGTGACTCGTCCGGTGTCGGCTCCCTCCAGCCTGGCCAGCATCCGGATCAGCGTGGTCTTGCCGTCACCGTTGCGCCCGACGACCCCGATCCGGTCCCCTTCGGACACACCGAGCGAGACACCGTCGAGCAGGGCGCGTGTGCCGTACACCTTGCTGACGTTCTCGACATTGACCAGGTTGACGGCCATTTCACTCCTGTGCGCGGGGGTCGGTCAGCTTTCTAGCGTAGGGCCTTGGAGGAAAGGGCTGGAACGTCACGCTGCCGTCACTCTTCGTGATGACGTGATCGGGAGACGGCGGCTGCGGTGGAGAAACAGAGTTTCTCAGACCACTGTCGCCCCGGCCGTCGGCGACTCGGCGGCCCGGGCAGCTCGGCAGGTCCCCGACGCGAGCAGGGCCTGAGCCACCGCAGTCGCCGCCTCCGCATCGGCTGCCAGGAACGCCGTCGTCGGCCCCGACCCCGACACCAGGCCCGCCAGGGCCCCCGCCTCGCGGCCGGCCGCGAGGGTGTCCGCGAGGGACGGGCGCAGGGAGAGCGCGGCGGGCTGGAGATCGTTGGAGAGCGCGGCGGCGAGGGCGGCGGTGTCCCCCTTCTCCAGCGCGGCCAGCAGGTCCTCGGAGGCGGTCGGCTCCGGGATCCGGACGCCCTCGTTCAGCCGGTCGAACTCGCGGAACACCGCCGGTGTGGACAGCCCTCCGTCGGCCAGCGCGAACACCCAGTGGAAGGTGCCGCCGACCTCCAGCGGGCGCAGCTTCTCCCCGCGCCCGGTGCCCAGCGCCGCCCCACCGACCAGACTGAACGGCACGTCGCTGCCCAACTTGGCGCAGATGTCGAGGAGTTCGTCGCGGGAGGCGTTGGTGCCCCACAGCGCGTCACAGGCCAGCAGCGCGCCCGCGCCGTCCGCGCTGCCGCCCGCCATGCCCCCGGCGACCGGGATGTCCTTGGCGATGTGGATGTGCACGTCGGGGCTGCGGCCGTGGCGTTCGGCGAGGACGAGGGCGGCGCGGGCGGCGAGGTTCGTACGGTCCAGGGGGACCTGACCGGCGTCGTGGCCCGCGCAGGTCACGCGCAGCTCGTCGGCCTCGGTGACCGTGACCTCGTCGTACATACCGACCGCGAGGAAGACGTTCGCCAGGTCGTGGAAGCCGTCGGGACGGGCGGCGCCGACCGCGAGCTGGACGTTGACCTTCGCCGGGACGCGTACGGTGACGCTCACTTACCGGTCTCCTTGTGCTCGGCGATCCGTGCGAACTCCTCCACCGTCAGCGACTCGCCCCGCGCCTGCGGGGAGACCCCGGCGGCGACCAGGGCCGCCTCCGCCGCCGCGGCCGACCCGGCCCACCCGGCGAGCGCGGCCCGCAGGGTCTTGCGGCGCTGGGCGAAGGCCGCGTCGACGACGGCGAAGACCTCGCGCTTGGTGGCGGTGGTCGCGACCGGTTCCGTGCGCCGGACCAGGGACACCAGTCCGCTGTCGACGTTCGGCGCGGGCCAGAAGACATTGCGGCCGATGGCCCCGGCCCGTTTGACCTCGGCGTACCAGTTCGCCTTCACGGACGGCACGCCGTACACCTTCGAGCCGGGCGCCGCGGCGAGCCGGTCGGCGACCTCCGCCTGCACCATCACGAGGGTGCGCTCGATGCTCGGGAAGGTGTCGAGCATGTGCAGCAGGACGGGCACGGCCACGTTGTAGGGGAGGTTCGCGACCAGGGCGGTGGGCGCGGGGCCCGGCAGCTCGGTGACGTGCATCGCGTCGGAGTGGACCAGCGCGAAACGGCCGGCGCGCTCCGGCATGCGGGCGGCGACGGTCGCGGGCAGCGCCGCGGCGAGTACGTCGTCGATCTCCACGGCGGTGACCCGGTCGGCGGCCTCCAGCAGGGCGAGGGTGAGGGAGCCGAGCCCCGGGCCGACCTCGACGACCACGTCCTCGGGGTGGACGTCGGCGGTGCGGACGATGCGGCGGACGGTGTTCGCGTCGATCACGAAGTTCTGGCCGCGTTGCTTGGTGGGGCGTACGCCGAGTGCTGCCGCCAGTTCGCGGATGTCGGCGGGACCCAGGAGGGCGTCGGGGGCGGGGCTGCTCACGGCACAAGGGTACGGGGGCGCGGGTGGCGTGATTGCCACGGCCGCCCGGAGCCGGGTCCGGCCCGCGGCCGCCCGAAGCGGAGGCCGGCGCGCGGGGGACGGCCCGCAGCCGCCCGAAGCGGAGGCCGGCGCGCGGGGGACGGCCCGCCCGCGGCCCCGCCCGCCACTAGCCTCGGAGCCGGTCGCCGCAGTGGGGCCAGGGGCTCGCCCCCCGGCTCACGTACAGCTTCTTCGCGCGGTAGGTCTGCTCCACCGCCGGCGCGTCCTGGGGGCGGCCCCGGCCGCCGAGGCCGTGCCAGGTGTCTTCGTCGAACTGGTACAGGCCGCCGTACGTGCCCGAGGTGTCCACGGCGTCCGCCCGGCCGCCGGACTCGCACTGCGCGAGCCCCTGCCAGTCGAGGTGGTCGGCGCCCCGTACCGACGGCGGGTGGGCCTTGGTACCGACCTTCACGACCTGCGTCCGCGGCGCGCGCACTACCTCCGACTCCACGCGCCACGGCCGCTGCCGCACGCCGTTGACCGTGCGCACGGAGTACTCGACCCTGCGCACTCCCGGCTGTCCGACCCGCTCGACGACCTCCGTCCCCCTGAGCAGGGTCGGGTCGGCGGTGCGCCGCACGGCGAACGGGATGAGCTCTTCGCGCGCCTCCCGGCTCCCGGTGATCCGCAGCACGGTGACCGTCTGCCCGTCGCGGGGGAAGCTGCCCGGCGCCACGGAGATGGTGTCCTGGCCCCGCAGGGTGATCCCGGCCTGCTCCACCACGTCCCGCACGGTCGCCGCGTTGGTGCGGACGGTGCGGGCGCGGCCGTCCGCCATGACGGTCACCGAACGCTCGGTGCGCACGTCGAGCGCGAGTCCGGCACGTCCGATGGGCTGCGAGCGCGCGGCCGACAGATACGCCCCCTCCGCTCGCACGCCCAGCTCCCTGAGCGCCTCCTCGACCGTGCGCGCCGTCGTCCACACCTCGCGGCGGTGTCCGTCGAGCGTCAGCCGGACCGGCCGCCCGTGGCGGACGGTGATCTCGTCGCCGCTGGTGAGCGCGGCCTCGGGGGCGGGCAGCACCACGTCGTGCGGCCCGAGCCGCACACCTTCGTCGGCCAGCAGGCCGGAGACGTCGTCGGCGAAGGTGTGCAGGCTGCGCTCGCCGCCGTCGACGCTGAGCTCGATCGCCTTGTCCTCGGCGACGAACGCGGTGGTCCCGCCCGCCAGGAACGCGACGACCAGCGCGCGGGGCAGCAGCCGGCGCACGCACGCCTCGGGCCGCTCCGTATACCGCGCCCTGCGCCGCCGCGCTCCCCGGTGCGTGCCGCTCCCCGCGCCGCTCGCCGTAGTGCTCTCGGCGTGGCGGGTCTGGCGGGGCAGTACCGGCTGGGTGGGCTCGTGGGCTGCGGACCGGCGGAGGGCCTCGTAGGCGGGCCCGTACGTGTCCGCGTACGGCGACCCGTGGGCCCCGTACGGCAGCGTCTGCGCGGTGTGCACGTCGTGGTGGAGGGCGGTGTGCTCGTACTGCTCGTACGAGCTGTCCTGCTGGTACGGGCTGCCGTACTGCCGGTAAGGGCTGTCCTGCTCGTACGGGCTGCCGTACTGCCGGTAGGGGTTGTCCTGCTCGTACGGGCTGCCGTACTCCCAGTAGGGGTTGTCCCGCTCGTACGGGCTGCCGTACTGCCGGTAGGGGTTGTCCCGCTCGTACGGGCTGCCGTACTCCCAGTAGGGGTTGTCCCGCTCGTACGGGCTGCCGTACTGCCGGTACGCGTTGCCCTGCTGGTCCGCGTTGTCCTGCTGATACGGGTTGTTGTACTGCTCGTACGCGCCGCCGTACTGCTCGTACGGGTTGTACGGCCCGTAGGACTCATACGCCTCGTAGGTCTCGTATGCGCCGTACGTCTCGTACGCCTCGTACCGCAGATTGCTCACGCGGCCAGAACCTAGCGGAGCGCCCGTCACTCTCCAAAGCGCTCCGGATGCGCTCAGTAGCCGAAAGCGCGGGCCGTGTTGACCGCCAGTGCCGTCGCCAGGGTGTCCTCGTCGATGCCGCGCACGGCGGCCATCGCACGCACCGTGACCGGAACGAGGTACGGGGCGTTGGGCCGTCCGCGGTACGGCGCCGGGGTCAGGAAGGGCGCGTCGGTCTCCACCAGGACCAGCTCCAGCGGGGCGACGGCGAGGGCGTCCCGCAGGTTCTGGGCGTTCTTGAAGGTGACGTTGCCGGCGAAGGACATGTAGTAGCCGGCGCGGGCGCACACCTCGGCCATCTCCGCGTCGCCCGAGTAGCAGTGGAACACCGTCCGCTCGGGGGCGCCCTCCTCCTTGAGGACGCGCAGGACGTCGGCGTGCGCGTCCCGGTCATGGATGACGAGGGCCTTGCCGTGCCGCTTGGCGATCTCGATATGGGCGCGGAAGGAACGCTCCTGCGCCGCCTTGCCCTCGGGGCCGGTGCGGAAGTAGTCGAGTCCGGTCTCCCCGACGCCCTTGACCTGGGGCAGCGCGGCCAGCCGGTCGATCTCGGCCAGGGCCTCGTCGAGCCCGGTGTCCCCGCCCGGCTCGCGCGCGCCCTGCCGCGACCAGCCGTCGGGGTCGCCGTGGACGATGCGCGGAGCCTCGTTCGGGTGCAGGGCGACCGTCGCGTGGACACTGTCGTACGCCGCGGCCGTCTCGGCGGCCCACCGCGAGCCGTTGAGGTCGCAGCCGACCTGGACGACCGTCGTCACGCCCACCGACGCGGCCTTGGCCAGGCCTTCCTCGACCGTGCCGGACTGCATGTCGAGGTGGGTGTGGGAGTCGGCGACCGGTATCCGGAGCGGCTCCGGAAGCGGGGGCGCCGCGTTCTTGTCGGCGTTCGAAGGCATGCCCCGATCCTACGGAAGGGGCGGGTCCTCATCGTCCACCGCTCGTCGTGAGGCGGCGCTCAGCCCGCCTTGCGGTGGAAGGGGTGCAGCAGGTCCGACAGATGCCAGTGGTGGTCGCCGTGGCCGGTGCGGGTGCCCTGCGCGCGGTCCGCCGCCTCCTCCCCCGACGGGGACGTCCCGACCCGGTTCGCCACGGGTGGCACCGGATGGTTCCGGCGTTCCTCGTGCCGGTGCAGATGGCTCTGCGCGGACGACACCCGGCCGGCCATCATGATCCGGACGACGTGCCCGTCGCAGTTCTGGCAACGCGGCCGGCTCAGCGGGGACGGCACGACGCCGCCGTCCGCCACGTACCGCACGCACTCGTTGCCCTCGCCGTCCGTGTAGTGCTCTATCTCGTACGACTGCTCCCATCCGTGCCCGCACCTCATGCAGGCGAAGGAGTAGGACTCGTTGACGACGGCCATGGCCGCACCGCGGTGGCCGTACCGCCGCCCTGTGATGTCGCTCACGCCAGCTCCTCGTGTCCGCTGGACAAAGGGGACGGTTGCCGTCCCGTCGTCCAGTGAACTCCTCCGCCGTCGGCGGCGCACAAGGCCTGGGGAGTGTTGGAGGCGTTTTGGGCCCCGCTTGCCAAAGGGTCCCTCCCGCGGCCGAAGTCCCTTTGCCTTCCCGGACGGCTCTTTGCCACCCCATGGGGCGGCCGCTCATGAGAGATGCGCCCTGCTCAGAGCGGGTGTGAGCGAGGTCTCACGCCCCCGCGCGCTTGGCGGCGACCACCGCGTCGAACACCTCCCGCTTGGGCACCCCGGCCTCGGCCGCGACCGCCGCGATGGCCTCCTTGCGGCGTTCCCCGGCCTCCTCGCGCACCCGCACCCGCCGCACCAGTTCCTCGGGGCCGATCTCCTCGGGTCCCTTCTCGGGCGCCCCCTCGACCACGACGGTGATCTCGCCGCGCACGCCCTCGGCGGCCCACGCGGCCAGTTCCCCGAGCCCGCCGCGCCGCACCTCCTCGTAGGTCTTGGTCAGCTCCCGGCACACGGCGCCCCGCCGCTCGGCGCCGAACACCTCGGCCATCGCCGCGAGCGTGTCGTCGAGCCGGTGCGGGGCCTCGAAGTAGACCAGCGTGCGCCGCTCGTCCGCGACCTCCCGCAGCCGGGTCAGCCGCTCGCCCGCCTTGCGCGGCAGGAATCCCTCGAAACAGAACCGGTCGACCGGCAGCCCGGACAGCGCCAGCGCGGTGAGCACGGCGGACGGGCCCGGTACGGCCGTCACCCGGACGTCCTGCTCCACGGCGGCCGCGACCAGCCGGTAGCCCGGGTCGGAGACGGACGGCATGCCCGCGTCCGTCACCAGCAGCACACGCGCCCCGCCGAGCAGTTCCTCGACCAGTTCCGGGGTGCGGGCGGACTCGTTGCCCTCGAAGTACGACACGACGCGCCCCTTGGGGGTGACGCCGAGCGCCTGGGTGAGCCGGCGCAGCCGCCGGGTGTCTTCGGCGGCGACCACGTCCGCGCCGGCCAGTTCCTCCGCGAGCCGGGGCGGCGCGTCCTGGACGTCGCCGATGGGAGTGCCCGCCAAAACAAGGATTCCAGTCACGCACCCCATCCTCTCAAGTGCCGTCGCGGGCGGACGCGTCCCGGCCGGTACCGGCCATGCGCGGGACTCACACAGAACGGTTCCCTACGATGGCGCGGTGACCAGTACCGCGTCCCACACGGACACCCGGCAGGGCCCGGCCCCGCACGACCAGCGGCCGACGTGGCAGCAGCGCCTGCACCGCTTCGGCCACTCCGCGGGGCCCGCGAGCGGCGGCAGTGGCGTCGTCGACCGTCTGGTGCCGCCGTATGCGCGGCCCGGGGAGCGCCTGTGGGCGGCCCTCGGCATCCCGCGGACCCTCGCCGACCGGATCGTCCGCTGGTCGGGCTGGGGCGGCCCGTTGCTGGTCACGCTGGTGGCGGGCGTGCTGCGGTTCTGGAACCTGGGCAGCCCGAAGGCGGTGATATTCGACGAGACGTACTACGCCAAGGACGCGTGGGCGCTCGTCCACCGCGGCTTCGAGGTCAACTGGGACAAGAACGCCAACGACCTGATCCTCAAGACCGGCGGGCACATCCCGATCCCCTCGGACGCGGCCTATGTCGTGCACCCCCCGGTCGGCAAGTACGTGATCGGCCTCGGCGAGCTGCTCTTCGGGTTCAACCCGTTCGGCTGGCGCTTCATGACGGCCCTGCTCGGCACGCTGTCGGTGCTGATGCTGTGCCGGATCGGCCGGCGGCTGTTCCGCTCCACCTTCCTCGGCTGCCTGGCGGGCGCGCTGATGGCGGTGGACGGCCTGCACTTCGTGATGAGCCGGACCGCGCTGCTGGACGGCGTGCTGATGTTCTTCGTGCTGGCCGCCTTCGGCTGCCTGCTGATCGACCGCGACCGGGCCCGGGAGAAACTCGCCGCCGCGCTCCCGGCCGACGCCGACGGGCGGGTGCGGCCCGACGCGCACACGGCCGGGACGACCCGCCTCGGCCTGCGCCCATGGCGCTGGGCGGCCGGCCTCATGCTGGGCCTGGCGTTCGGCACCAAGTGGAACGGCCTGTACATCCTGGCCGCGTTCTGCGTGATGGCCGTCCTGTGGGACGTGGGCGCCCGCAAGGTGGCCGGCGCCTGGCACCCGTACACGGCCGTGCTGAAGCGGGACACCGGCATCACGTTCCTGGCCACGGTCCCGGTCGCGATAGCCGTCTACCTCGTCTCCTGGATCGGCTGGATCCGCTCCCCCGCCGACGGCAGCGGCGGCTACTTCCGCGACTGGGCCACGACCGACGGCAAGGGCGGCGGTTTCACCTTCCTGCCGGACTGGTTGCGCAGCCTGTGGCACTACGAGCACGAGGTCTACAAGTTCCACGTCGGTCTGTCCTCGCCGCACAACTACCAGTCCAACCCGTGGAGCTGGATCGTCGACGGCCGCCCGGTGTCGTACTTCTACGAGTCGCCCTCCCCCGGCACGGCGGGCTGTCCCACGGACGCCGCCGGCAAGTGCGCCCGCGAGGTCCTCGCCATCGGCACGCCGATGCTGTGGTGGGCGGCCTGCGCCGCGCTGGTGTACGTCCTGTGGCGCTGGTTCTTCCGCCGCGACTGGCGCGCGGGCGCCATCGCCTGCGGCGCCGCCGCGGGCTACCTGCCCTGGTTCATGTACCAGGAGCGCACGATCTTCTTCTTCTACGCCATCGTCTTCCTCCCCTTCCTGTGCCTGGCGGTGGCGATGCTGATCGGCGCGCTCGTGGGCCCGCCCGGCTCCTCGGAGACCCGCCGCGTCGCGGGCGCCACCGGCGCGGGCGTCCTGTTCCTGCTGATCGCCTGGAACTTCGTCTACTTCTGGCCGCTGTACACGGGCACGTCGATTCCCATCGACTCGTGGCGGTCGCGGATGTGGCTGGACACCTGGGTCTAGCTGGGCAGACACACCAGGAGGGGGGGGGCGGGGGGGGCCCCCCCCCCGGGGGTGGTTGTGGTTGGTTTGGGACACCCACCCCCCCCCGCCCGGCCCCCGAGACGCGCCGCCCCGCCGCCCGCGC
>NZ_JBIVTV010000016.1:65325-73121 GCF_044756885.1 Streptomyces sp. NPDC091412 | reverse complement strand
ACGGGGGCTGGGCGATCCCCCTCAGCGGGGGGGGGGGGGGTGGGGGGGGGCCCCCGGGGTTTGTGGGGGGCCCCCCCACCGGGGGGGGGGGCCCGGGGCCCGCCCCCTCCTGGTCGTTGATGGTCGTTGACGGTCACCACTGGCCGCCCTCGGACGGCCCAGAGACGGCCCAGAGACGGCCCACGGCAGATTTACAGGCCGCGCTGTGCGCATGGCCTGAGCTGCACAGAGATCCACGCCCGAGCCCCGAGCCCCAAAGACTCCCCACAGGCCCCGGCGTTCCGGCTCCCCTGTGGGGGTTGGCCGATTCCATCGAGGCATTGGGCCCTGCCCAGATTCAAGACGCCGTCATCGCCCTGTGGCGTCATTCCGTGTGCGTACCCGCCTGCCCCCCCGGCCCGGTTAATCGCCTTCCCGGGTGCCCACGAGAAGCATGGCGACCAGGACCAACCACAGGACGAACACTCCGAAAGGGCCGGCCCACATGCCGAACAGTCCGGCCGGAACCGCACAGATCGCGGCACCGAGCGTCTGCATCCCGCGCTTCCAGAGGCGTGCGGGCAGCTCCGTCGCGGCGTATTCGGGAGCGCGCGCGACCGCGTGTCCTCCGGCGTAGAGAGCGAAGAGGCCGACGGCGAACATGGCCAGGGCGACAGCCGTGGCGATCAGGGGCAGTCCTTCGGGGTTGTCGTTGGAGTACTGCGTCACGCCGTCCTTGTGTACGGCGGTCGCGTACTCCCGCCACATGATGACGGTGACCACGTCTCCGGCGCGCAGGTGCCTGAGCAGCGGCTGGGCTTTCCCCATGTCCACTCTCCGGGGCACGGGGGCAGGCCCGGTGAGCAGGAGGTCGTGAGTCTGGCCCCCCTTGTTCGGTTCCCGGATGTCCGTGCCGCGCACGGTGGCCTGGACGGAGCGCAGGCAGTCCTCGGTGACTGCCGCGCGACAGGGGCGGGCAGCCTGGTAAGCGCGCTCCTCGGCCATGCGGTCGGGCACGAGGGCCAGGGTGACGCTGGCGAAGAAGATCAGAGTGACGCCGAGCAGTACGGCGACGGCTCCCCAGCAGTAGTGCCAGAGGGTCCGCAATCGCAGAGCACCCCGGTCACCACGTCGGTCATCGGGTTCGTCCGACATGTCAGGCCCTCCGCCGCGCGCGGGGGCAGACCGTCAACACAGCCGTCACGACCACCAGCCCCACCGCGCTCACCACGTCGCCTGCCACCCTCCCCCTCCGCGCCGTCGGGCCAACGGCGTCGCACCGACGGCAATTGAGCCACACCCGTCCCTCCGTCGCCATAGCCGTCCCCGACACGATCAGCGGACGCCTGTCCGGCGGATCAAGGACGCACAAGCCTGCCCACTGGTAGGAGCAGCTTTCCAGCGGGCTCCGTTCACCGCCTACGACCTGCGGCGTTCCGTGTGCCGCCCTCTACCGGGGGACACCTGGGGGACCAGGGCCAGGTCAAGGGGCCTGCCCGTCAATCTCTCGGTCATCAGGAAGGTCGGGCGCTGGATCGGGTTCAGGATGCAACATGGTCGGGGCTGGATTTGATACGAGTGCCGTCCGTACGGGGCCAGTTCCGGGCGGGGCGGTCAGCGGCGGCGTCGGAGAGGCTCCGGCCGGGCCGCAGCCTCGCGAGGTGCGAGGCCCTCCAGGAGCCGTCGGTAGGCGTCCGGGTCCCGCTCGAAGTCCGTCCCGGCTGCGAGGGCAGCCCGGTCGGTGTCCTGCCCCCGGAGCAGGTCGACCGATGCCTGCGCGAACCGCTCCCGCAAGCCGCGCCGTTCGGCGTCGGCCAGCAGCCGGCGCAGCTCGGTGACCGCCGCCTCGGCCTCGGCGCGGGCGGCCGGTCCGGCCTGGAGCCTGTTCCGCAGCCCAGCGGCGGGGGCCGCCTCCTCAAGCAGCGGGCGCAGCCGGTTCGCGAGGTCCCGGGCGTCCGCCGCCGCCCTGCGTGGCTGCGGCCCGGCCTCCCGCAGAACCCAAAGGGAGCGGACCAGTTCGGGGTCAGGTGCCCCGTCGAGCGACCCGTGGCGCCCGGCGTTCCGCACCGCGTTTGGCGGACCTGAAGGGGGCCGGCGACTGGGCCATGTTCGACGGGCTCGCCACTGTCCTGATGCAGGGGCCGAACGATGACCACGTGATCGAGGCAACCGAGATGCTCGAGGGTGGCGTGTCGGAGATGGAGCACCGGTTGCAGGCGCCGGACGGTGCCGACTTCCCGCCGCTGATCCTACTGGTGGACGAGGCGCAGGTGGCGTTCAGTGCCCGGCCAAGGACGCCGACAAGCGGCCCTACGGAGGCAGCAAGGCCACCAGCCGGTACTTCACGGCCGCCCGAAAGATCCACAACCAGGCCGTGATCAAGCGCAACCACTTCCACGGCTAACTTCACTGCGTCGCCTTGGACGCTGCCTTATGGGGCGCGTGGCCATGTGCTGGCCTGACCGGAACCAGATCACTACCTCAGCCAGCGCAAGGCCGGACGGGATCCCCAGCACCATCCCCCAGCCCCCACCTGCCAGCAGGTGAAGGAGTACGGCTATTCCCGCGTTCATGAGCAGGATCTCGCCTACCGCATACACGTGCCGCACCCAACGGCGTCCCCTCGGCCCTGTCGAAACGCCACCGGGCTCTTCCGCTTGCTCCGTCATGCCACTCGCCTCCGAGAACAGCGCGACCGCCCCCACGGCTCGCCGAGCCAAGGGCGGCCCCGCACTCACGCCAATGAAGCGGAGCTGCCCTGACCAACCAGCACCCACACGAGGAACAGGAGACGACCAGCACATGACACCTGTTTAGCGCTGCTGTCCGCAGCGCTGGACGCCGCCTCCCACGGCTGGCACGTCTTCCCCTTGCGTCCCGGCACCAAGCGGCCGGCCCTGCACGGGGAGAAGACCTGCACCCGTACCGGCCCGTGCGCGAGTGGCCACAAGGGCGGCACTACCGTGAACATCCGCCGGGCCGTGATCAAGCGCAACCACTTCCACGGCTGAGACCGGTGAGGCGTTGTCCGCGCTCCACTTAAGGCACTGCGGGGCGCCCTGTGGTGATGCTCCGTCGCTTTTATCGCGTCACGCCGACCGAGAGGAGATCGGTGACTACGACGGGTATGGGAGCCGGAAGACCTGGATCTCGCCGGTGATCACCACCTCGGGGTTGTCCGACGGGTGATGCTCCAACAGGTACTTCTCCAGCTCCGGGTACTGCTCGAAGGTCGTGGTCAGCAGCAGCCGCCACTCCTCGCGCTCCCCGAACTCGCCAAGGTGCCAAAACATCGACACCACGGGGCCGATGACCTGGGAACCGACGGCCAGACGCCCCTGGACTGCACCCCTGGCGAGGGCGACGGCTTGTTCACGTTCCGGCGTGGCGATCGACAGCTGCAGGTACTCAGTCTCGTCCTCAGGCTCAGTCATGCGGGGAGCCTAGCGATCAGGCAGCCGTCTGTGACCAGGTAACTCAGTCGGCTAGGGCACGCCGCTGCCCCTGTCGATTACCACCCGTGTACTGGCCCACCCCCATCACGATGAAGCCGGTCAGGAGAAGCACGCCGCCGGACTTGGCCCCCACTCCCGGATGCCAGGGCCGCTGATCACCAGCCCGAAGACCACCTGCCAACACACGCCGAAGGCAACCACCAACTGACCCCAGCCGTGGAGGCGCGCGCGGCGAACTCGACGCCGGTTCCAGGAGGGCACCCAGCCACGGGTAACCGCCGCTACGCCCGCGGCGGCGTAGAGCGACGCCACCAGAACAAAAGGTATGGCGATATAGAGCCTCATGGTCCCTCCCTGCACGCCGAACCCACACCGGACGAAACCGTGCCGCTGCCCTGCCGATTACGACCCCTGTACTGGCCCATCATCATCAGGGTGATGCCGGTCAGCCCAAGCGCGCCGCTGGCCAGGGCCCCCCACGGCCGAATGTCGGGGTCAGTGAGCACCAGCCAGAACACCCCATTCCCGAGGATGCCGAAGGCACCCACCAACTGGCCCCAGCCATAGAGGCGAGGGCGGTGGACCGGCCGCCGGTTCGTGGGGGGCCTGGGGGGCACCCAGCCACGCGTAATCCCCGCTACGCCGGAGGCGGCGAAGAGCAACGCGATCAAAACACCTGGTATGGCCATGTAGACCTTCAAGGTCTCTCCCTGCGCGTCGGACCCGCGCCCGACGACACCGTGCCGCTGCCCTGTCGATTACCACCCGCGCGAAAGCTCGCCCTTGTCACGAAGATGCCGGCCAGCAGAAGCCCACTGCCGAACAGGGTCCCCAACGACCGGATGGCGGGATTGCTGGTCCCCAGCCTGAATGCCTGCAAGCAGAGGGCGACAGCAAGTATCAACTGACCCCGGCCGTAGAGGCGAACGCGGCGAACTTGACGCCGGTTCCACGGGGGCACCCAGCCACGGGTAACCGCCGCCACTCCCATGGCAGCAACGAGCAACGCCACCAGAACAAGAGGTACGGCGAGATAGAGCTCCATGGTCCCTCCCTACGCGCCGAACCCCCGCCGACGTCGCCGTGAGCATGACACCCACCGGACGCCTCGTCCACGCGCAGCGCTTTCCACGGCTGACCTTCAAGGACTCTGTCGAGCAGCTCGCCTACGGTTCGAGGCCTCCACAGTGATCACCGATCCCGCCGCTATCAAAGCGCCCAACAGCAGGGCATCGCGCCACGGCTGTCCCTCCCACAGATGCGAGACCACAGCGGCGCAGCCGGAAAAGAGCAGCGCGATGCCCGCCATCACTGAGCGGCGTATCCACCGGGAGTGCATCCGTCCGGCCGTGCGCCGGTCATTCGTCATGGCCAACGACTATCCCGAAAGGACTGTTCGTGTTCGAGATTCGCGTCATCTGTGATCCGGCCGACACCGACCGCGTCAGTACCGTGCTCAGCGGCGCGTTCGCCACCGGCTCCGTCCGCCAGTACCCCATCCGCGACGGCAAGCGCACCCGCCTGTACGTCACCGCCGACCACCGCCCCGACCCGGGCCCGTGGCCCTTCAGCGGAGCCGAGGGGCAGCACGTACGGGTGAGCAACTTCAACGACCACCACTGGAAGCCCGCTCTGGCCGCCGCAGGCATCATCCCGACGCGCGATGCTGGCGAACGGTACGCGTCGGCCCCCGAACACGGCATGCACGCGCTCAGGCACTTCTACGCATCGCTGCTGCTGGACGCGGGCGAGAGCATCCGGGCTCTGAGCTCGTACCTCGGTCACAGCGGCCCAGGGTTCACGCTCCGGACCTACACGCACCTCATGCCGAGCAGTGAGGGACGCACCCGGAAGGCTGTTGACAGCCTCTATCTGGCGTCGAATCCTCATGATCACGACCCAGAGGCGGCCCAGGTCGCCTGACCCGGCCCCCGGCCAGATGCAAACGCCCTGGTCGGGGCATTGCCGGACCCCAGCAAGAAGACTTCGTCTATTTCTGGCCGCTGTACACGGGCACGTCGATTCCGATCGACTCGTGGCGTTCACGGATGTGGCTGGACACCTGGGTCTGAGTCAGCTGGCTGATCACTGTTCGGACACCATCCGAAAACAGCCCTCACAGTTGCCCCGGCGGCCACCTACAGTGCGGTGGGGCCGCAACGGGGGAGGGAGCGCTTCCATGCGCAAGGGGGTCAAGGCCGCCATCATCGGCGGGGTGTTCGCCGCGATGATCGGCGGGGCGGGATACGGGACGTACAACTTCGTGTCCGCGCTGAACGGGAACACGGTCGCGGCCGGCGGGCCGGCGCCCGCCAGGACCGGGCCACCGAGCCGGGACGAGGTGAAGGAGACCTCGGCGAAGTTCCTCGCGGCCTGGGAGAAGAACGAGGCGGCGGAGGCCGCGTCGTACACGGACTTCCCCGAGGCGGCCGAGGAGTTGCTCACGGCCTACGGACGCGACGCGCACATCATCGATGTGAAGATCACGCCCGGGACCGCCTCCGGGGCCACCGTGCCCTTCTCGGTCAAGGCCACCGTCTCGTACGACGGGAAGTCCAAGCCGCTGGCCTACGACAGCCGGCTGACCATCGTGCGGGGCGTGTCCACCCACCAGCCGCTGGTCGACTGGCAGCCCTCGGTCGTACACCCCGACCTGGTCAAGGGCGACACGCTCGTCACCGGGGCGTCGGCGTCCCCGCCGATCGAGGCCGTCGACCGTGACGGCGCCGTGCTGACCAAGGACAAGTACCCCTCGCTCGGGCCGATCCTGGACGAGCTGCGGGCCAAGTACGGCGACAAGGCGGGCGGCGAGCCGTCGGTCGAGCTGAGCATTCGGCACGAGACCTCCGGCGCCGCCGAGACCCCGCTGATCACCCTGGCCAAGGGACGGCCGGGCAAGCTGCGGACCACCCTCAGCGCGAGTGCGCAGGCGGCGGCCGAGCAAGCCGTGCAGCGGTACTCCGAGTCGTCCGTGGTCGCCGTGAAGCCGTCCACCGGCGAGGTGCTCGCGGTCGCCAACCACCGGGCCGACGGCTTCAACGCGGCCTTCCTCGGCCGGCTCGCGCCGGGCTCCACCATGAAGATCATCAGTGCGGCCACCCTGATCGACAACAGGATCACGACGGCCGGCGGCCCCGCGCCCTGCCCGAACGAGGCGGTGTGGCAGAGCCAGACGTTCCACAACCTCAAGAACATGCAGCCCAACGAGCACGCCACCCTCTCGGAGAGCTTCGCCCGGTCCTGCAACACGGCGTTCGTGAAGTACGCGGACGAGGTCCGGGTGGACTCCCTGACCAGAGAGGCCGAGGAGCGCTTCGGGCTCGGCCGGGACAACTGGAAGGTCGGCATACCGTCCTTCGACGGCTCCGTCCCCGCCTCGGGCGGCCCGGACACCGCCGCCAACCTGATCGGGCAGGGCCAGGTGCAGATGAGCCCGCTGAACATGGCGTCGGTGACGGCGACCGCGATGACCGGCACCTTCCGCCAGCCCGTCATCGTGTCCGTGAAGCTCGACGGCCGCCCGCTGGCCCAGGCCCGGGGCCTGTCGACCGACACGGTCACCCAGCTGCGGCAGATGATGAACCGCACCGCCACCAGCGGCACCGCGGCCCCCGCGATGTCCGGGCTCGGCGGCAGCATCGGCGCGAAGACCGGCTCCGCCGAGGTCGACGGCCAGGCCAAGTCCAACAGTTGGTTCACCGGCTACCACAACGACATGGCGGCCGCCGCCATGACCCAGGAGGGCGGGCACGGCGGCGACGCGGCGGGCCCGATCGTGGCGGCCGTCCTGCGCACGGCGGGCTGACCGCCCTCGAACGATGGCGCACCCGACCGCCCGGCCGGCATCGCCCGACCGGGCGGCACGCCCGGTCCGACCGCACGACCGTAGGACCGCACGCCCGGAGGGGCCGCACGCCCCGTCGGGCCGGGAGGACCGGGAGCCCCGGAGACACTGGAAGACCTCGAGGAGCCGGAGCAGCCGTGCTGCTGGACCGGCCGAAAGTAGTGGCCGCGGTCTGCCGGACTGTCGCCGCCGCCCGGGGCGGCACTGCCGCCCCCTCCACCTGGCCGCGCGACTGGACGGTGCGGGCGCGGTCGGCATCCGGCTCGCCCGCACGGAGCCACCGAGGACCGGATGACCGGAGCACTCGGAGGGCCGGCCGGACCCGAGGCCCGGCCGGACCCGAGGCCCGGGCAGACCCGAGGGCCGGGCGGACCCGAGGCTCGGGCAGACCCGAGGGCCGGGCAGACCCGAGGACTGGGCAGACCCGAGGACTGGGCAGACCCGAGGACTGGGCAGACCCGAGGACTGGGCAGACCCGAGGACTGGGCAGACCCGAGGACTGGGCAGACCCGAGGACG
>NZ_JBIVTV010000016.1:0-65230 GCF_044756885.1 Streptomyces sp. NPDC091412 | reverse complement strand
GGACTGGGCAGACCCGAGGGCCGGGCAGACCCGAGGGCCGGGCAGACCCGAGGGCCGGGCAGGCCGGGTGGCCGGAGAGACCCGGGCGGACCGGGCAACCAGGCGGTGTCCGTCCCACCGACCACTCCGGCTCCGGCTCCGGCTCCGGCTCCGGCACCACCACCCCGCACGGGACCCGACCCCCGCCCCCGGACAGGACCCGGCCCCCGCCCCCGGACGCATCCGTGAGAGAGGCCCTAGGGTGGGGCCGTCATTGAGGATCGTGGGGGCGATGGGGCAGCGAGGGCCCCGGGGGACTGGCGGAGGACGGAAGGCAGTGGGCAAGAGAAGGCGCGTCGCCGAGCGACGGAAGACGACTCCGGCCGTGGTCGGCGGGGTGATCGCCGTGGTCGTCGTCGGGGCAGGCATCGGCGTCTACGCGCTGTACGGGGGCGGCGGGGAGGCCGACCGGACACAGTCGGCGGCAGGCGACGGCGAGGCGAAGAAGAACACCGGCCCGCTGTCGGCGACCGAGGTGCGGACCGCGGCAGAGGGGTTCCTGGCGGCCTGGCAGCAGGGCAAGCCCGCCGAGGCGGCAGCCGCGACCAGCGACACCGCGGCGGCCACCGCCCTGCTGACCGGTTACGCCAAGGACGCGCATCTGAAGGACGTCACCCTGACCGCGGGCACCGCCGCGGGCGGCAAGGTGCCGTTCTCCGTGAAGGCCACGGTGTCGTACAAGGGCCTGACCAAGCCCCTGGCGTACGGCAGCGCGCTGACCGTCGTCCGGGGCACCGCGGACGGCAAGCCGGTCGTGGACTGGCACTCCTCCGTCGTCCACCCCGAGCTGAAGGACGGCGACACCCTCGTCACGGGCGAGTCCGGCACCCCGCCGGTCAAGGCCCTGGACCGGGACGGCGACGAGATGACCACCGCCAAGTACCCGTCGCTGGGTCCGGTCCTGGACGGGCTGCGCGAGAAGTACGGCGAGACGGCCGGCGGCAGCGCGGGCGTGGAGCTGCGCGTGATCCGCGGCAAGGCGTCGAAGAAGGCGGAGCTGTCCGACAAGACGCTCGTCGAGCTGAGCAAGGGCACGCCGGGCACGGTGAAGACGACGCTGAGCCCGTCACTCCAGGCGGCGGCCGAGAAGGAGGTGTCCAAGACCGAGCGGGCCTCGGTGGTCCTGATGCGTCCGTCGACCGGTGAGATCCTCGCGGTGGCGAACTCCAACCACGGCTTCAACACCGCCTTCCAGGGCTCCCTCGCCCCCGGCTCCACGATGAAGATCATCACCTCGTCGCTGCTCTTCGAGAAGAAGCTGGCCTCGGTGAACAAGCCGCACCCCTGCCCGAAGTTCTTCACCTACGGCGGCTGGAAGTTCCAGAACGACAAGAAGTTCGAGATCAAGGACGGCACCTTCAAGGCGAGCTTCGCCCGCTCCTGCAACACGGCCTTCATCAGCCAGGCGCCGAAGCTCAAGAACTCCGACCTGACCCAGCAGGCCCAGCAGGTCTTCGGCCTGGCGCTGGACAACTGGGCGATCGGAGTGCCGTCCTTCGACGGCGCGGTCCCGGTGCAGTCGGCGGCCCCGATGGGCGCCTCGCTCATCGGGCAGGGCGGGGTCCGTATGAACCCGCTGAACATGGCGTCAGTGGCCTCGACGGTCAAGGCGGGCGTCTTCCACCAGCCGTACCTGGTCTCCCCGTCCGTCGACAACCGCAAGCTGGCCACGGCCTCCCGGACGATGTCCGCCTCCACCCTGTCCCAGCTGCGCGAGGTGATGCAGTACACCGCCGCGTACGGCACGGCCGCCGAGGCCATGGCCGGACTCGGCCCGGACTACGGCGCGAAGACGGGCTCCGCCGAGGTCGACAACCAGAAGAAGGCCAACGGCTGGTTCACCGCCTACCGCGGCGACCTCGCGGCCGCGGGTGTCGTCCAGGCGGGCGGCCACGGCGGCGACACGGCCGGTCCGATAGTGGCGTCCCTGCTGAAGGCGGGGAGCTGACGGCGGCCGGGCACAGGAGCTGACGACGGCCGCGCACATCACCGGCGGCCGTCGTCACCGACCGGCCCACGTCTTTGGCAAGCCCACGGCTCCGGCGGCCGTCGTCACCGACGGACCCACGTCTCCGGCGGCAGGTGTCACCCGCGGGCGTCACCCGTGGGCGACCACCGCCGGTGACGACGCCGCCAGGTAGGTCCGCCGCAGGAACCTGAGCAGTGTCTTCGTCTCGAGCTGTACCACCGAGACACCGCGCGCGGAGTGGAACTCGATCACGGCCTGCACCCGGCCGCAGGGCCACACCCGCACGTCACCGCTGCCGACCGGGGCGCGCAGCCCCTGTTCGAGCAGTGACCGGGGGAAGGTCCACGCGTGCGGGCCGGGCAGGTCCACCTGCACGGCGCGCGGGTCCTGAAGGGGGTCGTAGCGCAGGACGACCGGGACGGCCCCGACGTCCTCGGGGACGTCCTCCGTGAGGATGTGGGCTCGTGCGTGCTGTTCGACTACCGACATCGGACGACCCCTAACGCTGTGTGACTTATGCGAGGGCTGAACATCCGCTTCCCCTCCAATGTCGCATATTTCCAGGATTCCGCTTCTCGAACGTCCGGCAAACGGCACACATCGACGAGGTCCTCGCTCTTGCAAGAGGTTCGCAACAAGCCTCTATCATCGAACGGTGCATGTGCCTGACGGATTCATCAACGCCCCCATCTCCGTAGCCACCGGAGTCGTCGCCGCCGGCGCCGTCGCCGTGAGCCTGCGCGGTGCGCGCCGGGAACTCGACGAACGGACCGCGCCACTGGCCGGTCTCGTCGCGGCGTTCATCTTCGCCGTGCAGATGCTGAACTTCCCCGTCGCGGCCGGCACCAGCGGCCACCTCCTCGGCGGGGCGCTGGCCGCGATACTCGTGGGCCCCTTCACCGGGGTCCTGTGCGTCAGTGTCGTCCTGCTCATGCAGGGCATCCTCTTCGCCGACGGCGGCCTGACCGCGCTCGGTGTCAACATCACCGACATGGCGATCGTCACGACGGTGGTGGCCTACGCCGTCTTCCGCGGACTGGTGAAGGTGCTCCCGCGGCGCCGCCGCTCGGTCACGGTGGCCTCCTTCGCCGCCGCGCTCGTCTCCGTACCGGCCGCCGCCGTCGCCTTCACGCTGATCTACGCGGTCGGCGGCACCACCGACGTGGCGATCGGCAAGGTCGCCACCGCCATGATCGGCGTGCACGTCCTCATCGGCATCGGCGAGGCCGCAATCACCGCGCTGACCGTGGGCGCCGTCATCGCCGTGCGCCCGGACCTGGTGTACGGCGCGCGCGGCCTGGAGCAGCGGCTGAAGCTGCGGGTGAACGGCGAACTCGTCGACGCCCCCGCAGCCGAGCCGGCGCCCGTGCCCGCCGCCGCCCGGTCCCACCGCACGCTGTGGATCACCGGCCTGGTCACCTCCCTCGTCCTCGCCGGGTTCGTCAGCTTCTACGCCTCGGCCAACCCGGACGGTCTGGAGAAGGTCGCCCACGACCAGGGCATCGACAAGAAGGAGGAGCGGCACGCCTCGTCCGGCTCCCCGCTCGCCGACTACGGCGTCAAGGACGTCTCCGACGCCCGGCTGTCCGGCGGGCTCGCGGGCGTGATCGGCGTCGGGGCGACCGTCGTCGCGGGCAGCACGGTCTTCTGGGTGGTCCGCAGGCGGCGTACGGCCGCCGAGCCGTCCGCCCCCTCCTCCCAGGCCGCCTGACATGGGGGCGGGTCACGCGCACCGGCTGTACCGGCACGGGCACTCCCCCGTGCACGCGCTGCCGCCGCACACCAAACTGGCCGCGGCCTTCGCCTTCGTCGTGGTCGTGGTGTCGACCCCGCGGGAGGCGATGTGGGCGTTCGCCGTGTACGCCGTCCTGCTCGCCGTCGTCGCCTCCGTGGCCCGCGTGCCCGCCGGCTTCCTGCTCAAGCGGCTGCTGATCGAGGTCCCGTTCGTCGCGTTCGCGGTGCTCATGCCGTTCGTGGCCCAGGGCGAGCGGGTGGACGTCCTCGGGATGTCGCTGAGCGTGAACGGGCTGTGGGGCGCCTGGAACGTGCTCGCCAAGGGCACCCTCGGCGTCGCCGCGTCCGTGCTGCTGGCGAGCACGACGGAGCTGCGCGAACTGCTGCTGGGCCTGCAACGCCTGAAGCTGCCGCCGCTGCTGGTGCAGATCGCGTCCTTCATGATCCGTTACGGCGACGTCATCACCGACGAGATGCGGCGGATGCGGATCGCCCGCGAGTCACGCGGGTTCGAGGCGCGCGGGCTCCGGCACTGGGGCGTGCTCGCCAAGTCCGCGGGCGCGCTGTTCATCCGCTCCTACGAGCGCGGGGAGCGGGTGCACCTGGCCATGGTGAGCCGGGGCTACGCCGGTTCGATGCCGGTCATCGACGAGGTGACCGCGTCCCGGGCGCAGTGGTCGTACGCCCTGGCCCTCCCCTGTGCCGCGCTCGCCGTCTGTCTGCTGGGATGGGTCCTGTGACAGCTTCTCTGGAGGTCTCCGGCCTCGCCTTCGCCTACCCCGACGGCCACCAGGCCCTGTTCGGTGTCGACTTCGGCATCGGACGCGGCGAGCGGGTCGCCCTGCTCGGCCCCAACGGCGCCGGGAAGACCACCCTCGTGCTGCATCTGAACGGCATCCTGAGCGGCGGCACCGGGACGGTGCGGGTCGCCGGGCTGCCGGTTGGCAGGAAGCACATGGCCGAGATCCGGCAGAGGGTCGGCATCGTCTTCCAGGACCCGGACGACCAGTTGTTCATGCCGACCGTGCGGGAGGACGTGGCCTTCGGGCCCGCTGCGGCCGGGCTCAAGGGGCCGGAGCTGGAGGCGCGGGTCACCACGGCCCTGGATCGGGTCGGCATGCGGGACTTCGCCGACCGCCCGCCGCACCACCTCTCCTTCGGCCAGCGCCGCCGGGTCGCGGTGGCGACCGTCCTCGCCATGGAGCCGGAGATCCTGGTCCTGGACGAGCCCTCGTCCAACCTGGACCCCGCCTCGCGCCGTGAACTGGCCGACATCCTGCGCTCGTTGGACGTGACGGTGCTCATGGTCACCCACGACCTGCCGTACGCGCTGGAGTTGTGCCCGCGCTCGCTCGTCCTGAGCGACGGCGTGATCGTGGCGGACGGACCGACCGGCGAACTGCTCGCCGACGACGCGCTGATGCGCGCCCACCGCCTGGAGCTGCCCTTCGGCTTCGACCCGCGGTCCGTGACGACGGGCGCCTGACCCGTCGGGACGGGCAGACGAGCGGGCAGCGTCGACGTAACGATCGTGCCAAGCCGACCGGCCGCAGGAATCGCAGGCCGGGGCCGCTGGTTGCACCCACTGTCGCAGGCGAAGAGCGGAAGGAGTGGCGAACGTGGACGTGCACGGCGCAGTGGCCGAGGGCTTCGAGCAGGTCGGGGAGGCGTTCGCGGCGAACTTCGCGCTCCGGGGCGAGCGGGGCGCGGCGGTGGCCGTGTACCGGGACGGGCACCGGGTCGTGGACCTGTGGGCGGGGACGCGGGACGTCGACGGTACGGCGGACTCGGCGCCCTGGGAGCGGGGCACCGCGCAGATCGTGCGCTCGGCGACCAAGGGTGTCGCCGCAGCCGTACTCCTGCTGCTGCACCAGCGCGGGGAGCTGGACCTGGACGCGCCGGTGGGAGCGTACTGGCCCGAGTTCAAGGCGGCGGGCAAGGAGCGGACCCGGGTCCGCGACCTGCTCGCCCACCGTGCGGGCGTCCCCGTCCTCGACCGGCCGCTGTCACCGGAGCAGGCCGCCGATCCGGTGCTGGGCGCCGAGGCCGTCGCCGCGCAGGCGCCGGTCTGGGAGCCGGGCACGGACCACGGCTACCACGCGCAGACGTACGGCTGGCTGACCGGCGAGCTGGTGCGGCGGGTCACGGGCCGGACGATCGGCGAGTGGATCGCGCGCGAGGTGGCGGGCCCGGTGGGGGCCGACCTGTGGGTGGGACTGCCGGCGGGCGAGGCCGGGCGCGTGGGCCTGGTGGGCCAGGTGGAGCCGCCGCGTTCCGCGGCGGGTCTGCGCACCCGCCCCAAGCGGTCCGTGGCCGAGGCGTACGCCGACCCGGAGTCGCTGACCCGGCGGGCGTTCGCGGCGATCACCCCGCTGCCGGACGAGAACGACCCCGCCTACCGCGCGGCGGTCCTGCCCGCGTCCAACGGCATCGCCACGGCCGACGGTCTGGCCCGCTTCTACGCGGCGCTGATCGGCGAGGTGGACGGCGGGACCCGCCTGTTCACCCCGCAGACCACGGAGCTGGCCCGCACGGAGCACTCCGCCGGGCCCGACCGCGTGCTGGTGGCCCCCACACGCTTCGGCCTCGGCCACATGCTGCACAGCCCCGCGTCCCCGCTGCTCGGCCCCGGCTCCTTCGGCCACCCCGGCCGCGGCGGCGCCCTGGCCTTCGCCGACCCGGACTCGGCCATCGCCTTCGCCTACGTCACCAACGGCTTCCACCCCAATGTGACGGCGGACCCCAGGGCCCAGGCCCTGGTCCACGCGCTGCGCACGTCCCTGACGTAGCGCTCCCCGTGGGAGTTCAGACGTGGATGGGCTGCGACGTGCGGCCCGACGCCTGGTCGATCTCGCCGTGTGCCTTGGTCAGGAGCAACATGGCGAGTTCGTTCAGGGCCCTCGCGCCGGCGATCTCCTCACCGACCCGCGGCTGATCGGAGTCGGTGTGGTGGCGGCTGGCCCTGCCGTGGGCCCGGACCTCGCTGCCGTCGGGCAAGCGGACGAGCGCCGCCGCCCGGGTGTGCTGCCCGTCCTCCTGGAACTCCAGCTCGATGTGCCATCCCACAACGGTCTTCATCATGACGGTCACCTCCGGAACACCTCCTTCCAGGGTGCCCCTCGGCCGCCGCCCGCGCACCAAGGAACCCGCACCGGCCAAGGAGTCCGGCACTAGCCGGTGTGCAGCATCAGCCCGATGCCGACGACCAGCAGCCCGGCGGCCGCGATGCGCGGCGCCCCGAAACGCTCCTTGAAGAACACGGCGCCGATCGCGGCGCCCACGATGATCGACGACTCCCGCAGCGCGGCGATCGGTGCGAGTTCCGCCTTCGTCTGCGCCCACAGCACCAGCGCGTACGCCGCCACGGACAGCGCCGCCCCGAGCAGCCCCACCGCGGCGTACGGCCGCAGCTGGGCGACCGTGCGCCCGCGCCAGTGCCACACCGCGTACGCCGGGATCACCACGCCCTGGATCGCCATCAGCCAGGCGATGTACCCGAGGGACGACCCGGAGGCCCGCACCCCGAGCCCATCGAGGACCGTGTACGCCGCGATGGCCAGTCCGGTCGCCAGGGCGGCGCCGATCGCGGCCCAGTCGGGCCGGCGTCCGCGCAGGCCCCACAGGGCGACACCGGTCAGGCCGGCACAGGACACGGCGATGCCCGCGGCCGCCCAGCCGTCGGGCACCTCGTGGGCGAAGACGGCGGCGAGCACCGTGACGACGAGCGGGGCGGTGCCGCGCGCGATCGGATAGGCCTGCCCGAAGTCGCCGAGCCGGAAGGACTTCATCAGCAGGGCGTAGTACACGACGTGGACCGCGGCCGAGAAGAGCAGGTACGGCCACGCGCCGCGGGCCGGGAGCGCGGCGAACGGCGCCATGGCCAACCCGATCAGCAGGCCGCCGCCCGCGATGAGGGTGAACCCGGTCAGTTTGTCGGTGATCTTGTGGGCGATCGCGTTCCAGCTGGCGTGCGTGACCGCGGCGAGCAGGACGGCCGCGGTGACCGCCGGCGTCACGAGGTGCGCTCGCGCACGTCCACGAGGACGCCCCCGGCCTGGGCGACCAGCGCCCCGGGTGCCATGGGGAAGACGGTGTACGGGGTTCCGGCGGCCGCCCAGATGACGTCGTGGTCCAGCAGAGACCGGTCGGCGAGCACGCGGGTCCGGGTCCGGTGCCCGAAGGGCGGTACGCCGCCGATGGCGTACCCGGTCGCCTCGCGCACGACGTCCGCCTTGGCCCGCGTGACCTTCTCGGCGCCGAGTTCCTCCCGGACACGCTCGACGTCCACCCGCGAGGCACCGTCCATGAGCACCAGCACCGGTTCGCCTCCCCCAAGCTCCCGACTGCGCTCGAGCAGGGGGGACCCCCAGGCCACGAAGATCAGCGACTTGCAGATCTGGCTCAGCTCGCAGCCGACGGCCGCCGCGGCCTCGGCGGCGGTCCTGGTCGCCTCGGGAAACCTGCGGACCTCGGGGATCAGCTCGTCGAGCCCCAGCTCGCGCAGGGCGTCGGCGAAACGTGGGTGGGCTCCTGACTCGGATGTCGTCGTCATGGAACGGCAGGCTAGCTGCCGGTTACAGACATCACGAAAGATTTCCCACGTGATGGACGAGGCCGCAGAGAAGGCCGAGGCCGGTGAGGGTGCGCCGTCCCCACGGCACCCTCACCGGCCGGTCCCTCCGGCGAGCTACGGACTCACACCTGTACGAGTTCCCGCCGCTCGTCCGGGTCGGCGTGCCGCGGCTGCTCGGTGCGCAGGGCCGTGCCCTCCACGTCCACGTCGGGCAGGGCGCGCTCCAGCCAGCCGGGCAGCCACCAGGCCCGCCGGCCCAGCAGGGCCAGGACGGCCGGCACGATCGCCATGCGCACGATGAACGCGTCGAAGAACACCGCGATCGCCAGCCCGAAGCCGATCATCTTGACCATCGACTCGCTGGAGCCGATGAAGCCGGAGAAGACGGCGATCATGATGACCGCGGCGGCCGTCACCACCCGTGCGCCGTGCCGGAACCCGGTCACCACGGCCTGGCCCGGCTTCTCCCCGTGGACGTACGCCTCGCGCATCCGGGTGACGAGGAAGACCTCGTAGTCCATCGCGAGCCCGAAGACGACGCCCACCATGAAGATCGGCATCATCGACATCACCGGGCCGGTCTCCTCCACGTTCATCAGGCCCGACAGCCAGCCCCACTGGAAGACCGCGACCACTGCGCCGAGCGCCGCCAGCACCGACAGCAGGAAGCCGAGTGCCGCCTTGAGCGGGACCAGGACCGAGCGGAAGACCACGATCAGCAGCAGGAAGGCCAGGCCGACCACCAGCGCCAGATACGGCAGCAGCGCGTCGTTGAGCTTCTGCGAGACGTCGATGTTCATCGCCGTGGACCCGGTGACCAGGACTTTCGCATCGGTCTTCGCCTCGATGTCGCCGCCCGCGCCACGGATGGCGTGCACCAGGTCCTCGGTGGCGGTGGAGGACGGCTTGGAGTCGGGGACGACGGTCACGGTCGCGGTGTCGCCGGCCTCGTTGGGCTGCGCCTCCATCACCGTCACGACGTTCTTGAGGCCCCTGATCTCGTCCGTGACCTTGGTGAAGGACGCCTTGGGGTCGGTGCTGTCCTTGGCGTCGACCACGACCATCAGCGGGCCGTTGAAGCCGGGGCCGAAGCCCTCCGAGAGCAGGTCGTAGGCGCGGCGCTGGGTGGTGGAGACGGGCTGGGAGCCGTCGTCCGGCAGGCCCAGTTCGAGGGAGGCGGCCGGGATCGCGGCGGCGCCCAGGCCGAGCACGCCGAGCAGCAGCACGGCGACCGGGCGGCGGACGACGAAGCTCGCCCAGCGGGTGCCCATGTTGGGCCGGTCCGGCTGCCGCGCGGGGCGCCCGCGGCGGAGCAGCCCGCTCGACGCGCCGGCCGGCTTGACCTTGCGGCCCGCGTAGCCCAGCAGGGCCGGGATCATCGTCAGCGCGATGAGGACGGCGATGACGACCGTGCCGGCCGCCGCCAGGCCCATCTTCGTCAGCATCGGGATGTTGACCACGGACAGGCCCACCAGGGCGATCACGACCGTCAGCCCGGCGAAGACCACCGCGGAGCCCGCCGTGCCGACGGCCCGTCCGGCCGCCTCCTCGCGCTCGCGGCCCTCGGCGAGTTCGGCCCGGTAGCGGGAGACGATGAACAGGGCGTAGTCGATGCCGACCGCGAGGCCGATCATCGTGGCCAGGATGGAGGTCGTGGAGCCCAGGTCCAGGGTGTGGGCGAGGGCCGTGATCGTCGAGACGCCGATGCCGACGCCGACGAGGGCGGTCAGCAGCGGCAGTCCGGCCGCGAGGAGCGAGCCGAAGGTGATGACGAGGACGACGGCCGCGACCGCGATGCCGATGACCTCGCTCGCGCCGGTCTGCGGCGCGGTCTGGAGGGCGTCGCCGCCGATCTCCACGGTCAGCCCGGCGTCCCGCGCGTGCTGCGCGGCCTCGTTCAGGGCGGTGCGGGAGGAGTCCTCCAGCTCCATGCCGGAGACCTTGTACCGCACCGACGCGTAGGCGACCGTGCCGTCCCGGCTGACGGCCCTTCCGGTGTAGGGGTCGGCGACGGAGGCGACCTCGGTGCCGCGGGACAGGTCCTCGACCGTCTTCTCGACGGTCGCCTTGTTCCCGGCGTCCGTCATCTTCTCGCCGCTCGGCGCCTTGAACACCACGCGGGCGGTGGCCCCGTCGGCGCTCGCCCCCGGGAAGCGCTGTTCCAGCAGGTCGAAGGCCTTCTGCGCCTCGGTGCCCGGGATGGAGAAGGAGGTGTTTCCGGCCGCCGGCGCGGAGACGGCGCCGACGCCCGCCAGGGTCAGCAGTGCCAGCCAGATCAGGGCGACGAAGTGCCGTCGCCGGAAGGCGAGGCGGCCGAGTCTGTAGAGGAACGTGGCCACGTTGACGTACTCCCGGTCATGTCGTGGGGGTGGTTGTGGGCAGGGGTGATCAGCCCGACGACGTGAGCGGTGACGTCAGAGGGTGGGCTTGCTGGGGAGAGGTGTCAGGAGGTCCGTACGCCGAGGGCGGGGAGCACCACGGCGTCGATGTACGAATGCAGGAAGGCCTGGGTCGGCGGCTGGGCCTCGATGAGCGTCCGGACGACGAAGCCGCCGGCCAGCATGTGCACCACGAAGTCCAGCGCCGGGCAGTCCGCCCGGATCTCGCCCCGGTCGACGGCGCGTTGCAGCAGTGCGCGGAACTCGGCCATCTCCGGTTCGATGAGCTGCTCCCGGAAGGCCTGTCTGAGGTCCGGGTTGGTGTGCATCGCCATGGCCAGGGCCCGCATCAGGGCGGAGTTCTGCTCCATGACGCAGTCGTCCTCGCGGGTGACGAGGGCGTGCAGGTCGGTGCGGAGCGTTCCGGTGTCGATCGCGTCGAGCCGTACCGGCTTGCCGTGCCGCATGGCCCCCACGACGAGCTCGGCCTTCCCGCCCCACTGGCGGTAGAGGGTGGCCTTGCTGGAGCGGGTGCGGGCGGCGACGGCGTCCATGGTGAGGGAGTCGTAGCCGACCTCGCGGAGCAGGTCGAGCACCGCGGCGTACAGCTCCGCCTCACGCTCGGGCGTGAGGCGGCTGCGGCGCCCGGTCGCGACCTCGGCCATGTCTGCCGCCTTCCCGCTTGGAACGACACCGTTTCGTACACGAAGAATGTAGCGCACCCGCCGAACGAAACGAAACCGTTTCGTACGTGTCCTGGGTCACGACTGTCGGTTCCGCATAAGTTGCTGCGGTCCATACCCGGGCAAAGCATGAGAACGTGAGCTACTTGCGCCTGCCGCACCTCAGCGGTGACCTGCTGTGCTTCGTGGCCGAGGACGACCTCTGGCTGGCGCCGCTCGACGGAGCGGGCCGCGCCTGGCGCCTCACGGTGGACCGCACGAAGGTCGGCCCACCCCGCTTCTCGCCCGACGGGCGGCACATCGCGTACACGAGCTGGCGCAGTCTGGTGCCCGAGATCCACCTGGTCGCGGTGGACGGCGGGCCCGCCCGCCAGCTGACCTACTGGGGCAGCACCGACACCCGCGTGTGCGGATGGGCACCGCCCGACGAACACGACCGGACCGACATCCTCGCCGTCGCCTCCCACGGCGAGCCGTTCTCCTACTTCACCTGGGCCTACAAGGTCGGCACCGACGGCTCCCCCGGCCGCAAGCTGCCCTGGGGGCCGGTCTCCGACCTCCAGGTCGCCGACGTGGACGGCGGCCACAAGACCCTGCTGCTGACCGGGACGCCGCCGCACGAACCGGCCTCCTGGAAGCGGTACCGGGGCGGTGCGACGGGCCGGCTGTGGCTGCACGGGCAGCGGCTGCTCGCCGATGTCGGCGGGCATCTGGCCTGCCCGATGTTCGTCGGTGGCCGCATCGCCTTCCTCTCCGACCACGAGGGCGTCGGCAACCTCTACTCCTGCGCCCCCGACGGCTCCGACCTGCGCCGGCACACGGACCACGACGCCTTCTACGCCCGGCACGCCTCCAGCGACGGCACGCGGGTGGTGTACCAGTGCGCGGGCGACCTGTGGATCGTGGACGACCTGTCCGCGGACTCGGTCCCGCGCCGGCTGGAGGTGCGGCCGAGCGGGCCGCAGGCGGGCCGCCGTCGCTACCAGGTGCCGGCCGCCCAGCACGTCGACCGCATCTCCGTCGACGAGACGGGCCGGGCCAGCGCGGTCGTCGTACGCGGTTCCCTGCACTGGCTGACCCACCGCGACGGCCCCGCCCGCACCCTCATCGACACGCCCGGCGTGCGCATCCGGCTGCCGGAGATGCTCGGCGAGACCGGCCAGGTCGCCTACGTCACCGACGCGGACGGCGAGGACGCCGTCGAGATCACCCACCTCCCCCGGGCCAGCGGCACCCGCCCGCTGCGCCGGCTCGCCTCCGGCCGCCTCGGCCGCGTCCTGGAGACGGCCTCCGACCCCGCCGGCGAACGCCTGGCCCTCGCCTCCCACGACGGCCGACTGCTGCTGCTCGACGTGAGCGACGCAGGCGACGCCAGCAACGCAAGCGACGTGAACGAGGGGGAGGCGTCGGAGAGGACGGAGGCGGTCGCGGGCGCCGCGCCGAACGGGGAGTCCTCCGCCGGCCCGGACACCGCCGGAGGCACCGAGGACGCCCGCGCGCCCGCCGCGACCGGTCCGCCGGAGGGTCCCGCCGCCACCGCCGCGGACACCGACGCGGTGGACGGACCGGCCGACTGCCTCACCGAACTGGTGCGGTCCGTGAACGGGCCCGTGCGGGACCTGGCGTTCTCGCCCGACGGGGCATGGCTGACCTGGTCGCATCCCGGGGTCGGGCGTTCGCTGCGGCAGATCAGGATGGCGCGGATCCAGGACCGGTTGATCGTCGACGTCACCAACGGCCGCTTCGAGGACGAGAACCCCGTGTTCACCCGGGACGGCCGGTATCTGGCCTTCCTGTCCTGGCGCGGCTTCGACCCGGTGTACGACGTGCACACCGGCGACCTGTCCTTCCCGCTCGGCTGCAAGCCGTACCTCGTTCCGCTGTCCTCCGCGACCCCGTCGCCCTTCGCGCTGAACCCCGAGGGACGGCCGGCGGCCGGCGGTCTGGACCCCGTCGAGGACGAGGAGACCGGCGAGTCCGGCGCGGTGACCGTGGAGGTCGAGGGCCTGGCGAACCGGGTCACCCCGTTCCCGGTCATCGCCTCCAAGTACTCGGCGCTGCACCCGGTCGCCGGCGGCGGCCTGGTCTGGCTGCGCTGGCCGATCTCCGGCGCCCTGGGCGAGACGTTCGTCAACCCGGACGACACCACCGGCCGGCCGACGCTGGAGCACTTCAACATCAGCAAGGCCAAGAAGTACGAACTCGTCGGCCACCTGGACTGGTTCGCGGTGAGCGGCGACGGCACCCGGCTGGTCGTCGTCGATGAGGGCGACCTGCGCGCGGTGCCGTCCACGGAGGTCGGCGACAGCGACACGACGACCTGGATCGATCTGCGCCGGATCCTGCACGTGGTCGACCCGGCCGCCGAGTGGCGCCAGTCGTACGAGGAGGCGGGCCGGCTGATCCGCGCCTTCTTCTGGGAGCCGGACATGTGCGGCATCGACTGGGACGCGGTGCTCGCGCAGTACCGCCCGCTGGTCGAACGCGTCGCGTCCCCGGACGAGTTCGCCGACCTGCTGCGCGAGGTCCTCGGCGAACTGGGCACCTCCCACGCCTACGTCTCCCCCGCCCGCCGCAACGAGGGCCCCGCGCACTACCAGCGCCTTCAGGGGCTGCTCGGCGCCAACCTGGCGTGCCGTGACGGCCGTTGGGTCATCCGGCGGATCCTGCCCGGCGACTCCTCCGACTCCAAGGCCCGCTCCCCGCTGGCCGGCGCGGGCATCCGCGAGGGCGCGGTGCTCACCCACGTCGACGGGCGCCCGGTGGATCCGGTGACGGGCCCCTACCCGCTGCTCGCGGGGACGGGCGGTACGACGGTGGAGCTGACGTTCTCCCCCGCGGAGGGGCAAGGACCGCCGCGGCGGGTCGCCGTCGTGCCGCTGGTCGACGAGCGCCCGCTGCGCTACCAGGACTGGGTCGCCAAACGCCGGGCTGTGGTACGGGAGTTGAGCGGCGGCCGCTGCGGCTACCTGCACATCCCCGACATGGGTGGCTCCGGCTGGGCGCAGTTCAATCGGGACCTGCGCATGGAGGTGTCCCGGCCCGCGCTGATCGTCGACGTCCGCGGCAACGCGGGCGGTCACATCAGCGAGTTGGTCATCGAGAAGCTGACCCGCACCATCCTCGGCTGGGACCTGACCCGCAACGCCCAGCCGGTGTCGTACACCTCCGACGCGCCCCGCGGGCCCGTCGTGGCCCTCGCCGACGAGGCGACCTCGTCCGACGGCGACATGATCACGGCCGCCTTCAAACTGCTCAAGCTGGGGCCCGTGGTCGGCCAGCGCACCTGGGGCGGGGTGGTCGGCATGACCGGCCGGCACCGCCTCGGCGACGGCACGGTGATCACGGTGCCGATGAACGCGGCCTGGTTCGACGCCTACGGCTGGTCCGTCGAGAACCACGGCGTCACCCCCGACGTGGAGAGCCTGCGCACCCCCCTGGACTGGGCCGAGGGCCGCCATGTCGAGATGGACGACGCGATCGAACTGGCCCTGGAACTCCTGGCCGCCAACCCGGCGGCGATCCCGCCGGACTACCGCGACGTACCCGACCGTTCGCGACCGAAGCTGCCTCCACGCCGCTGAGCGCCGGGACTTGAGCGACCGGACCCGCGGTGTCGGGCTCACGCGACCGGACCCTCGGTGTCCGTCCCACGCGGCCGGACTTGCACACTGCCGAGCGGCCGGACTTCCGCACCGCCGAGCGGCCCGTTCCCGCTGCCACGGCACGGACATGGGGTGCCCCGGCATCCGGGACACCCCACACCGTCACGGCCGAGGCCGAGCGCAGCAACAACGCTGACTACGGGCCGTGGTTAGCGGTCGTAGTCCTGGTTGAGGCGGTCTTCCATCTCGTCCGGCGTGTCGTGGGTGTCGTGACGCCCACGCTCGCGCGGCTGGGACGGGCGCTGCCCGGCCTTCTCGCGGCCCTCGCCGGGGCGCTCGCCGGGGCGCTCGCCGGGACGCTCGCCGGGACGCTGCCGACCCTGCTGCTGCTGCCGCTGCTGCTCGGACGGGTCCTGGTACTTGTCCTTCATACCCATGCTGTTCACTCCCGTGTGGGTGAGTGGGATCCCCAAGTGGGCTAGGGGATCGGCCTCGACCAGATTCACACGGGCGGTGACCCTGCGCATGTCGATCAGTGACGTTGTGTAGCCGGTGCGGATCGGTGCCGCTCGTCGGCCGCGCCCCCCGCTCCGACCAGCCCGGTCCGCACCCCCGACAGCCGGTCCGCGAAGCGCCGTACCTCCCGCTGCCCCACGGTGCCCACGACACCCGGCAGCCACCCGCGCACGCCCTGCATACCACGCAGCCACCACTGCCCGTACACGTGGGCGGCGCGCCGCTCGATCCCGGCCACGATCCGGTCCACCGCCGGCCCCAGCGGATAGGTCCGGCCGGCCGGCCACGGCAGCCGCTGCCTCAACTCCCGCATGACATCGTCCTGATCGGCCCCGCGCACCATGTCGGTGTCGGTCCACGACAGGTAGGCGACGCCCACCCGCACGCCCCGGTGGCCGACTTCGGCCCGCAGACTGTGCGCGTACGCCTCCACACCGGACTTGGAGGCGCAGTACGCCGTCATCATCGGCGCCGGGGTGATGGCGGCGAGCGAGGCGATCTGGAGCAGGTAGCCGCGGCTCGCGGTGAGCGCCGGCAGGAACGCCCGCCCGGTGACCGCCGATCCGATGAGGTTGACCTCGATCACCCGCCGCCAGGAGTCGGGGTCGGAGTCGGCGAACGGACCGCCGCTCGCCACACCCGCGTTGGCGACCACGATGTCGACCCTGCCGAACCGCTCCTCGACCTCCGCCGCGACCCGGGCCATCGCCTCGTGGTCGGTGACGTCGGCATGCCAGTGGGCGCTCTCACCGTGCAGCCGCTTGCCGACTTGTTCGAGCAGGTCCGGCTCCAGGCCGACCAGCGCGATCTTCGCGCCCCGCGCCGACAGTTTGCGGGCGAGCAGTTCGCCGACGCCCCGCGCGGCCCCCGTGACGACCGCGACCTGCCCCTCCAGACTCACCCTCCTCATACGCCCTCCCTGATCCCTGCGTCGTCGTGCTGCTCGTGTGCGCTTCCACGGCCGGTGACTTGGCCGGGGACGTGACCGGTGGCCTGACCGGTGACTTGGCCGGGGACATGACCGGTGGCCTGACCGGGGACGTGACCGGTGGCCCGGCCGGTGACTTGGCCGGGGACGTGACCGGTGGCCCGGCCGGTGACTTGGCCGGGGACATGACCGGTGGCCTGACCGGGTACATGGCCGGTCAGCCGCCCGGGTACGTGACCGGTGACGAGTTCCCGGATCTTCCCGGTGACCAGCCCGGGGGCCTCCACCGGCGTCATGTGACCGAGCCCCGGAAGCTCGGTCAGGCCCAGGCAGTTGGGCAGCGCGGCGGCCAGCGCCCGCGCGTGCCCCGGCGGCGTCAGCCGGTCGGCCGTGCCCGCGACGACCGCCACCGGAACCGTCAACTGCCGTACCTGGTCGTCGAGATCGAGCCGGTCCAGCACCTGCGACCAGGCGTGGCGCACCCGGCGCGGACAGGCGTGCACGATCCGTGCGCACGTCTCGACCATGTGCGACGCCGAACCGGGGCCCATCGTGGCGTACTTGAGGATCCGCCGGGCGAGCGGAGTGACCGGCCCGAGCGGCGCCCGGGAGCCCAGGACGCGCCGGGTCAGCCAGGTGCGTGGCCGGCCGGCCCGGATCGGTACGACCGTCGACCGGGCAACCAGCCGTGAACTGCCCGTGCTGCACAGCAGAACGGCCGCCGCGTGCTCCTGGAAGCCGGGCCGGCCGGCCGCGGCCATCACCGTCATCCCGCCCATCGAGTGGCCCGCGATCACCGCCTTCTCGCCGGGCCCGAGCGTCGCGGCGAGCACGGCTTCGAGGTCGTCGGCGAGCACGTCGGTGCCGTATCTCCGGCCCGCCGGGCTGCGTCCGTGGCCGCGCTGGTCGTAGGCGACGACGCGGTGGTCGGCGGCCAGATCCCGGATCTGCGCGGCCCAGAAGGCGGTGGAGCAGGTCCAGCCGTGGGCGAGGACGACGGCCGGGGCAGCGGGGTCGTCCACCGGCCCGTGCACCTCGACGTGCAGCCGGGCCCCGTCGGCGGAGACGGCGGTGAGTTCACGGGCCGGGACGGGAGGGGCGTACGGATCCGGGGCAGCGTGGTCTTCCGGACGGCCCCCGGCCAACCGGCGGGCGGGACGGCTCACGCGTCCACCTCCACGGGCCGCCGCGCGGCGGCCCGGCCGGCCGCGCCCTGGGACCCGGGTGCCCGGAGGACCTGGTACTCCGCGAGATCCACCCGCCGTGTGGCCTGCCGGAACTCGGTGGTCGTGCCGGGCCAGACGGTGGTGTTGCGGCCGCCCGCGTCCAGGTACCAGCTGGTGCAGCCGCCGGTGTTCCACACCGTGCGCTTCATGCGCTCCTGCACCGTGCGGTTCCAGGCGTTCACGGCGCTGGGCCGGGCGTCGAGGGCGGCCCGGCCACCGAGGACGCTCAGTTGGCGCAGGTAGTCGGCCAGGTAGTTCAGCTGGGACTCGATCATCAGGATCATCGAGGAGTTCCCGAGGCCGGTGTTGGGGCCGATGATCGTCATCCAGTTCGGGAAGCCGGCCGCGGACGCCCCACGCAGCGCGGCCATGCCGTCCTTCCAGCTCTCGGCGAGCGTACGGCCGTCCACACCGACGACCCGCTCGGTGATCGGCATGTCGGTGACGTGGAAGCCGGTCCCGAAGACGATCACGTCCACCTCGGCCTCGGTGCCGTCGGCGGCGACGACGGTCGATCCGCGGACCTCGCTCAGTCCACTGGCGACGACGTCCACGTTGTCCTGCGCGAGTGCCGGATAGTACGTGCTGGACAGCAGGATCCGCTTGCAGCCGATGCGGTAGTCGGGGGTGAGCTTGGCCCGCAGCTCCGGGTCCTTGATGACGCGGGACATGTTGAGCTCGGCCAGCCGTTCCACGAAACCGAGTTGGCCCGGATGCCTGGTGAACGCCTGGACCTGCAACTCCCGGATGCCCCAGAGCAGTCCGCGGCGCAGTCGCGCGGTCAACGGCAGCGCGCGGTGCATCCGCCGTTCGACGCCGCTGATCTCGCGGTCGACGCGGGGCATCACCCACGGCGGGGTGCGCTGGAAGAGGGTGAGCCGGGCGACCTCGGGCTGGATGGACGGCACGATCTGGATCGCGGAGGCTCCGGTGCCGACCACGGCGACCCGCTTGCCCGCGAGGTCGTGGTCGTGGTCCCAGCGGGCGGAGTGGAAGACCTTGCCGGGGAAGGAGTCGAGCCCCAGTATGTCCGGGACCTTCGGTTCGGACAGCGGCCCGGTCGCGCCGACCACGACGTCGGCCGAAAGGTTCCCGCTCGTGGTCTCGATGTCCCAGCGCAGCTTCTCGGCGTCCCAGGTCGTTCTCGTGACCTCGGAGTGGAAGCGCAGGTGCGGGCGGAGGCCGAAGACGTCCGTGACGTGTTCCAGGTAGGCGCGGATGTGCTCCTGCCCGGAGAAGGTGCGCGGCCAGTCGGGGTTGGGCGCGAACGAGAACGAGTACAGGTGCGAGGGCACGTCGCAGGCGCATCCCGGATAGCTGTTGTCGCGCCAGGTGCCGCCGACGCTGCCGGCCCGCTCCAGCACGACGAAGTCGGTGATCCCCTCCCGGCGCAGCCGCACGGCGGCGCCCAGTCCGCCGAAGCCGGACCCGATCACCGCCACCCGCACATGCCGGTCCTCGTGCCCATGCTCGTGCTCGTGCTCGGCCATCGAGCGCCCCTCCCCTGACTCGCGTGCAGCGACCCGCGTGCAGCCTTCAGCGACTCCGCCAGTGAACACTGGCGCAATGGGGAGAGTAGAGGAGGTCCGTACCGATCGGTAGGGGGCGGCAGAGGAAAAGTTACCGCCGGTACAACATAGGCTGCTCCCGTGGCAGGAGAAGGTGGAGCACGCGGCGGCCGACGCGAGTACCGCATGGAGGAACTGGCCCGGCTGGCCGGCATCACCGTGCGCACCCTGCGCTTCTACCGCGAGCGCAAACTGATCCCGCCACCGCGCCGCGAGGGCCGTATCGCCTGGTACGACGACCACCACCTGGCCCGCCTGCGCACGATCTCGGCGCTGCTGGAACGCGGTCACACGCTGAGCGGCATCGCCGAACTGGCGGAGGCCTTCGAACACGGGCGCGACGTCGGCGATCTGCTGGGCCTCGGCGCCCCCACCGAGGAGACCCCGGTCCGCCTGACCCCCGAGGAACTTGCCGACCACTTCGCCGGCGAGGTCACCGCCGAGAACCTGGCCGCCGCCATGGAACTCGGCTACCTGGGCACCGACGGCGACGAGATCGTCCACATCAGCCGCCGTCTGCTGGACGTCTCCGCCGCCCTGGTCCGCGAGGGCATCCCGCTCGCCGAAGTCCTCGAAGCCGGCCGCCGCGTCCGCGAACACGCCGACGCCCTCGCCGAACTCTTCACCGCCCTGATCCTGCGTCACGGCCCCGAGGACGACCTGAAGCGACTGCGGCCCCTGGCCAAGAGCGTGATGGAGGCGGAAGTGTCGATGGCCCTGGACCGACGGCTGCGCAAACAGCCGTAGCGGACTAGGGTCTTTCGTTTGGATCAGGCCGGATCAGGGAGCGGGGTCTGGTGCCGTGCATCGCAAGGCGGAGGAGGGCGGCAGGGCGGAGCCCTGCCAACCGACGACAACGCGGCGAGGCGCGGCACCAGGGCCCGCGAGCCCGGCATGATCCAAACGAGAGGCCCTAGAGGTCGTACACGACCGTCACCGGGGCGTGGTCCGACCAGCGCTCGGCGTGTGTGGCCGCCCGCTCCACATACCCCTTGACGGCCTTGGCCGCGAGCCCGGGCGTGGCCACGTGGAGGTCGATCCGCCATCCCGTGTCGTTGTCGAAGGCCCGCCCCCGGTAGGACCACCAGCTGTACGGCCCTTCGCCGTCCGGGTGCAGTTCGCGCACGACGTCGGCGTACCCGCCGGCCTCGGGGGCGAAGACCGTGCTCAGCCACTCCCGCTCCTCGGGGAGGAAGCCGGAGTTCTTGGTGTTGCCGCGCCAGTTCTTGAGGTCGGCCTGCTGGTGAGCGATGTTCCAGTCGCCGCAGACGAGCACCTCGCGGCCGTCGGCGGCGGCCCGTTCGCGCAACGCCTTGAGATGGGCGAGGAACTCGTCCATGAACCGGACCTTCTCGTCCTGCCGCTCGGTGCCGACCTCGCCGGAGGGCAGGTAGAGGCTGGCGACCGTGACGCCGGGCAGGTCGGCCTCGACGTAGCGCCCGCTGCCGTCGAACTCGGCCGACCCGAACCCGACCCGGACCTGGTCGGGTTCGCGGCGGGTGTAGAGGGAGACGCCGGCACGGCCCTTGGCGGCGGCCGGCGCGTGCACGACGTGCCAGCCGTCCGGCGTGCGGACGTGCTCCGGCAACTGGTGCGGCTCGGCACGCACCTCCTGGAGGCACAGCACGTCGGCCCCGGTCCCCGCGAGCCACTCCACGAAGCCTTTCTTGGCGGCGGCACGCAGTCCGTTCACATTGACGGAGGTCACAGTCAGCAAAACGCTCTCCTTGCCTTCACCGACGACCCCGTCCGGACGCGTTGACGGAGGTCACAGTCAGCACCCGGGCACCCTACCGGCACACTGGACGAGGTCTTCCCGGAGGCCGCCCGCCCCGACATCCGCATCGACAGACGGTTCCCACATGAACATCCGCCCCGTGCCCTTCGACCACCCCGACGCCGTCAAGCTGAGCGACGAGGTACAGGCCGAGTACCACGTCCGCTACGGCGACGGCGGCGACGCCACGCCCCTCGACGCGGCCGACTTCCGGCCGCCGAACGGCGTGTACCTGATCGCCTACGACGAGGACGGCACCCCCGTCGCCACGGGCGGCTGGCGCAGCCGGGACAAGAACGCCGAGGGCAACGAGGACGGCGACGCCGAACTCAAGCGGATGTACGTGATCAAGTCGATGCGCGGCCGCGGTCTGGCCCGCCGCATGCTCGCCGTCCTGGAGGACGACGCCCGTGCCGCCGGGCGCGTGCGCATGGTCCTGGAGACCGGCGACCAGCAGCCGGAGGCCGTCGCCCTGTACGCCTCCAGCGGCTACGAGCCGTGCACGAAGTTCGGCTACTACCGCGAGTACGAGTCGAGCATCTGCCTGGCGAAGCAGCTCCGGTCCTGACGCGAGGCCCCTCCCGCCACAGCTGTGCGGGAGGGGCTCTCGCGCCTCACGCAGGCGGGACCGGCCGTGAACCTGATCCACTGACCGGCCATCACGTCCCCGGTCGCTCATACCGCTGTTCCTGTGAGCCCCGGGAGACACGTCAAAGCCCCGGTCGGTTTCCCGACCGGGGCTTTGAGCTGCGTGGACCTGAGGGGATTTGAACCCCTGGCCCCCTCGATGCGAACGAGGTGCGCTACCGGACTGCGCCACAGGCCCTTGCAACGAGTGAAACTCTAGCATCCTCGCCCGGGTGGTTGGTAATCCGTTCCCTGGCTGGTCAGAGGCCGGGGATCACTCGTTGGCCGCGCGGGGGCGGTCGCCGTCCTCGTACTGGTCGAAGAGCGGGGTGCGGCCGCGCTCGCGGGAGCGGCGGGCCGAGGCGGCGCGGCGGGCGTCGGTGCGGCCGTCGTCGGCGGACTTGTCCTCGGCGTGCGGCGGGGGCTCGGGCGCGGCCGGGGCCGCCGCCTCCTGCTCCGGCACCGCGGCGGACGACCGCGCCGAACTCCAGGCGTCCGGCGCGCCGAGGTCCACGTCGGAGGTGGCCCGCGGGGCGACCGGGGCGGTGACGTAGGTGGGCAGCGGCACCGGCACCGGGTCCCAACTGTCGCCCTGGCCGGGGCGGCGCTGGCGCTCGCGCTGCTGGTCGAGCCACTCGGCATGGTCGGTCTGCTCGACCAGGGCGCGCCGGTCGGCGGCGAGGGAGGAGAGGCCCGGGTCCGTCTCCGGGTCCGGCCCCGCTTCCGGTTCGTCCGCGGCGGGGTCGAGGGGCGTGCGCCGACGGGGCTGGCGGCGGCTCTCACGCAGCCGCTGCGCGGCGACCTCGGCGCGTCGGCGGTCCATCTGGTAGGCGAAGCGGCGCCGCTCCTGGGAGCGCAGGTACGCGATGTACGCGCTGAGCATCACGGCGGGCACTCCGGGCGCCCACAGGAAGGTGAGCCCGCCGACCGCGGCGACGATCGCGCCGAGGGTGAAGGCGAGGAAGAGGAGGACGGTGGTGCGTCTGCGGCGCGCGAGGACCTTCGAGCGCCGGGCACGCGCCGCGGACACCTCCGCGCGGGGCGTGCGCCGGGCCGCGGGGACCCGCGGACGCGCGGACGCGTCGGCGGGCGGGGCCGCCGCCGGGGACGCGGCCCGGGCGGCCGGTTTGCCGGTCCGGTCGCGCTCGTCGTGGCCGCGGACCGGCTCCCGTTCCTCCCGCGCCGGCGGCTGCTGCCGCTCCGGCGACCGGTCCGGGGGCATGACGAAGGCCCGGACGTCCACCGAGTCGGTGACGCCGTCCGGCTTCCCGTCGGCGGGCTCCCCCTCCTCGGCGGAGCGCGCCCTGAGGTCCTTGGCGTACCGGCGCTCCATCCCCGCCCGTCCGGACAGGAACCGGATGGCGGTGCTGAAGCGTTCCGTCGGACGGGCCTCGTTCAGCTCGTCCTGCCTACGGAGCCACATCGGCACCAAGTAGGCGGCCCAGGCCCCGACGATGACTGCGTAGATGAGGCCGCTGCTGCTCACGCCTCACACGGTAGAGGGGTTTGCATGAGGCCATCTGCCAATTGCGCCGGTGTGTCGCACGATCTGGCTGATATTTCGAACTTTTTTTGCGATCGATGTGATCAGCAGGACGCCAAGGACGCGAATTCAATGCCACCCGGACGATCGCGAGCAGGTCCGGTTCGGATCGCGGGCCGATCAATTTCGAACATTCATTCAATTTCCGGGTGAGGCGGGATTCTTCTTCGGCACCCGCGGGGCCCGAGTGCGGCGCCAGCGGTTCAGCAGCCCCTCGGGCACCTCTTCCGCGGTGAGCGCGAACACCAAGTGGTCGCGCCACGCGCCGTCGATGTGGAGATAACGGGGCCGCAGACCCTCCTCGCGGAATCCGAGTTTCTCCACCACCCGCCGGCTCGGCCCGTTCTCGGGCCGAATGCAGACCTCGATGCGGTGCAGTCCGACGGTGCGGAAACAGTGGTCCACGACCATCGCCACGGCTGTCGGCATCACCCCGCGGCCGGCCACCGACTCGTCGACCCAGTAGCCGACGTGGCCCGAGCACATCGAGCCCCAGGTGATCCCGGCGACGGTCAACTGCCCGACCAGCCGTCCCTGGTACTCGATGACGAACGGCAGCATCCGGCCCGCGTGCGCCTCGGACCTGAGGTGGCGCACCATCTGCCGGTAGGTCGGCCGATGCGTGATGGGCCCGCCGGGTGTGGGCGGCGGAATCGTCGCCTCCCAGGGCCTGAGCCAGTCCCGGTTGCGCCGGTTCACCTCGCGCCAGGCCCGCTGGTCGCGCAGCTTTATCGGCCGGAGGACGACATCGCCCTCCGCGAGCACGACGGGCCAGGATGGGCTGTTCAGCTCGCACCCCCACTACCGGCACCGGGTCTGACGTGGTCGCCGCCGCGCAGCTGGTCGACGGCGTGCGTCAACAGGGGTTCCAGGACGGCCAGTCCGTCCTTCACCCCGCCCGTGGAGCCCGGCAGATTGACGATCAGCGTCCTTCCCGCCACTCCGGCCAGCCCCCGGGACAGCGCCGCGGTCGGCGCCTTCCGCATGCCGAACGCCCGGATGGCCTCCGCGATTCCCGGCACCTCGGTCTCGATCACCCTGCGGGTCGCCTCGGGCGTGCGGTCGGTGGGCGAGACGCCCGTCCCGCCGGTGGTGACGACGGCGTCGTAACCGGCCTCGACGGCGGCGCGCAGCGCCGCCTCCACCGGGTCTCCGTCCGGTACGACCTGCGGCCCGTCGACGGCGAAGCCGAGGCGCCGGAGGCCGTCGGCGACCAGCGGACCGCCCGTGTCCTCGTAGACCCCGGCGGCGGCCCGGTTGGAGGCCGTGACCACCAGAGCGCTGTACGGCGCGAGCAGTGCGCCTCCGGCCGATGCGTCCGATGTCATGCCCGGCTCCAGTCGCCCGACTTGCCGCCCGTCTTCTCCTCCACGCGCACGTCCGTGATGACCGCTCCCTTGTCGACCGCCTTGACCATGTCGATCACGGTGAGCGCGGCGACGGACACCGCGGTGAGCGCCTCCATCTCGACGCCGGTGCGGTCCGTGGTCCGCACCGTGGCCTCGATCTCCACGGCGTCGTCCGCGACCGACAGCTCCAGTCTCACACCCGACACCGACAGCGGGTGGCACAGCGGGATGAGGTCCGGGGTGCGCTTGGCGCCCATGATCCCGGCGATCCGCGCGGTGGCGAGGGCGTCGCCCTTGGGCACCCCCTCGCCACGCAGCAGCTCGACCACGCGGGGCGAGACGAGGACGCGACCGCTGGCGCGGGCGGTGCGCGCGGTCACGTCCTTGCCGGAGACGTCGACCATGCGGGCGGCGCCCGCGTCGTCGATGTGCGTCAGCCGGTCCGGCGCTGGAGGTCCGGGGGTCTCCCCCCGGGAAGGCACAGTCATGATCGTGTGGAGCTCCCGGTCCGGGCCCGTCGCCATGCGGCGCACGGGCCTGTTGTGCGCGACACGGTACCGCCACCCCGGACCGCTCAGCCGAGCAGGACCACCTCGACCTCGGCGCCGGGCTCGACGGACTCGGCGTCCTCGGGGACGACGATGAGCGCGTCGGCCAGCGCGAGGGCGGCGACCAGATGGGATCCGGCGCCCCCCACGGGCCTGACCTCGCCGTCGGCGTACACCCCGCGCAGGAACTGCCTGCGTCCCTTCGACGAGCTCAGCGCCCGGTCCGCGGCCAGCGTCGCGCGCACGGTCGGCCGGTGGACGTCCTGAAGGCCCATCAGGGTACGGATGGCGGGGCGGACGAACAGCTCGAAGGAGACGTACGACGACACCGGGTTGCCGGGCAGGGCCAGCAGCGGGACGTGGTCGGCGCCGACGGTCCCGAAGCCCTGCGGCTTTCCGGGCTGCATGGCGAGCTTGCGGAACTCCACGCCGCCGCCCGGCTCGTCCTCGTCGCCGACGTCGGCCAGTGCCTCCTTGACCACGTCGTACGCCCCCACGCTCACCCCGCCGGTGGTGACCAGCAGGTCGGCGCGGACGAGCTGGTCCTCGATGGTGGACCGCAGGATCTCGGCGTCGTCGGCGACGGCACCCACCCGGTAGGCGATGGCGCCCGCGTCCCGGGCGGCCGCGGTCAGGGCGAAGCTGTTGGAGTCGTAGATCTGGCCGTCGCCGAGCTGCTCGTCGGGCTGGACGAGTTCGCTGCCGGTGGACATCACCACCACGCGCGGGCGCGGGCGCACCAGGACCGTGCCGCGGCCGATCGCGGCGAGCAGCGCGATCTGCGGCGGCCCGAGGACCGTGCCGGCCCGCAGGGCGCGCTCGCCCGCCTCCACGTCGCTGCCCTTCGCGCGCACGTGCGCGCGTGCCTCGGCCGGCCGGTACACGCGTACGTGCCCGTCGGCGCCCTCGGGGGCGAGGCTGCGGGCGCGCATCGCGCTCACCGGGCCCTCGCCGAGCCCGCCGTCGGTCCACTCGACGGGGACGACCGCCTCGGCGCCGGGCGGCAGCGGGGCACCGGTCATGATCCGCGCCGCCTGTCCCGGTCCCACCCGGAGCAGGCCGGCCGCGCCCGCCGCGACGTCCCCGACGACCTCCAGGACGGCCGGGAACTCCTCGCTCGCGCCCGAGACGTCCGTGACCCGCACCGCGTAGCCGTCCATGGAGCTGTTGTCGAACGGCGGCAGCGAGAGCGGCACCGTGACGTCGTCGACCAGGACACAGCCCTGGGCGTCGAGCAGTTGCAGCTCGATGGGTTCCAGGGGGCGGACGGTGGTGAGGATGTCCTCCAGGTGCTCGTCCACCGACCACAGGTGGTCCGGGCCGGCGGTGCGGGGCTCGGCGCTGCTCAACGTCGTTACATCTCCTCGGCTACGTACCGCTGAAGCCAGGCCCTGAAGTCCGGGCCCAGGTCCTCACGTTCGCACGCGAGTCTGACAATGGCACGCAGATAGTCGCCACGGTCCCCGGTGTCGTAGCGGCGGCCCTTGAAGACGACGCCGTGCACCGGGCCGCCGGCCCGCTGCTCGTCGGTGGTCGCCGACGCGTGCGCCTCGGCCAGGTGCTGCAGGGCGTCGGTGAGCTGGATCTCACCGCCGCGGCCGGGCTCGGTCTTCCGGAGTATGCCGAAGATGTGCGGGTCGAGGACGTAACGGCCGATGATCGCGTAGTTGGAGGGGGCCTGCGCCGCGTCCGGCTTCTCGACCAGGCCGGTCACCTGGACGACGTCGCCGTCCTCGGTGGCCTCCACGGCCGCGCAGCCGTAGAGGTGGATCTGCTCGGGCGTGACCTCCATGAGGGCGATCACACTGCCGCCGTAGGTCTCCTGGACCTCGATCATCCGCTGGAGCAGCGGGTCGCGCGGGTCGATCAGGTCGTCGCCGAGCAGGACGGCGAAGGGCTCGCTGCCCACGTGCGGGGCCGCGCACAGCACCGCGTGGCCCAGGCCCCTGGGGTCGCCCTGGCGGACGTAGTGGATCGACGCGAGGTCGCTGGACTCCTGCACCTTGGCGAGCCGCTCGCCGTCGCCCTTCTTCTCCAGGGCCGACTCCAGCTCGTAGTTGCGGTCGAAGTGGTCCTCCAGCGGCCGCTTGTTCCGGCCGGTCACCATGAGGACGTCGTCGAGGCCCGCGGAGACGGCCTCCTCGACCACGTACTGGATCGCCGGCTTGTCGACGACCGGCAGCATCTCCTTGGGAGTGGCCTTGGTGGCCGGCAGGAACCGGGTACCAAGACCTGCCGCGGGAATGACAGCCTTGCTGATCCTGGGGTGCGCCTGTGTCATGGCCGCAACCCTATCCGCTGCCTTTGCGCGGAATCTGCCTCTCCGGTTAATTGACTCTCATATGAGCAGACATACCGGTATAAGGAAGGGTACGGAAGGACCAGTGAGCCACACCGGACATGACGCCGAACCTGCCAAGCGCACCTTGCGGCGAGAAATCCTCACGGTGAGGAAGACGTTGACCGTGGATGAAGTGCGGGAGGCGGCGCACGCGCTGGCGGAGCACGCCCTGGAGCTGCCCGAGCTGACGCGGGCGCGCACCATCGCCGCGTACGTCTCCGTGGGCACCGAACCGGGAACCCCTCCGCTCCTCGACGCGCTGCGCGCGCGGGGCACGCGCGTGCTGCTGCCCGCGCTGCTGCCCGACAACGACCTGGACTGGGGCGCGTACACCGGGGAGGGTTCCCTCGCGCGCGTGCAGCACGGCGGGAGGATGGCGCTGTTCGAGCCGGCCGGGGAGCGTCTCGGCCCGGACGCCGTGGCGACCGCAGACGTGGTCCTGCTGCCCGGCCTCGCCGTCGACGCGCGCGGGATGCGCCTGGGGCGCGGCGGAGGGTCCTACGACCGCGTCCTGGCCCGCCTGGAGGCCGCGCGGGCGCATCCCGCCCTCGTGGTCCTGCTGTACGACACGGAAGTCGTCGAGCACGTCCCCGAGGAGCCCCACGACCGGCCGGTGCAGGCCGTGGTGACACCTTCGGGGGTACGCCGCTTCACCTGAGGCGCACGGCTTCCGGCACGGCCGACGCGGCTTCGGCCGCGGGCCCGGCTCGGGTACGGCCCGGGTACGGCGAAGGCCCTCCACGCGCGCGTGGAGGGCCTTCGCCGCCGTTGTGGCCTCAGCGGCTCACGGCTTGAGCACCAGCGTGTCGCTCGTGCTCCTGTCGACCGCGTTCGGCGAGAAGGACCACGAGAGCAGCTCGCCCTTGGCCCACTTGTCCGTCTGGTCGGTGTAGTGGGCGCTGAAGGCGTGCCCGGAGGCGCCGGTGAGGTTGATCCACTTGGACTTGTCGAGGTCGTCGAGGTTGACCACCATCCGCATGGACGGCATCCACACCACGCCGTAGCCGCCGGCCGCGTTCCAGCCGGAGGCGTTGACCGCGGCCTCGCCGCCGCTCAGCTTCCAGGGCCCGCGGTTGAGGACGTACCCCAGGACGCCGGGTCCCTCGGTGCCCAGGGTCTGGTTCTTCAGGAACAGGCGGTGCAGCCGGCCCCAGCTCCAGGTGTCGATGTCCTTGCCGAGCTTGGCGGTCAGCTCCCAGCGGGCGTCGATCATGGCGCGCTTGAACAGCTCGTCGCGGTTGTCCGCCTTGGGCCGGGTGCCCGACGCCGGGGTCTTCCACCAGTCGCTGTCCGGGCTCTCGACGAGCCCCCGGACCACCTCGAACCAGCGGTCGCCGCCGTCCGGCTGCGCCTGGTCGGCGTCGCGCTGACCGCACTCGCGGACCTTCTGGTTCTCGTCGGCCGGGCCCGTGTTGCCGGCCGGCTCCACCCACAGGCACTGGCCCTTGACCCGCAGCTCCTTGGGCAGCTTGTTGCCGAAGGCCAGCTTGAGGATGTTGCGCCAGACGGCGTTGAAGTACGCGGCGGCGGCCGAGTCGGCGTCCTGCGTGCGGTCCCAGCCCTCCAGCAGCTTCTGCGCCTCGCGGACGTCCTTGTCGCCGATGTCGATGTTCAGCAGCTTGGGCACCAGCAGGTTGGCGATCGCGCTGCTGTTGTCCAACTGCATCTGGCGCATGTCGTCGGTGGAGATCTTGCCGCCGCCGTCGATCTTCTGCTGGATCAGGTCGGTGATCCGCCGGCTGCGGGTGCCGTAGCCCCAGTCCGTGGTGAGCGTGTACGGGTAGGACTTCGGATCGACGACGGCCTGGTTGGCGGTGACGATGTAGCCGCGCTTGGGGTTGTACTCGTAGGGCAGTTCCTGCGGCTTGATGTAGCCGGTCCAGTCGTAGCCGGAGTCCCAGCCCGGCGACGGGACGGAGCCGTCGTCGTTCTTCGCGCGCGTGGGGATGCGGCCGGGCAGCGTGTAGCCGATGTTGCCCTTGGTGTCGGCGTAGATCAGGTTCTGCGAGGGCACGTCGAACAGCTCCGCGGCCGACCGGAAGGACTTCCAGTCCTTCGCGCTGTTCATGGCGAAGACGGCGTCCATGCTGGTGCCCGGCTCCAGCGCGGTCCACTTCAGGGCGATCGCGTAACCGTCGCCGCGGTCGGGCGCCGCGGTGGTGACCGTCGCCTTCTTGCCGACCGCCATCAGTTCGTCGGAGCGGTCGGACAGCAGGGGCATTCCGTCGCTGGTCTCGCGCACGACGATCGTCTTGGACTTGGCGCCGGCGACCTTGATGGTCTCCTGGCGGGTCCGGAACGGCACCGTCTTGTTGTCGCGCAGGTAGCCGTCGCCGCTGAGCTTCTCCAGGTAGAGGTCGGTGACGTCGACACCGGAGTTGGTCATGCCCCAGGCGATGTCCTGGTTGTGGCCGATGATCACACCGGGCATGCCCGCGAAGGTGTAGCCGGTGACGTCGTACGGGCACGCCTTGGAGAGTTCGCGGCAGTGCAGGCCCATCTGGTACCAGACCGAGGGCAGCGAGGCCGACAGGTGCGGGTCGTTGGCGAGCAGCGGCTTGCCGGTGATCGTGTACCGCCCGGAGACGACCCAGGAGTTGGAGCCGATGCCGTTGCCGTTGACGCCGACGGCCGTCGGGAGGCCGTCCAGGACGTCGTGGAGGCCCATCAGCTGGCTCTGCACATCGGAGGTGCCGCTCGCGTCAGTCGCGGTGCCGGTGCCGCCGCCCGTGCCCGACGAGTCGGCGGAACCGGACGTGCCGGTGCCGGTGCCGATTCCGGTCGAAGTGCCGGTGCCGGTCGAGGTGCCGCCGCTCGTGCCCGTCGTGCCGCCGCTCGCTTCGAACGCCTGAGTGAGCTCGTTGTACTGGCCCTCGCTGACAATCGGCTTGTTCCGGTTGTACGGGTAGTCCGGGTAGAGATCCTTGATCTGCTTCGGGCCGAGGCGGCTGGTCATCAGCGCCCGGTCGATCTCGTCCTGCATGTTGCCGCGCAGGTCCCAGGCCATCGCCTTCAGCCAGGCGACCGAGTCGACCGGAGTCCACTGCCCGGGCTTGTAGTCGTTGGCGAAGCCCAGGGCCGCGTACTCCAGGGAGATGTCCTTGGCTTCCCGCGCCTTGAGGTAGGCGTTGACTCCCTGGGAGTACGCCTGGAGGTACTTCTTGGTGGAGGCCGACAGCGTCTTGTCGTACTCCTGCCGGGCGACCCGGTCCCAGCCCAGAGTGCGCAGGAACTCGTCGTTCTTGATCTGGCCCTTGCCGAACATCTCCGACAGGCGCCCGGACGTCATGTGCCGGCGCACGTCCATCTCGTAGAACCGGTCCTGCGCCTGGACGAAGCCCTGCGCCATGAACAGGTCCTCCGAACTGGAGGCGTAGATCTGCGGAATGCCGTTTCCGTCCCGTTTGACGTCGACGGGTCCCGACAGGCCCTGCAACGTGATGGTGCCCTTGGTCTGCGGGAAGGAGGCGCGCACGGTGCTGACGGACCAGTAGGCGCCGTAGGCGGTGCCTCCGGTGAGAGCCAGGACCAGGACAAGCGCGACCAAGCGGGCTTTTCGCCCCTTCTTCCTGCCGGACTTGGCGGCCTTGTCACCCGTTGAGGCGGTGGAGTTCGGGGGCATCGCTGTCCTTGCTGTCCTAACGCGAGCGGCAGGTCGGGCTGTGACTTCGAATGAACGCTGGAGCAACCATAGGCGCAGGGCCCGGTAGCACTTGACGCGGAGTCGGGTCCAGCGGCGGCGAGACGTCTCCATCTCGTCACGGGACGCGTCAAGAAAGCGTCAAGAGTTAGGTAAGGTAACGAAGTAAACCGGGAACTCGCGGAAGGAACCGCTGCTGACTGTTCACCACCTCAACCAGCTCCTGCTCGCCTGCTCGGTCGTCCTGCTCGTCGCGGTCGCAGCGGTCCGGATCTCCTCGCGCAGCGGGCTCCCCAGCCTGCTCGTCTACCTGGGGATCGGCGTCGTCATGGGCTCGGACGGCCTTGGCCACATCCACTTCACCAACGCCGAACTGACCCAGGTCATCGGCTACGCGGCCCTCGTCGTGATCCTCGCCGAGGGCGGTCTCGGCACGAAGTGGAAAGAGATCAAGCCGGTCCTTCCGGCCGCCGCCACCCTGGCGGTGGTCGGCGTCGCCGTGAGTGTCGGCGTCACAGCGGCCGCCGCCCACTACCTCGCCGGCCTGGGGTGGAGTCAGGCGCTGATCATCGGCGCGGTGGTGTCCTCCACGGACGCGGCGGCCGTCTTCTCGGTGCTGCGCAAGATCCCCCTGCCCGCGCGCGTGACGGGCACGCTGGAGGCCGAGTCCGGCTTCAACGACGCCCCCGTGGTCATCCTGGTCGTCGCCTTCTCCACCGCGGGACCGATCGAGCACTGGTACGTCCTGGTGGGCGAGATAGCCCTGGAGCTGGCCATCGGCGCGGCCATCGGCCTGGCGGTGGGCTGGCTCGGTTCCTGGGGCCTGCGGCACGTCGCGCTGCCCGCCTCCGGCCTCTACCCGATCGCCGTCATGGCGATCGCCGTCACGGCGTACGCCGCCGGCGCGCTGGCCCACGGCAGCGGCTTCCTCGCCGTCTACCTCGCGTCGATGGTGCTCGGCAACGCCAAGCTGCCGCACTGGCCCGCCACCCGCGGCTTCGCCGAAGGGCTCGGCTGGATCGCCCAGATCGGCATGTTCGTCATGCTCGGTCTGCTGGTCACCCCGCACGAGCTGCTCGACGACGTCTGGCCCGCCCTCGTCATCGGCCTGGTGCTGACCATGGTCGCGCGACCGCTGGGCGTGGTGGCCAGCCTGCTGCCCTTCCGGGTGCCGTGGCAGGAACAGGCCCTGATGTCCTGGGCCGGACTGCGCGGCGCCGTGCCCGTCATCCTGGCGACGATCCCCATGGTGAACGGGGTCGACGCCACCCACCGCATCTTCAACATCGTCTTCGTCCTGGTCGTCGTCTACACCCTCGTGCAGGGGCCGACCCTGCCCTGGCTCGCCCGCAAGCTGCGGCTGGGGTCCGGAGAGGAGGCCGCCGACCTCGGCATCGAGTCGGCGCCCCTGGAACGGCTGCGCGGCCACCTGCTGTCCGTCGCCATCCCCGCCGGGTCCCGGATGCACGGCGTCGAGATCAACGAGCTGCGGCTGCCGTCCGGGTCCGCGGTCACCCTGGTGGTCCGCGAGGGCAAGTCGTTCGTACCGCTGCCGACCACCACCCTGCGGCGCGGCGACGAACTCCTCGTCGTCGCCACCGACCCGGTCCGGGAGGCGGCCGAACAGCGCCTGCGCGCGGTCGGCCGGGGCGGCAAGCTGGCCGGATGGCTGGGCGCCGACGGAGCGGGGGCGGGCAGCCGAGGCTGAAGAGGGGTCCCCGCGCCCCTGTACGATGAGGGAGCACCCTGATCGAACCAACTCTGCCTGACGCAGAGCTGGCGCGACCGTATGGCGGCCGGGTAGTCCCCCGCAGTGGGCGCCGGTATCTACCGCAGTCCGCGCAAGAGGACAGCTCTCGGCGCGCCCGCACGCCCGGGCCCGCGCTACCAGGCGGCAGAAAGGCACGGGCCGTGGGATCCACGGTCACCAGCTCCGAACCGGCGCCGGCCGCGACGGCATCCTCCCGCCCTGGATACGGGCAACTACTGCGCACCCGCGGCGCCTGGACGTTCCTGCTCCCCGGTTTCGCCGCGCGCCAGCCGTTCGCGATGCTCACCATCTCCATCGTGCTGCTGGTGCAGCGCACCACCGGCTCCTACGGCGCGGCCGGCGCCACCGCGGCCGTCACCGGCGTCTCCATGGCGCTGTTCGCGCCCTACAGCGGACGCCTCGCCGACCGCTACGGACAGCGCGCGGTACTCGTCCCCGGCGTTCTGGCGCACACCCTCGCGGGGCTGACGCTGACCGCGCTCGCCCTGGCGCACGCCCCCCTGTGGGCGCTGTTCGCGGCGGCCGTGCCGACCGGCGCCTCCGTGCCGCAGGTCGGCCCGATGGTGCGCGCCCGCTGGGGCGTCATGCTCAAGGACTCGCCGCTGATGACCACCGCGGCCGCCTTCGAGTCCGTCACCGACGAGCTGACGTTCGTCGTCGGCCCCCTCCTGGCGACCGCCCTGTGCACCACCGTCACCCCGGCCGCCGGACTGGTGACGGAGGCCGCGCTGACCCTGGTCGGCGGTCTGCTGTTCGCCGCGCAGAAGCGCACCCAGCCGCCCGTCACCGGCGGTGGGCACGCGCGCGTGGAGCAGACCCCCGCCCTGCGCGTCCCCGGCGTGCGGGTGCTGATCGCGACCTTCCTCGGCATCGGCTCGGTCTTCGGCGGCATGCAGGTCTCGCTGGCCGCGTTCACCGAGTCGATCGGCGAGCCCGGCCTCAACGGCGTGCTGTACGGAACCTTCGCCGCGGGCAACATGATCTCCGGCGTCGTCTGCGGCGCGATCGCCTGGAAGACCGCCCCGCAGCACCGTCTCCTCGTCGGCTACACCGCCCTGGCGCTGGCCGCGTCCGCACTGTGGACCGCGCACTCGGTGCCGCTCCTGGCGGCACTCGGCCTCCTGGTCGGCATGTGCATCGCACCCGCCCTGATCACCGGCTACACCCTGGTGGAGAGCCTGGTCCCGGCCGGCGCCCGCACCGAGGCGTTCACCTGGCTCACGGGCGCGGTCGCGCTCGGCCAGGCGGCGGCGGTCACCGTCGCCGGGCAGCTGGAGGACCGCCTGTGGGGCGGCGCCGGCTTCCTGGTGCCGATGACCGGCACGGTGCTCGCCCTTCTCGCCCTGGTCGCCCTCAGGTCGCGGCTCGCGACCCGGTCGCAGGGCCGCACGGTCGCACGTGGCGTCGGTCACCGCGCTCACGTCACAGTGGACTGATCCTCGGGAATACGTCACTATGGACCGTCGTTAGCACTCATCGAGTGAGAGTGCCAGGAGGAAGACAGTGCCCACCTATCAGTACCAGTGCACCGAGTGCGACGAGGGCCTCGAGGCGGTGCAGAAGTTCACCGACGACGCGCTCACCGAGTGCCCCGGTTGCGGTGGCCGCCTGAAGAAGGTGTTCTCCGCGGTCGGCATTGTCTTCAAGGGATCCGGCTTCTACCGCAACGACAGCCGCGGCTCCTCGTCGAGCAGCAGCGCGGCGTCGTCGTCGAAGTCGTCGAGCCCGTCTTCCTCGGGTTCCTCGTCCTCCTCGTCGGGGTCGTCCTCCGGCTCGTCCTCCTCGTCGGGGTCGTCCGGGTCGTCCTCGTCGTCCACGAGCTCGGCCGGCAGCTCCGCCGCCTGACGTCTTCCTTCCGGGACCCCGCCGTCGTGGGACGGTGGGGTCCTCGGCGTGTGCGCGGACGCCAGTGCCGCGGCAGGCAGCGTTTACCCGTCAAGGAGCGGCGTCCCGTGCGTGCTCCGTGAGTCCCCCCTGCTCGAAGAGCTCGGGGGAGCGTGCCGGGCGTCGCGACGGGGCGAACGTTGCCTGCCGGGGCACTAGTGTGCTGGTCATGGCGAACGCAGAGATCGGTGTCATCGGCGGTTCCGGCTTCTACTCGTTCCTCGACGACGTGACCGAGGTCCGGGTGGACACGCCGTACGGGGCACCCAGCGACTCCCTCTTCCTCGGTGAGGTCGCCGGCCGGCGGGTCGCCTTCCTGCCCCGGCACGGCCGGGGCCACCACCTCCCGCCGCACCGCATCAACTACCGGGCCAACCTGTGGGCGCTGCGCTCCGTGGGCGTGCGCCAGGTGCTCGGGCCCTGCGCGGTGGGCGGGCTGCGCCCCGAGTACGGGCCGGGCACGCTGCTCGTGCCCGACCAGTTCGTCGACCGTACGAAGTCCCGGGCGCAGACCTACTTCGACGGGCTGCCGCGGCCCGACGGCACGGTGCCGAACGTCGTGCACGTCTCGGTGGCCGACCCGTACTGCCCGGTGGGCCGGACGGCCACACTGAAGGCGGCGCGCGGGCGGGACTGGGACGCGGTGGACGGCGGCACCCTCGTCGTGGTGGAGGGGCCCCGCTTCTCGACCCGGGCCGAGTCGTTGTGGCACCAGGCGCAGGGCTGGTCGGTGGTGGGCATGACCGGCCATCCCGAGGCGGCGCTCGCCCGTGAACTGGAGCTCTGCTACACCTCGATGACGCTGGTCACCGACCTGGACGCGGGCGCGGAGACCGGCGAGGGCGTCTCGCACGAGGAGGTGCTGCGGGTGTTCGCGGCCAACGTGGAACGGCTGCGGGGCGTTCTGTTCGACGCGGTGGCCGCGCTGCCCACGACCGAGCAGCGGGACTGCCTGTGCGCCGGCGCGCTGGGCGGGATGGACCCGGGGTTCGCGCTGCCGTAACGGGTGGAATTGCTCCTTCGGGTGAGGGAGTTGTCCACAACCGGCGGGTAGCACACGGGCTCCGGCGGGCGGCGGCGCGATGCCTCATCGTGGGCGTGGCAAGCCGAAATCCCCGTCGCTGGTGGTGGTCCGCATGTCCCTGCCGTCTCCGTCTTCTCCGTCCTCTCCGTCTCCGTCCTCTCCGTCTCCGTCCTGGCCGGTGCCGTCTTCTCCGGTGCCCTCTTCTCCGGTGCCGCCCTCTCCCTTGCCCTCCCCGTACCTGCCGTCCTCTCCGCTGCCCTCCCCTTTGCCGGGCCCCTCTGCTTCACCGGCGCCGCTCACGCGGTCCTCTCCGTACGCGACCGGCACGGAAGCCCCGGCCACGTGTGAGGTGCCGCACTTCGCGCCGGTGCGTGTGCGCGGCGGGCGGTACGGGCTGTGCCGGCTCGTACGGCACCGGGGGCGCGCGGTGGCGGCCGGGCTGGCCGTGACCGCGGCCGCGGTCGTGGCGGCGGGCCCGCGGGATGCTCCGGACCCGCCTCGCGGCGGACCGGCCCGTGGACAGCCGGCTCCGGCCGACGGAGCCGGTCGGGCCGCCGGGCGCCGCGGCACGGACGAGGTGCGCACGGTGATCGCACCCGTGCGCATCGCGGACGCGGCCACGGTCCGGCTGCTGCGCCCGGGCGACCGGGTCGACGTGATCGCCGCGGAGGATCCGGCGACGGGCGGGCAGGCCCGGGTGGTCGCACACGGGGCCCGGGTGGCCAAGGTCCCGGAGCCCGTGGACGACGGGGCCGGGGGCGGGGCGCTGGTCGCGCTGTCGGTACCGCGCTCCACCGCGGCGGGGCTGGCCGGGGCGAGCGCGACGGCCAGGCTGGCGGTGACCCTGTGGTGAGCCGTAGGTTGCGGAGCTGTTCGTTCCGCACGTCGAAGTTGCATGTCCAAGGAGGAGCCCCAGGTGAGCGACAAGAAGGACCCGAGTGTCTGGCAGGGCTTCAAAGCCTTCCTGATGCGCGGGAACGTCGTCGATCTGGCAGTAGCGGTGGTCGTCGGCGCCGCCTTCACCAACATCGTCAACGCGGTGGTGAAGGGGGTGATCAGTCCGGTCATCGGAGCGATCGGCACCAAGAACCTCGACCATTACGACTCGTGCCTGAGCGCCACCTGCAAGGGCGATCAGGGCATCCAGATCATGTGGGGTTCGGTCCTCGGCGCCGCTCTCCAGTTCCTGATCACCGCCGCGGTGGTCTACTTCCTGATGCTCCTGCCCATGGCGAAGTTCCTGGCCCGCCAGGAGGCGCGGAAGAAGGCCAGGGAGGGCACGGAGGAGGTCATGGAGGTGACCGAGCTGGAGGTGCTCAAGGAGATACGCGACGAGCTGGTCGCCCGGCGCCGCTCCGGATACGGCGAGCGGTAGCGTCCGCGGCCCGGCGGCCCGCGCGCCTCAGAGGTGGTGGGGAGGCTTCTCGTCCAGGAAACGCTTGAGGTCGCCGGCGGCGTCGCCTTCCGTGCGCTCGCCCCACCCGCGGTCGGTGTCGTCCGTGGACTGCTGGTTCAGCGGGTCGTCGAAGATCAGCGCGGTCTTCGGGTCACGCGGTTCGGGGGCGGGCTCGGGGGCGGTACTCATGCCTCAAGGGTACGGTCCGCGGCAGGCGGCGTGACGTTGCACGCCGTTCCTCCGAAGAGGCTCGTGACTGCGTCTCGCCCGGGAGACTGGCTCCCATGACAGTGGACGCTCTGACGGACGTCGAAGGCGTGCGGGTGGGACATGCGACGCGCACGGGCGGCGGTTGGCTCACCGGCACGACGGTCGTGCTCGCGCCGGAGGGCGGCGCCGTCGCCGCCGTGGAGGTGCGCGGTGGCGGCCCGGGAACCAAGGAGACCGACGCCCTCGATCCGCGCAACCTGGTGCGGACGGTGGAGGCGGTCGTCCTGACCGGCGGCAGCGCCTACGGGCTGGACGCCGCCTCGGGGGTGATGGCCTGGCTGGAGGAGCGGGGCCGCGGGGTCAGGGTCGGCCCGGAACCTTCGCACGTCGTACCGGTCGTACCCGCCGCCTGCGTGTTCGACCTGGGCCGCGGCGGTGACTTCCGGGCCCGGCCGGACGCGGCCACCGGGCGCGCCGCGGTCGAGGCCGCGGCGGCGAGCGAGGTCGGCGGGCGCGTGCCGGAGGGGTGCGTGGGCGCCGGGACCGGAGCGGCCGTGGGACCGCTCAAGGGAGGAGTCGGCACGGCGAGCACGGTGCTCGACTCGGGCATCACGGTGGCCGCGCTGGCGGTGGCCAACGCGGTGGGGTCGGCGGTCGATCCGCAAACGGGGGTGCTGTACGGGGAGTTGTTCCAGGGACCGGTGGACCATCCCGAAGCGCGGGTGCACGAGGCCGCGCGGCGGCGCCTCGCCGAGGCCGCCGCGAGGAACGCGCCTCCCCCGCTGAACACCACCCTGGCGGTGGTCGCCACCGACGCGGACCTGACCAAGGCGCAGGCGCAGAAGCTGGCCGGCACGGCGCACGACGGCATCGCACGCGCCGTACGTCCGGTGCACCTGCTCAACGACGGCGACACGGTGTTCGCGCTGGCCACCGGGGCGCGTCCGCTCGACCCCGGCTCCCCGCTCGCCCTGAACGAGATCCTCGCGGCGGGCGCGGACCAGGTGACCCGCGCGATCGTCCGCGCGGTACGGACGGCCGAGGCGGTGGCCGGACCGGGCGGGGACTGGCCGGCCTACGAGGAGCTGTACGGCGCCCGTTGACCTCCGGCACCGCCCTCTGGTCGGCCCCTGCCTCACAACGCCCTTTTGACCTGCGGATTTTGACGGAACAACGCCTCACACGGGAACTTCTCGCGCCGGCCGGCCGTTTTCCCCGTGGACGTTTTCTCGGTTCGCGGACATGATGCTCGACCGAGGGGCTACGGTATGCACCCACAAGGTGACATGCAGCAACGCCGGGAGAAACCTTGAGCGTTCCGTACGAGACGACTGCGTACGAGCCACGCGAGTCGCCCGGGTCTCCGGAGGAGCACCTCGCGCGACTGCTCGGCCGCGCCCTGAACTCCTTCGAGTTACCCGACGAGACCATACGGCGTCTCGACTGCGCCCTGGCCTACGACGGTTCGCTGCACTCGGCGCACCACAGCGCCGGACTGCACCGGGAGACCTACCGGCACACCTGGCTGCTCGCCGACGGCTCGGCGCTCACCCTCTGGGAGCTGGTGCACAACACCGCGCCGGGCAGCGAGGTGCAGCACGAGGTGTACGACGACGAGGAGGAGTTGAGCACCGCCACGGCACGGCTGCCGCTCCCGCCGGACGCGCCGGAGTTCGAGCTGCCGGTACTGGTCCAGCTCTCGCCGCCGCCGCAGGCACGGCACGCGTACGCGTCCGACGACTCCGCCGACCACGCACGCCGTCTGCTGCGGCGCGCGGAGAACGCCGACCGGCCGGGCGCGGATGTCGCGTCGCTGCTGGCGGCGGCGTCCGGTCACCGGATCACCCAGGCCTTCGGCCGCCCCTGCCGCGCGGGCCGCGCCGGGCTGTGCTTCTCGCTCTACGAGCACGCGTTCCTGCTGGACGACGGCGTGGAGATCTCACTGTGGGAGGTCGAGCACACGGCGACCCCGGACGGTCGCCACATGTGCGAGGTGTACGTGACGGAGGACGCGGCCCGCGGCGCGATGGAACGGCGCGCGGCTCAGATGTCCTAGACCTCGTCGGCCCGTGCCGACGGGTACGGCGTGGAAGCGACCGCCGCCCGCTCTGCCGAGGTGAGCCTCAACGACCGTTGCCGAGCCGGCGTACCAGGCCCGCGAAGGCGTCCTTCTCCTCCGGGGTCAGTTCCACGAACTCCCGGCCGGGTCCTGCCCCTCGCTGGAGCGGGAGGCCCGACAGCCTCGGGGCGGAATGCTGTCGAGCGGTCTCGAGGCGGATGTCGCGCCGGATGCGGGCGAGGCCGATCAGGCAGGCGACGGTCAGTGCGGCGGGGACGGCCACACCTATCCACATCAGGGTCGAGACATGCTGAGGCATGTGCTCAGTAGACACCACGGTCCGGGACTTTGGTCCCGGACCGTGATGTATCTCGCAGGTGCCGTGAACAACTCACAGTGCGCCAAAGGGACAAGGGCGCAGGAGGGAGATGCTCAGGCCGCCACCGGCTGCTTCCGGTCGGCGGGCTCGGTCGGTGCGCCCTCGCCTGCCTCGGCGGCCGCCGCGCCCACCGGCTTGCGCAGGGTCTTCAGGGCGACCACCAGGGCGGTGGTCACGCACACGCCCGCCGCGATGGCGATCAGGTAGAGGAACGGGTTGCCGATCAGCGGGACCACGAAGATGCCGCCGTGCGGAGCGCGGAGCGTGGCGCCGAAGACCATCGACAGGGCGCCGGTGAGCGCACCGCCGACCATCGACGACGGGATGACGCGCAGCGGGTCGGCCGCAGCGAACGGGATGGCGCCCTCGGAGATGAAGGAGGCGCCCAGGACCCAGGCGGCCTTGCCGTTCTCCCGCTCGGTGTGGGTGAACAGCTTGCCGCGCACGGTCGTGGCCAGGGCCATCGCCAGCGGCGGGACCATGCCGGCCGCCATCACCGCGGCCATGATCTTCATCGCGGAGTCGCTGGGGTCGGAGACCGCGATACCGGCGGTGGCGAAGGTGTAGGCGACCTTGTTGACCGGACCGCCGAGGTCGAAGCACATCATCAGGCCGAGCAGCGCGCCGAGCAGGACGGCGTTGGTGCCGGTCAGTCCGTTCAGCCAGTCGGTCATGCCCTTCTGCGCGGTGGCGATGGGCTTTCCGATGACCACGAACATCAGGAACCCGACGACCGCCGAGGAGATCAGCGGAATCACCACCACCGGCATGATGCCGCGCAGCGCCGCCGGAATGCGCACCTTCTGGATCGCCATCACCACACCACCGGCGATCAGACCGGCCGCCAGACCGCCGAGGAATCCGGCGTTGATGGTGAGCGCGATCGAGCCGCCGACGAAACCGGGGACGAGTCCGGGGCGGTCCGCCATGCCGTAGGCGATGTAGCCGGCCAGCACCGGGACGAGGAAGGCGAAGGCCACACCGCCGATCTGGAACAGCAGGGCGGCCCAGCTGTCGGCCTGGGTCCAGACGAAGTGGTCCATCACCGACGGCGCCTTGTTGATCTCGTAGCCGCCGATCGCGAACCCGAGGGCGATCAGCAGACCACCCGCGGCGACGAAGGGAACCATGTAACTGACGCCGGACATGAGCCACTTGCGCAGCTTCGTGCCGTAGCCCTCGCCCGCTTCGCCTGCCCGCTCGACCGGCGTGCCGCCCGGCGCGGGCGCCGCGCTCACCTCACCGCGGGCGGCCTTGCCGCGGACCTCGGTGATCAGTTCGCCGGGCCGGTTGATGCCCGCCTTCACGCCGACGTCGACGACCGGCTTCCCGGCGAAGCGGTCCTTGTCGCGTACGGGGACGTCGTGGGCGAAGATCACGCCGTCCGCCGCCGCGATCACCGCCGGGTCGAGCCGGGTGAAGCCCGCCGAACCCTGGGTCTCCACGACGACCTCGACGCCCGCCTCACGGCCGGCGTTCTCCAGTGACTCGGCCGCCATGTAGGTGTGCGCGATACCGGTGGGGCAGGAGGTGACGGCGACGATCCGGAACGGACGCTCACCCTCGCCGCTCGCGTCCTTGGCGCTCACGTCGGTGGCACTCACGCCCTTGGCGCTCACGTCCGTGGCGCTCGCGCCCGGCGCCGGTGCCGTGCTACCCGCCACGGCGCCGGAGGAGGCCGCCCCCGGCGTCGCGGCGGTGTCTTCGGGAGCGTCCTGCGCCTCGGCGGAGACGCCTTCGGTGGTCGCGGCGGTGCCCTCGGTCCCCTCAGTGTCCGTGGCGGTGCCCTCGGCTCCTGCCGTGGCCTCGCCCGGAGTCTCGTCCCCGCGGATGAGCGCGGCAGCGGCCGCCGCGTTGTCCACCGAACGCAGCGCGGAGGTGAACTCGTTGTTCATCAGCTGCCGGGCCAGCGACGACAGGATCTTCAGGTGGGCGTCGTCGGCGCCGGACGGGGCCGCGATCAGGAAGATCAGGTCGGCGGGGCCGTCCGCCGCGCCGAAGTCGATCCCGGCCGCGCTGCGCCCGAAGGCGAGCGTCGGCTCGACGACGTGCTCGCTGCGGCAGTGCGGGATGCCGATGCCGCCGTCGAGGCCGGTCGGCATCTGCGCCTCGCGGGCGGCCACATCGGCGAGGAAGCCCTCCAGATCGGTCACCCGGCCCAGGGAGACCATCCGTTCGGCGAGGGAGCGCGCCGCCGCTTGCTTGGTGTCGGCGGACAGGTCGAGGTCGACCAGGTCCGCGGTGATCATGTCGCTCATCGCGGGCTCCTTAGCGCGCGTATCGCCCGGTCAGTGGGATGGGCGGGGGTGGGGACGGGGGCAGTACGGGGAGAGTCGGAAGCGGTGCGGGGAGGGTCGGAAGCGGTACGGGGAGGGTCGGAAGCGGTACGGGGAGGGTCGGAAGCGGTGCGGGCCGGCGGAGGCGTCGTACGGCACCGGGTGCGGGGCGTGCGGGGGGTCATGTCACCGGCTCCTTCAGCGCGCGGTCCACCGGCACGTCCGCCGTGACCGTCACCGCCGCCGGATCCAGGTCGGCGGGTGTCGGCATCAGGCTGCCCGGCAGCTGGACGGCAGCCGCGCCGTGCGCGACGGCGAGGGCCAGGGCCTCCGGGCCGGTGCCGCCGGCGATCAGGAAGCCGGCGAGGGAGGAGTCGCCGGCGCCGACGTTGCTGCGGACGGCGTCCACGCGCGCGCTGCCGAACCAGGCGCCCGCCCCGTCCACGAGCAGCTGCCCGTCGGCGCCCAGGCTCGCGAGCACGGTGCGCGCGCCGAGCCCGCGCAGCTCCTCGGCCGCCTTCACAGCGTCGCCGACCGTCGTCAGGGAGCGCCCGACGGCCTCGGCGAGCTCCGCGGCGTTGGGCTTGACCACGTCGGGGCCCTCGCGCAGCGCCGCCAGCAGCGCGGGCCCGGAGGTGTCCAGCGCGATGCGCACACCGGCCGCGTGCGCCCGCGCGACCAGGTCGGCGTACCAGGACGGAGCGAGTCCGCGCGGCAGACTGCCGCAGCACGCGATCCAGTCCGCGCCGCGCGACTGCCGCCGCACGGTCTCCAGCAGCGACTCCTGCTCCTCGGCGGAGAGTTCCGGACCCGGTGCGTTGATCTTCGTCAGGACGCCGTCGGCCTCCGCGAGCGCGATGTTCGAGCGGGTGGCCCCGGCGACCGGCACCGGTGCGACGTCGATGCCCTGCGCGTCGAGCAGGTCCGCGACGAGAGCGCCCGGGGCGCCGCCCAGCGGCAGGACGGCGACCGTGCACCGGCCGGCGGCCGCGACGGCGCGCGAGACGTTCACGCCCTTGCCGCCCGGGTCCATGCGCTCGCCGGTGGCCCGGACGACCTGGCCGCGTTCGAGCGCGGGGACCTCGTAGGTGCGGTCCAGGGAGGGGTTGGGGGTGACGGTGACGATCATGCGCGTACTACTTCCGTGCCGCCGCGCTCGATGGCGGCCGCGTCCTCGGGACTCAATCCGCTGTCGGTGATCAGCAGGTCCACGTCGTTCAGGCCGCCGAAGCGGGCGAAGTGCTCCTGGCCGTGCTTGGCGGAGTCGGCGAGCAGCACCACACGGCGGGCGGCGGCGATCGCCGCGCGCTTCACCGCGGCCTCGGCGAGGTCGGGGGTGGTCAGACCGTGTTCGGCGGAGAAGCCGTTGGCGGCGACGAACAGCACGTCGGCGCGGATCTCGCCGTAGGCCCGCAGCGCCCAGGCGTCCACGGCGGCGCGGGTGCGGTTGCGCACCCGCCCTCCCACGAGGTGGAGCTGGAGACCGGGGTGGTCCGCGAGGCGGGCCGCGATCGGCAGGGAGTGCGTGACGACGGTGAGCGAGGCCTCCAGGGGCAGGGCGGCGGCCACACGGGCCACCGTCGTACCGGCGTCGAGGATCAGCGTGCCCTCGGCCGGCAGTTCGGCCAGGGCCGCCTTGGCGATGCGGTCCTTCTCGTCGGCGGCGGTGGACTCGCGCTCGGTGAGGTCGGGCTCGAAGTCGAGACGGCCGGCCGGGATGGCGCCGCCGTGCACCCTGCGCAGCAGGCCCGCGCGGTCGAGGGCCTTCAGGTCGCGGCGGATCGTCTCCGCCGTCACCTGGAACTCCTCGGCGAGCGACACGACGTCCACGCGGCCTCCGTCCCGGGCGAGCCGGAGGATCTCCTGCTGCCGCTCCGGTGCGTACATGTCCGCTCGCCTCCGACTGATGCCCGAACTTGTGGTTTCTCCCGGAGGCTACGCCTGAATGTCCAGGAAGTAAACAGGTTCGGGCATCAGACCGGGCATGAACGGACTTCCGGTGGTGTCCGGGTACGCCGATGGGCCCGGCACCGCTCGGGTGCCGGGCCCCATCGGCCCTCTTTCGCGCAGGTCAGCCCACCAGCTCGCCCGACCGCTGCGCCACCACGGCCGGCTCCCCGGCCTCCTCCGCCCCGGCCCCCTCGGCGTCCTCCGCCTGCCGGCCCGGTCGCTTGGGCAGGGCCGACATCAGGACGAAGATGACGCCCAGCACCGCCGCCACCCACACCAGCGCGTGCTGGAAGGCGTTGACGAAGGCCGGGCCCACCTCGGCCGGGGCCAGGCGGTCGCCGATGACCCCGAAGAACACCACCGACACCAGCCCGAGTCCGAGCGCGTTGCCCATCTGCTGCACGGTGTTGATCAGCCCGGACGCCGAACCCGCGTGCTCACGCGGGACCTCCGAGAGCACCGCGTCGGTCAGCGGCGCCACGATCAGGCCCATGCCCAGGCCCATCACGACCAGCGGGAGCGCCATCTGCCAGGGGGCGATGTGCAGGCCGTACCGCTCGGACTCCCAGATGTAGAGCAGGACACCGGCCGCCATCACCAGCGCACCGGCCTGGAGCACCTTGCGGCCGAAGCGCGGGACCAGCTTCTGCACCGACATCCCGGCGGCGGTGGACACAGCGATCGAGAACGGTACGCCCGTCAGGCCCGCCCGCAGCGGGCTCCAGCCCAGGCCGACCTGCATGTACAGCGTCCAGACCAGGAAGAACACGCCCAGCGCGACACCGAAGACGGTCTGCACCGCGATGCCCGCGGCGAAGCTCTTCACCCGGAACAGCGACAGTTCGACGAGCGGCGAGCCGTCCCGCGCCGCCTTGCTCCGCTCGTACGCCACCAGCGCCGCGAAGACCACCAGCGCGCCCGCCATCGAGACGTACCCCCACACCGGCCAGCCCAGCTCACGGCCCCGGGTCAGCGGGTAGAGCAGCATCAGCAGACCCAGGGTGACCAGGGCGACCCCGACGAGGTCCAGCTTCAGGGCCCGAGGGGCCTTGGACTCGCTGATGAAACGGTTGCCGAGGACGAGGGCCAGGACGCCGACGGGCAGGTTGATCAGAAAGATCGGCCGCCATTCCAGCCCGAACAGGTTCCACTCGGTGAGCAGCGCGCCGAGCAGCGGGCCGGAGACCGCGCCCAGGCCGACGATCGCGCCGAACAGGCCGAAGACCTTGCCGCGTTCGTGCGCCGGGAAGGTGGCGTGCACGATCGAGAGCACCTGCGGGACCATCATCGCGGCCATGGCGCCTTGCAGGAGACGGGCGGCGACCAGCATGTCGGGGTTCGCGGCGAAGCCGCACAGCGCGGAGGCGAGGGTGAAGCCGCCGATGCCGAGGAGGAACAGCCGCTTGCGGCCGTGGATGTCGCCGAGCCGGCCGCCGGTGATCAGGCCGGCCGCGAAGGCGAGGGCGTACCCGGCGGTGATCCACTGGATCTGGCTGAAGGACGCGCCGGCATCCTGCTGGATGGACGGAATCGCGATGTTGACGATCGTGACGTCCACGAGGTCCATGAAGGCCGCGGTCATCACGATCGCCAGCGCGAACCAGCGACGGCGGTCGGCGGTCGGGGCCGGGGCCGGGACCGGGACCGGGCTGTCGGCAAGGGTTTCGGTGGAGGACATGACGCCAAACTAGGCAGGCATTAGGTCAGACCATGTCCTACTTCTGCGGCATTCTCGGATTCATGACGACGGACACTCCGGCCCGGCTCCTCCAGTTGCTCTCCCTCCTCCAAACGCCCCGGGAGTGGCCCGGCGGTGAACTCGCCGGCCGGCTCGGGGTGTCCCGGCGCACGGTCCGACGGGACATCGACCGGCTGCGTGAGCTCGGCTATCCGGTGCAGGCGACCAAGGGAGCGGACGGCGGCTACCGGCTGGTCGCGGGGAAGGCCATGCCGCCCCTCGTACTCGACGACGAGGAGGCGGTGGCGATCGCGGTCGGGCTGCGCGCGGGGGCCGGGCATGCGATCGAGGGCGTCGACGAGGCGTCGGTGCGGGCGCTGGCGAAGCTGGAACAGGTGCTGCCGACCCGGCTGCGGCATCGCGTCTCCACGCTTCAGGCCGCGACGACTCCGCTGACCAGCGGCGACGGGGCGAGCGTCGCGACGGAGACGCTGACGGTCATGGCCTCCGCGGTGGCGGGGTACGAGCGGCTGCGGTTCGCCTACCGGGCCGGCGACGGGGCCGTGACGCGGCGGCTGACGGAGCCGTACCGGCTGGTGTCGACCGGTCGGCGCTGGTACCTCGTGGCGTACGACCTGGACCGCGCGGACTGGCGGACGTTCCGCGTCGACCGGGTGAGCGAGCCCTTCGCCACCGGTGCGCGGTTCGCTCCGCGGGAGCTGCCGACCGGGAGCGCGGCCGAGTACCTCCGACAGTCGATGTACCGCAGGCAGGAGACCTACACGTTCACGGCGACCTTCACCGACCCGGCCGAGGTGGTCGCGGCGCGGCTGCCCGCGTGGCTCGGCGCACCGGAGCCGCTCGACACGGGCGGCTGCCGGCTGCGGGCCACGGTCGGCGACCGGGTGGAGTGGCTCGCGGTGCGGCTGGCGATGCTGGGTTGCGAGTTCACGGTGGAGGAGCCCGACGAACTCGTGCAGTGCGTACGGCAGTTGGGGGCGCGACTCACGCGGGCCGGCCGGGGCGGCGGTCACTCTCCGGCTCGTGCCCCGGGCGACTGAAGGGGAGCCGGGCTCCGGCGCCCCGGGGGGAGAGGCGCCGGAGCCCGGCTCTGGGAAAGTCCCGGCGCCGGGGGGAGTGCGTCGGGACTTGGCTCTGGACTTCAGTGCGTTCCGCCGAAGCGGCCTGGAGCCGGTCCGTTCCGGAACCCGTCCGGCGGTCGAACTCCTGGGCTCTGAAGGGTTGTTCCCGTGCCCCCGCCGCTTGAAGCGGCGGTACACGGCCATGTTTGCGCGGCCTTTCGCCACCGGGCGTACGCGGTCGCCCGGCGCACCGGCAGCCTCACGCGCCCGGTCTGCCCGGTCTCACCACGCCCCGGCCGGGGCGGACGTCCTCCGAGGCGGGCATCCGTGCTCGCCCCTGGACGTTCCCCTGGCCGGATCCCGTTCGGAACGGCCTCACGCCGCCGCGTCGAACCCGGTGTCGCGGGCCAGCTTCTTCAGCTCCAGCAGCGCGTGCTTCTCGATCTGGCGGATGCGTTCACGCGTCAGGCCGTGCTCCTTGCCGACCTCGGTGAGCGTACGCTCGCGGCCGTCCTCTATGCCGTACCGCATCTTGATGATCGAGGCCGTGCGCTGGTCGAGGCGGCCGATGAGGTCGTCGAGCCCCTCGCTGCGCAGCAGCGTCATGACCGACTGCTCGGGCGACACCGCGGAGGTGTCCTCCAGGAGGTCACCGAACTGGGTCTCGCCCTCGTCGTCCACCGACATGTTCAGCGAGACCGGGTCACGGGCCCAGTCGAGGACGTCCGAGACGCGCCCGGGCGTCGAGCCGAGCTCCTCGGCGATCTCCGCGGGCTCCGGGTCGCGGCCGTGCTCCCGGTTGAACTCGCGCTGGACGCGGCGGATGCGGCCCAGTTCCTCCACGAGGTGGACGGGCAGCCGGATGGTGCGCGACTGGTCCGCTATCGAGCGCGTGATCGCCTGGCGGATCCACCAGGTGGCGTACGTCGAGAACTTGAAGCCCTTGCGGTAGTCGAACTTCTCCACCGCGCGCACCAGGCCGGCGTTGCCCTCCTGGATCAGGTCCAGCAGGGGCAGGCCACTGCGCGGGTAACGCCGGGCGACTGCCACGACCAGCCGCAGGTTGGAGCGGATGAAGACGTCCTTCGCCCGCTCCCCCTGGGCGACCAGGGCCCGGAGCTCCTCGTCGGTGGCGTCCGTCTTCGTCTCCTCGTGCCGGTCGAGGATCTGCCGCGCGAACACACCCGCTTCGATGATCTGGGACAGCTCGACCTCCTTGGCGGCGTCGAGCAGCGGTGTACGCGCGATCTCGTCGAGATACATGCCGACCAGGTCGCGATCGGCGATCTCGCCGCCATGGGCGCGAACACTGCTTGCCGCGTCGGCCGTCTCGCCGGTGGCGGACTGACGACGGGCGACGGCACGGGTTGCCATGCGTGCTCCCTTGCGATGGTGGGTCAGCGGGCGGTCCTTCAGATGCTCGGCACCTGCTTCGGAACTCTCCTCGGGTGCCCGGCATCCGATGGAAACAACGACTGGAATCCGGACAGAATTCCCAACCCGCCCACCAATTTTCTGATCATGCAGTACCCTGTTTCGCCGCAGCCGCCGAACGTCGCCGCCGACGGTTACGGAACCGCAGGTCAGAGCGGCACCCGAGGGTCTCCCGGGCCCTTCACGGACCCCGCCGGTCACCCCACGGGTGAGACTCCGCTCACACCAATGGCGCCACCTCGGGAAGAGCGTCCCCTTCGACCCCTTCGACCGCCTTCCACCCTGATGGACGAATCGCTCCGGCGGAAGGCTGCCGCAAACCCGGACTCTCGGGAAAATCCAAGACTCTCCACACCCTCGTCTTACGCAGCGGGGGCGCACATGTCTCAGCCGAACTGCACCGACCGCTTGGCCAGGCCCATCCAGAAGCCGTCGATCACGGACTTCTGCGTGCCCAGCTCACCGCTCGCCTCCGCCGCGCCCATGGTCACGAACAGCGGGGCGAAGTGCTCGGTGCGCGGGTGGGCGTACCGGCCGGCCGGGGCCTTGTCGAGGAAGTCCAGCAGGGCGTCCCAGTCGCGGGTCTCCAGGGCGCGCCTGCCCCAGTCGTCGAACTCCGCGGACCAGCTCGGCACCCCGCCTCCGGTGTGCCGCAGGGCGGCCAGGTTGTGGGTGAAGAAGCCGGAGCCGACGATCAGCACCCCCTCGTCGCGCAGGGGCGCCAACTTGCGGCCGACGTCCATGAGCCTGACCGGGTCGAGGGTCGGCATGGAGACCTGGAGCACGGGGATGTCGGCCTCGGGGAACATCTCGACGAGCGGGACGTAGGCGCCGTGGTCGAGGCCGCGGTCCGGGACGTCCTGCACGGGCGTTCCGGGCGCGCGCAGCAACTTCCGGACGCTCTCGGCGAGTTCGGGCGCGCCGGGGGCGCCGTACCGCACCCGGTAGTAGTGCTCGGGGAAGCCCCAGAAGTCGTAGACCAGCGGGACCGTCTCGATGGCACCGAGGGCGAGCGGGGCCTCCTCCCAGTGCGCGGAGACGACGAGGATCGCCTTGGGGCGGGGCAGCTCGGCGGACCAGGCGGCGAGCTGGCCGGGCCAGACCGGGTCGTCCGCGAGCGGCGGGGCACCGTGGCTGAGGTAGAGGGCGGGCATGCGCTCCCGGGCGGCGGCGGACATGGTGGCGACTCCCTGCGACTGGATGCTTGAAAGCTAAAGCTCTGCCCTCACATTACGCCCGGTTTGTTTAACCTTCAAGGAGTAGCTCGTAGAGTGGATGTATGAATACGGCACCCGCTTCCGTCCCCGAGCCCGCCGAGGCCGATGCCCACCGCTGGCTCACCGCCGAGGAGCAGCGCGTCTGGCGTTCCTACCTGCACGCCACCACCCTGCTCGAGGACCACCTCGACCGCCAGCTCCAGCGCGACGCGGGCATGCCGCACATCTACTACGGCCTCCTCGTCAAGCTCGGCGAGGCCCCGCAGCGCCGGCTGCGGATGACCGAGCTGGCCATGGACGCCAAGATCACCCGCTCCCGCCTCTCCCACGCGATCGCCCGCCTGGAGAAGAACGGCTGGGTACGCCGCGAGGACTGCCCCTCCGACAAGCGAGGCCAGTTCGCGGTCCTGACCGACCAGGGCCTCGAGGTGCTGCGCCGCACCGCGCCGGGCCATGTGACCGCCGTACGCCAGGCGCTGTTCGACCGTCTCAGCCCGGAACAGCAGAAGTCCCTCGGCGAGATCATGCAGATCGTCGCCGAGGGACTCCAGCCGAACGAAGCGGGTGCGGATCTGCCCTGGCTCCGCTGAGGTATGTACGGCCCGGGGGCTGAAGTACGTACCGCCCGGGACTGAGGTACGTACCGCCCGGGGGCTGAAGTACGTACCGTCCGGTGGGCGCCTCAACGGGGCCTGAGCGGGCGCCTCAGTGGGTGGTTCAGTGGGTGGTTCCGTGGGCGATCAGTAGGCGATGACCGGCACCGCCACCTCGTCCTCGGCGCCCGCGCCGGAACCGGACCCGGTCACCTTGGTACCGCCCGGACGCCCCGCGTCGACGAGGGTCAGGGCGATCACGGCGGCCACGACCAGGATGCCGACGGCGAACCAGATGGCGCTGGTGTAGCCGTTCACCATGGCCTGCAACTGCACCAGCTGCTGCTGGGGCCTGGTGGCGGCACCCGCGATGTGGTCCTGGATGTACGAGGTCGTGGCCGAGGCCGCGATCGTGTTCAGCAGGGCCGTACCGATGGCGCCACCCACCTGCTGCGAGGTGTTGACCATCGCGGAGGCGACGCCCGCGTCCCGCGGCTGGACACCCTGCGTGGCCAGGGACATCGCCGGCATGAACGCCGTACCCATGCCGAGGCCGAGCAGCAGCATCGCGGGCAGCAGCAGGGCGGCGTAGGAGGAGTCGATCTCCAGCTGGGTCAGCAGCAGCATGCCGGTGGCGGCGACCAGGAAGCCGGGGCCCATCAGCAGCCGCGGTGCCACGCGGGTCATCAGGCGGGCGCCGATCTGGGTGGAGCCGGTGATCATGCCCGCGACCATCGGGAGGAAGGCGAAGCCGGTCCGCACCGGCGTGTACCCCCGCACGACCTGGAGGTAGTACGTGAGGAAGAGGAACAGGCCGAACATCCCGATGACTGCGAGGCCCAGCGACAGGTAGATCCCGCCGCGGTTGCGGTCAGTGACCACGCGCAGCGGCAGCAGCGGGGCCTTCACCCGCGACTCGACCAGCGCGAAGGTCACCAGCAGAACGGCGGACGCGACGAACATCGAGACGGTCAGGGTGTCGCTCCAGCCCTCGGACTCGGCGCGGGTGAAGCCGTACACCAGGGCGACCAGGCCGAGGGTGGACAGCACCACGCCCGGGACGTCGAGCGGGGAGCGGTTGCGCCCGCCGGCCGGCTCACGGATGACGAAGTAGGCGCCGGCCGCGGCGACGACGGCGAACGGGATGTTCACGAAGAACGTCCAGCGCCAGTCCAGGTACTCGGTGAGGAATCCGCCCAGGATCAGGCCGACGGCGCCACCGCCACCGGCGATCGCCCCGTAGATGCCGAATGCCTTGGCGCGCTCCTTGGCGTCGGTGAACGTCACCGCGAGCAGGGAGAGCGCTGCGGGCGCGAGCAGTGCGCCGAAGACACCCTGCAGTGCGCGGGCGCCGAACATCATCGCGCCGGTCGTGGCCGCGCCACCGAGTGCGGAGGCCACCGCGAAGCCGGTCAGACCGGTCACGAAGGCGCGCTTGCGGCCCCACAGGTCGGCGATCCGGCCGCCGAAGAGCAGCAGTCCGCCGAAGGCGAGGGCATAGGCCGTGACGACCCACTGCCGGTTGCCGTCGGAGATGCCCAGGTCCTGCTGGGCGGAGGGGAGGGCGATGTTCACGATGGTCGCGTCCAGCACGACCATCAGCTGGGCGAGCGCGATGAAGACGAGCGCTTTCCAGCGGCCCGGGTCGCCGGACGCGTCCGGGGCGCCGGGAGCCTTTGCGGCTGTTTCAGACATGGGGGTACCCACTTCGGAGCTTCGTGACGGAAAAGGACGAGAAAGGACGAGAAAGAACGGGAAAAGCCGAGAAAGGGCGGGAGGAGGCGAGGAAAGACGGAAAAAGTGGTGTCGGAAGATCGCAGCCGACCATCACGGCCGGCCCGGGGCTCGGTTTCGGATGATGAGTTCGGTTGGCGGGGCGACGGCCGGCCGTAACGCGCCGACGGCCGGCGTACGGTTCCGGGCCGATCGCTCCCGGCTGGTCAGGCCCGGCGGAGATCCTCCAGGGTCGCGGTCGCACCTGGCAGGGCGGATCGGGCCGGGGCCCGCAGCCCGTCCAGGAACAGTTGCAGATGACGGTGCACGAAGCGGTCGATGCTGCCGCAGCCGGCGCCGGCCGGCGGCCGGGAGAGCTGGGCCACGGCGACCATCACATCGCCGACGCCCACGTCGGGGCGCAGTTGCCCGGCCTCCTTGGCGCGGTCCATGACCTCCTCGACGAGGTGCTCGACCCTTGTGCGGGCGGCCTCCATGTCGGGGTGGTGCTGCTCGAAGGTGCTGGAGATCATCGGGCACAGAGCGCTGATCCGCTCGTCGGCGGAGGCGTGCACGAAGTGCTCCAGGGCGTCGAAGGCGTCGCCCGTCTCGGCGAGCGCCCGCTCGGCCGCCCGCGCCGTACGGTCCATGACGGAGCAGACGACCTCGCGTACGAGGGCGTCGCGGTCGGGGAAGTTGCGGTACAGCGTGGCGTTGCCGACGCCGGCCCGACGGGCGATCTCGTCGAGCGGCACCTCGGGGCCGTGTTCGACGAACATCTCGCGGGCGGCCGTGACGATCCGCTCCCGGTTGCGCAGAGCGTCGGCGCGAGGCCGGGTCGCCTTGCGCAGCTCGGGGTTCGCGGTCGTCGCGGTCTTCACGGCGTACTCCTCAAGTCGGTCGGTCAGTCGGTCGGGCGAGCGCTCAGCCGGCCAGTCGGGCGATCGGCCGGCTGACCGGCCCGTCGGGCGGTCAATCGGTCGGCCCGGCCCGGCCCGCCGGTCGGACGGTCGGCCCGGCGGGCGGTCGGTGAGTCGGGTGGCGGGCGGTCGGTGAGTCGGGTGGCGGGGCGATCCGGGGAGCGAGTCCCCGTTTCGCTCGGACACATGACCAAACGGGGAAGAGGTCCCCGGTTATTTCCCGACCGCCGCGCGTTTTTTCGTGACCTGAGTCACATCCACCCGGAGGCACGCATTCCCACGACCGGGCGGTCCGTCCCACGACCGGACCGCTCCAGCGCGCGCCGAACGCCCCAGCGACACAGGGTGATCCCAAGGGTGCAGCCGGGAACCGGTGGCTGCCCGGCGCGAAAGGTGAACGCATGCAGGTGCAGCCGCCCCGCCGCCGTAAAGGCCCGATACCCAAGCGCCGTGCGGTCGCCCTGGGCTCCGTCACGGCGCTGATTCTCGCGGTCGGCACCTCTGCGGGTACCGGGCACCTCACGGAGGGCGGCACGGCGACCGGAACCGGAACGGCTGCGCTCTCCCCCGCCCTGGTCCCCTGCATGATCAGTGGAGCCTCTTCCGTCCAGATGTCGGAGGGCGTCCCCACCACCGGCGGCTACGCCCGCTCCGTCGGCACCGTCCACGCCCTGACCCTGATGGTCGACTTCTCCGACGCGCCCGGCGAGGACGATGCGCTCAACCGCTTCCACGAGTTCTTCCCGCAGACCCAGCAGTGGTTCCACACCGCGTCCTACGGCCGCCTCGACTACCGCGCGGAGACCCCGATCACCCGGTGGCTGCGCATGCCGAAATCGTTCAAGGACTACGGCCTGGAGCGCGGCGCCCCGTTCGACCCGGGCTACCGCCAACTGATCAAGGACATAGTCGAGGCCGCCGGACCGACGGTGGACTTCCGGGACTACGACCTGATCAACATCCTCATGACCCCGAACGCGGGCCCCTCCGCGCTGGACACGGTCCTCTCGGTGACCTTCGCCGGCAACTCGGACGCGCCCGTCGCCAACGGCGTCGCCATAGCCAACGTCTCCTTCATCTACTCCCGCCAGGACGACGGCTCCGGCTCGTACGAGAACACCGGCTTCCGCGTCCTGCCCCACGAGAACGGCCACGTCTTCGGGCTGCCCGACCTCTACACCCAGGAAGGCGGGGCAGCGGTCGGCCACTGGGACATCATGAGCGAGGACTGGGGCGCCAACAACGACCTGCTCGGCTGGCACAAGTGGAAGCTGGGCTGGCTGGACGCCTCCCAGGTGAGCTGCGCGTCCAAGAAGGGGTCCGCCGAGTACACCCTCACCCCGCTGGGCCGGGCGGGCGGCCACAAACTGGTCTTCGTCCCCCTCGACGGACGGTCCGGCTACGCCCTCGAACTGCGCACCCGCGCGGGCAACGACGAGGCGGTGTGCCGGCCGGGCATCCTGATCTACAAGGTCGACGCCGAAGTCGACACCGGCCAGGGCCCGATCAAGGTCCGCGACTCCCACCCCCACTCCGGCGGCTGCACCCGCAGCCCCAACGTCGAGGCGGAACTCTCCGACGCGCCCTTCGCGCCGGGCGAGTCCTTCAAGGACCCCAAGGCACACCTCCGCGTCGACATGATCTCGGCCGACCACGCGGGGGACTACCGGGTGCGGGTCACTCGGCAGTGACGCGTGGCCCCTTCGGGAGCGCACGGGCGCCGAGGCGGTGGGCGAGATGGGAGGAGCCGAAGTGAGATGGGGGAAACGGGGTGAGACGGGTGAGTGACGCGGACGAACTCGCGAACGGACTACCGTAGGCCTGCTGCGACCGCCGCCGTACCGGAGAGCCGAACCGATGCCCGCGAACACCACAACGGATCCGGAGGCCCACGGGGCCGCCGACGCCCGCACCGGGCCCTCCGCCTCAACGGCAAGCGCGCACCCGGCCGCACCCGCCGCGCCCACCGCCGTACCTGCCGCATCCGCCGCCGTACCTGCCGCAGCCACCGCCGTACCTGCGGCACCCGCCGAGGCGGTCACCCCGCTGATGCGGGGCGTAGCGGTGCTGCGGCAGCTGACGCTGGCCGGCGGCACGCTGAGCCCCAGCGCCCTGGAGCGCACGACGGGCCTCGCCCGCTCGACGGTGGACCGCATCACGGCGACGCTCTCCCGGATGGGATACGTCCGCCTCGACGGCCGGGACGTCGTCCTCACCCCTCGACTGATGGAACTGGGCAACGCCTACCTGGCCGCCCTGCGCCTGCCGGCCCTGCTCGGCGCGCGCGCCGACGCACTCGCCGACGAACTGGACGAGTCGGTGTCCCTGGCGGTCGGCGACCGCGACGGCATCCGCTTCATCCACCAGGCCACCCGCCGCCGCGCGATGTCCCTGAGCTTCCGCATCGGCGACCTGCTCCCGGCCGAACGCACCGCGCCGGGCGCGCTGTTCGCCACCGAGTGGACGGACGAGGACTGGCGCCGCTGGCACGAGCGCCGCTCGGCCGACCCGGAGGACCGGAACTTCCCGGCGGTACCGCCACGTTCCCCGGGGCCGGACGACTTCGAGGAACGATCCGCTCAAGCCGACCGGGAGGACTGGTCGTTGGACGACCAGCTGATCGAGCCGGGCCTGGTCGCGGTCTCCGCGCCGGTACGGAACCCCGCCGACGGCCGGATCGTGTGCGTGGCGAGCGTGGTGAGCCACACCAGCCGCCACTCGGCCCATGACCTGCGCACGACGCTGCTGCCCCGGCTGCGGGAGACGGTCGCGGCCATGGAACGGGACCTGCGCGAGGCCCCACCCCCGGCGCCCGCCCCGCCGCCGTCGGGCCTGGCGACCTGGACGGCCGCCTCGAAACAGGAGCTGGGCCGCGACTTCATCGAATCCCTGGCCCGCGGACTGACGGTCCTGACGGCCTTCGACGAGGGCCGGACCGCCCTGACCCTGACGGAGGTGGCCAAGGCCACGGGCCTGGCCAGGGCGACGGCACGCAGGGCGCTGATCACCTACGAGCACCTGGGCCTGGTGAGCCAGTCCCGGGACACCCGGACGTTCACCCTCACCCCCCGGGTCCTGTCCCTGGGCTTCCCGCCCCTCTCCCGCGCCTCCCTGTCCGGGATCGCCCAGCCGCACCTGGAGGACCTGGCGGCCCACGTGCACGAGACGACGTCACTCGCCGTGCTGACGCCGTCCGGCGAGGAGATCCAGTACACGGCGCGTGCCACCACGAGCCGCATCATGAGCGTCGACATCACGGTCGGCGCCCGCCTCCCGGCCCGCGCGACGTCCCTGGGCCAAGCCCTCCTGACAGGCCACGGCTACGCCCTGGTCGACGAGGAACTGGAGCAGGGCGTGCGCTCGATCGCCGTCCCCGTCCGCGACCGCGCGGGCAGAGCGGTCGCCGCGACGAACATCGCCCTGCACGCGGCCCGCCACACCCGCGAGGAATGCGTCGAGAACCTCCTCCCCGCCCTGCTCCGAACCGCCCACCACCTGGAGGAAGACCTCCACATGGCCTCCCGCTTCACCCGTGTCGCCCTGACCTGACTCCCCACCGCCCCAATCCGGTACGCTGACGCCTGTGGCCCACACGCCACGATCCGCCTTCGTAGCTCAGGGGATAGAGCACCGCTCTCCTAAAGCGGGTGTCGCAGGTTCGAATCCTGCCGGGGGCACCGTATGTGGCCTGCTGTCACTGGCCCCGCGATCATCGGCCACGGGGCAGTGACAGCAGGTCTTGACGGCAGTTTCCTCTGCCGGCGTCGCTTGAGCAGGCGGTCCCTGCGGCTCATGGTCTCCCGACCGGCGTCTCGGACGACCCAAACTGGCATGAATCGAGATCCTCCGCCTGAGGACACTCGTCACCGGCGGCGACCGGAAACCGCTTGGCCGTGCAACCACTGACTGCTCTCATGTATCCCACTTCTCGTACGACTGTCCGAGGGACGGTCACACGCTCAAAAGGGGATGCAGTGAGCAGTGTCGGAAGATCCCGTTTGGCCGCCGCGACCGCGGTGGTGGTCGCGATGACGGGCACTCTCGTCGCGGTCGCCACCTCTCCGGCCTCGGCGGCGACCTGCGCGACGAACACCTACACCCGGCAGTTCTTCGCGAACACCAGCTTCTCGGGCAAGCCGAAGCGCACGGACTGTGACACCGTGATCAACGAGAACTGGGGCACCAAATCGCCCGGGGTCCCCGGCATCGCCAAGGACAACTTCGGCGTTCGCTGGACCGTGAAACGCGACTTCGGCTCCGGAGGTCCTTTCGCGTTCACTGCCTCCGGCCAGGACGGCATCCGTGTGTACCTCGACGGCGCGCGCAAGATCGACCTGTGGAAGAACGGGTCCAGCACCGTCTCCCGGACCGTCAACCTGACCATCCCCCGCGGCACCCACACCCTCCGCGTCGACTACGTCAACTGGACCGGTGCCGCCGCCGTCAAGTTCGCCTACGCGCCCCGCACCGGCGCCACCGTGGATCGTGTCGCCCCTCTCACACCCACCGGGCTGTCGATAGCCCGTGACGCCGGCCCCGGGCGGAACTTTCTGCGCTGGTCGGCGAACAAGGAGATGGACCTCGCCGGTTACCGCGTCTACCGCCGTACCCCCGCCCAGACGTCCTTCGGCGCTCCCGTCGCCACGGTCACCGGCACGTCCTTCACCGACACCACGGCCGGGGGCACCACCCACCTCTACGAGGTCCGCGCCGTCGACAAGTCCGGCAACATGTCCGCCGGGACCTCCGACGTCTCGGTCACCGGGAACCCGGTCTTCCTGCGCCAGTTCTTCGCGAACACCAGCTTCTCGGGCACGCCGAAGCGCACGGACACCGACACCGCGATCAACGAGAACTGGGGCACCAAATCGCCCGGGGTCCCCGGCGTCGCCAAGGACAACTTCGGCGTCCGCTGGCAGATCACCCGCGACTTCGGCTCCGGAGGCCCTTTCGCGTTCACCGCCTCCGGCCAGGACGGCATCCGTGTGTACCTCGACGGCGCACGCAAGATCGACCTGTGGAAGAACGGGTCCAGCACCGTCTCCCGGACCGTCAACCTGACCATCCCCCGCGGCACCCACACCCTCCGCGTCGACTACGTCAACTGGACCGGTGCCGCCGCCGTCAAGTTCGCCTACGCGCCACGCACCAGCGCCACCGTGGACCGTGTCGCCCCTCTCGCACCCACCGGGGCGAAGGTGGTGTACGACAAGGGCACCGACTCCGCCACCTTCTCCTGGGCGCCCAACAAGGAGATGGACCTCGCCTACTACCGGGTCTACCGGCAGACCGCGGTGGGTGACTGGATGCCCATGGTCCTGACCGACAGGACCTCCTGGACCGACACCAAACTGCCCCGCAACGGCAAGCCCATCCGCTACTACATCTGCGTCACCGACCGTGCCGGGAACCTGTCCGAGAGCACACCCGTCCTGACGGTCACCCCGGTCGACACCGTCGCCCCGACGGCACCCGTCATCGCCGTGTCCCACATGGCGAACACCCCCAGCTCTCTGAAGATCAACTGGGACAGCCGGACCGAGGAGGAGATAAGGTTCGGCGGCACCATCAGCATCTACCGGTCCACCGGCGACACCCTCGGCGACAGTCCCAAACTCATCGGCACAGCGTCGAAGGACTCGCCGCCGACGTCGCCCTACGCGTACGTGGACGAACTGCCGGCGTTCGACGGCACCACCTACACCTACGCCGCTGTGGTGACCGACGCCGCTGGCAACGCGTCCCCGATGTCCGCGCCGCGTTCGGTGACCCCCGACAACGTTCCCCCGGCCCCGCTCACCGGCCTGACCGCCACGCCCCGCGCCGACGGCGTCCTGCTGAGCTGGGACGCCCCCGCCGAGAGCGGACTGAGCTACGCCGCCACCCGCGTCGTACGGCGGCCGGACGGCAGCACCGGCTACAACAGCGACGGGTGCTCCGACGCCGTCGACCCCAAGAAGCCCACCGCCCTGCCGAACGCGATGCTGTGCGCCGGACCGGCGAACGGCGAGACGGTGACCTTCCTCGTCATAGCGATCGACCAGTGGGGCAACCACATCGGCTTCGACCTGGCCCCCACCGTCACCACCACCGAACTCGACAACAGGCCCGACGACGCCCTCGGCGAGGACTCCGGTGTGCTCACCGTCCTCAACCCCGACGCCGTGACCAGAACCGGCCGCTTGGAGTGGGCCTGCTCCGACATAACGGCCTGCGCCGACATCACCGAGCACCGCCTGGAGCGCTGGAACGTGGCCACCAGGACGTACGAAGCGGTCACCTCCATCGCCGCGGCCCCGAACCGCATCTACCACGCCGCCGTGCGCCTGCCGCTCGGCGAGACGTCGTACTTCCGGATCACCGGCATCCTCGCCGACGGCACACCCGCCGCCGTGGTGCACTACTCGGCGGCCAGGGGCGACTACGTGTGAGCCCCGGGAACCCTGCCGACGACTTCGCGGCGGTCACACGGATTCTGACCGAGGCGGATCAGCGGGACGTCTGCGGCGGACCCTGATCGCTCGGGGAAGCATGTGTCATACGCGCAACGGCGACGGGCCGCGACCTTGAGGTCGCGGCCCTCGTCGCGCTGAACATCGGCCACCGCGACACCGGGGTCGACAAGCGCCTGTCGAGGGGAAACGGCCAAACGGCCCTCATCATTCGGCTCTGCGCCACGGCGCACCGGAGCAAGCACGCCGGCGATCCGCACCCATGACTCAGAGTGAGGTGCCGCTCCAGCTCCACGAATCGTCACGGGCCTCCCGCAGCAGGGCGGCGAAGACGTCGCATGTCAGGGCGCGGGCCGCCAACCGCTCCTAGGATGGCTTTCATCCAGAACGGATTCAGCACACATGAGGCCGGGAAACCCCGTGAACACGCGAGAACCACGGAGGGGTGTTTTCCCAGGCCAGACACCTGATGGCTGACGTTTCCGCAAGTCACAGCCTCGCCCGGGGAAAACTCCTAAAGCGGGTGTCGCAGGTTCGAATCCTGCCGGGGGCACAGACAGAAGGGCCAGCTCAGGAGGGATTTCCTCCCAGGCTGGCCCTTCGTCGTGTCCAGGGTCGTGACCCACGCGTGCCACTACTGCCACGCAGATGCCACACCCTCTAGCTGGAGGCCCCTCCCCCCACCCTCGCGGATCATGGCCCCGATCCGGTCTGCGATGGCCCGGTCACGGTCGCTGGTCATGTGCTGATAGATCAGTGCAGCCCGCGAGCTGCTGTGCCCCATCCGCGTCATCAGTTCACGCGTGCTGGCCCCGGCAGTGGAGGCCAGCGTGTTGCCCGTGTGCCGCAGGTCGTGGAATTGCAGCTCGGCCGTGACACCCGCCGCCTTCCCGGCTCTGACCCAATCATCCCGGAAGTTGCTCCGCCGTAACTGCCCGCCCTGCGGGCCGACGAAGACGTGACCGTCACGGCCGGGCGCGGCGAACTGCTCCAGGTGGCGCGTCACCTCGTCGAGCAGTTCGGCCGGAAAGGAGACGGAGCGAACCCCGGCCGCGGACTTCGGCGCCTTGTCGAAGAGCCGGCCGTTCTGCAGCTCAGCTTGCGCGCGGCGAACGGTGATGTGCCACTGACGTTGATCGATTACGCCCGGGTCGTGGTCTTCTGCTTGAGGCGTTCGTAGGGGGTCTGGCCGCCGAGGCCGCCGTGGGGGTCTAAAACTGACGATCATCGTTGACACCTGGGTCTCCGATCACTACGGAGATCCACATGCCGAAGCCCACTCCTGTCACCCCGCCGCTGGACCGTGAGGCCAAGCGGCGCCTGGCCGTCATACGCCACGTCGAAGAGGTCAGCGGGAACGTCGCGATGTCCTGCCGGTACTACGGGATCAGCCGGCAGGCGTATTACACCTGGTACCGCCGTTACCAGGCCGAGGGCGTCGAGGGGCTACGCACCCGGTCCAAGGCGCCCAAGACCTCTCCGAACGCGACCCACGTCGAGGTGGTCGGGAAGATCATCTACCTGTGCCAGAACTACCACTTCGGCCCTGAGAAGATCGCCATGTACCTCAAGCGGTACCACGACGTCACCATCAGCAAATCGGGCGTCTGGCGCATCCTCGACCGCCTGGACATGGGCCGCCTGCCGGCCTCCCAGCGCTACAAGCGCCACGACCGCAGATGGAAGCGGTACGAGAAGCAGCTGCCCGGCCACCGCGTGCAGATCCCCCTTGACGCCCTGAACCACGCCCGCTCCACGGTGTGTGGGTCGACGGCGGACGGGAAGGGAGCTGGGGTGAGTGGTGGGCTGAGGAGGTAGCAAGGTCCAGCGATCACCCTCGTCACGGTGCGCTGGGGTGTGGTCGGATGCCCGCCCGGTTTGGTTCGTGAGGTCTCAGCCGACGCAGCCTGTGACGATGACGGGGCTGCCGTCGCAGTTGGTGGGGATGTTGTGCCGGATCTCGGACCGGTTCACCGTGAACTGGGTGTCGGTGTACACGCCGCCCGGTGCTGTTGTGGAGGCGTTGTTGTTCACCTCACTGCGGTCGAGCGTCACCGTACCGAAGATGTTGTAGATGCCGCCAGCCTGGGAATTGCCAGAGCCGTTCGCGCTGTTGCGGTCGACCGAGCTGTCCCGCACCACCAGGGTGCCCTGGTCGAAAATGCCGCCGCCCTTGCCGTTGGAGCCTCCTACGACGTTGCCTGAGACCTCGGTCTTGATGAGCGTCAGCGAGGCTGCATTGTAGATCCCGCCGCCGCCGTTCGCGCCTGCGGTGGTGTTGTTGATGATTTTGCTGTTGATGAACTGCGCGGTTTGACCCTCGATGTCGATGCCACCACCCTCATTGCCTGAGGCGTTGTTCTTCAGAGTGGTGTTGCGGTAGACGGCGTCACCTTCTTCCTGGGCGATGGCCCCGCCATCGGCGGCGAAGTTGCGGGAGAACACGACCCCGTCGGTGGTGACGGTGCCGTCCGACTGCAGACCTCCGCCCTCGCCCGCGTTGTTGAAGGTGAACTGGCTGCGGCTGATGTACGCCGTTGCTCCTCCCGCGACATCGACGCCGCCTCCCAAGCCGTCGGCGTGGTTGTTGTCGAGGGCGGTCTTGTAGAGCTTCAGCTTGCCGGAGCTATCGACGAGGATGCCTCCGCCGTCCGTGGGTGCGTTGCCGCCGCGGATCGTGAGGTCGTCGAGCCGGAGGTCGCCGGTGGAGGTGACGTGGAAGATACGGAAAGCACCGGCCGTCAGTCCGTCGCGGACGATGGTGGAGCCCTGGCCCTCGATGATGAGTTGCTTGTCGATGGGGGGCAGTCCGTCGTCGCCGCTGTAGGCGGTGGTCAGGTGGTAGGTGCAGCGGCGGGCGAGGACGAGCGTGGATCCGGCCGGCGCCGTGGCGATCGCGTTGGTCAGGGCCGTGGTGTCGCACGGCACCGGGATACCCGATCCTCCCGCAACGGCCGGTACCGTGCTCACGCCGTTGACGAGAACCGTGGCCAGGGCGGCAACGCCGGACAGTGTGGTGTATCGCATGGCTCTCCTTGAAGTGCAGGGACCGCCAGAGCACAACGGCCCCCGTCCGTGTCCCGGACACTGGGAGCAAAGCCGCCTCCCCCACCTCTCCAAGTGAGCCGCAAGCCCTCCTCACCCAGGCGCAGCAGCAAATACGCCCAAGCGGCTGAGCCCGTCGTCCGACAGGGGTGCAAGACGATGACACCTCCCCGTCACGCCCTCCCGGCGAGAACCGCAGGCGGACAATGGAGAGCTGAGCGAACTCTGTAGAGCTACGGATCAGAAGATTCCCGTGCCACATCCGTGCCAGATCCAACGGGGAGCCACGGGGAACGGCAGTGGCGGACAGGTGCCTGATCTCCCGTCCGCCTACGCAGTCGCTTCGCAGGTCAGGGAACCGTTTGCCCAGCCTCGCTCCTAAAGCGGGTGCCGCAGGTTCGAACCCTGCCGGGGGCACAAGCGTGACCAGGGGGAACGCCTCGGGCCGGGATGGTCCGGGGCGTTTTGACGGCAACCACCCTCAAACGGCAACCAGGCGACCGCTACACGATGCGGGTTGACTGACACCCGAAATCTTCGGCACCGAGGGCCCCGCGTGGACCGTTCTGAAACCTTTGGCGCTGCAGGCGCAGCGGGACCAAGCCGGGACCCGCCACCACAGTGCGGGCAGCGGCCAGTTCTCAAATGGCCGTAAGCAGGCAGCGCCAAAAGACTGAGCCGCACTAGACACGACGCCGATCACCCAGCGTCGAGCGGACGGGGTGGATAACTAGGTTTTCCACACAATCAGATGAGTCGCCCGTCCTCATACCGTGGCCTCGAAACATACCTGGCGTGCCGGAGGCGCGGGGAGGTCCCGACAGCCCCTGCACGCTGGTGGGGGCTGCCTCGGACGAAGCCGCCACCAGGCGGCGGCCGAACGGGTCGGCTCACCGACCGGTTCGGAGGATGGATGCACGTATCCCGTGCCTTGCGTTCGATCGTTGCCGCCGTCTCAGTGGGAGCGGCCCTGGTGGCCTCCCCGTCCTGGTCCGCCACGCCCGCCGCCAGAGCCGTACTCAAGCCGGCCGTCCACGCGCACGCTTCTCGGTCCCCTGACTCCGGCCCCGCGGTGCACCACGACACCTCGCCACCGCTGCGTGAGCTGTGGCAAGGATCCAGACAGCTCCGGCGCGCCCCCCACGTCACGTCCCCCAGACAGGTGCCGCACCCGGCCCTCGCCAAGGCCACAGGTCCCGATCGAGTGGTGCAGAACCACAGCGGCAACCGGGGCCGGATCCGGTTGGGCGTCAGTTTCGAGGGCATCCGGAAAGGCGGGGGCGTCCCACCTGACCCCAACGCCTCGGTGGGCTCCCGCCAGATCGTGGAGATCACCAACTTCGAACTCGCGGTGTACTCCAAATCCGGTGCCACGCTGCTGGGGCCGCTGACGACCCAAACCCTGTTCAGCGGGTTCGGCGGACCGTGCGAGACGGCTCAGAGCGACTTCCTCGGGGACCCCGAAGTCCGCTGGGACTCCCTGGCTCACCGCTGGATCATCAACCAGTTCGCCAGCGACGACGGAAAAACCACGAATCGACTGTGCGTGGGCGTCTCCCGCACCCCGGACGCCACCGGCGAGTACTACCGCTACGCCTTCGGGTATCAGAACCTCCCCGACCACCCGAAGTTCGCGGTGTGGCCGGACGCCTACTACGTGGCCGCCACCGCTGCCGGGGCGCTCTTCGAGGTGTGCGCCTGGGACCGGCACAGAATGCTGCGCGGAGCCGACGCCGACCAGCAGTGCTACACCGTCCCGGCATCGACCATCCCGATCGGCTCGGACCTCGACGGCACGACCCCACCCCCGCGGGGCGCACCCAACCTGCTGATCAACCTCGGCCCCACCAACGACAGCCTGCAGTACTGGCGGTTCCACGTCGACTGGACAGACCAGGCCCGCACCACCTTCACGGGCCCAAAGAAGCTCAAAGTGGCCCCCTACATCCGGGCCTGTGAGAGTACCGATCCCACCCAGTGCGTCCCTCAAGCCGGCACCACCCAGAAACTGGACTCGCTCTCCTACTCTCCCATGTACCGGTTCGCCTACCGCAACTTCGGCGACCACCAGTCCCTGGTCTTCAACCAGGCGGTCGATGCCCGCGGCGGCGTCGGCGTGCGCTGGTACGAACTGCGGCTGCACCACGGCCGACCGGTCGTCCACCAGCAGAGCACCTACGCTCCGGGGCCCACGTACCGGTGGATGGGCTCCGCCGCCCAGAACAAGATGGGCGACATCGCCCTGGGATACTCACAGTCGTCCTCCCAGACCCATCCCTCGATCCGCGTCACCGGACGCTTGGCACACGACCCGCGGAACCTGATGACGTTCCACGAAACCACCGTGTGGACCGGCGCAGGCTCCCAGACCGGGAGCAACCGCTGGGGTGACTACACCTCCATGGCGATCGACCCGGTGGACAACTGTACGTTCTGGTACACCAACCAGTACCAACCGGCCGATGGCACCGGAAACTGGAACACCCGTATCGCCTCCTTCCAGCTCTCCGACTGCCACGCCCACCGTCAGCACGGCTACCACCGCCACAGCTGACACCCCCGGCCGACGGCGCACCGCCGTCCACCCCGGACCGCCCTGCATGCCGGGGACTGCGGCACCGCAGTCCCCGGCATTTGGTGCACGACTTCGGGCAGCCACGCTTGTACCCCTTGTGTGTGGTGCAGTCCGGCGGGCACGGCTCGAAGCGGTGAAGGCGTCCGCCACAGACGTGGGGGTCGTCGCAGCCGTGCCGCCGTGTGAGGCGCTTTAGCTGCCACTCGGGGCGGAACAGTTCCGCTTCCAGGTCGACGTACGACCCATGCAGTCCGAGGGTTTCGCCCTGCCGGAACCCCATGCCGGCACGGACGAGCAGCCGACCACCGGCAAGGCGCAGGGCCCAGGTGGCGACTACCGGGTGTCGACACGCTTACGCTGACGTCACCCGGCGCACGGTGGACGCTTCCACAGGAAGCCCAGGATGGCCGCCGCCACGGCGACTGACAGGCCGCTAGCTACTTGCCCCTGAAGAAGTCTGGGGGCTGCCTCTGGGTTGTCCTCTGGGGAGAGCTGGTAAGGGCGGGCCGTGGCCGCGACAGTGGAGGC
>NZ_JBIVTV010000015.1:0-193554 GCF_044756885.1 Streptomyces sp. NPDC091412 | reverse complement strand
GCCGACTTCACCACCAGCAACTGCGTGAAACCGTCCTCCTGCGCGGTCATCCGCAGATCCACATCCGGCAGCACCGACGCATACGTCGCCACCGCGCCTTCCAGCTCCGGCTTGGGCAGGGCCGTCGGCCACGACAGGCTCAGCTCACGCCCCGCCCGCCGCATCCGCACCAACGGCGCCGACCCGCCACCGGCGGAGAACTCCACCTCCACCGTCGCCGCCTTCGGCGCGACCATGCCCTCACCCGTCGCCACCAGACTGGTGTCGACCCGCTTCCAGCCACCCTGGCCACGAGCCCACACCGGACGCAGATACTCCCGCGCCTCCAGATTCCCCTCGGGCGTGGCGAACACCTCACGGCTCTCCCCACGCCGCGCGGAGACCTCCACCGGCTTCCCCGTCCGCCTGGCCTCCGCCAAAGCGTCCGCCTCCGACACACCACCCTCGGCAGGAGCGGCCTCCGCGCTCCGCGGCGCCGCCGGCACAGCCGCCGCGGCCTCACCGCCTCCCAAGGCCGGAATCACTCCCACGGCCAACGTCACGCTCAGCAGCGCCCCGAAGGCCCTGCCCCCGCCCCGCAATCCAGTCCGCATCCCCGCTGCATCCCACCCATGTCGCTCTCACAGTTGACTCACGTATCTAAAACGGGCAGGCAAAGGGAGCGTCAACAGGAAGGAAAGGGACATCAGTTGGCCAAGTTCAGTAACCGGATGTGAAGATCAATACGTTTACCGGGCTCTTCAAGATCGGGTAAAACTTTACCTTGATCGGTTTCGTCGCCGGGGCTTGCGAATGCATGGACGAGCCGAGAGCAGTTACCTGCGGCTGACACGCTGTGTAATCAAAGGCGCGCGTCCTGGGGCCGCCCGGTACCGGGAACAGGACGGCCGGTGCGGTGAGCCCGCCCGGCCGTCCCATCCGACGGTTCCGGTCAAAGGACGGCGATCAGTAACAGCAACGTCGCCATCGGGGACACAGCTCGCCGCAGGTCCGGTAACGATCTCTCGTCACGTCCCGCTTCCGGCGCGTCAAGCACGGCGGCGATCCCGAGAGCGGGATCGACTACGACCGGGGCCGCCCATGCCCGGCCGGACGAACTCAAAGTCGGAGCGCTCAGCTGAAGACGATCATCGAGCCCTGGGCCAGGCTTCGGGTGGCCGCCGCGTGGAGGCTCAGCCAGACGTGGCGTTCCCGGGCGAACGGGCTGGGGTCGTACGGCGCGGCGGCGGCCGGCTGTTCCAGTTCCGTGGGGCCGAGCGGAGGGTCGGGGGCGGCCGGTGGGTTGGCCGGGTCGATACCCAACGACGGGGCGACGTGCTCCAGTTCGCGCAGGAGAGCCTGGGAGGAGCCCAACGGGCCGCCGCCGGACAGGAGGTCCTCGTTGGACAGGGGGTGCGGGAAGTCCAGCGGGACGTACGCGCCGGCGTGGTCGTAGTGCCAGACCAGGTGGGACTGCTGGGCCGTCGTCTCGAACATCTCGAGCAACTGCTCGTAGTCGCCGCCCAGTTCGTCGACCGGGGTCAGCGGCAGGCCGCAGAGCTGGAGGAGGTAGGCGCGGCGCAGGAAGTGCAGCGCGTCGTAGTCGAATCCGGCCACCGGTGCCACCTCCCCGGACAGGCCGGGCATGTACTGGTACACCGGCACCGGTGGAAGCCCGTTTTCGGCGAGCACCTTGTTGTACTGCGCGAGTTCTTCGGCGAACGGGTTGTCCGGGGTGTGGCACAAGACGTCGACGAGCGGTACCAGCCACAGGTCACAGGCCAAAGAGGGCTCCTCGGGGAGGGCAGGGCTTCCAGCGTGTTCGGTGGTCGAAGAGTGTGAAGAAGAGTGTAGAAGCGTAGTCGGTGCGGAACCGCTCAGCTCCCCTCGTGCAGGTCCCATACCCACACCCCGCCGGTCCACGTGCCCGGACGGCCCACCAGCTTCGTCACCGCCTCCCGCAGCGGTTCCTCGTGCTGCTGGGGTGCCAGGACCAGGGCGCCCGCGTGCCAGTCGGCGAAGTCCCGCCGCGCCTGGGCCCGCCAGTCCTTGCCGAGGGCCGGTACGGACCCGGAGTAGCTCACGTCCCGCAGCATGTTGGAGGTGTAACGGGGGACGGCGCCGTAGATGCCGATGCGGTCGGGGCCGTAGGGACCGTTGAAGTAGCCGCCGGGGAGCTTGAAGCCGAGGTGGGCCGCGGTCTGCCAGTGCAGGGCCTCCGCGTTGCCGGGGTCGGGCAGCGGTATCGGCACCAGGGTCTCGCCGTCGCGGACGTAGGACTTCCAGAGGCCGGCCGTGATGAACTCCGGTACCGGGGCGCGGCCTTCGGCCTTCAGTGGCGCCGGGACCAGCGGCAGCAGCGCCAGACAGACCGCCAGCAGGCCGCCGTAGAGCGTGCCGACGCGGCCGGTCGCCGTGATCCTGGCGACGGCGATCGCCAGCAGCATGCCCAGCGCCGGCGCGCAGATCATCGCCACGCGCCCCTCGATGACCGATTCGAACAGCGGCAGGTGGGCGAGCGGCGCCCACGGGCCGGGGTAGACCGTGTCGGTCAGCGGCACGCGGAACTTCGGGCCCAGGGACAGCAGGGCCGCGGCGGCCGTCGTGACCGCCAGCGCCTTCACCAGCGCGTGCTCCCACAGCCGTACGGTGATCCCGAAGGCGAGCAGGAGCAGCGGCCAGCCGTAGAAGGCGTTCTGCTCCGTGGGGTTCAGGGACAGCGCGTCCGCCTTCTGGGCGTCGCCCGCGAGCAGGGAGCGCTCGGCGAAGGAGATCAGGGCGAGCGGGCTGTTGCCGGCGTTGTCGCCGTGCAGCACGCTCTTGTAGCTCTGCGGGCCCGCGAACTGCCAGTACAGCGGGTAGGCGACGATCGGCAGGCACACCGCCGCGGCGATCAGCAGTCCCTTCAGGAGGGGCCGCCATGCCTCCCGCGCGACCTCCCTGCGGACGAGTCCGTAGGCGGCGGCGAACAGGGTCATGCCGATCGCGGCGAGCAGCAGCGGCTCCTCGCCGAGGAAGATCTGGTACGCCGCCATCAGCCCGAGCACGATCCCGTCCCGCCGCACCCGGGTGCCCTCGCACAGGCGCAGCGCCCGGTCGACGATCAGCGGGATCATGAACAGGATCACGAAGTTCGGGTGCGCGTTGGCGTGACTGACCATCGGCGGGGCGAAGGCGGCCAGGCAGGCGCCGGTGAAGGCGGCGCCCCGGTGCCGTACGACCCGTCTGACGATCAGCCAGTACCAGGCGGCCGCGGTGGCCGCGAGCCCCAGGGTCATGCAGACGCTCAGCGAGACCGTCGGGCCGAAGGCCAGCGTGACCGGGGCGAAGGGGACGGACATCCCCAGCATGACTGTGTTGGCCATGAGGTTCACGCCGTCGGGGAAGCCCTGGAGATCGGTGAACAGGGGGTTGCGCAGATGGGCGACGCTGTCGGCGGTGACCGCGAAGAACCACTCCCACTGGTTCTGGTCCTGGAGGGAGTCGGGGAGGTAGCGGTGGGCCGGGTCGAAGAGGCGGCCCGAGTAGAGGGTGACCGCCATCAGCAGGAAGAGCGCGGCGGCGAACAGGTCGGCCGGGCGGACGGAACGGGTCTTGAGCCGGCCCAGTTCGGCGAGGACCCGTAGGTAGTCCAGCGGGGCGACCTTCGAACCGGACTGGTGCGCCCAGCGGACCGGCACCTCGGCCACCGGCCAGTCGCGGCGGCGGAAGTGCTGGAGGACCTCCACGTCGATGCCCCAGCCGCTCAGCCGCGAGGCGGCGAACGCCTCGCGGGCCCGGTCGCCCTCGAAGAGTTTGAAGCCGCACTGGGTGTCGCGTATGCCGGGCACCGCGATGCGCCGTATCAGCAAGTTCCCGGCGCGGCCCAGCAGTTCGCGCACCCGGTGCTGGCGCCTGGCTATCGTCGCGCCCGGCACCGAGCGGGAGCCGATCGCGGCCGCGCCGCCCTCGCCGAGCGCCTTGTCGAGCTGTTCCAGCTCCTCGATGGGGGCGGCGAGGTCGGCGTCGGTGACCAGCACCCGGCGGCCGCGGGTGGCGGTCACCCCGAGGCGCAGTGCGTGGCCCTTGCCGCGGTTGCGGTCGCCGACGACGAGCCGGACGCGCGGGTCCCGGCGGTCCGTGACGAGGCCGCCGGTGCCGTCGGTGGACCCGTCGTCGGCGACGACGACCTCCCACGAGCCGAAGCGGCCCTCGTTGTCGGCCAGATAGGCGGTGACCGCGTCGAGGGTGGGCCCGAGCCGACGTTCCTCGTTGTAGGCCGGGATGACGACGGACAGGTCGACGGCCCCGGTGACGGTCTCGCTCATGCGGTGGCCAGCCGCTCGACGAGGGCGAGGTCGTGCGCGTGGTACGCGGCGACGATCGCGCGGGCGGCCGGGGCGTCGCCCCTCACCATGGCGTCGACGAGTTCGGTGTGGGCGGACCACAGCAGGCCGCGCAGATCGCCGCGGCGGCGCAGGTGCTGCACCGCGCACACCCAGAACTGCACGCGCAGCCGGTTCAGGAAGTCGGAGAGGTAGGGATTGCCGAACAGGGCGCCGAGTTCCCGCCAGAAGCGCAGGTCGTAGCCGATCAGGACGGTCAGGTCGCCGGCGGTGGCCGCGCGCTGCGCCTCCTCGCCGCGCCTGCGCACCCCGGTGAGCGTGGCCTTGACGTACGGGTCGTCGGGCCGGCGGAAGGCCTCGGGCGCAGAGACGGCGGCCTGGAACATGCCGTCGGTGACCAGAGCACGGGCCTTGATCATGTCGTGGAGGTCGTGCAGCGAGTACTCGCGCACGTGGAAGCCGCGGTGCTGGTCGGCCTCCAGCAGGCCCTGCGCGGACAGGTCGACGAGCGCCTCGCGCACCGGGGTCGCGGACACCCCGTACTGCTCGGCGATCTCCTTGACCGTGAACTCCTGCCCCGGCTGGAGCCGCCCGGCCAGCACCTCGTCCCGGAGCGCGTCCACGATCTGCTGCCGCAGGGTGCTGCGCGTCACGGCGCCGTTGCCGCTGATGCCGGGCATGGTCGGGGCGTCTCCTTGCGCGTGCGGGTGGCGTACTCGTACATCCATGTCTACGAGCACGCCACCTTACGCGTTCGGGGTGCCGCCGATTCCGGCTCGCGCGGCCCGCGCCGCTACTCGGTGTGCTCGTCGGCCACCGACAGCGCGGCGTCCAGCGCCGCCAGGCCTTCCTTCAGCTCGGCCTCGGTCGCGTTGCACGGCGGGACGACGTGCGTGCGGTTCATGTTGATGAAGGGCCACAGGCCGTTCGCCTTCGCGGCGGCGCCGAAGGCCGCCATCGGGGCGTTCGCCTCCCCGGCCGCGTTGTAGGGCACCAGCGGCTCGCGGGTCTCGCGGTTCTTCACCAGCTCCACGGCCCAGAACATGCCCACGCCGCGCACGTCGCCGACGCTCGGGTGCCGCTCGGCCAGCTCGCGCAGCCCCGGCTCCACGACCTCGGCGCCGAGCCGCTTGGCGTTCTCGACGACGCCCTCCTCGGCCATCACGTTGATCGTCGCGACGGCCGCCGCGCACGCCAGCGGGTGGCCGGAGTACGTCAGACCGCCGGGGTAGGCCCGCTTGCCGAAGGTCTCCGCGATCTTCCCGGAGATGGCGACGCCGCCCAGCGGCACGTACCCGGAGTTCACGCCCTTGGCGAAGGTCATCAGGTCCGGCACGACATCGAAGAGGTCCGCCGCGAACCACTCACCGGTCCGCCCGAAGCCGGCCATGACCTCGTCCAGGATGAAGACGATCCCGTACTTGTCGCACAGCTCGCGCACCCCGGCCAGGTAGCCGGGCGGGGGCACCATGATCCCGGCGGTGCCGGGGATGGTCTCCAGGATGATCGCGGCGATGGTCGCGGGCCCCTCGAAGGCGATCGTCGCCTCCAGGTGCTCGAGGGCCCGCGCGCACTCCTGCTCCTCGGTCTCGGCGTAGAAGCGGGAGCGGTAGAGGAAGGGCGCCCAGAAGCGCACCACGCCCGCCGCGCCGGTGTCCGACGCCCAGCGCCGCGGGTCGCCGGTGATGTTGATGGCCTGCTGCGTGCCGCCGTGGTACGAGCGGTACGCCGAGAGCACCTTGGGCCGCCCGGTGTGCAGCCGCGCCATGCGCACCGCGTGCTCGACGGCGTCCGCGCCGCCGTTGGTGAAGAAGATCTTGTCCAGGTCGCCCGGCGTCCGCTCGGCGATCAGCCGTGCCGCCTCGGACCGTGCCTCGACGGCGAACGCCGGCGCGAACGTGGTCAGGGTGGCGGCCTGCTCCTGTATCGCGGCGACGACCTTGGGGTGCTGATAGCCGATGTTGGTGAAGACGAGCCCGCTGGTGAAGTCCAGGAAACGCTTGCCGTCGTAGTCCCAGAAGTACGAACCTTCGGCACCGGCCACGGCCGGCGGGTCGATGAGGTCCTGGGCGGACCAGGAGTGGAACACGTGCGCCCGGTCCGCGGCCTTCACGACTGCACCGGCTTCGGGATTCGGCTGAGGGGTCATGCGGCGAGGGTAAACGGCGTGGACGGGAGCGCGACATCGGCGCCCTGTCTGTGGACGCGGGGTTTTAGCGACAGGTTGTCTGGAGGGCGGCCCGCGCGGGGCGGACCTGTTACGGAACCGTCGACGCCGGGGCGCCCGGCCGGACGGGCCGCCGCACTATTCTCGGTCTGACGCACAGGGGCCGTATCGGGGGATATCGGGGGGAGGCGGTTCGGCCATGGAGAGGCTGGGGCCTGGCGATCCGCAGAGGATTGGTGCCTACCGGCTGCTGGCGCGGCTCGGGGCCGGCGGCATGGGGCAGGTGTTCCTGGCCCGGTCGGACCGGGGGCGGACGGTCGCCGTGAAGCTGGTGCGGCGGGAGCTGGCGCAGCAGGAGGAGTTCCGGGCGCGGTTCCGGCAGGAGGTGCGGGCCGCGCGGCAGGTCGGCGGGTACTGGACCGCGCCCGTGCTGGACGCGGACACCGAGGCCGCGGTGCCGTGGGTGGCCACCGGGTACGTCGCCGGGCCGAGCCTGCAACGGGTCGTCGGGCACGACCACGGCCCGCTGCCCGAGCGGTCCGTGCGGATCCTCGCGGCCGGACTGGCGGGCGCGCTGAAGGACATCCACGCCGCCGGTCTCATCCACCGCGACCTCAAGCCCTCGAACGTGCTGGTGACGATCGACGGGCCGCGCGTCATCGACTTCGGCATCGCCCGCGCGCTGGAGACCGTCACGGACGGCGGGCTCACGCGGACCGGCGCGCTGGTCGGCTCGCCCGGTTTCATGGCGCCCGAGCAGGTCCGCGGCGACCGGGTCACGACCGCGTGCGACGTCTTCTGCCTGGGTTCGGTCCTCGCGTACGCGGCGACCGGCGCGCTTCCGTTCGGCGGCGCCGACAGCGGAGTGCACGCGCTGATGTACCGCATCGCCGAGAAGGAACCCGACCTCGAGGCGCTGCCCGAGGGCATCGCCGACCTCGTCCGCGCCTGCCTGAAGAAGGACCCGGCGGCCCGGCCCACCGTGGACCGGATCATCCAGCGCACCGGCGCCGAGGACACGATCGCCGACGGCCGCCTGCGCGACCCGTGGCTGCCGAGCGCCCTGGTCGCCCAGCTCGGACGCCACGCGGTCCAGCTCCTGGACGCGGAGAACCCGGAGGAACCGCGGGAGACGACGACACCCCCGAGCCCGACGGGCCCCACGGGGCAGGCGGCGGGCGCGCCCGGCCCTTACGGACCGTCCGGCACGCCCGGGGCCGTGGCAGGAGCGCCGGCTGCCGGGCTCGCATCCGCCGCTTCGGGCGCACCCGGCCCTTACGGTGCGTCGCCCGGTGCGCCGGGTGCGCCGGGTGCGCCGGGAGTGCCGGGAGCCGCCGGGGGTTCGGGTGGGGCCGGGGCCGTTCCGGGGCCGCCTGCTGCCGGTGTGCCTGGCCCTTATGGGGCGTCGGTGTCGCCCAGTGCGCCTGGTGTGCCGGGGGCCGCCGGGGCGGTGTCGGGGGCGCCTGCCGACGGGGCTGCTGCTGGTGTGCCTGACCCTCACGGGGCATCGGCACCGCCCGGTGCGCCCGGTGCGTCGGGAGCCCCCGGGGCTTCTGGAGGGGCTGGTGCCGTTCCGGGGGCGCCAGTCGCGGGGGCGGCTTCGGGTGTGCCTGGCTTTTATGGGCCGTCGGCGTCGTCCGGTACGCCCGGTGTACCGGGAGCCACCGGGGCTCCGGGAGGCGCTGGGGCGGTGTCGGGGGCGCTTGCCGGCGGGGCCGCTGCCGGTGTGCCCGGCCCCCACGAGGCGGCCGCGTCGCCCGGTACGCCCGGTGTCGTCCCGGGAGCCGCCGGGGCTCCCGGAGGGCCTGGGCCGGTCTCCGGGGCGCCTGCTGACGGGCCCGGAGCTGCCGCTTCGGGTGTGCCCGGCCCGCATGGGGCCTCGGTGTCGCCCGGTGCGCCGGGTGCCGCCGAGGGTTCGGGTGGGGCTGGTGCCGTTCCGGGAGCGCCCGCTGCCGGTGTGCCCGGTCCTCACGGGGCCTCGGTGTCGCCCGGTGTGTCCGGGGTGCCGGGAGGCGCCGGGGTTTCTGGAGGGCCTGGGTCTGTCTCCGGGGCGTCCGTTGCCGGTTCCGGGGCCGCCGGAGGCGGCTCGCAGGGGCCGGGTGCGGCTTCCGGCGCCGCCGGTCCCGCCGGGGCGCAGCCGTACGCCTCCCCCGAGCACGCACCCGTCTCCGACGCCTCCTCGCCACCGCCGCCCGCACAGCCCGGCGGTGGGGGACACACCCCGGTGAATCACCTGCCCACCATGATCGCGGGGCAGGCGCCGCCCCCGGGCCCGGCGTCCGCTCCCGTCCCGTACGGCTACCCCCAGCAGCACCCCCAGCCCGCCGCCTACGGCTACCCGCAGCAACCCGGCGGCTGGGGTGCGCCACCCGGACACCATCCGTACGGCGGCCTGGGGCAGACCCCTCCGTACGGCCCGCCTCCCATCGGCTCGACCCCTCCGTACGGCCCGAGCCCGCTCCCGGACCGGGAGCCGCGCCGCAGCGGCCGCTCCACCGCGGCGCTGGTCGCGGTGGCACTGGTGGTGGCGCTCGGCGCAGGCGGTTCCGTGTACGTCCTGATGCGCGACGGCGGCGACAGCAACAACAAAGGCGGCGGGTCCGGCCCGACGCCGACCGCCGGCGTGTCCACCACGCACGACGCCACGGGCCCCGGCGGCTCCGATCCGTCACCGGCGGCCTCGCAGCCGAAGTCCCCGTCGCCGGTCGGCGGCGTGGTCCCGACCGGCTACCTCGGCAGCTGGACGGCGACGATCCACAACGCCTACGGAGCGAACAGCCGCCGGCTCACCATCACCCAGGGAAACGTGGGCGACACCGTGCTCACCCTCGTCGCCGACGGGCCCACCGACAGCGGCAGCACCTACCACTGCGTGTTCGAGGCCCGGCTCGCCCAGCGGCCGAGCGGCGGCGGCCCGCTGGAGATCGGCCCCTCCGTCGTCACGACCGGACAGCAGAGCGAGGGGTGCAACCCGGGCGCGGCCACGCAGGTCACCCTGCTGCCGGACGGCACGCTCCAGCGCGTGAACACCGGCAGCGGGGAGAAGCTGGCGTACACCAGGCAGTGACGCCGTCGGCGCCACCGTGCAGTGACGGCGTCAGCGCCACCGTGCAGTGACGCCGTCGGCGCCACCGAACACTGCCGGACCGGTGCCACCAGGCGGTGACCGGGGTCAGCGCGGCTCCGGCGGCCGCTGCCGGGGCATGTTCGGCCGTGCGGCGCCCGGCGGCAGCGGCAGCCGCCCGTGCCCGCCGGGCGGCTCGGACCGCCCGGCGACTCCCGGTCCCGCCGTCCGAAGGCCCATCGGCGCCGAGCCGATACGGAACTCCACCATCCAGTCGGCCGTCTCCGTGCGCACCAGCTCGTTGACGTCCTCCGAGAACCGCCGCAGCACCCCCAGGCACCGCTCGGCGGCCTCACCGGCCGTTCCCTCCGCCGGACCCAGCACCTCCCGCACGTTCTCGGACGCCCAGTCGAACTGGAGCACCTGCAACCGGCGCTGCACGGCCTGCGCGGTCGCCACGTCCCGCATCCACCCGGCCGTCACCCCGAAGTACCGGTCGATCCCGACACACGCCACGCACAGCAGCAGCGCCACATACCCCCAGGGCGCCACGCCGTCGGCCGCCCCGGCCAGATCGAGCAGGGGCAGCGCCGCCCCCGTCACCGCCCCCGCCGCGGCCCCGGCCCGCAGCGCACGCGCCCCGCGCCGCTTCCACACCCGCTCCCCGAGGTACCAGGCCACGGTCTGCAGCGCCCCCCGCTCCACCCAGCGGTACAGCTCGTCCAGCCGCTGCGCCGGATCTCCCCAGTCGCCGAGCGGGAACGGCCGCCCGGTCAGATCGCCCGGCCGCAGCCCGGCCGCCCCGTCGCCCCGCCCGTCCTGCGGCGGACGCTCGGGCTGCATCTCCGGCTGACCCACCCGGCACTCCCTACTGATTACGATCCGTGACGCTGGCTGACACGCCGGACCCTTCCTACCCCCCAATGGGTGGCGAGGCGCCGGGAAGCACGGCTTTTCCGCCCGTAAGAGGGCCTTGATCAGGTATAGAACTCATCCAAGACTCACTCGAAAGAGTGGCGGGGCGCTGCCTGCCCGGACCACGTAGGCTCGTGCCAGCGGGGAACCGGCGAATCGGTCCCCGCCCGGAAAGCCGTACGAACGCAGGAGCTGATCGTGATTCCCGGTGGTGGCCAGCCCAACATGCAGCAACTGCTCCAGCAGGCCCAGAAGATGCAGCAGGACCTTCAGCGGGCCCAGGAGGAGCTGGCGCGGACCGAGGTCGACGGGCAGGCGGGCGGCGGTCTGGTGAAGGCCACCGTCACCGGCGCCGGCGAGCTGCGCGCGCTGAAGATCGACCCCAAGGCGGTGGACCCGGAGGACACCGAGACCCTCGCCGACCTGATCGTCGCCGCCGTCCAGGCGGCCAACGAGAACGCCCAGGCACTCCAGCAGCAGAAGCTCGGCCCGCTGGCCCAGGGACTGGGCGGCGGCACCGGAATCCCGGGGCTGCCTTTCTGAGGCGGGCGCGGGCAACTACCGTACGTACCGAAGCGATCCAGGAAGGACGGCAGTCCGTTGTACGAAGGCGTGGTTCAGGACCTCATCGACGAGCTCGGGCGGCTGCCCGGCGTCGGTCCCAAGAGCGCGCAGCGGATCGCCTTCCACATCCTCCAGGCGGAACCGGCGGACGTACGACGGCTCGCCCAGGCCCTGCTCGAGGTGAAGGCGAAGGTCCGCTTCTGCGCGACCTGCGGCAACGTCGCGCAGGAGGAGCTGTGCGGGATCTGCCGCGACAGCCGCCGCGACCCCTCGGTCATCTGTGTGGTCGAGGAGCCGAAGGACGTCGTCGCCGTCGAGCGCACCCGAGAGTTCCGCGGCCGTTACCACGTCCTCGGCGGGGCGATCAGCCCCATCGAGGGCGTCGGCCCGGACGACCTGCGCATCCGGGAACTCCTGGCCCGTCTGGCGGACGGCACGGTCACCGAGCTGATCCTGGCCACGGACCCGAATCTCGAAGGCGAGGCGACGGCGACGTACCTCGCCCGCATGATCAAGCCCATGGGCCTGAAGGTCACCCGCCTGGCCAGCGGCCTCCCGGTGGGCGGTGACCTGGAATACGCGGACGAGGTCACCCTCGGCCGCGCCTTCGAGGGGAGACGACTCCTAGATGTCTGACGCCACGCTGCACGCCACCAGCCAGAACCCGGACGACTTCGCCGTCCAGATCGCCGACCAGGTGGAGAGCTTCCTGGTCGCGGTCACCGAGGTCGCCAAGGGCGACGAGCCGGACTCGGCGGTGCCCTTCCTGCTGCTGGAGGTCTCCCAGCTGATGCTGGCCGGCGGCCGGCTGGGCGCGCACGAGGACATCGTCCCCGACGAGCGCTACGAACCCGACCCCGGCCCGGAGCAGGACGTGGACCAGCTCCGCGAGAACCTCGCGCGGCTGCTGGAGCCGATCGACGTCTACTCCGAGGTCTTCGACCCCTACGAGCCGCGCCGGGCACCCGTGCCCGCCCGTATCTCCGACGACCTGGCGGACGTCATGGCCGACCTGCGGCACGGCATGGTCCACTACCGCGCCGGCCGCACCACCGAGGCCCTGTGGTGGTGGCAGTTCTCCTACTTCTCCAACTGGGGCTCCACGGCCTCCGCCACCCTGCGCGCCCTCCAGTCCCTGGTCGCCCACGTCCGCCTCAACCAGCCCCTGGAGGAGCTGGACGGCCTGGACACCGACCAGGGCATGGGCGACGAGACCCTGGAGTTCGAGGCCGGCAAGGTCATGGCGGAGGAGATCGCGGACCCGCTGGGACTGCGCCGGGCACGCTGACCGTCCGGTGTGACCCGGCGCACTTTCCGAGTGGTGCTCCGGTGCCTGGGCATGAGCCGTTCTGACCAGCGGGCGCCGGGCATCTCACCATGCGGTATCGCGAAAGGGAAATTCGGACGCTCGATAGACTGAGCCGACCGCACCGCGTATGCGCGAGTGCGATGGACACGGACTGAGCGAGGAGCGCACGTGGGCCTTGTCGTGCAGAAGTACGGAGGCTCCTCCGTAGCCGATGCCGAGGGCATCAAGCGCGTCGCCAAGCGGATCGTGGAAGCCAAGAAGAACGGCAACGACGTGGTTGTCGTGGTTTCCGCGATGGGCGACACGACGGACGAGCTGATCGATCTCGCCGAGCAGGTTTCCCCGATGCCTGCCGGGCGCGAGCTCGACATGCTGCTGACCGCCGGAGAGCGGATCTCCATGGCCCTGCTGGCCATGGCGATCAAAAACCTGGGTCACAAGGCCCAGTCGTTCACCGGCAGCCAGGCAGGTGTCATCACCGACTCGGTGCACAACAAAGCCCGGATCATCGATGTCACGCCGGGCCGGATCCGGACCGCGCTGGACGAGGGCAACATCGCCATCGTCGCCGGTTTCCAGGGCGTCAGCCAGGCAGGGAAGGACATCACCACGCTGGGGCGTGGCGGGTCCGACACCACCGCCGTGGCGCTCGCGGCCGCCCTCGACGCCGAGGTGTGCGAGATCTACACCGACGTCGACGGCGTGTTCACCGCCGACCCGCGCGTGGTGGCGAAGGCCCGGAAGATCGACTGGATCTCCTTCGAGGACATGCTGGAGCTGGCCGCGTCCGGCTCCAAGGTGCTGCTCCACCGCTGTGTGGAGTACGCGCGCCGGTACAACATCCCGATCCACGTCCGCTCCTCCTTCAGCGGATTGCAGGGCACGTGGGTCAGCAGCGAGCCGATTCAGCAAGGGGACAAGAAGGTGGAGCAGGCCATCATCTCCGGTGTCGCACACGACACCTCCGAGGCCAAGATCACGGTCGTCGGCGTGCCCGACAAGCCCGGCGAGGCCGCCTCCATCTTCCGTACGATCGCCGATGCCGAGATCAACATCGACATGGTCGTGCAGAACGTGTCCGCCGCCGCCACCGGCCTGACGGACATCTCCTTCACGCTGCCGAAGGCCGAGGGCCGCAAGGCCATCGACGCGCTGGAGAAGAACCGGGCCGGCATCGGCTTCGACTCCCTGCGCTACGACGACCAGATCGGCAAGATCTCCCTGGTCGGCGCGGGTATGAAGACCAACCCGGGCGTCACCGCCGACTTCTTCACCGCGCTGTCCGACGCGGGCGTGAACATCGAGCTGATCTCGACCTCCGAGATCCGTATCTCGGTCGTCACCCGCCAGGACGACGTGCCGGGGGCCGTGCGTGCCGTGCACAGCGCCTTCGGGCTCGACTCCGACAGCGACGAGGCCGTCGTCTACGGAGGCACCGGGCGATGAGCGACCGACCGACGCTCGCGGTCGTGGGAGCGACCGGAGCCGTCGGCACGGTACTGCTCCGGATCCTGTCCGAGCGCGCGGACATCTGGGGCGACATCCGCCTGCTCGCCATTCCCCCGGACTCCCACCCGCGTCCGAGCGGCGGGGAGCCCGAGCGCGCGGTCGGCCGCAGGCTGACCGTGCGCGGCGAGGAGGTCGAGGTGGCCGCGCTCGCCGAGGACGCCTTCGACGGGGTGGACATCGCCCTGTTCGACGTCCCCGACGAGGCCGCCGCGCACTGGGCGCCGCTCGCCGCCGCCCGGGGCGCGGTGGTGGTCGACAACTCGGGCGCCTTCCGCACCGACCCGGACGTGCCGCTCGTCGTGCCCGAGGTCAACCCGCACGCGGCGCGGCGGCGCCCGCGCGGGATCGTCTCCAGCCCCCACTGCACCACCCTGTCCATGATCGTGGCGCTGGGCGCGTTGCACGCCGAGTTCGGCCTGCGCGAGCTGGTCCTCTCCTCGTACCAGGCGGTGAGCGGGGCCGGACACGAGGGCGTGGAGACCCTGCGCCGGCAGCTGTCCCTGGTGGCGGGCACCGAGCTGGGGACCAGCCCCGGTGACGTGCGGCGGGCCGTCGGGGACGACACCGGTCCGTTCCCGGAGCCGGTGGCGCTGAACGTCGTGCCGTGGGCCGGGTCGCTGTGCGACGAGGGCTGGTCGTCGGAGGAGATGAAGCTGCGGGACGAGTCCCGCAAGGTGCTCGGGCTGCCGCGGCTGCCGGTCGCCGTGACCTGCGTGCAGGTCCCGGTGGTCACCACGCACTCCCTGACCGTGCACGCCCGCTTCGAGGGTGAGGTCACGGTCGGCAAGGCGCGGGAGATCCTGGCCACCGCGCCCGGCGTGGTGCTGTACGACGACCCGGCGGCGGGCGAGTTCCCCACGCCCGCCGACGTGGTGGGCACCGATCCGACGTGGGTCGGGCGGGTGCGCCGGGCGCTGGACGATCCCACGGCGCTGGATTTCTTCGTGTGCGGTGACAACCTGCGCAAGGGCGCGGCGCTGAACATCGCGCAAATCGCGGAACTGGTCGCGGCCGAGGCGCAGTGACTCCTGTCGTACGAGTGGGCCCCCGCCGGAAATGCCGTGGCCAGGGGCCTGTTTGTTTGTAGGATCCATGTAAGAATCATGGTCCGGCCGGTGGGCTGGACCACTTGATCCATGCCGTTCGGCGGCTGATGATTTGCCTCCCCGTCCTTTGCAACCGCGCGAAGGGCGGGGAGCGTCTTTGCGGTCGCCCTTCGGGGGCGTGGGGACGCTGCGGGACGTGGGGACGTCCCGGTGATTCAGGCATAGGGGATGAGCGGGACGCATGAGGCCATACCAGGCGCATTCGGTTGTGCCGCCTGCCGCGAGAACGTCGCCGGACGCGGCACACGGCGCAAATGACTTGCCCGGCACGTACAACCCCGGCGGGGGGAGACGTGTCCAACTGGCGTGGCAGAGGTTCTTGAGTTCACCCCCAGGCTCTTCGAGCGGGGGGTATCCCCAGCGGCGACCCGCGGCACCGCACTGCGGCCGCCCCGCGCGGCGCTCCGTCCGCGCGTTCCCGGCGGCATGCCGGTGATCGCGCCCATGCCCGCCGCGCGGCCCGCCCGCATACCCAGTCAGCGTGAGGCCGCCGAGGAGACCGTGGCGGCCGGCACCACCGTCGACCATCTCACCGAGACCTACCGCGCGCACTACCGCTCGCTGCTGGGCCTGGCCGCGCTCCTCCTCGACGACACGGCCTCCTGCGAGGACGTGGTCCAGGAGGCGTTCATCCGCGTCCACTCCGCGCGCAAACGCGTCCGGGACCCGGAGAAGACCCTCGCCTACCTGCGGCAGACGGTCGTCAATCTCTCCCGCTCGGCCCTGCGCCGCCGCATCCTCGGCCTGAAGCTGCTGTCCAAGCCGATGCCGGACATGGCCAGCGCCGAGGAGGGCGCCTACGACCAGCTGGAGCGCGACTCCCTGATCAAGGCGATGAAAGGCCTCCAGCGCCGCCAGCGCGAGGTCCTGGTGCTGCGCTACTTCGCGGACATGACCGAGGCGCAGGTCGCCGAGACCCTCGGGATCTCGCTGGGCTCGGTCAAGGCGTACGGCTCGCGCGGCATCGCGGCGCTGCGGGTCGCGATGGGGGCGTCGGCATGAGGGAGCACGACGAGGACCGCGACGAGCGTGAGCCGGACGAACCCGGCGCCTCGCGCGAGGCGGACCATCAAGAGCACACGCAATCGCACGCTGGGAACGGAACCGTGAACCACAGCCCCGACGAACTCGGCCCGGACGGGCTCGACTCGGACGAGCTGGAACTGCGCAGGATGCTGCACCAGGCGGTCCAGGACGTCGAACTGCGGGACGGCACGCTGGACCACCTGAGGCACGCGGTCCCGGCGCGGCGGGCGCGCAAGCGGCAGGCCGTCGTCGGCATGGCGGCCGCCGCCCTGTTCGTCGGCACCGCCATCCCCGCCCTCGTGCACGTCTCCCGCACCGCCGACTCCGACGCCAACCCGGCCATCGCCGGGAAGGCCTCCGAGGCCCAGGACGGTACGAGCCAGGGCAAGGGACCGGACGGCGGCGAGAGCGCCATCGGCGGCTCCTCGGGCAAGGCCGCCGGCGGGGGCGCGGAGGGCCGAAAGGACGACCACAAGGGCGGTCCGGACGCGGCTGCCGACAGTGGACCCACCGGCGGTCCGGACAGCCCCTCGGCCTCCTCCGGCAGCGACGCCCCGGTGTGCACGGCCGCCCAGCTCGGCCCCGCCACCGCCACCGTCGACGCCCCCGACTCGGCCGGGGTCGTCTACGGCACCTTCCATGTCACCAACGTCTCCGCCGGCAGTTGCCGGGTCGGCGGCTCCGGATCGGTGAGCACCCTCGCGCAGGGCGCGGCCGACGCCACCAGGATCACCGTGGTCGTACACACCTCCGGCGACGCGGCGGCGGAACTGCCCGACCCCTCCACCGAGGTGCCCGGCCTGCTCCTGCCGTCCGGCTCGGCGTACGAGGTGAAGTTCGCCTGGGTGCCCTCCCAGACCTGTCCGACCAGCGGCGGCGGCAGCACCGGCGGCAACGAGACCGGCGGGCCCTCGTCCGACCCGTCCCCGACCCAGGGGGCGAGCACCACGGGTGCCACGAGCACCGGCGGCGACTCCGGCGTCACCACCCAGATGCTCCTGGCGGACGGCACGGCCGACGGCAGCGTCGTGGTCTCCCACACCCCGGAGGCCGGCTCGCCCTCGGCGTCGGTGACGGTGACGAACGCGTGTGCGGGGACGGTCTACCGGACCGGGGTGCTCCCGGCGTCGTAGGGGCCGGTCAGGCGCCGGACGCGCCGCTCGACGCGGGCGCCGGCACCGGGACCTCGTCGGCCTCCTCGGGCGCCAGCCCCAGTTCCGCGTCCCGTAGGGCCTCCACCTCGCGGCGCACCAGCCGGAACCACATGAAGACCACGAAGCCGGCGAAGACGAACCACTCGCCGGTGTAGCCGAGGTTCTGGAACGCCTTCAGGTCCAGCCCGGTGTTGCCGGGGGCCTTCGCCGGCACCGCCTTCATCCCGGGGTCGGCGTGGTCGAGGGTGACCCAGGCGTCGTAGACGCCGTACGGCACGAGGTTCACCAGCGAGGCCGCGCTGATCGCCGCGGTCTGCCCGGACGGGAGTCCGCCCCGGGCGCCGACCCCGTTGTCACCCGGCGTCTCCGACGCCTGGAGCGCTCCGGTGACCGTGACCTCGCCCGCGGGCGGCGCCGGGACCCGGGCCGGGTCAGGGGTCCCTGGCAGCCAGCCGCGTACGACCGGCAGCGCCTTGCCGGAGTCGGTGCGCAGCAGCGTCAGCACGTAGTACCCCGGCTTGCCGTCCAGCTCGCGGTCCGGGACCAGCAGCTGATCGGCGTACCGGCCGGTCGCGGTGGTCGGCATGCCGGACGTGCGCTTGTCCACGGGCAGCAGCCGGTCCAGCGGGCGCGGCGCCTCCTCGCGGTAGGAGGCGGCCTGCTCGGTCGCGGTCCGGTGGTCCTGCACCCGTGCCTCGAACCGGCTCAGCTGCCAGGACCCCATGAACACACAGAAGGGGATGGCGAGCAGCACGAAGACGTTGATGCCCCACCAGCGAGGTGTCAGCAGAAACCGGTACACGCCTCAACGGTACGGTGCCGCAGGCTCCGCCCCGGTCGCGGGGTCGGCCCGGAGGGGCGCCGGGTGGTCGGGACCCGGGGCGCCCGGCGGGCGGGAAAGGTGTGGAAACCGCGAGAGGATGCGAAGGATCCGGGCGGAGTTGTCCACAGGCTGGGGAGACCGGTCGCCGATGTGACGGCGGGACCGGGCACTATGGGGTCATGACTGAGAGCAACGGGTCCGACTCGCCGCAGCAACTCGACCGGCGGGCACTCATCGAGGAGATGCCGGACTGGGAGAAGCGCTTCCGCGCGCCCCGGGTGTCCCTGCCCGACTGGGCGGAGGACGCGCCGGAGCGCTCCCTGTTCGTGTCGAACGCGACCGGGACGTACGAGCTGTACGCCTGGGACCGGGCGACGGGCGGGCAGCGGCAGGTCACCGACCGGCCGAACGGCACGACGGACGGTCTGCTCTCGCCGGACGGGCGCTGGATCTGGTGGTTCGACGACAAGGACGGCGACGAGTTCGGCGTCTGGCGGCGGCAGCCCTTCGCGGGCGGGGCCGACGAGGCGGCCGTACCCGGCCTCGGGGCGTCGTATCCGGCGGGCCTCGCCCTCGGCCGCGACGGCCGCACGGCGGTCGTGGGACGCTCGACGGACGAGGACGGCACGACCCTGCACCTGGCCCGCGACGGCCGGGTGACGGAGATCTACCGGCACCGCGAGTCGGCGGGCGTGGGCGACCTCTCCCACGACGGCTCGCTGATCGCCCTGGAGCACACCGAGCACGGCGACGCGATGCACTCGGCGCTGCGTGTGCTGCGCCCGGACGGCACGACGGTCGCCGAGCTGGACGACACCAAGGGCGGGACGGTCGAGCTGGGCCTGGAGGTGCTGGGCTTCGCCCCGGTCGACGGGGACACGCGGCTGCTCGTCGGCCACCAAAGACGCGGCCGGTGGGAGCCGCTGGTGTGGGACGTGGCGACGGGCGAGGAGCACGACCTGGCGCTCGACCTGCCCGGCGACGTGAGCGCCGAGTGGTGCCCGGACGGCGGCGGACTGCTCGTGGTGCACGGCTTCGAGGCCCGCAGCGAGCTGTTCCGCTACGACCTGGCCACCCGCGAGCTGACGACGATCCCGACCCCGCCCGGCACGGTCTCCGGCGCGACCGCCCGCCCGGACGGCAGCGTGGAGTACCTGTGGTCCTCGGCGGCCGAGCCCTCCGCGGTCCGCTCGACGCACGGCGGGGTGGTCCTCGACCCGCCCGGAATGAAGTCCCCGGGTTCGGTGCCGGTGGAGGACGTGTGGGTGGAGGGCCCCGGCGGCCGTATCCACGCCCTGGTGCAGAGGCCCGCGGGCGCGACCGGGCCGCTCCCCACGGTCTTCGACATCCACGGCGGTCCCACCTGGCACGACAGCGACTCCTTCGCCGCGGGCCCGGCCGCCTGGGTCGACCACGGCTACGCGGTGGTCCGGGTCAACTACCGCGGCTCGACGGGCTACGGCCGGGCGTGGACGGACGCGCTGAAGCACCGGGTGGGCCTGATCGAGCTGGAGGACATCGCGGCGGTCCGCGAGTGGGCCGTCGGCTCGGGGCTGGCCGACCCGGCCCGCCTGATCCTCACCGGCGGCTCCTGGGGCGGCTACCTCACCCTGCTCGGTCTCGGCACCCAGCCCGGCCTGTGGGCGCTGGGCATCGCGGTGGTCCCGGTCGCCGACTACGTCACGGCGTACCACGACGAGATGGAAGCGCTGAAGGCCATGGACCGCACCCTGCTCGGCGGCACCCCGGAGGAGGTGCCCGAGCGCTTCGAGGCATCCTCGCCGCTGACCTACGTCGACCAGGTCGAGGCCCCCGTCTACATCTCCGCCGGGGTCAACGACCCGCGCTGCCCGATCCGCCAGATCGAGAACTACGTCAAGCGCCTCCAGGCACGCGAAGCCGTCCACGAGGTGTACCGCTACGACGCCGGCCACGGATCCCTGGTCGTCGACGAACGCATCAAGCAGATCCGCCTGGAACTGGACTTCGCGGAGCGGCATCTGCCGAAGTAGGGAAGCCGCGGGGCGCGGGTGGCCCAGGACCGCGCATCCTGAGCCGCCTGCGCCCGCCCCGCGCACCTCCTACGGTCCCGGCGCCCCCGTTCCTACGGTTCCGGCGTCCCCGTCCGCTCCCGCGACCTGCGGCCCAGCAGCTCCGCCAGACCGCGCCGGGTCGCCGCGAGCACCACCCGGTCCTCCTTCCGCAGGACATAGGTGCCGGGCAGGTTCCACACCAGACCCGAGGCCCGGTCCGGGCGCTCGGCCGCCGCCTCCGGTGCGGCCGGATCCCGCCGTTCGTCCGTGGTCATCCCCACGTCCAGCGCCAGCACCCGCCAGTACCCCGGCCGGAAGGCCTCCGCGAGCGTTCTGCCCTCCAGTTGCGGATGCCCGCCCACGTCCACGGACGCGAACAGCAGCACCCGCCGCTCCACCGGGATCGCCCCCAGGATCTGCCGGCCGAACATCGCGCCGGCGAACGCGGGCGCCGCCAGGTGCGTCACGCTCCGGCTGCGCGTCAGGGCGTTCGGGTGCGCGGCCCGCAGGGTGCGGTACACCGCGGTGGCGAAGTCGTCGTCGTACAGCCGCAGCACCACCCGCAGGTCGGGGCGCACGGACCGCGCGTACAGCACGGCCTCCAGGTTCGTCGTGTCCGCGCTGGTCACGGCGAGCAGCGCGTGCGCGCGGTGGATCTTCGCGGCCTCCAGCACGCCCTCCTGCGTGACGTCCCCGAGCACCACCGGCACCCGCAGCCGCCGCGCCGTGGCCACTCCGCGCGCCTCCGGGTCCGACTCCACGCACACCACGGGAATGCGCAGCTCCCGCAGCCGTGTCAGCACCCGGGTGCCGATCTTGCCGAGTCCCAGCAGGACGACGTGTCCGCCGAGCCCCCGCGGTGGCCTGCGCAGCGCGGACGCCGACCGGAACGTGCCCAGCGCCTCGAGCACCGCGGCCAGCACCACGGGCAGCAGCAGCACACCCACCAGCCCGGTCAGCAGTTGCAGGAGCTGCCGTCCGACCGGTTCGCCGAGCGCGGGGTCGTCGATGGCGAACAGGTCGAGCAGCGTCAGGTACACCGCGCCCAGCGGGTGGATGCCGGCCACCATCCACAACGCCACCGCGAGCGCGAACACGCACGCCAGCAGACCCGCCACCGTCCACCGCAGCCGCCGCGAGAACAGCGACGTCAGCGGCGGCACGGCCGCCGCCACCACGCGCCTGGCGGACAGCGGCTCACCGGCGGCGTACGAGACCTGCTCCAGCACCACGGTCGCCCGCCCGGTGGCCGCCCGTACCGCCGCCTCGTCCGGGAGCAGCTGCGGCCGCTGGTCGCCGCTGTCCTCGGAACCGTCCGCGCCGGCCGGGTCGCTGGTCGTCGCGGACAGCAGCGCCAGTGTGCACAGCCCGGGGTCGGCGACCTGTCCCGGCGCGGGCGGCGGCCGTTCCACCGCGCGCAGCAGCAGCCCGTCGGTCTGGACGACCTTGCTGGTGCCGACGACGGCGCTGGCGGCCAGCGCGGGCGCGGCGGTGTCGGCGTCGGACAGCACGGTCGTGGACGCGTCGGTGCCCGCCGCGTGGTCGCCGCCGACCGCCAGCGCGGCGGTCTGGTCGAGAAGCTCCTCGATGTGCTGGCCCAGCCGCCGGTTGTACAGGCGGACCACGAGCCGCAGCCGCGGGTTGAGGCGGCGGGCGGTCAGGGCGGCGCGGATGTTGGTCTCGTCGTCGTCGTACACCAGGGCCAGCGCCGCCGCCCGCTCCACGCCGGCGTCCGCGAGCACGGCCTCGGTGAGTTCGGCGGCCTCCAGCAGCCGGTTCGCACCGGCCGGTTGGCCGCCTGCGCCACCGCCTGCGCCACCGCCCGAGCCACCACCTGTGCCGTTGCCCGCGCCGCCGGTCCCGACTCCCGCCCGGTTCACGGCCGCGCTCACCACCCGGTCCAGCAGCGCCGACGCCGTACGGCTGCGGCCCACCACCGGTGGCCGCACCGTGCGCTCGGAGGGCGGCACGATCAGCGTCACGTGCTCGCCGTACACCCCCCGCAACTCGGCGACCAACCGGTGCGCGAGCCCGTCGTCCCCGCACACCACCATGTGCGCACCCGTGCCGTCCGGCACACCACCCTGATACGGAACGCTCCCCACGAGGGAAGAGACTGCCGTACCGGGACGCGTGGTTCCACCATCCACCCCGGCTCGCGCACGGTCACCGCGGGCCTCCTGCCGGAGATCGTTCCGCGACAGAGCGCGCGGAGAGCGGTCCCGCGGGAGAATCGGAGCATGGGATTCCGTTTCGGTCGGGCAATCCCTGCGCGGGGATGGTCCGTATATACGGATGTGTCGAGAATCTGGTTCCCGGTGGGCCGGCTCCCGGATGAGGCTCTGCTGTCCGGGCTGGCGACCGGTGATCCGGAACTCGCGGTCAGTTTCGTACGCAGGTTTCAGCACCGGGTCTTCGGTGTCGCCGTCGCGGTCACCGGTGACCCCCAACTGGCGGAGGACATCTCTCAGCAGACATTCGAGCGGGCGTGGCGGCACGCGCAGATCTACGACTCGCGCCGCGGGTCGGTCACCACCTGGCTGACCACCATCGCCCACAACCTCGCAATCGACGCCGTACGGTCACGGCGTCAGGAACCGGTGGCGCCGGAGGACCTCGACGCGATCCTGGACGTCGTCAGCGACACCCCCGAGCGGCACGCGCTGGCCGACGAGGCGTCGTCCCGGCTGCGCGCCGCCGTGGCCGAGCTGCCGCGCGAACAGGGCCGTGCCCTGGTGATGGCCGGCATCTACGGCATGACCGCCCAGCAGATCGCCGACTGGGAGCACATTCCGCTGGGCACCGCCAAGACACGGGTCAGGACGGCGATGGGGAAGCTGCGCACCACCCTCGCCTCCTTCCAGTGAGGCGACCATGGCCAGTGAGATCAGCTGCGAGAAGCTTCGCGAGATCGGCGCCGAGCTCGCGCTGGGTGTCCTGCCCGGCCGCGAGCGGGCGGGTGCCGTCGCGCACCTGGAGAGGTGCGCGGACTGCCGCGAGTACATCGGACAGCTGACTCTGCTGGGCGACCGGCTGATCGGGCTCCTGCCGGGCAGCGAGCCGCCGGTCGGGTTCGAGAGCCGGGTGGCGCAGGCACTGACGCAGCGGGCGGCGCACGACGGGCGTGCGCACGCCCGGGCGCCGGGCATCCCGCGTCCGGGCGTGCTCGGCCGGATACGACCACGGGTCGCCGCCGCCGCGGGCGCGGTCCTCCTCGCCGTCGGCTTCGGCGGCTGGGCGGTCGGCACGGCGATCGAGTCCACCGTGGCCGGGCCCGCCTCGACCGCCGCCGTCGGGTCGGGCATGTTGTGGGGCGGGTTCACCTCCGCCGACGCGGCCGGAAAGCCGGCCGGCGAGGTCTACGCCCACCCCGGCTCCCCGGGCTGGATCTACATGAACATCGACCTCACCAAGACCGGCGCTCCCCACCAGGGCAAGGTCACCTGCCGGCTGGTGCGCAAGGACGGCACCACCGTCCCCGTCGGTGAGTTCACCCTGCACCACGGCCGCGGCGCCTGGGGCGGCCAGGCCCCCGTCGACCCCGCCAAGCTGGCCGGCGCGCGGGTGATCGCCCCCGACGGCACCGTCCTGGCCAGGGCCCACTTCGCCACGGGCGAGGAGAACTCCTGAGGGGTGCCGGTCAGGCCGGGCCACTGGCCACTGCCGGCCAATGCCGGTCAGGCCGGGCCACTGCCGGCCAACCCGGCGGGCCGGGGCTGGAAGCACTGTGCCCGGAGCCGTGACCGGTTCGGGGAGTGTGGGCCGGTCCGCCGGATCCCGGCTCAGCCAGCCGTCGACGACCTCGGCGAGCGCGCGCGGCAGGCGCGGGCGCGCCGCGACCGGCGGGCGGCATCCGCCCTCCGCGGACACCGGAGGCCGTGGCGCGGCACCTTGATGAGGCACCGGCAGGCCCGTTCCTCGCTCCAGGAGCCCTACAGGTCGAGCCGGCCCGTGCGGGCCGGGTGCCCGAGGATCCGGTAGCCGGGGACCGGACGGATGCCCGCGGGCAGCGGCTCCACGGCCGTCTGCGTGACGGCGGTCATGACAGCACCGTGCCCTGCGACGGGGGCCCGGTGGACGAGGCCATGCTGTGCAGACGGTGCAGCCGGGCGTACATGCCGCCCCGCACGAACAGCTCGTCGTGGGTCCCGGACTCGGTGACCCGGCCGTGATCGAGCACCACGATCCGGGTGGCGTCACGGACCGTGAGCAGGTTGTGGGAGATGACGACGGTCGTCCGGCCGGCCATGAGCCGGCGCAGCGGGTCCATGATCCGGCGGCTCGACTGCATGTCCAGGCCGGTAGTGGGCTCGTCCAGGAGAAGTACCGGCGCGTCCCTGATCATCGCGCGAGCGATGGCCAGCCGCTGGCGCTGTCCGCCGGACAGTGCCTGGCCGCGCTGGCCGACCACGGTGTCGTAACCCTCCGGGAGCAGCCGGATGAACTCGTCGGCGTCCGCGGCGCGGGCCGCCTCCACGATCTCGGCGTCGGTCGCGTCGGGCCGGCCGTAGGCGATGTTCTCCCGCACCGTGCCGTGCAGGACGAGCGTCTCCTGGAGCACCACCGCGACGTTGTCGCGCACGTCGGACAGGGCCAGTTCCCGCAGATCGGTGCCGTCGAGGCGGACAGCGCCCTGGTCGGGGTCGTAGAACCGCAGTTGCAGCTTGGCCACCGTGGACTTCCCGGCCCCGCTCACTCCGACCAGGGCCAGGGTCTCGCCGGGGTGGACGTGGAACGACACGTCGGACAGCGCCCAGCGGGACGTGTCCGGATAGCGGAAGGACACGCCGTCGAACTCGACCTCGCCGCGCGCCCGGCCGATCCGCCGGGCATCCGTGGCCTCCTGGACCTCGGACCGCTGGTCGAACAGCTCCGCTATGCGTTCGGCGGAGGCGGAGGCGGAGTAGAAGGTGGCGCCGAGATGGGACAGGTCACGGACCGGGCTGTAGAGCTTGCCGATCAGCGCCAGGAAGACCAGCAGCCCGCCCAGTGTGAGGTGCCCCTGCGCGAGCTGCCAGGTGCCGAGCGCCATGACGGCGACGCCGCCGCACACCTCGATGAGCTCCACGAGCGGCTCGTAGACCGCCCCGATCCGCGTCGAGGCCATCGCGGCGTGGAAACGGCCCAGGTTCTCCCGCTCGAAGCGGCGCTGCTCCCAGTCCTGCCGGTTGTACGCCTGCACCAGGGTCATGTTGCCCAGCGACTCCTCGGCGACCGCGCTGAGCGAGCCGCTGCGGCGCCTGCGCTCGCGCGACGCCTGCTTGATCAGCCGGGAGAAGTGGACGGCGGCGCCCAGGAACAGCGGCACGATGAAGATCGCGATGAGCGTGAGGTCCCAGCTCAGGTAGAAGAGCAGGCCGAGGAAGATGCCCAGCCGGACCACGTCGTAGAGCACGTCCACCACACCCGAGAGCAGGAACGTTTCGACGGCGTCCACGTCCCCCGTGATCCGCGACAGCACGTCCCCCAGCCGCCGCCGTTCGAAGAACCTGAGCGACAGCCCCTGGAGGTGTCGGAAGACGTCGGAGCGCAGGGCGAGCAGGAAGCGTTCACTGACGTACGCGGAGGTCACTTCGTCGGCGAAGCCCAGGATGCCGCCGATGACGATGAGTCCGACGTACGTCGGCGCGATCCAGACGAAGGGGTGGAGGTCCCGCGGGACGAGTACCTCGTCCACCATGACCTTGAAGAGCCACAGTTCGGCCGCGTCGATGACGGGCCCCGTCAGACTGAGCAGGACGAGCGGCAGGAGCCAGCGTCGGCGCCCGCTGGTGTAGGGCCAGAAACGCCGGAAGATCTCGCGTGGCGGCAGCGGCGGGGCGGCAGCCACCACGTCGTCGGCGTCCGTGCCCACGGACAGTAGACGCCTCAGGACATGCCGACGGAGCGGACCGGCTCCTTCGGGCACCGGTCCGCTCCGCTCCGTGTCGCTGTTAGTAGCGCCCACCGCGTCCGTAGCCTCCGCCACGTCCGTAGCCGCCACCGCGTCCGTAGCCTCCGCCACGTCCGTAGCCGCCACCGCGTCCGTAGCCGCCACCGCGTCCGCCGCGTCCGCCGCGACCGCCGCGTCCACCGCGTCCGCCGCGTCCGCCGCCACCGCCGCGTTCACCGTAGTCCCGGTTCAGCGTGGGGAAGAGTGCGTTGAAGATCGCCATAATTCCTCCTGCTGGAACTTGTCTCCCAGTGGTTACGTCCGGGAGCGGGAATCGGATGGCGATTTAGGTCAAAACGGAGCAAACATCTCTGCCGGAGACCGCGCGAGGTCCCGCCGTTCGTGTCGGCGGGACCTCGCGGTGCGCGGTGCGTCAGGACATGAGCACAGGCCGGTCGACCTGGTTACAGCCCGCAGGAGCCGCGGTCCAGGTGGAAGAACCGGGCGTTGGCCCAGCGGCACAGCCAGATGCCGACGGCGACGCCGGCGATCGTCACCAGGGCGGGCAGGTAGCCGGAGGCGACCTGGGTGATCGGGATCGCCGGGCAGCCGCCGGAGATCGCCCACCCCGTGCCGAACAGCACCGCGCCGGGGACCACACCGGCGTGGATGCGCCCGGGGGTCCGGCGCACCCGCAGCAGGGCGAACGCGAGCATGATGATCACGACGGCGCCCGCGAAGGACAGGAACATCCGCAGGTCCTGGAAGGTGAACATGCGGTTCAGCTCGGCGTAGTCGCCGAAGCCGATGTTGGAGACGGTGAAGCCGAGGGCCAGCCCGGTGATGATGTTGGCCAGCAGAATCGCGCCCCGGGTACGCATCAGATCACCTTCCACAGGAGGAACGACACCCCGACGGCGGTGCCGAAGAACACGGCGGTCGCGACGATGCTGACCGGCCGCAGCCGGCCGCAGCCGTTCAGTCCGTGGCCGGAGCTGCACCCGCCGGCCAGCCGGGTGCCGAAGCCGACCAGCACGCCGCCCAGGAACAGCAGGACGACCATGGTGATCGGATCGCCGGTGACCAGGTCCCGGAAGCCCGGACCCATGTCGTAGCGGAGCTCGAACCGCCCGGACGCGAGCGAGGCGATCAGCCCGCCCAGGAAGATCGACACCAGCAGGGCGGCCTGGGTGAACAGCGGGGCGGGGCGCTGACTCGTGACCGAGGAACCCTCTGCCGCCGCGGGTTCGACGTCCGGCGCCGGCGTCTGCGGCACCGGCGGCGTATACGGGGCGTACGGGTCCGCGTGCGCGGCCTGAGGGCTCGCGTACGGGGACTGGGAGTCCGCGTACGAGGCCGGTGCTCCGGGCAGGGTTCCGAAGTGCTCGGCGGTGGCCGCGGCGAGCGCTTCGGCGAGTGCCTGATCGTCGGCGAACTCGTCGTCCATCTGCTCGAGACGGCGTTCGCTGCGCCAGTGCAGCACACGGTCCCAGGCCGACGACACCCCGAAGGAACGATCGGTGGTGAGGGTGTAGTTGACGGTGACCAGAGCGAGGCCGACCGCGCCCGCCCACCAGGGCCAGTAGTTCATGCCGGACCTCTCATCCAGTCGGCGATCCGACCCAGCAAACCGCGCTTCGCGCCGGACGCCTGCGCCGTGTGCCGAGCGGGGCGGTGCGCGGAGTGGGGAGTCGGTGTGTGAGGTGACGGTTGGTGAGACGGGACCGGTGCCGGGTGCGGTGCCGGGGGCGGCGCCGCACCGAACCAGGCCGTGCTCTCCAGTTGTTCGGGACCAGGTGACGCCGGCTCAGGCGGTCCGGCGGGTACCGGACGGGACCACGCGTCGGGCTGCGGCTGCGGAGCCTGACGGGGTGCCTGCGTGGGGTTGGTCGCGCTGGACCGGTTGGCACCGGACGTGCCTTCGAGGTGCCGCGCGATCGCTCCGTTGGGCAGCAGGCTGATCGGCACGCGCTCGCCGGTGAGCGACAACTGGTAGCGGGCACAGTCGTGCCACTGGTCCGCACTGTCGCAGTAGTAGTCGCGCCAACCCTGCAAGCTCGCCCTGAGCAGGGGGAAAAGCGGGCATCCCACGGCGTGCGAGCAACCCACGTTGCTCCCTCCTGACCGGCGCGCACCGCTCGTTCACAAGGGGGCGGTCGCCGTTTCCTGGTTCTTGTCCTTGCCACGCCCGCTCGACGATCTCAATACGTCGGGGGAATATCGGCACAGAGCCGTATTGTGACTGCCAGTCACCGCGTTCAGCCGTGATGGAACCACTTTCCCGGTGCCCCGGGCAACCCGATCGAGTTTTCCGGTCGAACCGCTTGACATTGCTCAGTGAGCTGCGCCACGTGAAAGATCTGTTCGCCTACCCCTGATGTCCGGATATTTGCCGGCCGACAGTGGCGTCTTTGATCGCGATTAGGTCTCATGATCCCGTCCAGTACGGGCCTGAGCCGGTGGTTTGTGGAGAGGGTGCGAATGTTCGACCGGGTTGTGGCGAGAGCGTGAATATTGCAGATCAGCCCGCCGTGCGGCAACACGGAGATCATCACCGCTTACTGAATGCGTACCCCTTCCGAACCGTTCACCTGAATCCGGCCGAAGCCCCGGACGGGAGAATTCGACACCCGCGGCACTTTCCCGACCACCGAATTCTCCCGCGCCACCACAGGAGATCACCCGACTGAACACGGATACGCGGACCGAACCCGTGCCCCATGGACAGCAATTCCCTCCTGCGCCACTTGATGAACAGCTGCCACTCCCGCAGGCCCGCCACCGTGGCTCGTGACCGCCCGGTTTCAGCCGGCCGCGCGGAGGCGGTTCGCGGGTCGGCAGTCCCGGCAGCGTCCGGGCTCCGGTGCGCGGAACACCCGCTCGCAGCCGTCACAGGTCTGGAAGGGCAGGACGGCCGGGAGACGCTCCGCGGGCGGCGTGAGCGGCGGCGGGGCGGGCAGAGGGGTCTCCCGCAGGCGGAAGGCGAGGATGCCTGCGGGACGAGTGAGGAAGCGGTCGGGCAGCCGTGTGGTCAGCAGTTCGATGATCTGGCGCGCCCCGACGCCCGCCGCGAGCCACTGGGCAACGGCCGGTGCCAGGCGGGCGGCTTCCTGCTCGGACAGGACCAGGCGCGGATCGGCCCGGCGCAGTGCGGTGAGTACGGCGACTGCCTGCGGGTCGGCGTCGGCGAGCCGGGGCTGGTGCTGGGGAACCGTCCTGGCCCGTGCGGGTGCGGGGGACGCCGTGGTTTCCGTGGCCGTGGAAGCGGGCGCGGCTTCGGTCTCCGCCACGGGGGCCTGCGTCCGGGGGTGACGGGGCTTCGGCGGCTGAGGCGGCTGGGGCGGCTGACCGTCCGGGCCACCATCCGGACCGCCGCACGGAACGTCGTAGAAGTACGTCCGCGTACGGACGTGACCACCGGGTCCGCGCTCGCGGCGGCGCTCCAGGTAGCCGAGCCGCTCAAGCTCCCGCAAGGCCCGCGAGATCAGGATCTCGCCCTCGGTGAAGTGCTCGCACAGGGCGGCGATGGTCACGGGTGATCCGTCGGGCAGGGAGAGGATGTAGACCGCCACGCCGATCGTGACCGCGCTGCCGCGTTGCTGCACGAGGGCGTTGGAGATGACGGTGAAGTCGGCGGTGAGCCGGGTGCGGACGTGGATCACACCGGAGGTCGGAGTACCGGCGTCGGCGCGCAGGCGCGCGTTAGACTGCGGATCAGCCATCGGGAAGGGTTCGCTTCCTGATCGGTCAGGCCCTCGATCGGGATTGCCGTCCCGGCCGGGGGCCGTCGTCTGTGTGCGGTTGTTGCGGCGAACGTAACCGTCCGTATCCCGCCCTCGCAAGCTGGTCACCCGGACGGGTGACGTGGGCCGGGAGGGTGGGTGGGCGGGTAGTTCTTTCCCTGGTTCTTCAAGGAGGTCAGCGGCCCACCGGACCCTCGCGGACAAGGATCCGGCGGACCCGGAAGACGGCCACCGACCAGGGCCCGGTCGGCTCAGACGCGGTGACGGCCGGCCTTCAACTGGCCTATGAAGGCTGCCCAGGAGCCGGCCGCGAAGGTCAGAGCGGGACCGTGCGGGACCTTGCTGTCACGGACGGGCACGGCGCCGGGGAACCCGTCCGCCACCTCCACGCAGTTGCCGCCCTCCTGATTGCTGTAGCTGCTCTTGCGCCACGCGGCGCCGTTCAGATCGGGACGGGACCTTCGCTCCACGGTGGTTGCCCTCCATCACGGATCGGATCATGTCGAGCGACATGAGCGGGGGCAGAGCTGCTGCCCGTAGCCGATCGTAGGTCAGCGTGAAACTCCTGACCTCGGCCGAATCCTCGATGAGCTGGCCGTAGTGCGCGCCTTCGGTGTAGGCGACTTCGGACTCGTCCGGCATGGTCAGTACCGTCAGTGAGCCGCCCATCGCATCGTGCTCGCCTTGGTCGAACGGCAATACCTGCACGGTGACATGGGATTCCGATGCGACCTCAAGCAGTCGCTCCAACTGCTCGCGCATGACGGTCTGGCCACCGACGGGACGCCTCAGTACCGCTTCGTCGAGGATGACCCACAACTCAGGCCGACCGGGAGCGCTGAGGCGTTCCTGCCGTTCCAGGCGGGCGGTGATCCGCTCTTCCAACTGTTCCTGATTGTTCAGCGTCCGGCCGACGCTCAGCACCGCTCGCGCGTACGTCTCGGTCTGCAGCAAGCCGGGCACCACGTGGGCCGCGTACTCCCTGATGGACACCGCCCGCTCCGAGTGCGTCATGAACGCCCGCGACCAGTCCGGAAACGCCTCCCGATACACGTACGGCCACAGCTCGACCAACAGGTTGTCCGCCCCGAGTGCGGCGTCGAGCGCACGGGCCAGCCGCAGCGTCGGTTTCGCCCCCGACGCGCGCTCGATCTGCGTGATCCGGGAACTCACCACATGTGTCCTGGCACCGAGTTCGGCCTGGGTCGGTCCGGCCGCCGTACGGAGTCTGCGTACCCGTGAACCGAACAGCGCAGCCATGGACGTACTGGGGTCAATTCCGTTGGCCAAGGCGTTACTTCCGTTCCTTACGAGGTGAAAGGTAAGGCTGCGCCACCTTTCGAGCGTAGGGCCGCCGGACGACTCTTGAGCACGGAACGTAATGACTCGTGCACTTGGCGGGAAGGCAGACAGGCCGTGCTGACAGGAACGACCCCACCGGGAGAGGGCGTGGCGCCCGACTACCGCCACTTCACCGCGCAGTTCGCCTCCACGCCCCGGGGCGCGAGGGTGGCCCGGCGACTTGCCGTGCGGCGCATGGAGGAGTGGGGGTACCCGCCGGCGTCGGACGCGTCGCGCACGATCGCGCTCGTCGTCGGCGAACTCGCGGCGAACGCCGTGCGACACGGCCGGGTCCCCGGCCACGGCTTCGCCCTGAGTCTCGCCCTCGACACGAAGACCGACGTGATCCGCGTCGAAGTGGCGGACGCCGCCTCGGCCAAACGCCCACCGGCGACCGCCCCTTCGGCCCATCCCGACGGGGAGTCGGGGCGCGGTCTGCTCCTGGTGGACGCCCTGGCCGTGCGCTGGGGCTGGACACCGAGGGACCCCGTGGGCAAGACGGTCTGGGCGGAGGTGTCGTGCGGTTGCTAGCTTCGGCTACGGATCATCGACATCAGCAGCGTTCGGCCCCCTGAACTGGGGTCCGTGCAGACCCTGGAGCCACCGGGTCGACCGGCTCGGTCGCAAGCCGCCCACCCTGCATCCGCCGGCAGGCGGGCCTTTCCCGTGTTGGCGGGGGCGGGCGGCGGCCGCGTGCGAACGCCCGCTGATCTTTCCGCACTTCGGATGCCATATTCTCCATGGGCGAGCGGTGCCGGGGGGTACCGCTCAAGGTCTCTCAGGGGGGAGTCACCGTGCTCGTACTGTCATGCCTTCTTGTTCTCGCCGCCGTGGTGATGTACTTCGTCGCCCGTGCCCAAGACTCGCTCCGGCTTCGGCTGGGTGCCGGCGCCGCGCTGCTCGGCAGCGTGCTCTGTGGCATCGCCAGCACTGTGTACGTCGTCAGCGCCTACGAGGTCGGCGTGCCGGTGACGTTCGGCAGAGTGGGTGCGCCGATGACGTCCGGGATGCATCTGAAGGCGCCGTTCACCGATGTCACGCCCTTCTCGACCCGTCCGGTCGACCTCAACCTCTCCGACAAGGACGTCGTCGAGGTGCGGTCCTCCCAGGGGGGTGTGATGTACGCGGAGGTGACCGTGAAGTGGGCGGTCATACCGAACAAGGCGGGGGAGCTGTACCGGCTGGCAGGGAGCGAGGACGCCATTCAGCAGCGACTGGTCTTCCCGGACAGCCGCGAGATCGTCCGGAACGTCTTCGCCCGCTACACCAGCGAGCAGGGGTACGCCTCGGCCCGAGAAAAGATCAATGCGGAGATCGACAAGTTGATCAAGGAGCGACTCGCGCCCCGCGGTATCGACATCACCGCCGTGAACCTGCGCAACGTCAGGCCTTCGGACGCCCTCCAGAAGCAGATCGACCGCAAGATCCAGCAGAAGGAGGCCACCGAGCGGGCCACTGAGGCAACCCGCACGGCGGAAGAGGAGGCCAAGCGCCGCAAGATCGAGGCCGAGGGCATCGCCCGCGCCAACAAGATCCTCAACGACTCTCTGACCGACAGGGTTCTGACGAACCAGTGCATCGACGCGTACAGGGAAGCGGCCAAGGAGAACCCGGTCTACGCCGTGCCCTGCGGCTCGGGCAACGGCACCCCGGTCATCGTGGGCGGCAGCGGCCGGAACTGATTTCTCGTGCGGGCCGAGCCGGCGCATCGTGCTCGGCCGGCACGAGCACGCCGGGTGAACCCTGTTCCTGTACAAACGCTCAGAGGCCCATTCACGATCACGTGAATGGGCCTCTGGCCTGTGTCGGGGTGGCGGGATTTGAACCCACGACCTCTTGCTCCCGAACGCGATCGGGGTCCGTGTGACCTGGATTCGGGGGTGCTGACATGCGTGTCCGTCGTCTGCCACTGTCCATGTCAGTCCGAGGCGGTCTTGGTCCGGCTGCTTCGTTTGGCCCCCTGTTTGGCCCCCTGTTTGGCCCCCGGCCGTGGAGCTCTCGGCGCGGTCAGCACGGGTCCGGTGAGCCATGACGCCGGGGGACGCCGGCTGCGCCGCTCTGGCCGGTCAGCGGCGCGGCCCGAACCGACCGAGCAGCCCGGGCGGCGCGGGCGGTGGGATGTCCACCGGCTGGGTGGTCAGGTACCAGGAGCGGGAGAAGCAGTCGATGACCAGGAAGCCGGGGCGGGGCAGACGCAGCGTATTGCGCCCGTCGCGCAGGTCGTACGCCTCAACGCTCCAGTCGTTGTCACCGGGGGTGTCCTCAGGCCATGCAGGTAGGCGGCAATCGCAGGCAGAACGGGACCGCAAGCACTGACACACGTAGCGGACCTTCCAGAACTCGTTTTGCTCGAACTGGACGGTGAGTACCGCCGGGCCGCCGTTGTAGCGAAGCACCTCGTCACCGTGGCCGCGGTGTTCGGGGGCGAGCGCGGTCGCGGCCGACAGCGGGGCGACCCGGATCGACCAACGGCGGCCGGACCAGGCGCCGACGCGCAGGTGAGTGGCGTCCGCGGGCAGGTAGCGACGGCCGTGGTACTCGTAGAGGGCGTGGACAAGAGTGTCGCCGGTTTTGGTCAGATCCTCGGTGCGCGTCATGGTCTTGATCTCGAACGAAATCTCCATGTCGCCGCGGGTGGCATCGGCCTCCACCAGGACAGGACGGCCGGGCTCGGGACGGTCGATGAGCACCTCGGTCTCGCCGGAGTTTCTACCGGTGTACACGTAGCGTTCGCCAGTGCCAGTGAGCGGCTGCTGGCGGCCGGGGCCGGAGGCCGGCGGGAGAGCGTCGATCGGGACGGGCCGGCCATGGAGCCGGGCGTCAAGACGGATCATGGCCGCGCGACCGTCGCGCAGGGCGGTCAGCGCGTCGGGTTCCCTACGCGCGGCACTGGCCCTGTCGTACGCCGCCAACGCCGCCCGGTACTCCTTCAGAACGGCGGGGGTGGCATCGGGGCCGTTGACATTCAAATCCAAGGCGGCCACCTCCTCCCCGAAGGCGGTCACCGACTCCTCTACCGCTGCGCGCACTCTCCGGCCCGGCATGTCGCGTTCTCGGGTCGCCACGAGAAGCACTCCGACCAGGACCAACCACAGGACGATCACTCCGACAGGGCCGGTCCACATGCCGAACACTCCGGCCGGAATCACACAGCCCACGGCACCGAACGTCTGTCCCAAGCGCTTCCCGAGACGTTCGGGCAGCCCCGTCGCGGCATAGCGGGGAGCGCGCGCGACCGCGTGTCCTCCGGCGTAGACAGCGAAGAGGCCGATGGCGAACGCGGCCAGGGCCATGTTCGTGGCGAGCAGGGACAGTCCTCCGGGCTCCTCGACGGAGTCCTGCGTCACGCCGTCCTTGCCCACGGCGATCGCATAGTCGCGCCACATGGTGACGGTGACCACGTCTCCGGCACGCAGATGCCTGAGCAATGGCTCGGCTCCTCCCATGGCCACTTTCCGGGGCACGCCGGGTCCGGTGAGCAGGAGGTCGTAAGTCTTGCCTCCCTTGGACGGTTCCCGGATGTCCGTGTCGCGCACGGTGGCCTGGACGGAGCGCAGGCAGTCCACGGTGACTACCGCCTCACAGGGGCGGGCAGCCTGGTAGGCGCGCTCCTCGGCCATTTGATCGGGCACGAGGATCAGCCCGATGCCGGCGAAGAGGAGCAGGGCGACGCCGAGCAGTAGGGCGACGGCTCCCCAGCAGAGGTGCCAGAGGGTACGCAGTCGCCGAGCACGCCGGGCAGCACGTGAGTCATCGGGTTCGTACGGCATGTCAGGCCCTCCGCCGCACGCGGGAGCAGACCGTGAACATAGCCATCGCGACCACCAGCCCCGTCGCGGTCGCCATGGTGTCGGCGAGCAGCCGCTCCACATGAGGTCGCAGCCAGTCGACCAAGGTGAACACCACGGCCGAGCCGGAGACCGCGGCCACCAGCCCGGCGCCCCAGTGACGGTGCCTGTTGTAGAACCACCGGCCCAGCACCATCACCACTGGTGCGGCGACCGGAAGCTGCCGCTCGTCGAACAGCTCCAAAGCGGCCCACGTGATGACGAGCACCATCGCGCACCCCACCGCCACTCTGGCCGCCTCAGCCCACATCACGGGCCAGTCCTCGCTCACCACGACGTTTCCCCCTCCCCCTGCGCGCCGTTGTGCCAAACGGCGTCGCATCGACGGCAATTGAGCCACACCAGCCCCTAAGCGCGCCATACCGGCCCCCGGCACGATCAGCGGACATCCTTTCTGGCCACCCTCGGACGCCCGGAGCACAGCCAGCCCACTTCCAGCGGGCACCGCCTACGCCCTGCGGCCTGCGGTTTCCCTGGCAGCTAGCGCCGCCGGGGGACGCCTGGGGAAACAGAAAGGTGGAGCCGTCCTGGGATTCAGGACCCGGGACCTACGCGTTACGAGTTGTCCGATTTTGGTCCGGGGCGTTCACAAGCGTCCACAGAGACAGTTCCTTGCCTGCTCAGCGGGCGTTTCAGGCGCAAGGGAGGGAACGCGCATCCTCCGACGACGCGGTGCGCTGGTGAGCTGACGCCCCGCGCCGATCTCCTGCGAAGTTGAGACCTGCGGCTCAGTCGATACTGAGGCTAATCCTCGCCTCCCCTGAGCACTTGCTCCGCTTCGCCGTCTGCACCGACCCCGCGCAGCGACGCCGCGGCTGCCTCCCGCACCTCCCGCACCTCACCCTCCGGACGCCCCGCCTGCGACAAGGTCCGCGCCAACTCTGCCAGTGCCCTACCTCTCAGGAAGCCATCCCCCACCTCCACGAACAGCGCTGCCGACCGCTCTCCTGCCTCCTCCGCCAGGCCGAACTCACCACGGTCCCGCAGCGCCATGCCGAGGTTGTTCCACGCCCTGGCTTCGGCGTGGGTGTCGCCGAGGTCGCGGAAGACATCGAGGGCGTGCTGGTAGGCGTCGAGGGCTTCCTCATAGCGGCGCGACTCGTCAAGGGTGCCGCCGAGGTTGTTCCACGCCCTGGCTTGGCCCAGGCGGTGGTCCACTGTTGTGGTGGCGTCGAGAGCGACAGTGTTGACAGTCAGCGCACCGTTCAGGAGCCGGCGGGCGTGGAGGTACTCGGTGACGAGGCTGGGCAGGCTGGCCGCGACGTCGAGGTGGCCGCCGTCGCGGGCAGCCTGGGCAGCGGCGACCAGGTTGGCGCGCTCGGCATCGAACCATGCCATTGCGCGGGCGCGGGCGCGGAAGCGCGAGGCATTGCCGTCGGCGGAGGGGTTGAGGTGCACGGCCGCGTCCTGCGCGAAGTGCATGTAGTGCTCCAGGAGCCGCCTCAGGGCGCGTTCCGTGGCGACGGGATGGTGGGCGGCCTGCTCGGCGGCGTAGGCGCGGATGACGTCGTGCATGCTCCAACGGCCGCTGTCTGGGTCTTGGCGCAGCAGGCTGGCCCTGACCAGGGCAGCCAGCCGTGGGCGGACGTCCTTGGCCTTGCCGACTCCGCTGATCGCCGCGGCGGTCTCCAGCGAGAGGTCCGGCCCGGAGTTGACCGTCAGCAGTCGGAACAGTTCCTCCTGGGGCGGGGCCAGGCGGCGCACCGACCGCTGCACGACCCCGCGCACGGCGCGGGAGCCGTCGTCCAGCACGTCCAGCCTGCCTGCAGGGTCCTCCAGGTCGGCGGCGAGGTCGGCAGGCTTCAGGGAGCGGTCGGCGACCAACTGGGCGGCGGCGATGCGCAGGGCCAGGGGCAGGCAGCCGCACAGTTCGGCGACGCGCCGGGCACCGTCGACGTCGGCAGCCACCCTTCAACCCCTTAGGGGAAGAAGACCAGCAGCGGCCCTACATGGATCCGAGGCATCTCGGTACTGCTGTCCCGATCTTCCGGCATCTGCTGCGGTTGCTGTCAGCTACTGGCGTCTGCTCCTCGGCGTCGGAACAACCGTCGGGTGCCACGCATGAAAAGGATGAACACCGTCCGGACGGCCATGAACACAGTGGTGAGGGCGAGCGCACGGGCAATCACGTCAATGATCGTGGTCCAGGGATCGGGTAGGTCAAGAAGGAGCGAGAGCTCTCCGAGCGCTGTGGCCAGCCCGAACATGAACGGCAGCCATTCCCAGTGAGTCCGTGAGCCCCGCCTGACTGCCGTCTGCCGCCTCCGACGGGTCCACAAGCTGAGGATGACGCTTAGGACGATCAACGATGCGGGCACCCATAGGTCCGACCAGTGCACCGTGAACTGCATGGCTCCTCCCCCTTACCGCTCTGAGCCCTGCCTATACGGGCGGTGAGCCTATCGCGCGGTCGGCGGCGGCCTCAGAACCCACCACTCACCCCAGCTCCCATCCCGTCCGCCGTCGACCCACGCCCGCTCGGCTCTGCCTGGGTCGAAGGTGGACGGGATGGGAGCTCCCTGCGCACGCCACTATGGACCCGCGGTCGGGTACGGCCCCCTGCATCCCGGTGCCGGCCGATCCCCCGCCGGAGGCACTGTTCTGACCTCGGCTGTGCCGTCTCAGTCCAGCCCCGGCCTGGTCTTCGCCCCCTTGTGGGCGCGGGCGGGCGACGGCGCGCGGCCCCGGGCCGGCGCGGCTGGACACCCGGCCGATGCGGGTTCCGGTCGCCCTGCGTGAAGACGGCTCGGTCCACTACCGCGACTACCGGTCGATACCCCACGCGCTCACCCTTGGCGCCACGGAGTCGGGCAAGTCCGTCTACCAGCGCAACCTGGTGGCCGGGCTCGCCTCGCACCGGGTCGCCCTGGTCGGCATCGACTGCAAGCAAGGGGTGGAACTGTTCCCCCTGGCCCGGCGGTTCTCGGCGCTCGCCGACAACCCCGATACCGCCGCCGAACTCCTCGATGCGCTCGTGACCCGGATGGAGGGCGTCCATCAACTCATCCGCGCCGAGCAGCGGATCAGCGTTGACGTGCCGGATGCGGAGATCGCGGCCGATATCTGGAGCCTGCCGGAAGAACTGCGGCCGGTGCCGATCGTGGTCCTGGTCGATGAGGTCGCCGAACTCGCCCTGTTCGCCAACAAGGAAGAGGAGAAACGCCGGGACCGGATCATCACCGCGCTGGTCCGCCTCGCCCAGCTCGGCCGCGGACTGGCTCGCGTACGGCCTGGTGGGCATCGACCCCACCACGGCCAAGACCTGCGCGATCCTGAGTCAGACGCACGTCATCCCGTCCCTGGGCGCTCGCAAGCTCCGCGACCTGAGTGCGGAGGACGTAGACCGCTGGCTCGCTGCCAAGGCAAAGACCCTCAGCACGCGCACCGTTCAAGCGGTTCACTCGTGCCTCAACCGTTCGGTCAAGCGGGCCATGGCCCGAGACAAGGTGAAGCGGAACGTCGTCGAGCTGTGCGCAGTGCCCCAGGGGCAAGCCGGACGCCCCTCCAAGGCGCTCACCTTCGCTCAGGCTGAGGCCGTACTCAAGGGCGCCGAGGGGACCTCGATGTACGCGTACATCGTCGTAGCCCTGCTTACGGGTGCCCGTACCGAGGAGCTGCGAGCGCTCACCTGGGACCACGTCTTCCTGAAGGGCAAGCCGGACGTCGACCCGCCGCACATCGCGGTGTGGCGCTCGGTCCGCCGGGGCGGAGACACCAAGACCCGGAAGTCCCGGCGCACCCTCGCTCTGCCGACGCGCTGCGTCGAAGCTCTCTGGCAGCAGTTCGAGGATCAGGGCTGGGATCGGCTTGCCGCTGACGAGAAGTGGGAGGAACACGGCCTCGTCTTCTCCTCAGCCGTGGGCAAGCCGCTCGACGCGGCCAACGTCCGCCGCGCCTTCCGCCAGGAGGTCAAGGATGTTGACGGCATCAACGCCGACGAGTGGACGTCTCGGGAGCTCCGGCACAGCTTCGTGTCCCTGCTCTCCGACCGTGGCGTCCCGCTGGAGGTGATCTCCCGGCTTGTCGGGCACTCCGGGACGGCCGTGACCGAGGAGGTCTACCGGAAGCAGATCCGGCCCGTGAACCAGACCGGCGCTGTGGTCATGGACGGGATCTTCGGCACCGATCCGCAGCAGCCTTAGACACGCGGGAACCGATAGTCACGCAGATAGACACGCAGACGAAAAAGATGGCCAGCCTACTCGCGTGAGTAGGCTGGCCATCTGGTGTTTCACTGTCGGGTGGCGGGATTTGAACCCACGACCTCTTCGTCCCGAACGCGATTCGGGCTCTCCATGGCTCCGTTGCGGCGTGTCAGCCCGCCCGTGCGACTCCAGCGGAGTCCGTAGCCGTCCGGCATGGTCTAGGTGCTGCTGCTCCGTTTGGCCCCCTGTTTGGCCCCCAGCCGGTAGAGGGACCGTGCTGGATGCCGGGCTACAGAGCACTCGGAACAGCGCGCGGGTCGTCTTCGCCTACGCCTGGCGGTCGTGCTCACGTAGCTTGCGCATGGCCAACACAGAGCCGTCCGGATGTACTGAGACTGGGCCTCCCCAATGGGAGTTCCAGGAAGCGTGTGGCCAAGCGTCGCGACGGGCGTAAACCTCATCGCGGTACTGCTGCACGCGCCCCGCTTCCAGGTGAGTGAAGAGGTCCTCGGCGACACCGGAGAAAGCCTCCACACGTGTCCTGTTCAACCGGAAGACATGATCGGTGCCGACGAACGGGACACCGAGAAGCTCCTGCCGCGCGTCCTGGACACTGCCAGTGGCTGCGTGCGCGAAGCCTGTGAAATGGCGCTGACCTTGCCGTTTGGTGAGGTACTGCACGGTTGCATCGCCATCGCCAGCGAAGGCAGTCAGTCCAGCGGCGAAAGTCCGGGCAAGGACGTGCCTGAACCAGGCGTAGTGCTGTGGCTGGACGTGGAAGCCAGGCTCGGGCTCCTCAGACGGTGGAAGGATCCCCGGGTAGATGTTCAGTTCCTCAACCTGTTGATCCAAGTCTCTGTTGCCGCTGCCAGCGGAATCGCTCAACCAGCCGTCCTTCCCGAGGGCCTGTAGGCCGTGCACGGTGAGGGGGCCCTCCAAGGGAAGTTCCGTGCTGAACAGCAGACTTGGCGTTTCGTTCCAGGCTCCCACGTGGACTGCTTCCACGTGGGCTGAAGCAGAAGCGAGCTGGTCATGCGACGCGGCAGCGTTGCTGTGGTTCCCCTTGGATTCGATCGGAAAGACCCGCGACGGCTCTCCCGGCCTCCAGACCTCGGCGAAGAACCGGGGACGGTACCGGTAGCCGGATCGATGCCCTTTGTCCCTGCTCGTGAGGGCCCAGCCAGCCCGAAGAGCAGTGTCCGCGGGAATGATGGATACGAAGTGATGGGGGTAGCGCCGGCCTAGGACCTGGGTGGCAACGGACAGGGCAAGGCCGGTTCCCAGTTCGCTGGACTGGAGTGCCTTGTAGTAATCCGCTGTCTCACGACCTTCGGCAGACAGGCCCATGTAAGCGCTTGGTTCACCGATCAGCGCCTGGCTGTACTTCAAGCTGCCCCAATGTTCGGCAAGGCCGCGCCCCGCTCCCCTCCGAGCCAGAGCGATAGACCGTCCCAACGTGTGCAGCACCTGCCACGGAGTCAGCCGGAACGAGCCGATCTCTGTCGCGGGTATCGGCTGCAGGGCGGGCTTACGACGTAACGCGTCGAGTTCCTTGTCCCTGCGCTTCTTGTCATCGTCCGCTGCTGCTGCGTCCACTTCGCCAGACAGCGCCCTGCTCGAGTGGACTGCTACGTTGGTGGGCTGCGCAAGATCCCTGAGTACCTCTGTTGCTGGCTTCAACCTGCTCCCCCCTAGGGTTCAGACCGAGCGCTGGCAGATGACCTTGCAACCTAGGTGAGCGACTGAGGGTGCACGCAAGTACGCATGGGCGCACGGACGACCCTTCCTGACAGACCGAGCTGTGACGCGCGGGACCACGCATTACGAGTTGTCCGATCTTGGTCCGGGAGCGTCCACCGCTGTTCGCCGTGCTGCTTATGCCCCTGGTCAGAGGAACCACCGGGCTTCGACGGACGTGGACGGACCACCCCGGAACGAACGGCGATCGAGACCACGGCTGAGACCACGACTTCCTCGACCCGGATGGCGACAACCTCGAGATGCTGGAGACGAACTCCGTCCGACTGCCGTTTCCGGCGTATTCCATCGGCGAGGAAACCCGGTGGTTCCTGGGCAAAGACGTCCTTCTACGCGAGGACGACGGCGCGGCCATCCTGGCCCGCGGCCGGACGGTAGAAGACCTCGACGGCGTTCGTGACCTGATCCCGCGCGACTGGCGCAAACTCTCGCTGACCACGTCCCAGACTCCTGCCGACCCGTTGGAGTCAGCCCGAGCTCTGCTGTTCGGCGCGGGCTCGGGTGGTGGCGAGGCGGTAGGAGTCGGTGCCGGTTTCGATGATGTTGCCGTCGAAAGTGAGGCGGTCGACGATGGCGCGCAAACAGTGGTCCAGTAAAGGTCTTGGGCCAGCTATACGAGAGCCGGACCTGACCAGCCGTTAGATGAGCACGTTTCGGAGACCGCCTTCTCAATGCCCTTCCCACACCGATAGCGTGCGGGCTCGCAATCTCACACGTTTCCAGTCCTCGGGGGGACACACTTGTCCACGCCGCCGCCTTTCCAGGACGCGACCGACACTCCGCCGGCCCAGCCGGGCTACGGCCCGTTCTGCCGGTTCTGCGGCTCGATGCCCGCCGTCGAGGCCACCTTCCGCGGTCACCAGGGCTTCCTGGTGATCATGAGGTTCCTCAAGCTGCAGGGCCCGTTCTGCCGCACCTGCGGCATCGCCACCCATCGTCGGATGACCGCCAACAGCCTCTGGCAGGGCTGGTGGGGCATCGCCTCCGTGGTGATCAACCCGATAACGATGCTGATCAACCTGCCCCAACGCGCCAAGGTCAGCAAGCTGGGCGACCCCATCCCCGGCGCCCCGGGCCAGCCCATGGACCCGGGCAAGCCGCTGTTCCAGCGGGCCGCCATCCTCGGCTTCCTGATCCCTGTAGTCGCCATCGGCGCCGTGGCCTTTCAGGCCCAGCGTGACCCGTCCCTCGCGGCGGTCGGCGATTGCGTGCGCAACCAGCACGTGACCACCGGCAGCGAGGACACCGACCCCGACGTGGTGGTCGTTCCCTGCTCCGACCCGGCAGCCGAGGCCAAGATCATCGCCAGGGAAGCCGGCACCAGCGACAGCGAGGCCACCTGCCGCAAGTACGTGGACGCCGACGGCTACTTCATACGGAAGGGCTCGAACCCTTACACCCTCTGCCTGCACTTCTTGAAGTGAGCCCGTCGTTGTGGCTGACCGCCTCCTACGCGCTCGGTCACAACAGAGGGCTGGTGACTCGTCGACTCTCGGAAGTGCCATCTGCGCAAGGCTGAACTCGCATCACGCAGGCGGCACCTCCGTGAGACACCGCAGGTCAACACGACATCCTATGATGCGAGCTGTGAGCCCCTACACTGTGACAGGTCAGTGCTTCCTGACTCAGGTCTGCGGTGGCCTACGGCACGAGGCCGCTGGTGAAGCCAGCGCTGCACTTCGACTCGGCGAACAAGAAGGCGACGACGGCGCGTGCAGCCTTTGGGTTACGGGAGACCTGCAATCCGTTCCGGAGCAAGCGTGTCGTCCGTAAACCCGTGCTCTGCCGGACGTGCGCCACGCTGTGCCAGCCACCCTGACACCCTCGGGCCGCCGTTTACCGCTGCGCCCTGCCGGACAGTACGAATGTGCTGAAACCCTGGCGGAGGTAGTAGGCCTGCAAGTCCGTGTTGGTCGTCCAGGCGTCCAGCCTGAGCCACTTGGCTCCCGCGCGATAGGCGTGATCGCCCGCCCAGTCGAGTAGCCGACCGCCGACGTTCCGGCCGGCGTGCGTACGTGCCACAGTCAGCTTGTTGATGAACAGGCTGGGCTCCCGAAGTTCTTCCTCGGTCCAGAGCCCCTCTTCTGCCTCCGGAGTCAGGGTGATCGTGGCCGCCGTGGTGTCGCCGTCGTGGACTATGAACACCACCCCAGCGTCAATCGTGGCGAGCAGCTTTCCCGCTGGGTACGGGCGCTGCCACTGATCAGTACCGAGGCGGGACAGCCAAGCTGCTCGCCTCCTCACGGAAGGCGAGCAGCTTGGCCAGGTCCTGCGGTTGTGCGGGGCAGATTCTCACTGAGGCTCGTTCTCTTCGCGGCCGGACAGGTTGCCGATGTCGTAGTTCATCTGGTTCAGGTCGCCCCGGAAGGTGGTGACGGTGCATCGGATCGGGCGATCCTCCGCGTAACCGATACGCGTCCAGAGCAGCACTGGCACACCAGCTCCGATCTCCAGCAGCCGCGCCTCTTCGGGAGTCGGCATCCGCGTGGCGATTTCGTCGAAGTACCCCACCTGCTCGATTCCGTGAGCTGCGAGATACCTGGTGGTCCCCTCGTCTATGTCGCCCGGCTGAGCGAGCCGGGGGGCCTGCTCGACGAGCCACCCCGGGTACCAGGTGGCCTGCGTGGACCACGGCACGTCGTCTACGAAACGGTGGCAGAAGCGCATGACCGTCGTAGACCCGGCGTCGACCTTGAGTCGTTCCGCGACCTCCTTGGAGGCCGGGCTCATCTCGACTCGGAACGTCTGGTGAGGGCGACGGCCGGCACTCGTGACGTCTGTGTTGTACGCGTCGCCGTTGTGCGGGAAGTCCAGGTTCTCGAACCGAGAGGCGTTGAGCTTGAACACCTCGTGAGACCGCACCTCGACGCGGTAAACGACTGGCTGGAACGCGGGCTCAAGGGACGCGACGAGAAGGGCACCATCGGCAAGAACCGTGCGATGGCGAACAAGCACCTCCTCCCGCTCATCGGCAAGGCCAAGCTGAAGGATCTCAGCGCGGACGACGTCGACGACTGGTTGGACGGCAGGGCCGAATTCCTCGCGACGCGAAGTCTGCGTGACCTGCTCGCCATCCTGCGCCGTTCCATCGAGCACGCTCAGCGCAGGGACAAGGCCGCGCGGAACGTCGCGCTGCTGGTCACCGCTCCGGAAGGACGGCCTGGGCGTCCGAGCAAGGCACTGAACCTGGAGCAGGCGGAAGCCGTGCTCGCAGCCGCTCGCCCGTCGCGGCTGTACGCCTACCTCGTGCTCTCGCTCCTCAGCGGCGTACGCACGGAGGAAGCGCGGCCTCTCACCTGGGATCACGTCTTCCTGGAGACGGGGGACGGCATTCCGCCCCACGTCGCCGTGTGGCGCTCGGTGCGCAAGCACGGCGAGACCAAGACCAGGAAGAGCCGTCGGACCATCGCCCTGCCGAGGCAAGTGGTCGACGTCCTCGAAGAGCACAAGCGGTGGCAGAAGCAGGAGCACGCATCGAGAGGGATGGAGTGGAGTCCGACCGGTCGCGTCTTCACATCCCGGACCGGTGAGCCGCTCGATGCGGCCAACGTCCGGCGTGACTTCAAGGCCATCGTCAAGAGGGCCGGACTGGAACCGGAGTGGACGCCGCGCGAGCTGCGGCACAGCTTCGTCTCACTGCTCTCGGACCACGGCATCCCGCTGGAGCGCATCGCGCAGCTTGTCGGGCACACGAGCCAGGCGACGACAGAGGCCGTCTACCGCAAGCAGCTCCGGCCGGTCATCACGCAGGGCGCGGAGGCCATGGACGTGATCTTTGCTCAGCGGCGCGAGGCAACCGCACGCGAGGCTTGATCAGAATCCTTTGGCCCCCTGTTTGGCCCCCGAGCACGACAGAGGCCCATTCGCGATCATGCGAATGGGCCTCTGACTAGCGTCGGGGTGGCGGGATTTGAACCCACGACCTCTTCGTCCCGAACGAAGCGCGCTGCCAAGCTGCGCCACACCCCGATGTCGCTGCTTGTCGCGGCGACGACGTTTACTTTAGCCCACCGGTGGCCAGAGGCGAAATCCGGTTCTGGCGCGGCGGCGGATCGGGTTCGGGCGGGTGTGGTCGACGGCTACGAGGAGGAGGGCCAGGGCGTAGAAGGCGAGGCCCAGGAGGAGGGCGCTGGCGAGGACGTGCTTGTAGCCGTGCTGGGAGACGTCCAGGAAGGGGTGGAGATAGCGGTCGGGGGCGTCGGCGGGGAGCAGTTCGCCGCGGGTGAGGGAGAAGGCCAGGTAGGCCAGCGGGTAGAGCAGCCACGGTGCGGCCTGGCGCAGGTGGAGGTGGTCGGGCACGGTGAGCAGGAGCCAGTCCAGGAGGGCGGCGATGGGGGCGGCCGTCAGCAGGATCACCGTGGCGGCCTTCTGCCAGAGCGGGTGGGTGCCGGGCTCGCCCGTGATCGAGAACGCCGGCGATGTGCGAGCCAGGAGCGCGTGGTGCACGAGCGCCGTGATCAGGGCGTAGAGCACGGTCGCTCCGGTCAGCGAGGCCGGCAGGGGCGGGCGGGCCGTCCGGGCCCTGCGGGCCGAGAAGAAGAGGACCAGGGCCAGGAGGATGTTGCTCTGGATCGCGAACACGCTCAGGACGCGGGCCGGGGAGCCGAGGTGCAGTTCCACGGCCACCGCGGCCGTGATCGCCGCGGCCGTGAGGAGACGGTAGGCCGCCGCTCCGAGGCGGCGGGCGGGCGGCACGACGGCGGTCGGGGGGACGAAGGAGGGGGGCATCAGCTTGACGATGCCCGGGATCGCGGGAAGCTCCGGTATGTCCCGAGGCATGAAAGGCGTCGGAGACGATATCTCCGGCACTTCGGGTGTTTCGGGGGTCTCGGCGGCCATGCCCTCACGGTAGAGAGGGTGGACATAGGGGGCGATTCGTGTAGTCCGTTTGGGTTACGTATTGCCGTGCGGTGAGAAACCGTCGCCGCCCGACGCCCGCCGTCGCCGCCCCTGGACCCGTACCGCTACCGCGTCACTCCCGCCCCACCAGCGTCAGCAGCGTCGCCTCCGGCGGGCAGGCGAAGCGGACCGGGGTGTAGCGGTTGGTGCCGCAGCCGGCGGAGACGTGCAGGTAGGACGTGCGGCCCTCGGCGGTGTGGGTGGACAGGCCCTTCACCCGGTCGGTGTCCAGGTCGCAGTTGGTGACCAGGGCGCCGTAGAAGGGGATGCAGAGCTGGCCGCCGTGGGTGTGGCCGGCCAGGACCAGGGGGTAGTCGTCGGCCGTGAAGGCGTCCAGGACGCGCAGGTACGGGGCGTGCACCACGCCCATCGAGAAGTCCGCCGCGGTGGACGGGCCGCCCGCCACCCTGGCGTAGCGGTCCCGCTTGATGTGCGGGTCGTCCAGGCCCGTCAGCTCCACCGAGAGGCCCTCGAGCTTCAGGGTGCCGCGCGTGTTCGTCAGGTTGAGCCAGCCGGCCGCGTCGAAGCCGTCCCGCAGGTCCTCCCACGGGTTGTGGATCACCCCGACGGCGGGCGCGTTGCCGTTCAGGCCGTGCCGGCCGCTGGTCTTCTCCAGCAGGTAGCGGGCGGGGTTGCGCAGCTTGGGACCGTAGTAGTCGTTGGAGCCGAAGACGTACGCCCCCGGGAACTCCATCAGCGGGCCGAGGGCGTCGAGAACCTCCGGCACGCCTTCCGGGTCGGACAGGTTGTCACCCGTGTTGATCACGAAGTCGGGGCGCAGCCCGGCGAGCGAGCGCAGCCAGCGCTGCTTCTTGCGCTGGCCGCCGACCATGTGGATGTCGGAGACCTGAAGGACGCGCAGGGGGCGCATGCCGGAGGGCAGGACCGGGACCGTCACCCGCCGCAGGCGGAAGGAGCGGGCTTCGAACCCCGCCGAGTAGAGGAGACCGGCGGCCGCGACCGCCGTGATGCCCAGGGGTACTCCGTATCGCGCGCGCATGTGTCCATCGTCTCAGGCCCATGCCGTGCGGCGGAAATCGCCCGTGGGCCGCCACGGCGCCAACGCGCGGGCCCCGCCCGGGGGTCGGCGTACCGCCGGGCTCCGTAAATCGGCGCGCGGGAGCCTTGCCGTACCTGCGACAATCAAACTCATGACCACGCTCAAGTCGAAGCTGCACGATGACCTCAACGCCGCGATCAAGGAGCGTGACGAGCTCCGCTCCTCGACGCTCCGGCTGACGCTCGCCGCGATCACCAAGGAGGAGGTCGCGGGCAAGGAGAAGCGTGAGCTCTCCGACGACGAGGTCCTCAAGGTGATCACCAAGGAGGCCAAGAAGCGCCGGGAGGCGGCCGAGGCCTTCGCGCAGGGTGGTCGCCCCGAGTCGGCCGAGCGGGAGAAGGCGGAGGGCGAGCTGCTCGCCGCGTACCTGCCCAAGCAGATGTCCGACGAGGAGCTGGACCGGATCGTCGCCCAGGCCGTGGAGGAGGCGAAGGCCGCCGGCGCGGAGGGGCCGCGGGCCATGGGCGCGGTCATGAAGATCGTGAACCCCCAGGTCGCGGGCCAGGCCGAGGGCGGCCGTGTCGCCGCCGCGGTCAAGAAGCTCCTGGCCGGCTGACCCGGCCGGTCCCCGGGGACGGACCCGGGTACGTACGACGAAGGGGCGCCGGCCATCCGCCGGCGCCCCTTCGCTGTGCTGAGGCGGAGGGCGGCGCCCCCGCCGCCCTCCCGTCAGGCCACCTGCCCGTCAGCCGTGGCCTCCTCCGTTGCCGTTGCCTCGCGGTCCGCCGTTCTGGCCCTGGAAGAAGCCCTCCGGGAGGGTGATGGACGGGTTCGGGAAGGGGCCACGGCCGTTGTTCCCCCCGTTGTCGCCGCCGTTCCCGTGCTCGTCTCCCCGGTCCCTGCCCTTGTGCTTGTCCTCTTCCTTCACGGGGTCCGGGATGTTCACGAGGTTGAAGGACGGGGCGTCCTTGCCCGCCAGCGCACCCGACATCATGTCGCGCCAGATCGGGCCGGGGACCTGGCCACCGAAGACCTTCGCATAGGGGGTGCCGCCGATGGTGATGTCGACCATGCGTCGCTGGTGCGCCGGGTCGCCGACCCAGACCGCGCCCGCCATGTTCGGCGTGTAGCCGACGAACCAGGCCGCGAAGCGGAAGTCCGTCGTACCTGTCTTGCCCGCGCTGGCACGGTCGCCGAGGCCGGCCTGTGTGCCCGTACCGTCCTCGACCACACCCTTCAGGAGCGTGTTGATCGTGTCGGCGGTGGTCTCCGACATCGCCCGGGAGCAGGTCGACTTCGGGACGGCGAGGGACTTCTTCTGGTTGCCGGTGGTCTGAGTGATCGACTCGATGGCGATCGGGGTGCAGTACGTGCCGCGGGAGGCGAACGTGGCGTACCCGCTCGCCATGGTCAGCGGCGACACCTCCTGGGTGCCGAGCGCGATCGACGGGTTCTGCTCGATCGGCGTGCCGTCCGCGCGCGCCACGCCCATCTTGTTGGCCATGTTCTTCACCGGGCAGATGCCGATGTCGCTGATCAGCTGCACGTAGTAGGTGTTGACCGACTTGGCGGTCGCCTCCTTCATGCCGTACGGGCCGACCTCCGTCTCGTTCTCGTTGGTGAGATCGGAGCCCTTCGTGTTCACCCAGTTCTTGCCGTCGCAGGCGGCGATCGGGCTCGGGTACGGCATCCGGTAGGGCGAGGAGTACTCCTGAGTCGCGGGCTTGCCGCCCTCGATGGCGGCCGCGGCCACGATCGGCTTGAACGTGGAACCGGGCTGGTAGCCGGCGCCACCGCCCATGGCCTTGTCCACCGAGAGGTTGATCTGGGTCTCGTTCTTGCCGAAGCCGTACGGACGGGACTGGCCCATGGCGAGGATCTTGCCGGTGCCGGGCTCGACGATGGTTGCGGCCGTGGCCACGGCGTCGCTCGCGTTGACGTGGTTGTGGACGGACTTCTCCAGGGAATCCTGCGCCTGAGGGTCGAGCGTCGTGCGGATCGTCAGACCACCGCGGTTCCAGATCTTCGCCCGGTCCGTCCGGGTCTTACCGAACACCGAGTCGTTCATGAACACTTCGCGGACGTAGTCGCAGAAGAAGCCCGCGCCCCTGATCGCCGTGATGCAGCCGTTGCGCGGCTGGGTGACCTTCAGGCCCAGCGGTTCCTTCTTGGCCTTGTCGGCCTCCGCCTGCGAGATGTCGCCGACACTGGCCATGCGCTGCAGGACGACGTTGCGCCGCTTGGTGGCCTCGGCCTCGTCGTTGACCGGGTCGTAGCGGCTCGGGGACTGGACGATGCCGGCGAGAAGCGCCGCCTCGGGCAGGGTCAGGTCCTTGGCGTGCTTGGAGAAGTAGCGCTGGGAGGCGGCCTCGACGCCGTAGGCCTGCTGGCCGAAGAACGTGATGTTCAGGTAGTTCTCGAGGATCTTCTTCTTACCCAGGTCCTGCTCGACCTGGATCGCGAACTTCAGTTCCTTGATCTTGCGGCCGATGGTCTGCTGGGTGGCCTCCGCGACCTTCGTCGGGTCGTCGCCGGCCTCCTCGACGAAGACGTTCTTCACGTACTGCTGGGTGAGTGTGGAGGCGCCCTCGGAGACCCCGCCGCTCTGCGCGTTCTTGTTGAGCGCGCGCAGCACGCCCTTCAGGTCGATCGCGCCGTGCTCGTAGAAGCGCGAGTCCTCGATCGCGACGAGCGCCTTCTGCATGTACGGCGAGATGTCCTTCAGCTGGACCACCGTACGGTCGCGGGAGTAGACCTGGGCGATCTGCCCGCCCTTGTTGTCCAGGATCGTGGTCCGCTGACTGAGCGGCGGACGCTTGAGATTGGCCGGGATGTCGTCGAACCCCGTGGCCGACCCCTTGGCGGCCAGGCCCAGCGCACCGGCCGCGGGCAGTGCGATGCCCGCCATCACGGCTCCCGCGAGCACACTGACACCGAGGAACTTGGCGGCCTGCTGCGTTGGCGACAGACCACCGCCCGAGCGCTTCTTTGGCATGGGGGCAGCCTAATCCGTAGTGATGTGCGATCCGACGGAGCGGGGCTCCTCGGAATGTTCGAATGCAGGATCGTGACATCCGGGGGCGTTCGTGCAGGCGACACCGCAATGCGCACGGTGACCTCCCGGACGCGGCACGCTGCCCCGGCTGTCGAACACGGCCCCCTGGTGCCGCGTGAGGCACGGCAACGTGAGGGGTCTACGTTCTCATTCGCCGGACACGCGTATATGCCTTGGCCTAAGCTGCTCTCGACTGTCACAGAGGTGCGGCCACGTATCCATACGTCCGGCGGCTCCGAAACGTTCCGGCTCCGTTCGACTTTTTTGGTCGGGTGGTCCGGGTGGTGTCGGGGCGCGCGGTCGGGGCGTGTGGGATACGTGCCTGAATTCACCCTGTGTGTCATCCGGTGTCCGTTGCCGCGCACCGTAACTGCCCTACTGTGCCGGGAATGTCGCGCATGTCGCCAGCTCACTCCCCCGGGTGATCTGCCGCTTACCCATAGTCCGTTCGGGCCATTCAAGATTGGGCCCGCTGGGGGTGTTGCGCCGTGCCCACCTTCCGTAACGTCCTCAACTGGCGGCGGTGAATATGCCGCTGCCGCCGTGGGGGAGCCTCGATTCGGGAGAGGACGGCGCCGGTATGGGCTGGGTAACCGACTGGAGTGCGCAGGCGGCCTGTCGCACTACCGATCCGGATGAACTGTTCGTTCAGGGAGCAGCGCAGAACAGGGCCAAGGCGGTGTGCACCGGATGCCCGGTTCGCACCGAATGTCTCGCCGACGCGCTCGACAACCGCGTCGAGTTCGGCGTCTGGGGGGGAATGACGGAGCGTGAGCGCCGCGCACTGCTGCGCCGGCGGCCGACCGTGACCTCCTGGCGCCGGCTGCTGGAGACCGCGCGCATGGAGTACGAGCGGGGCGCGGGACTGGTGTCCCTCGCCGACGACCAGGTGTACGAGGACTACGCGGCGGTCGGCTGAGCGGTGGGGCTGAGGCGTCGTCCTTCCTGGGCGGGCCGCGGTCGTCCGTGTGTTCGTGAGTCCGTGTGCCCGCGGTTGTCCAGCCGCGGGGAGGGACCGCGGAAGCCCCCGGCGGGCGCGCGTCAGGCGCCCGGCTCGGGCAGCTCGTGGCGGTGTTCCGCGAGCCGGTTTCCGATGTCCCGCAGTCCCACGAGGTCGTGCACATCCCCGGGCAGCGCGGCCACTTCGGCCACCGCCACCTCGGGATGCAGGGCCGTGAAGCGGTCACGCGTGCGCTGCTCACGGGAGAGCAGCTGCATGCGCTCGGCATGCAGCCTCAGCAGGCCCGCGGTGACCTGGTCGACGGACGGCTCCGGTTCGAAGTCGTCGTCGGCGGGCGCCTCGGGGTCCGCGGGAGGCGCACCGGAATCGGGATGAGCAGCGAGAGAGTCTGAACTGCCGTACGTTGCGGGAGAGTTACGAAGTCCAGCTTTCCCGTCCCGCTGATCCACAATGCGGGACTCCTCAAGATTTTCCGCGGCGGCGAGCGCCCGCTCGGCCGACAGGTCACCGGCACCGCTGCCGTGCACCCGGTTGAGCACCAGACCGGCCAGCGGCATCTTCTCCGCGGCCAGCCGCTCCACGAAGTACGCGGCCTCGCGCAGCGCGTCCCGCTCCGGGGCCGCGACCACCAGGAACGCGGTTCCCGGCGCCTGGAGCAGCTTGTACGTGGCGTCCGCGCGGGTACGGAAGCCGCCGAAGGTCGTGTCCATCGCGGCCACGAACGTCTGGACGTCCTTGAGCAGTTGACCGCCCAGCAGCTTGCCGAGCGTGCCGGTCATCATCGACATCCCGACGTTCAGGAACTTCATCCCCGCGCGCCCGCCCAGCTTCGCCGGGGCCGTCAGCAGCCGGATCAGCCGGCCGTCGAGGAAGGAACCGAGCCGCTTGGGCGCGTCCAGGAAGTCCAGGGCCGAGCGGGACGGCGGGGTGTCGACGACGATGAGGTCCCACTCGTCCCGGGCCCGCAGCTGGCCCAGCTTCTCCATCGCCATGTACTCCTGCGTGCCCGCGAAGCCGGCGGAGAGCGACTGGTAGAAGGGGTTGGCCAGGATCGCGGCCGCCCGCTCGGGGTCCGCGTGCGCCTCGACGACCTCGTCGAAGGTGCGCTTCATGTCGAGCATCATGGCGTGCAGCTCGCCCTCGCCCTCGGTGCCCTTCACCCGGCGCGGGACGTTGTCCAGGGAGTCGATGCCCATGGACTGGGCGAGCCGGCGGGCCGGGTCGATGGTCAGGACGACCACCTTGCGGCCGCGCTCGGCGGCGCGCAGGCCGAGCGCCGCCGCGGTGGTGGTCTTGCCGACCCCGCCCGAGCCGCAGCACACCACGATCCGCGTCGTCGGGTCGTCGAGCAGCGGGTCGACCTCGAGCGCGCGCGTGGGCGCCAGGTGACGGACACCGTCGTGCCCGGGGGCGGAGGTGCGCGTGGTCTCCCGCGCGGGTGCCGGGTCCGGGCTCATGACATCCCCTGCTTCCGCAGCTCGGTCGCCAGTTCGTACAGGCCCGCCAGGTCCATGCCCTCGGCGAGCAGCGGCAGTTCGTGCAGGGGCAGACCCAGCTCGCTCAGCACGGACCGCTGCTCCTCCTCCAGCGTGTAACGCTCGGCGTACTCCTCGGCCTGCTCCAGCAGCGGACCCACCAGCCGCTCGGCGTTCTGGCCGCGCCGCGCCCCGCCGAGCCCGGCGGAGGACAGCGACCGGGCGAGCGCGGTGCGCGACGCGGTCCGTACGAGTTCCAGGTCGCCCGCGTCCAGCACCTGCGGGCGCACCATGTTCACGATGATGCGCCCCACCGGCAGCCGGGCGGCGCGCAGTTCGGCGATGCCGTCGACGGTCTCCTGGACCGGCATCTCCTCCAGCAGCGTCACCAGGTGCACGGCGGTCTCGGGCGATTTCAGCACCCGCATCACCGCCTGGGCCTGATTGTGTATCGGGCCGATCTTCGCCAGGCCCGCCACCTCGTCGTTGACGTTGAGGAAGCGGGTGATGCGCCCGGTGGGCGGTGCGTCCATGATGACGTAGTCGTAGATGAATTGTCCGCCGCGATCCTTGCGCCGCACCGCCTCGCACGCCTTGCCGGTCAGTAGGACGTCTCTGAGTCCGGGCGCGATGGTGGTGGCGAAGTCGATCGCGCCGAGTTTCTTCAGGGCCCGGCCGGCACCGCCCAGTTTGTAGAACATCTGGAGGTAGTCCAGCAGGGCCAGTTCGGGGTCTATGGCCAGCGCGTACACCTCCCCGCCCCCGGGAGCGACGGCGATCTTCCGTTCCTCGTAGGGCAGCGCTTCCGTCTCGAAGAGCTGTGCGATGCCCTGCCGGCCCTCGACCTCGACGAGGAGCGTCCGCTTCCCCTCCGTGGCCAGGGCCAGCGCGAGAGCGGCGGCGACCGTCGTCTTTCCGGTCCCGCCCTTGCCGCTGACGACCTGGAGCCTGCTCACGTATTCGAGACTAACCAGTCCGCGCTCGGGTCACGCGGGAGGCTGTGGACAACCGGCGTCGTGGTCGGCCCGAGGCCCGCCGGCGGCAGCGGATACAGTCGGCCACATGACCAAGTGGGAATACGCAACCGTGCCGCTGCTCGTCCATGCCACGAAGCAGATTCTGGACACCTGGGGCGAGGACGGCTGGGAACTCGTCCAGGTCGTGCCCGGACCGAACCCCGAGCAGCTGGTGGCCTACCTGAAGCGGGAGAAGCAGGCATGAGCGCGGTCGAGGCGAGGCTGGCGGAGCTGGGTCTGAGGCTGCCGGAGGTCGTGCCGCCGCTGGCCGCCTACCAGCCCGCGGTGCGGTCCGGCGTGTACGTCTACACCGCCGGCCAGCTGCCGATGGTGGAGGGCAAGCTCCCGGTCACCGGCAAGGTGGGCCTGGAGGTCACGCCGGAGGAGGCCAAGGAACTGGCGCGCACCTGTGCGCTGAACGCCCTGGCGGCCGTCAAGTCCGTCGCGGGCGACCTGGACCGTGTCGCGCGCGTGGTGAAGGTCGTGGGCTTCGTCGCCTCGGCGTCGGACTTCACCGGGCAGCCGGGCGTCGTCAACGGCGCCAGCGAGCTGCTGGCCGAGGTCCTCGGTGACAAGGGCGTGCACGCGCGCAGCGCGGTCGGCGTGGCGGTGCTGCCGCTGGACGCGCCTGTCGAGGTGGAGATCCAGGTCGAGCTGGAGCCGTAGTCCGAGCCCGGAACCGGCTCTGACCTCGGCCACCTCTCGAACATTCGCTCACCACGGGATAGCCTCCGCCCATGGCGAATGGGCAGTGGTTTCCCCCGGAATGGCCGGACCGTATCCGCGCGCTCGCGGACGGCAGCCTGACACCGGTCACGCCGAAGCGCGCGGCCACCGTCATGCTCCTGAAGGAGACCGGTTCCGGCCCCGCGGTGCACATGCTGCGCAGACGCGCCTCCATGGCCTTCGCCGGAGGCGCGTACGCGTACCCGGGCGGTGGCGTCGACCCCCGTGACGACGACCACCACGTCCGCTGGGCGGGGCCCTCGCGCGCGTGGTGGGCCGACCGGCTCGGCGTCGACGAGAAGGCGGCCCAGGCGATCGTCTGCGCGGCCGTCCGCGAGACGTACGAGGAGGCCGGCGTCCTGCTCGCCGGACCCGGCGCGGACAGCGTCGTCGGTGACACCACGGGCGCCGACTGGGAGGCCGACCGTGCCGCCCTGGTCGCCCGTGAGCTGTCGTTCGCCGAGTTCCTGGACCGCCGGGGCCTGGTCCTGCGCTCGGACCTGCTGGGGGCCTGGACCCGCTGGATCACCCCCGAGTTCGAGTCCCGCCGCTACGACACCTGGTTCTTCGTGGCCGCGCTGCCCGAGGGCCAGCGCACCCGGAACGCCTCCACGGAGGCCGACCGCACGGTGTGGATCGCGCCCGCGGAGGCGGCGGCCGCGTACGACCGGGGCGAGCTGCTGATGATGCCGCCCACCATCGCCACCCTGCGCCAGCTGATGCCCTGCGGCAGCCCCGCCGAGGCGCTCACCGCCGCACGGTCCCGCGATCTGACCCCCGTGCTCGCGCGGGCCCGCCTGGTGGACGGCGAGGTGGTCCTGACCTGGCCGGGGCATGACGAGTTCACCCAGCACATCCCGAGCGGCACGGCCCGCGCGTGAGCCGCCGCTCCCGCCCCGCCGACGTCGAGGAAGGCCCTCTCGCATGACGGACGCAGCAGCGCTCCCCGGTCAGCCCCGGGGCGGTGTACTGGCCGGCCCCGCCACCGCGCGGGCCGTCAACGTCCTCGCGCCCAACGCGTCCCCCATGACCCTGGACGGCACCAACACCTGGATCGTCTCGGAGCCCGACTCCGACCTGGCCGTGGTGGTCGACCCCGGGCCGCTGGACGAGGGTCACCTGGCCCAGGTGGTCGCCACCGCCGAGGAGGCGGGCAAGCGGATCGCGCTGACCCTGCTGACGCACGGCCACCCCGACCACGCCGAGGGTGCCGCCCGCTTCGCCGAGCTGACCCGCACGCGCGTGCGTGCGCTCGATCCGGCCCTGCGGCTGGGCGACGAGGGCCTGGGCGCGGGTGACGTGATCAAGGTGGGCGGGCTGGAGCTGAGAGTCGTACCGACCCCCGGCCACACCGCCGACTCCCTCTGCTTCCACCTGCCGGCCGACCGCGCCGTGCTCACCGGCGACACGATCCTGGGCCGGGGCACGACCGTCGTCGCGCACCCCGACGGCCGTCTGGGCGACTACCTGGACTCGCTGCGGCGGCTCAGGTCCCTCACGGTCGACGACGGCGTCCACACGGTCCTGCCCGGCCACGGACCCGTCCTGGAGGACGCCCAGGGCGCCGTCGAGTTCTACCTCGCCCACCGGGCCCACCGGCTCGCCCAGGTCGAGACGGCCGTCGAGTCCGGCCACCGGACCCCGTCCCAGGTCGTCGCGCACGTGTACGCCGACGTGGACCGCTCCCTGTGGCCCGCGGCCGAGCTCTCGGTGCGCGCCCAGCTGGAGTACCTCCGGGAGCACGGCCTCATCTGACGGCCGGCGACGAGCCCCGTCTCGCTGCCGACGACGAGGGCCCCGTCCCGGCCGGGAACGGGGCCCACAGGACCGCGGACGGGTCAGCGCGAGCGCTTCGCCAGGCGCTCCACGTCCAGCAGGATCACCGCGCGGGCCTCCAGGCGGAGCCAGCCGCGCTGGGCGAAGTCGGCCAGGGCCTTGTTCACGGTCTCGCGGGAGGCGCCGACCAGCTGGGCCAGCTCCTCCTGGGTGAGGTCGTGCACCACGTGGATGCCCTCCTCGGACTGCACGCCGAAGCGGCGGGAGAGGTCCAGCAGCGCACGGGCGACACGGCCCGGGACGTCGGAGAAGACCAGGTCCGACATCTGGTCGTTGGTCTTGCGCAGGCGCCGGGCCACGGCGCGCAGCAGGGCGCCGGCCACCTCGGGCCGCACGTTCAGCCAGGGCTGGAGGTCGCCGTGGCCGAGGGCCAGCATCTTGACCTCGGTCAGCGCGGTCGCGGTCGCGGTGCGCGGGCCAGGGTCGAACAGCGACAGCTCGCCGATGAGCTCGCCGGGGCCCACGACGGCCAGCATGTTCTCGCGGCCGTCCGGGGACGTGCGGTGCAGCTTGACCTTGCCCTCGGTGACCACGTAGAGCCGGTCGCCCGGGTCGCCCTCGTGGAACAACGAGTCGCCTCGTGCGAGTGTCACCTCCGTCATGGAGGCGCGGAGCTCCGCGGCCTGCTCGTCGTCGAGCGCCGCGAAGAGCGGATTGCGCCGCAGAACGTCGTCCACGAGTTCTCTCCTTGTCGACCTGCTCAGAGGATCTTGCTCCCCCGTGTGCCAGGGGTCCGTGTTCCCCATTTTGCCGGACGGTCCAAACAGTGTGATCTGTCACAAGGATGCCGCACAGGTGTGCCCGTTTACGCGGCAGGGGGCCAATCGGGGTCCGATCTCCGGGGTCCGGGGCGGATGTCGGTGCCGGGCTTTAGGCTGGCCGGGTGTCCAAATCGCCGGTGAGAGCGCAGGCCGAGGGGGCTGGGCGGGTGGTTGTACGTGAAGATTCCGCTGTGGGCGAACAAGGGCCCGACGATGGAACGAACATGGCAAAAGCGGCGAAAAAGGCACCCGTGAAGAAGGCAGTACCTCAGAAGAAGACGGCCCCCGCCAAGAAGGCCGTGGCCCCGAAGAACGTGACGGTCGCGCCGAAGAAGGCCGGCGCCGCCGTCGAGAAGGTCGCGCCGGCGAAGACGCTCGCCCCGAAACCGCCGAAGAACGAGTCGCGCACGGCCCTGGTCCGCCGGGCCCGCCGAATCAACCGCGAGCTCGCCGAGGTGTACCCCTACGCCCACCCCGAGCTGGACTTCGAGAACCCCTTCCAGCTGCTGGTCGCCACGGTCCTGTCGGCCCAGACGACGGACCTGAGGGTCAACCAGACCACGCCCGCGCTGTTCGCCAGGTACCCCACCCCCGAGGACCTCGCCGCCGCGAACCCCGAGGAGGTCGAGGAGATCCTGCGGCCCACCGGCTTCTTCCGGGCCAAGACCAAGTCGGTGATAGGCCTGTCCAAGGCGCTGACGGAGGAGTTCGGAGGCGAGGTCCCCGGGCGGCTGGAGGATCTCGTCAAGCTTCCCGGCGTCGGCCGCAAGACCGCCTTCGTGGTCCTCGGCAACGCCTTCGGACGGCCCGGACTGACCGTGGACACACACTTCCAGCGGCTGGTGCGGCGCTGGCAGTGGACCGAGGAGACCGACCCCGACAAGATCGAGGCCGCCGTCGCCGCGCTCTTCCCCAAGAGCGACTGGACGATGCTCTCGCACCACGTGATCTTCCACGGCCGCCGTATCTGCCACGCCCGCAAGCCCGCGTGCGGTGCCTGCCCGATCGCCCCGCTCTGCCCGGCCTACGGCGAGGGCGAGACGGACCCGGAGAAGGCGGGGAAGCTGCTGAAGTACGAGAAGGGCGGCTTCCCGGGCCAGCGCCTCAAGCCGCCGCAGTCCTACCTGGACGCGGGCGGTAAGCCGGCACCGCCACTGGGGGCCGGATGACACCGGCGGAACGATCTAGGTGCCATCGGGCGTTGGACACGGCAGGACGGCGAGGGGAACGGGGGTGGCGATGACGCGGGCGAGTGAGGCGAGCGGGACGCAGGGCGGCTCGGTGGCGCTCAGCACGGAAGGGCTGCCCGGCTGGCTCGGGCCGGTCGTGCGCGTGGCCGAGACGGTCCGGCCGGTCCAGCTGAGCCGCTTCCTGCCGCCGGAGGACGGCGCGGGGCGCCAGTCCGCCGTCCTGATCCTCTTCGGCGAGGCCGAGCGCGGACCCGAGCTGCTGCTCATGGAGCGGGCCGGGTCCCTGCGCTCGCACGCCGGCCAGCCGGCGTTCCCCGGCGGGGCGCTCGACCCCGGGGACGGCGACCCGCAAGGAGACGGCCCGCTGCGGGCCGCGCTGCGCGAGGCCGAGGAGGAGACCGGGCTCGAGCCGGACGGCGTCCAGCTGTTCGGCGCGCTGCCCCGGCTGTACATCCCGGTCAGCGGCTTCGTCGTCACACCCGTGCTCGGCTGGTGGCGCGAGCCCAGCCCGGTCGGTGTCGTCGACCCGGCGGAGACCGCACGCGTGTTCACCGTGCCCGTGGCGGATCTCACGGACCCCGACAACCGGGCCACGGCTGTCCACCCCAGCGGCCACCGAGGTCCGGCATTCCTGGTCGAATCGGCCCTCGTGTGGGGCTTCACCGCCGGGATCATCGACCGCCTGCTCCACTACGCGGGCTGGGAGCGGCCCTGGGACCGCGGCAAGCAGGTCCCGCTCGACTGGCGGTCATGACAGGGTGGGCACCGCGTCGGTGCTGCCGGGGGGCGGAACTCCAGGAGGACACAGGCCGACCTGGGGTGATCGGAACATGATGAGGCGAGGCTCGACGCGGTGAACGTGCTGGACATCCTGCTGCTGATCGCCGCCGCGTGGTTCGCGGTCGTGGGCTACCGCCAGGGATTCGTCGTCGGCATCCTGTCGGTGATCGGCTTCCTCGGCGGCGGACTCCTCGCCGTGTACACGCTCCCGGTCCTCTGGGACGCGATGACGGACAACACACCGGTCAGCACCACCGCGGCCGTCGTCGCGGTCATTGTCGTGATCGTCTGCGCCTCGGTCGGTCAGGCCCTGACCACCCACCTCGGCAGCAAGCTGCGCGTCTACATCACCTGGTCCCCGGCCCGCGCCCTGGACGCGACCGGCGGCGCCCTGGTCAACGTCGTCGCCATGCTGCTGGTCGCCTGGCTGATCGGCTCGGCCCTCGGCGGCACGACGATACCGACGCTGGGCAAGGAAGTGCGCAACTCCCGGGTGCTGCTCGGGGTCTCCGAGGTGCTGCCCGCCCAGGCCGACACCTGGTTCGCGGACTTCACCTCCGTCCTCGCGCAGAACGGCTTCCCACAGGTCTTCAGCCCGTTCGCCAACGAGCCCATCACCGACGTACAGCCCCCGGACCCGGCGCTGGCGAACAGCGCCGTGGCCCTGCGCGCCAAGCAGTCCGTCGTCAAGGTCATGGGTACCGCGCGCAGTTGCGGCAAGGTGCTGGAGGGCAGCGGCTTCGTCTTCGGAAACCGCCGCGTCATGACCAACGCGCACGTCGTGGGCGGGGTCGACGAACCCACCGTCCAGATAGGCGGCGAGGGAAGGAAGTACGACGCCAAGGTCGTCCTGTACGACTGGCACCGCGACATCGCCGTGCTGGACGTGCCCGACCTGAAGGCGCCGGTCCTGAAGTTCACCGGCACGGACGCGCGCAGCGGCGACGGCGCGATCGTCGCCGGCTTCCCGGAGAACGGGTCGTACGACGTCCGTGCCGCGCGTGTACGCGGGCGCATCACGGCCAGCGGCCCGGACATCTACCACCGCGGCACCGTGCGCCGTGACGTCTACTCGCTGTACACGACCGTGCGCCAGGGCAACTCCGGCGGGCCGCTGCTCACGACCGACGGCAGGGTGTACGGCGTGGTGTTCGCCAAGTCCCTCGACGACGCCGACACCGGCTACGCGCTCACGATCGACGAGATCCAGCAGGACATCGCGCAGGGTCGTACCGCGAACCAGCAGGTGGGCAGCGACGACTGCGCCCTGTAGGCCGGGCCCGCCGGTGCCGGGTCAGCCGCGGCTGTGACGCAGGCGTACTGAGACCCAGCGCGCTCGGCGGCGCAGGATGCGGGGAATGCCCACCCGTGGGTCCGTGTCCGTCAGCTGCGGAGCTCCGCGCTGATGGGAGTTGGGACCGCTCACCGAACGGCGGGTGCGTGCTACGTCGTTGTAGTCGTGCGTCCAGCCCATACCGGGACGTCTGCCCCCGCCCCAAGGTCGATAACCGCCCGCGGACTCCCCAATTGGCCTATGCGCCGGGCAATTGGCAGTTCGCAGGACAGCCGCTCACGTTCGGATACCGGGCGCGTCGGCCGGGTCACCGATCCGGCTCGGGGTCTTTCAGCCAGTTGACCAGCTCCGTCGAGAACGCCACCGGGTCCTCTTCATGCGGGAAGTGGCCGAGGCCGTCGAAGAGGCGCCAGCGGTAGGGGGCTTCGACGTACTCGCCCGAGCCGGCCGCGCTGCGGGTGCGCTGGACGGGGTCGAGGGAGCCGTGCAGGTGCAGCGTCGGCACGCGCACGGGCCGCTTCATCCGGCGGTAGAACTGGATGCCGTCGGGCCGGGCCAGGGAGCGCACCAGCCAGCGGTACGGCTCGACGGAGCAGTGCGCCGTCGAGGGGATGCACATGGCGCGGCGGTACGTCTCCACCGCCTCGTCGTCCGGCAGCCGCGGCCCCGACCAGTCCCGTACGAGCCGGGCCACCAGGGCGCCGTTGTCGGCGGTGAGCTGCCGCTCGGGGATCCAGGGCCGCTGGAACCCCCAGATGTACGAACTCGCCGCCGTCTGCCGGACGTCCCCGAGCATCGCCGAACGCCAGCGCCTGGGGTGCGGCATCGAGGCGACCGCGAGCCGCCGTACCAGCTTGGGGCGCATCGCGGCCGCCGTCCACGCCAGGTAGCCGCCGAGATCGTGGCCGACCAGGGCGGCGTCCGGCTCGCCGAGCGAGCGGACCACGCCGGTGATGTCGAGGGCGAGGTTGGCCGGGTCGTAACCGCGGGGCGTACGGTCGCTGCCGCCCACGCCGCGCAGGTCCATCGCGACCGCCCGGAAGCCCGCGTCGGCGAGGGCGACCAGCTGGTGCCGCCACGTCCACCAGAACTGCGGGAAGCCGTGCAGCAGCAGGACCAGCGGTCCGTCGCCGAGCTCGGCGATGTGGAAACGGGCGCCGTTGGCCGCGACGTCCCGGTGCGTCACCTTCCTGCCGCCGGGCAGGTCGATCCGGACGACCGGCGTCGATTGGGTCGAAGGGGTGGCGGGCTCCGTCATGAGGTCGAGCGTGCCACAGCCTCGATGGCCGCGGGGGAGCGGTCCTCCAGGGCGGCGGGCTCCCGGCGCGGGTGCGGCTTGGCCTTCTGGAGGACTCCGGCCGTCGCCTTCATGGACGCGGCGACCTTCTGCGGGCCCTGGCTCTTCTTCGCCTTCTTCGCGAGGACCACACCGATTGCCCCCAGTACGCCGGCGATCAGGCAATTGGCCCCGAAGGACACCAGGAAGCAGAGGGCCAGGTTCCAGTTGGTCCAGGTGTGAACGCCGTACGCCAGCGCGAAGTTGAGCATTGGCAGGGAGAACAGCAGCAGCGCCCCGGCCAGGCTCAGCAGGCTGCCGCTGCCCAGGCCGCGCCTGACGTCCTTCTTCAGCTGGGCCTTGGCCAGCGCGATCTCGTCGTGCACCAGTGCCGACATCTCGGTGGTCGCCGTGGCGAACAGCTGGCCGATGCTGCGTTCGGTGCCGACCGGGTTGCCGTCGGGTGCGCTCATCGCGGTCTTCCTCTCCTGCCTGACTCGGGACTGGTTCCGTCCGGTCTCTGTCCGGCTGCTGCCGCTGCCTGACTTCTGCCCGACTGGGAACGCTCCTGTCATGTGTACCGTCCCGTCAGATCATGCCGGACCGCCGTCCTGCTCGCCTGCCCTGCCCGGCACTTCGGCAAGCCGACCGTCCTGTTCGGCGGTCTTCTCCTCGGCGAGCCGGCGGTGCTCGGCGGCCTTCCGCTCGTGAATCTCGGCCATGCGCAGGTGATAGGCGGGGTCGTCCTGCTCGTAGACGTCCGGGATGCCGTCGAGGTCGTCGTCCCGCTCCTCGGACTCGCACAGCCTCCGGTACCGGGCGTTGCGGATCTTCAGCAGGACGGTCGCCAGAATCGTCGCGATCAGGGAGCCGGCGAGGACGGAGGCCTTGACCTCGTCGGTGAGCGCCGCGTCGCCGGTGAAGGCCAGTTCGCCGATGAGCAGGGAGACGGTGAAGCCGATCCCGGCGAGCGTCGCCACGGCGAACAGGTCGGCCCAGGCGAGGTCCTCGCTGAGCGACGCCTTGGTGAAGCGGGCGGTGAGCCAGGTCCCGCCGAAGATGCCGACCGCCTTGCCGACGACCAGTCCGAGGACGACGCCGAGTGTCTCGGGTCGGGTGAACACGTTGGCCAGCGCCCCGCCCGAGACGGAGACGCCCGCGCTGAACAGGGCGAACAGCGGCACCGCCAGGCCGGCCGAAAGGGGCCGTACGAGATGTTCGACGCGTTCGCCGGGGGAGGTCCTCTCGCCCTCGTGGGGGGCGCAGCGCAGCATCAGGCCCATCGCGACGCCCGCGATGGTGGCGTGGACGCCGCTGTTGTACATCAGCGCCCAGATGACCAGGGCGAGCGGCACATACACGTACCAGCCGCGCACGCCCTTGCGCAGCAGCAGCCAGAAGACGACGAGACCGGCCGCCGCGCCGCCGAGCGCGGCGAAGTTCAGGTTTCCGGTGAAGAAGACGGCGATGATCAGGATCGCGAACAGGTCGTCGACGACGGCGAGCGTCAGCAGGAAGGCGCGCAGGGCGCTGGGCAGCGAGGTGCCGATGACCGCGAGCACGGCGAGCGCGAAGGCGATGTCCGTCGCGGTCGGCACCGCCCAGCCGCCGAGCGAGCCGTCCGAGACGAGGTTGGTCAGGGCGTAGACGACGGCCGGTGCCGCCATGCCGCACAGCGCGGCGATCACCGGCAGGATCGCGGCTCTGCCGTCCTTGAGGTCTCCGGCGACGAGTTCGCGCTTGAGCTCGATCCCGGCGACGAAGAAGAAGACGGCGAGCAGACCGTCGGCGGCCCAGTGCTCCACGGAGAGGTTCAGGCCGAGGGAGGCGGGGCCGAGGTGGAAGTGTCCGACGCTCTCGTAGCTGCCGCGCAGGCCGGGGATGTTCGCCCAGAGCAGGGCGGCGACCGCGGCGAGGAGGAGGATCACACCACCGACGGTCTCGGTGCGCAGCGCGTCCGCCACGAAGTTCCGCTCGGGCAGGGACAGACGTCCCAGGAACTTGCGGGCTGGGGTGTCGGTGCGGGGCGCGGCCACGGGAACCTCCGGTCGGTGGGCATGACGGAACACATGCCGACCAGACTTCCCGGCGCACCTGAGGGTCGTTTTTCTGTTGTGGTGTCCCGCCCACCCTACCCAAGGCGGCCGAGTCGGTCCGGCGTCTTTCCGGGGACGCGGGGATGCGGAAGGGGCACCCGGCGCTGTCCCGCCGAGTGCCCCTTGACGCCGTACTCAGTCCTCGCCCGCCTTCCGGGCGTTCCCCGCTCAGTCCTCGCCGGGCGACGTGGGGAGCTTGGCCTGGATGAGGTCCATGACGGTGGAGTCGGTCAGCGTCGTGACGTCTCCGAGCTGCCGGTTCTCCGCCACGTCGCGCAGCAGGCGCCGCATGATCTTCCCGGAGCGGGTCTTCGGCAGCTCCGCCACCGGCAGGATCCGCTTGGGCTTGGCGATCGGGCCGAGCGTCGAGCCGACGTGGTTGCGCAACTCGCCGACCAGGGTCTCGGTCTCGGTGACCGCGCCGCGCAGGATCACGAACGCGACGATCGCCTGTCCGGTCGTCTCGTCCGCCGCGCCGACCACGGCCGCCTCGGCGACCGACGGGTGGGAGACGAGGGCGGACTCGACCTCGGTGGTGGAGATGTTGTGCCCGGACACGAGCATCACGTCGTCGACGCGGCCGAGCAGCCAGATGTCGCCGTCGTCGTCCTTCTTGGCGCCGTCACCGGCGAAGTACCGGCCCTCGAACCGCGACCAGTAGGTGTCGATGAAGCGCTGGTCGTCGCCCCAGATGGTGCGCAGCATCGACGGCCACGGCTCGGTGAGCACCAGGTAGCCACCGCCGCCGTGGGACACCTCGTTCGCCTCGTCGTCCACCACGGTGGCGGAGATGCCGGGCAGCGGCCGCTGGGCCGAGCCGGGCTTGGCGGCGGTCACGCCCGGCAGCGGGGAGATCATGATTCCGCCGGTCTCGGTCTGCCACCAGGTGTCGACGACCGGGGTGCGGTCGCCGCCGATGTTCTTGCGGTACCAGATCCACGCCTCCGGGTTGATCGGCTCACCGACCGAGCCGAGGATCCGCAGGGAGGACAGGTCGAACTTCGCGGGGATGTCGTCGCCCCACTTCATGAACGTACGGATCGCGGTCGGCGCCGTGTAGAGGATCGTCACGCCGTACTTCTGCACGATCTCCCAGAAGCGGCCCTGGTGCGGGGTGTCCGGCGTGCCCTCGTACATCACCTGCGTCGCGCCGTTGGCCAGCGGCCCGTACACGATGTACGAATGCCCGGTGACCCAGCCGACGTCGGCGGTGCACCAGAACACGTCGGTCTCCGGCTTGAGGTCGAAGACCGCCCAGTGCGTGTACGCCACCTGCGTGAGGTAGCCGCCGGAGGTGTGCAGGATGCCCTTCGGCTTCCCCGTCGTGCCCGAGGTGTAGAGGATGAACAGCGGGTGCTCCGCCTCGAACGCCTCCGGCGTGTGCTCGGCGGACTGCCGGTCGACGATCTCGTGCCACCACAGGTCCCGGCCCTCGGTCCAGGCGACCTCCTGGCCGGTGCGGCGGACCACGACCACGTGGTCGACGTTGTCCACGCGCTCGACCGCCTCGTCGACGGCCGGCTTGAGCGCGGACGGCTTGCCGCGCCGGTAACCGCCGTCGGAGGTGATGACGACCCTGGCGTCGGCGTCCTGGATGCGGGTGGCGAGCGCGTCCGCGGAGAAGCCGCCGAAGACCACCGAGTGCGTGGCACCGATCCTGGCGCAGGCCAGCATCGCGACCGCGGTCTCCGGGATCATCGGCATGTAGATCGCGACCCGGTCGCCCTTCCGGACGCCGAGTTCGAGCAGTGCGTTCGCGGCCCTGGACACCTCGTCCTTGAGCTCGGCGTAGGTGAGGGCGCGGTGGTCGCCGGGCTCACCCTCGAAGTGGATCGCGACGCGGTCGCCGTGTCCGGCCTCCACGTGCCGGTCGACGCAGTTGTACGCCACGTTGAGCGTGCCGTCCTTGAACCACTTGGCGAACGGCGGGTTCGACCAGTCGAGCGTCTCGGTCGGCTCCACGGCCCAGGTCAGCCGGCGGGCCTGCTCGGCCCAGAATCCCAGCCTGTCGGCCTTGGCCTGCTCGTACGCGTCCGCCGTGACGTTGGCGTTCGCAGCCAGGTCGGCGGGCGGCGCGAAACGTCGCTCCTCCTTCAGGAGGTTGGAGAGTGAAGAACGCTCGTTGTCTGCCATCGTCGCACACCGTCCCAGTGGTTTAGACCAATCAATGTGCCCGATTCTCCGAGGGCCCCAGGGTGTCGGTCAACCCCTCCCATCCTGACACCCGCTCATTCACGGGTCACGCACGACGATCCCTGGAGGTTCACTCCTGGAACGCTTTCTCGCTCGGAGTGTCCGATGCGTCGCTCAAGGTGAGGGGTGGCGCCGCCGTCTGCGGAGTCTCCGTCGCTGAGACCCGGGTGAAGGTCTCCTCGCCGTCCGCCCCCGTGAGCAGGTACGCCTCGGCCTCGCCCACATGAAAGTACATCCCGTGCAGTTCCAGCGTCCCCTCCCGCAGGGCGCGGGCCACCGAGTCGTGGGCGCGCAGGTGCTCCAACTGCTGTACCACGTTGGTGAGGCAGAGCCGCTCGACCGCGTCGGCGGGCGGCCGCCCGGCCGGCCGGGGGTCGCGGCGGCCGTCGTCCGCCATCCGCTCCAGACTGGGCAACCCGTGCCGCAGCCACCGTCCGAGCGGCGTACGGATCTGGCCGGAGCCGGAGCCGGAGCCGGAGCCGGAGCCGGAGCCGGAGGTGGAGCCGGTGCCTGAGGCGAGGTCAGGGCCCGAGGCGAGGAGTGCCTGCATGGCCCCGCACCCGGAATGGCCGCACACCGTGATGGAGCGGACCCCGAGCACGTCCACCGCGTACTCCACGGCCGCCGCCACCGAGTCGTCCTCGCCCTGTCCGGGCGGCGGCACGAGGTTGCCCACGTTCCGCACGACGAAGAGGTCGCCGGGACCACTGGAAGTGATCATCGACGTGACCAGTCGCGAGTCGGCGCAGGTCAGGAAGAGTTGGGACGGGCGCTGCCCCTCCCGCGCCAGCCGCGCCAGTTCCTCGCGCACCCGGGGTGCGGTGCTGTGCTGGAACGCGCGGATGCCGTGCGCCAGCCGGTGGCCGCGGTCGCCGGGTGCCGGTGTCGTGCTCCCGCACTGGTGGTTGCGCCAGGGCGTCCAGGGCCTGCAGCGGCACCGGACGCCGTCCGGCGCGGCGGGCTCGGCGATGCGGACCCCGGCGCGACGGCCGGTGAGTTCGACCGAGCCGCCCTGCGCGGTGTGCGTCCGCTGCCAGTCCTGAAGCGACTCGTACGCCGCGTGATCCATGAACGAGCCGTCCAGCCGGACGACCGCGGCGGCTCCCGGCGGCACGAGGTGCAGGGCCCGGCTGAGCCGCGGCACCGCTAAGAACGTCAACTGCCCTCGTACATGTACGTGATGGACTCCTTTCCGCTCCTCGTGCGTGATGCGGGTGCGGGTGAGGCGGCGCAGGGCGACGGTGACGGCGACGGCGATGCCGAGGGCCACGCCCTGGAGGACGCCGAGGACCGCAACTCCGAGGGCGGTGGCGGCGTACACCGGCACCTCCTGGTGGCGGGTCACCGTGCGGATGTGGTGCGGGGACACCATCTGGATGCCGACGGCCATCACCAGGGCGGCGAGCGAGGCGAGCGGGACGAACTCCAGCGCCGGGACCATCAGCAGCGCGGCGATCACTACGAGAACGCCGTGCAGCATCGTGGAGTTCCGGCTCACGGCACCCGCGCGCACATTCGCCGTGCTGCGCACGGCCACCCCGGCGACCGGCAGGCCGCCGAGCGCGCCGGAGACGACGTTGGCGGCGCCCTGGCCGAGCAGTTCCCGGTCCAGGTCCGAGCGGCCGACCCGGGTGGCCGGTCCGGCGCGGCCCGCGACCAGTTTGTCCACGGCGACCGCGCCGAGCAGCGACTGCACACTGCACACCAGCGTGGTGCCGAGCACCGCGGCGACGAGCCCGAGCGCCGGCCCCTGGGGCAGTCCGGCCAGGGCGTGGCTGCGCCAGGACGGCAGATCGACCCTGGGCAGCACCAGTCCGGTGAGGGAGGCGACGGCGGTGGCCGCGGCGACGGCGACGAGCGCGGCCGGCACCTTGCCCAGCAGGCGCCCCGCCCGCCCGGGCAGGCGCGGCCAGGTCAGCAGCACCGTCAGCGTCAGCGCGCTCACGGCGAGGGCCGCCGGGTCGAGACCGGTCAACTGGGCAGGCAGGGAACGGAGGTTGTCGAGCACGGAGCTCTGCGGGCTGCCGCCGAGGACGATGTGCACCTGGGCGACGGCGATGGTCACCCCGATCCCGGCGAGCATGCCGTGTACGACGGCGGGGCTGACGGCGAGCGCGCCGCGGGCCACGCGCAGGCAGCCGAGGGCGAGTTGGGCGAGACCGGCGAGAACCGTGACGGCGCAGGTCGTACGCCATCCGTAGCGCTGGATCAGATCGGCGGTGACGACGGTGAGTCCGGCGGCCGGGCCGCTTACCTGAAGCGGTGAGCCGCCGAGCCGTCCGGCGACGAGTCCGCCCACCGCGGCGGCCACGAGGCCGGCCCGCAGCGGGGCGCCGGTGGCCAGGGCGATACCGAGGGAGAGGGGCAGGGCGATCAGGAAGACCGCGACGGAGGCCGACAGGTCGGCGCCCGCGAGCTGGAAGCGGCGCGGTCGCCGGGGCGGGCTGTGGGGTGGATGGGAACGCTCTGTGCGGGCGGACTTCGCGGTGTGGGCGGGGACGCAGGCCGGCATGTTTCCCGTCTCCTCGGGGTGGCGCGGTCGCGGAACTCTCGACTGACTCGACTTTCGGCTGACTCAGCGGGACTTGATGGGAACGGCGGATCAATGCCGAGTAAAGCGATCGTAATGCCGCGTAAAGGCCACACCTCGATTGTCAACTCGAATGGGGCAGCAAATCACCTCGTTGAGTGAAGCGGGCTTTTTGTCGGCTTGTCATGCTAATTCCTTTTCCGGTCCATGCGATCTTGACGGCGCTGTCGGCCCGCCCGGCACGTCACCAGCACACGCCGTCTCGGCGTTGGACGAGAGAAGGAAGAAGGTGGGCGGAACATGGCCACCACCCGGAGGATCGCCGTGGGCATCGCCGTCGCCACGGTCTGCGCCTCGTCGCTCGCCGGTTGCGCGAGCGGCCCCGAGGCGCCGAGGCGGGGTGCGCCCGGCGCCCCTCGGAAGGGTCCGCAACTGCCGGGAAACATCGTCCGCCTGATCGGCGACGGTTCCACCGCGTACACCGGGACGCAGCCGCACCTGCTCAGGCCGGAGCGGCTCAAGGCCGGTGAGAAGCCACCGCAGTTCGTCGTGTTCTCCTGGGACGGGGCGGGGGAGGACGGCCAGAAGCTGTTCTCCCGCTTCCGCGAGGTCGCCAAGGCCAACAACGCGACCATGACCTACTTCCTCAGCGGCGTGCACCTGCTCCCGCGGGGGAAGCGGGACCTGTACCGCCCGCCGCAGCACGCCCCGGGCAGCTCCGAGATCGGTTTCAACGACGCGCAGGGCATCGCCGACACGGTCGGGCAGGCGCGTCTGGCGTGGCTGGAGGGCAATGAGATCGGCACGCATTTCAACGGTCACTTCTGCGGCCTCGACGGCGGAGTCGGAACGTGGTCGGTCGACGAGTGGAAGAGCGAGATCGCCCAGGCCAAGCAGTTCGTGAAGACCTGGAAGTCCAACACCGGTATGAAGAACACCGCTTCGCTGCCCTTCGACTACGACAAGGAACTCATCGGCGGCCGTACCCCGTGCCTGGAGGGCCAGAAGAACTTCGTCAAGGCGGCGAGCCAACTGGGCTTCCGCTACGACAGCAGCGGCGTCAACAACCAGGTGTGGCCCAAGAAGAGGGACGGCCTGTGGGACCTGTCCATGCAGCTCGTGCCCTTCCCCGGGCACACCTTCGAGCAACTGGCCATGGACTACGACTTCATGGTCAACCAGTCCGGCACGCAGACCCAGGGCGACCCCGCCAAGTTCGACCACTGGGGCAACCAGATGCGCGACGGCCTGCTCAAGGGCTTCTACCGGGCCTACGACGGCAACCGCGCCCCGCTGGTGATCGGCAACCACTTCGAGTCCTGGAACGGCGGCACCTACATGCGCGCCGTCGAGGACGTCGTGAAGGAGGTGTGCAACAAGCCCGACGTGCGCTGTGTCTCCTTCCGTCAGCTGGCCGACTGGCTGGACGCCCAGGACCCGCGGGCCCTCGCCGAGCTGCGGACCCTCAAGGTCGGCGAGGCTCCGGCGCGGGGCTGGGCGTCCTTCCTGTCGAGCCGTCCGGCCCCGGCCCCCAAGGGCGTGCCCGGGGCGCCCAAGCCGTAGCGGTGCTCACACCGGGGCGGTGACGCCCTCGCCGAGGACGAAGCCGGGGTCGATCTGCGACGCGAGGTCGGCCCCGGTCCGCTCGTTTCCCCACGAGGCGGCGTTCTTCAGGTGGAAGTGCACCATCTGGCGGGTGTAGCGATCCCAGTCGCGCAGCTCGTACGTGGCGTCGGCGGCGACCTGGAGCAGGCCCAGCGCGCGGCGGTTGGCGTCCTCCAGGAACTCGAACCGGGGCGGCCGGCCCTTCTCCATGGCGCGCACCCAGTCGGAGTGCCCGACCGTCACGAGCAGGTCGTCCCCGACCTCGGCGTGCAGGAAGTCGAGGTCGTCCTGCCCCTGCACCTTGTTGCCGACGACGCGCAGGACGACCCCGTAGTCGCGGGCGTACTCCTTGTACTGGCGGTAGACGGAGACCCCCTTCCGGGTCGGCTCGGCGACGAGGAACGTGATGTCGAAGCGGGTGAACATGCCGGAGGCGAAGGAGTCCGAGCCCGCCGTCATGTCGACCACGGCGTACTCGTCGCGGCTGTCCACCAGGTGGTTCAGGAACAGCTCCACCGCCCCGGTCTTGGAGTGGTAGCAGGAGACCCCCAGGTCGGCGTCCGTGAAGGGGCCGGTGACCATCAAACGCGCTGCACAGCCGTCGAGTTCCACGGGGTGCGCGCAGGCGTCGTAGAGCGGGTTGTCCTCGCACAGGCGCAGCAGACGCGAGCCCTCGCCCGGCGGGGTCGTCTTGATCATCGTCTCGGTGGAGGTGATGCGCGGGTTGGTGCCGCGCAGGTAGTCCTTGATCAGCGGCAGCCGGTCGCCCATCGCGGGCAGTGCGGCGGCCTGCGGCTCCTCCAGGCCGAGCGCGGCCCCCAGGTGCTGGTTGATGTCGGCGTCGATCGCGACGACGGGCGCGCCGGTGGCCGCGAGATGGCGGATGAACAGGGAGGACAGAGTGGTCTTGCCGCTGCCGCCCTTCCCGACGAAAGCAATTTTCATGTTCACGAAGCGTAGCGGTCCGGTTGCCCTGGGTGGTGGCGTGCGTGAAGAAGACCACTCCTTCGTGGGGCGGGGTGCTCGGGCCCGTAGGGTCGTACTCATGAGTGCGACAGGAGCGGCCGCCGATCCTCCCCCAAGCTCTCGGACGAGCGCGAGCAGGGAGGACCCTCTTGCGGCCCTGGGCGCGCTGCCCGGTGTGGCCGGGTCCGTGGAGTCCGTACGCAAGGCCGTGGACCGCGTGTACGGGCACCGGGTCATGCGGCGCCGGAGCAGCGAGATCACCTCCGAGGCGGCGCTGCGCGGCGCGCGCGGCTCCGCGGCGCTGTCCGGTGCGGACTGGGCCCTGGAGGAGGTGCGCCGGCGCTCCGACTTCAGCGGCGACGACGAGGCGCGGGCGGTGGGCGCCGCCCTGAGGCTGACGGCCGAGGCCGGCCAACTGCTGTCCATCTGGCGGCAGTCGCCCCTGCGCGTGCTGGCCCGGCTGCATCTCGTGGCCGCCGCGAGCCAGGAGGGGGCGGTCGGACGGCCGCGTCAGGAGGGCGAGGATGTCGGTGAGCCACTGATCGAGCTGCCGCCGCCGGGCGCCGCGGAGGTCTCCGGACGTCTGGAGGGCCTGTCGGAGCTGATCATCGCCGGCAGCTCCGCGCCCGCCCTGGTGACGGCGGCCGTGGTGCACGGCGAACTCCTGGCGCTGCGCCCCTTCGTCTCCCACAACGGGCTGGTCGCCCGGACGGCCGAGCGCATCGTCCTGATCGGCAGCGGTCTCGACCCCAAGTCGGTCTGCCCCGCCGAGGTCGGCCACGCCGAACTGGGCCGCGCGGCCTACCTGGCCGCCCTCGACGGCTATGTCTCCGGCACCCCGGAGGGCATGGCGGCCTGGATCGCCCACTGCGCAAGAGCGGTTGAACTGGGTGCGCGCGAGTCCACGGCGGTGTGCGAGGCGCTCCAGCGCGGGGCGGCGTGACGGACCCGGAAACAGGGTTGCGGCGGTACGAGAACTCGTACCGCCGCTGGCATGACCGCCGAGTTACCAAGCGTCCTCGATATGTTGCCCATCAGGTCGGGATCTTTGCCCGTCACCTGGTGCGGCTGGCCCGTAATCGACGGGTCGACGTCGCGTGGGTGCTCGGTGTTCATGCTCGGTCCGTGGGGCCAATTGAGCTTTAAAGGTGATCCTTTCGGATGTCCTTTGGTCTCGCGGGCCTTCGAATCCTTTGTACTGCAAGCGGGGGGGCAAGCGGAACCCCTGGTTGCACTTCTTTACTTTCGGGTTCAAACAGGAACTGAACGGGCGCGCGAGTGCCGCGCGGGATTTTCCGGCGGCAGGGCGGCGGATCAGGCGAGCGAGTTCCGGCGCCGGCTCGTGTACCAGACGAGCCCCGCGGTGGCCGCCGCCGCGCCTATGGCCGCCACCGCGACCAGGGCCGGCCGCGGCGGTACGGAGAACGCGGGCAGCCGTTGCTTGAGCCGTACCGGCCGGTGGAAGTCGAGAATGGGCCACGCGCGCGCGACGGCCTCCCGGCGCAGTGCCCGGTCCGGGTTCACGGCGTGCGGATGCCCGACCGACTCCAGCATCGGCAGGTCGGTCACCGAGTCGCTGTAGGCGTAGCAGCGGCTGAGGTCGTACCCCTCGGACTCGGCCAGCTCGCGGATCGCCTCCGCCTTGGTCGGGCCGTAGGCGTAGTACTCCACCTCGCCGGTGAAGCAGCCGTCCTCCCCCACCACCATCCGGGTGGCCACCACGCGGTCCGCGCCGAGCAGTTCGCCGATCGGCTCGACCACCTCCGCGCCCGACGTGGACACGATGACCACGTCGCGGCCGGCGGTGTGGTGCTCCTCGATGAGGGACGCGGCCTCGTCGTAGATGATCGGGTCGATCAGGTCGTGCAGCGTCTCGGCGACGATCTCCTTGACCTGCCGCACGTTCCAGCCGCGGCACAGCGCGGACAGATACTCGCGCATGCGCTCCATCTGGTCGTGGTCGGCGCCGCCGGCGAGGAAGACGAACTGGGCGTACGCCGTTCGCAACACGGCCCTGCGGTTGATCAGTCCGCCTTGGTAGAAGGACTTGCTGAAGGTGAGCGTGCTCGACTTCGCAATGACCGTCTTGTCCAGATCGAAGAAGGCCGCTGTGCGGGGCAAGGAGTGGTTTTCCACGCCCCTGAGCATAGGGGCAGCCCATTCGGCGTAAGGTGGGCGCGTGGGTTTGCCTGAGAGGGCTCTCGGGTACACCATGGAAGTCACGGATCGTTCGCGACCGTGCCAACCCGGTCCGACTCCTCCCCCCCCGAGTCGGCCGTGGAGACGACCCCCGCTCTCCCCCCCGGCGGGGGTCGTCGCATGTCCGGGTGGGTTTCTCCCTTTCTGTCCGTGGTTGCCGAGCCGGATCGGCCGCATCGCGCGGGGTTCAAGGGATTTCCATGATCCGTCACGTTGTGTAGTCGCAGCGCTGCTCTGTGGAAGTCGTACGGGAACCAGTACAGGGGTCACCGGTACGGGTGATGGCGATATTCACAGCCATCGAGTTGTCCACAGTTTTTGACCAAGATCCACACGATTTCCCGGATCACTGCACCGTGATTCCGACGCGCACCGCTTCCGGCGAGTTCATGGCCGGTTCCGATTGTCCGGGCGCGTGCGGCCGGTTCGTATCGGCCGCCCATAGGAAGGCCGGTCGCCGGTTCTTCTCATGTTCGGGATTCGCGGGGCCGCACGGGCCGCGCGCAAGAAGCAGCGAAGGGGGTTCGACCCGTGGCCGGAACCGTCACACACGATCCACCGCCCGATGCCGGAGGACTCCAGGGCAGACCGCTGATCGTCACCGAGGACGCCGGGCTCCTCGACGACCTGCTGCGCCTGTGCGCCGCGGCCGGCGCCACACCCGAGGTCCACCACGGCCTTCCCCAGCGCAGAGGCGGCTGGGAGGCGGCGCCGCTGGTGCTGGTCGGTGACGACGCCGCCCGGCGGGTGCGCGGAGCGGCGCGCCGGCGCGGAGTGGTGCTGGTCGGCCGCGACCAGGACGACTCCGGGATCTGGCGGCGCGCCATCGAGATCGGCGCCGATCACGTGCTGGTGCTGCCCGACGGCGAGCAGTGGCTGGTCGACCGTATCGCCGACGTCGCCGAGGGCGTCGGCCGTCCCGCGCTCACCGTGGGCGTCATCGGCGGCCGCGGCGGGGCGGGCGCGTCCACGCTGGCCTGCGCGCTCGCCGTCACCGCCGCGCGGGAAGGCCTGCGCACCCTGCTCGTGGACGCCGATCCGCTGGGCGGCGGCCTCGACGTCCTGCTGGGCGGGGAGACGGCCGAGGGGCTGCGCTGGCCGGCGTTCGCCGCCTCGCGCGGGAGAGTCGGCGGCGGCGCCCTGGAGGAGTCGCTGCCCGAACTGCACTCGCTGCGCGTGCTCAGCTGGGACCGCGGCGACTGCGTGGCCGTCCCGCCCCAGGCCGTTCGGGCGGTGCTGGCCGCCGCCCGGCGGCGCGGCGGCGCCGTGGTGGTCGATCTGCCCCGCCGCGTCGACGAGGGCGTCGCCGAGGCCCTCGCCCAGATCGACCTCGGCCTGCTCGTGGTCCCCGCCGAGCTGCGCGCCGTGGCGGCCGCGGCACGGGTGGCGTCCGCGGTCGGCATGGTCCTGCGCGATCTGCGGGTGGCGGTCCGGGGGCCGTACGCGCCCGGGCTCGACGACCGCGAGGTGGCCCGGCTGCTCGGTCTGCCGCTGGCGGGCGAGGTGCCCGTGGAGTCCGCGCTGCGGCGCTCCGGCGAGGGCCGGACCCCGCCCGGCGCGATGGCGCGCGGACCGCTCGCCCGTTTCTGCACCGCCTTCTGGGAGCGGGCGCTGATCGAGGCGGCCGCCGCATGAGGACGGTTGCCGAACACCTGCGAACGGACCCGCGGACGGTCCCGGCGGATGTGCTCCGCGAGCCCGCGCCTGCCAACGGGTCCCGGATGCCCGCGGAACTGCTGGACGGCGTACGGCGCTGGCTCGCCGAGAGCGGGGCCGAGCCGACGCCCGCGCGGGTCGCGCAGGCCCTGCGCGAACAGGGCCGCGTGCTCGGGGACGCCGAAGTACTGGGTGCGGCCGAGCAGTTGCGTTCCGAGCTGATCGGCAGCGGTCCGCTGGAGCCGTTGCTGGCCGATCCGTCGGTGACCGACGTCCTCGTGTCGGCCCCGGACCGGGTGTGGGTGGACCGGGGCGGCGGACTCGAGCGAGCCGCCGTCGCCTTCCCCGACGCGGCGGCCGTACGGCGCCTCGCGCAGCGCCTGGCCGCCGTGGCCGGCCGCCGGCTGGACGACGCCCGGCCGTGGGTCGACGCCCGGCTGCCCGACGGCACCCGGCTGCACGCGGTGCTGCCTCCCGTCGCCGTCGGCTGCACCTGCCTGTCCCTGCGGGTCGTACGGCCGCGCGCGTTCACGCTGGAGGAACTGGTCGCGGCGGGCACGGTGCCGCCCGGCGGGGACCGCGTGCTGCGGGCACTGATCGAGGCCCGGTTGTCCTTCCTCATCAGCGGGGGGACCGGAACCGGCAAGACCACGCTGCTCAGCGCGCTGCTCGGGCTGGCCGGGCCCGGCGAGCGGATCGTCCTCGCCGAGGACTCCGCGGAGCTGCGACCCGACCATCCGCACGTCGTCCGCCTGGAGACCAGGCCCGCCAACCAGGAGGGCGCGGGCCTGGTCACCCTCGAGGACCTGGTGCGGCAGGCACTGCGGATGCGGCCGGACCGGCTGGTCGTGGGCGAGGTGCGCGGCGGCGAGGTGGTCCATCTGCTGGCCGCGCTGAACACCGGCCACGAGGGCGGATGCGGCACGGTCCACGCCAACGCGGCGGCGGACGTCCCCGCCCGGCTGGAGGCGCTGGGCACCGCCGGTGGGCTCGACCGGGCGGCGCTGCACAGCCAGCTGGCGGCCGCGCTGTCGGTGGTGCTGCACCTCGTGCGGGACCGCTCCGGACGACGGCGGATCGCCGAGGTGCGGGTGCTGGAGCGGGACGCGTCGGGACTGGTGCGGACCGTGCCGGCGCTGCGCTGGGGCGCAGAGGCGTTCGTGACGGAGCGGGGGTGGGAGCGACTGCGGGGGCTGCTCCGGACGGAGAGCGGGAGAGGGGGCGACGACCGCGATGGATGAGGGGTTCTCGGGCCCGGCCTGCGTGGCCGCGGGCGCGGCGTGTGCCGGGGCGGCCGTGTGGCTGCTGGGCGGCCGGTACTCCGCGGCACGGCGGGCGCGGGCCCTGCTCGCCGGCGGTGGGCCGCAGGGCACGGGGCCGCCGCTCTCGGGCCGGGTCCTTCGCGGACTGGCCCAGGTTCGAGGGCGGTTGCGCGCCGAGTGGTGGGCGCCGGCCGCCGGGATGGTGCTCGCGGTGCTGGGCGCCTCGGTACTGCCGGTCGTCGCGGGGGCGGTCGGGGTGCCGCTGCTGCGCCGCACCCGGCTGGCCCGGGCGGCGCGCCGACGGCAGGAGCGGCGGGCGGACGCGGTGATCGCCCTGTGCGGGGCACTCGCCGGAGAGGTGCGGGCCGGCCGGCAGCCGGGCGAGGCGCTGCTGTGCGCCGCGCGGGACTCGAGTGGGCTCGGCGACGCCCAGGCGGCGGTGCTGGCGGCGGCCCGGTTCGGCGGGGACGTGTCCGCGGCGCTCGCCGCGGCGGCCCGGCAGCCGGGCGCCGAGGGCCTGCGCGGCCTCGCGGCCTGCTGGCGGGTGGCGGTGGACCAGGGCGCGGGCCTGGCGGCCGGACTGGACCGGCTCGAAGGCGCACTGCGGGTGGAGCGCGACCAACGCGCCGACATACGAGCCCAGTTGTCCGGGGCCAGGGCCACGGCCGTCATGCTCGCCGGCCTGCCGGTCCTCGGACTCCTGCTGGGCACGGCCATGGGAGCCGATCCCTTGCGGGTGCTGCTGCACACGGGAGCGGGACTGGGCTGCCTGGTCATCGGTGGCGTGCTGGAGGGCGCGGGGCTGTGGTGGGCCCTGCGGATCGTGCGAGGGGCGGAGGCGATGTGAGCGCGGGTGTCGTTGTCCACAGGTTGGGGATGGCCGCGGGGGCGGCGGTGCTCCTGTGGCTGTCGGTGAGATGGCTGCAGGCGATGAGCCGGGAGCGGAGCGCGCGGCGGCGGACGGCCGCGCTGCTGGGGCCGGAGCGTTCGGCGGAAGAGGCATGGCGCTCGCGCTCACGGCTCCTGGCGGCCGGTGCCGTGCGGCGGTGGCTGCCGGCGGTGGGTGTGGCCGGGGCCGGGTGGGTACTGGTCGGCGGGCTCACCGGGCTCGCGCTCGGGCTGGCCGGGGCGGCCGGGATGTGGCAGTGGCGGCGGCGGACGGCCGGCCGCCCCGAAGCGGAGTCCGACGCGGCCGAAGCCGCCCGTCAACTCCCGCTCGCGGCCGACCTGCTGGCGGCCTGCATCGCGGCCGGTGCCGGTCCGGTGATCGCCGCCCAGGCCGTCGGGGAGGCCCTGGGCGGCCCCGTCGGGGACGCACTGGCCCGGGGCGCCGCCCAGGTGCGGCTCGGCGGGCAGCCGGCCGACGCCTGGCGTGGACTCGCCTCGATACCGGGGGCCGCGGCCCTGGCGCGGCTGCTGGAGCGGGCCGACGAGTCGGGCCTTCCCGCCGCCGGACCGGTGGCCCGGCTCGCGGCCGACGTCCGCGCCGACCGGGCGCGCACCGCGACGGCCCGGGCACGCCGCGCGGCCGTGCTGGTCACCGCGCCGGTGGGGCTGTGCTTCCTGCCCGCCTTCGTCGCGGTGGGCGTGCTGCCCGTGCTGATCGGCCTCGCGGGCGGAGTGCTGAGCGGAGGTGGTGGCTGAGGGCACTGGCGGAACGGACGCGGGAGCAGCGGGTCGACAACCAACGGACAACAGCCGACCAAGAGATACGGCCGACCAACAGACACGGCCGACCAACAGACACGGCCGACCAACAGACACGGCCAACCAACAGGCCGAGACCTTACGGGGGTTGAAATGTACGGAAAGGTGCGGGCACGGCTGCGTGCCCTGGCGCGCAGGGACGCGGGAATGGTGACGTCCGAGTACGCGATGGGGATCATCGCGGCGGTGGCGTTCGCGGTACTGCTCTACGAGGTGGTGACGAGCGGCCAGGTCAAGACGGAGTTGCAGAACATCGTGAAGCGAGCGCTCAGTGCGCGGATGTGAACGGGCATGGGCGCACCGGGCCGAACGGCAAGGCGCCGACGCGGGGTTCGTGTCGGCGGAGGCGGCCATGGTCCTGCCCGTGCTGGTGCTGGTGGTGACGACGCTGGTCTGGGTCCTGCTGGTCGTGCTCGCGCAGATCCAGTGCGTGGACGCGGCCCGGGCAGGGGCCCGGGCCGCCGCCCGCCAGGACCCGGACGGCGCGGTCACCCGAGTGACCCGGGACGTGGCACCGCACGGGGCGGAGGTCACGGTGACCCGCAGGGGAGACCGCGTGCACGTGGTCGTCGTGGCCGACCCGCCGGGGCTGGGGGTCCTGCCCTTCCGGCTGAGGGAGGAGGCCGTGGCGGAGGCGGAGGACACGCTCGGGACGCGCGCAGAGCGGGGGACGGGGACATGAGGCGGAGGACGGGGACATGAGGCGCCGCATTCCGGCCCTCCGCGGCTTGCGCGGGCTCATCGGTGGCGGACGTGGCGGACGCCGTCTGTCCGACCGCGGCTCCGCCACCGTGTGGAGCGTCGGGGCGATCGCCCTGCTCTGCGTGGTGTTCGGTATCGGGCTCGCTCTGGGGCAGGCGGTGGTCGACCGGCACCGCGCGGCCGGAGCCGCCGACCTCGCGGCCCTGGCGGCGGCGGGCCACTGGGCCGAGGGCGGTGCCGCCGCCTGCGCCCGGGCGGACGAGGTGGCCCGGGCACAGGCCACCCGGCTCGTCCGGTGCGCCATCGTGGGCGACACCTCGGACGTCACGGCGGCGGCGGACCGGGGACTCTTCACCGCGGAGGTGAGGGCGAGAGCGGGACCGGCTGCCCCGCTGGACGCCCCGGTGGGACCGGCGGGGCCCGGGGAGCCCGTGGCAGGGGCGGCGGGGCCCGGGGAGCCCACGCCAGGCACGGCAGGGTTCGGAGGGCCCATGGCAGGGTCTACGGCCCCCGCGGGATCCACGCCAGGCACGGCAGGGTCCACGGCTTCCGCGGGATCCACAGCAGGGCCTACGGCTCACACAGGGCCCATGGCGCCCGCGCCTTTCACCCGCGTGGGCTAAGCCTCCGCCTCCATCTCCGTCTCGGCCTGCATCTCTGCCTCCGCCTCCATCTCCGCCTCCTTCTCCTCCGGGGCCGCCTTCAGCAGCACCGTCAGCAGGCGCACGGCCCCCCTCTTGTGCAGCGGGTCGTTGCCGTTGCCGCACTTGGGGGACTGGATGCAGGACGGGCAGCCGGAGTCGCACTCGCAGGAGGCGATGGCCTCGCGGGTGGCGGAAAGCCAGGCGCGCGCGGTGTGGAAGGCGCGTTCGGCGAAGCCCGCGCCGCCCGGATGGCCGTCGTAGACGAAGACCGTGGGCAGCAGCGTGTCGGGGTGCAGTGGAACGGACACGCCGCCGATGTCCCAGCGGTCGCAGGTCGCGAACAGGGGCAGCATGCCGATCGACGCGTGCTCCGCGGCGTGGAGGGCGCCACCGAGGATCTCCGGGTTGATCCGGGCCTCGTCCAGCTGGTCCTCGGTGACCGTCCACCACACCGCGCGGGTGCGCAGCGTACGAGGAGGGAGGTCGAGTTTCGTCTCGCCGAGCACTTCACCGGTGATGACACGTCTGCGCAGGAAGGAGACCACCTGGTTGGTGACCTCGACGGAGCCGTAGCACAGGCGGCCGTCGCCCCAGGGCACCTCGACGTCCGTCTCCAGCACGGAGATCGCCGTCGTGTCGCGGGCGACCGTCGTGTACGGCGGGGCGGCCTCCTCGACCAGGGCGACCGAGTCGTCCAGGTCGAGGGAGCGCACCAGGTACGTACGGCCCTGGTGCAGATGGACCGCGCCCTCGTGCACCGTCGTGTGTGCGGCGCCCGCGTCGACCGTGCCGAGCAGCCGGCCGGTGCCGGCCTCGACGATCTGCACCGGCCGTCCGCCCTCGCCGCGGATGTCGGTGAGGTCCGCGGCCCGCTCCCGGCGGGTCCAGTGCCAGGCCTTCGTCCGGCGGCGCAGCAGCTTCGCGGCCTCCAGTTGCGGCAGCAGCTCGGCGCAGGCCGGGCCGAACAGCTCGGTGTCCTCCTCGGTGAGCGGCAGCTCGGCGGCGGCCGCGCACAGGTGCGGGGCGAGGACGTAGGGGTTGTCGGGGTCGAGCACCGTGGACTCGACCGGCTGGTCGAACAGGGCCTCGGGGTGGTGGACGAGGAACGTGTCCAGCGGGTCGTCGCGGGCGACCAGCACCGCCAGGGCGCCCTGACCGGAGCGCCCCGCGCGGCCCGCCTGCTGCCACAGGGAGGCGCGGGTGCCCGGGTATCCGGCGATCAGCACGGCGTCCAGGCCGGACACGTCCACGCCCAGCTCCAGGGCGGTCGTGGCGGCCAGGCCCAGGAGCTCGCCGGAGTGCAGGGCACGTTCCAGGGCGCGGCGCTCCTCGGGCAGGTAGCCGCCCCGGTAGGCCGCGACGCGCCGGGACAGCGGCCGGTCGATCTCGGCCAGCCGCTCCTGGGCGATCACCGAGATCAGTTCGGCGCCGCGCCGGGACCGTACGAAGGCGACCGAGCGCACGCCCTGGAGGGTGAGGTCGGTCAGCAGATCCGCCGTCTCGGCGGTGGCGGTGCGCCGGACGGGCGCGCCCCGTTCGCCCCGCAGCTCGGTCAGCGGGGGCTCCCAGAGGGCGAACACCAGTTCACCGCGGGGCGAGGCATCGTCCGCCACCTCCACCACGGGCACTCCGGTGAGGCGGCGGGCGGCCACGGCGGGCTCCGCGGCGGTCGCCGAGGCCAGCAGGAAGACCGGGGAGGCGCCGTAGCGCGCGCACAGCCGGCGAAGGCGGCGCAGCACCTGGGCGACGTGGGAGCCGAAGACGCCCCGGTAGGTGTGGCACTCGTCGACGACCACGTACTTCAGGGCCCGCAGGAAGGAGGACCAGCGCGGGTGGGAGGGCAGGATCCCGCGGTGCAGCATGTCAGGGTTGGTCAGGACGTGGTTGGCGTACTGGCGGATCCACTCGCGTTCCTCGGGCGGGGTGTCGCCGTCGTACACCGCGGGGCGTACGGCCTTGCCCAGCGGCCGGGCGAGTTCCTTCACCGCTCGGCACTGGTCGGCCGCGAGGGCCTTGGTGGGGGCCAGGTACAGGGCGGTGGCGCCGCGGCCGTTGGCCGCCTGGGAGCCGTCCAGCAACGTCGAGAGCACCGGGACGAGGTAGGCCAGCGACTTGCCGGACGCGGTGCCGGTGGCGACGACGACGGAGTCGCCGTCCAGGGCGTGTTCCGCGGCGCGCGCCTGGTGCGCCCACGGGTGCTCGATCCCGCACGCCTGGACCGCCGCGATCACCTCCGGCCGAATCCGGTCGGGCCAGACGGCATGGCGCCCCTCGCGCGGGGGCAAGTGCTCCGTATGAGTGATGCGCGCAGCCCGGCTCTGCCCCGCGGCGAGCCGGTCGAGAACCGTGCCCGGCGCCAGGCGGGTTGCGGGGGCAGCCGGGGATCGATCGGATCGGTGATTCTTGGCCATCGGCACCGAGTCTGTCACCGGCGTGCAGGACAATGGGACCAAGGCGTCGTGCACGCCTGCCGGTAAGTGATTGAATGCCATCGCGGCTGGCGAACCGTCCCGGGGGCTTCAAGCCGAGGTGTCCCGAGGGGCGACCGCTCGATAGCAAGGTGCTGGAGGATCCGTGGACCTGTCCCTGTCGACCCGTACCGTCGGCGATCGTACGGTCGTCGAGGTCGGTGGCGAAATCGACGTATATACCGCGCCCAAGCTGCGCGAGCAGCTGGTCGAGCTGGTGAACGACGGGAATTTCCACCTCGTCGTCGACATGGAGGGCGTGGACTTCCTCGACTCCACCGGGCTCGGCGTGCTGGTCGGCGGCCTGAAGCGCGTGCGTGCCCATGAGGGCTCGCTGCGCCTGGTGTGCAACCAGGAGCGCATTCTCAAGATCTTCCGTATCACCGGTCTCACCAAGGTGTTCCCGATCCACACCTCGGTGGACGAAGCGGTGGCGGCGACAGACTGACCACCGGCCCCGGGCCGGTGACCGGGGCGGAAGAGTCCGAACGGGGGGCCGGGCATTTCGGCGGCCCGGTCCTCCTACAGCACGCCCGTAGCTCCGAGGGGGATGCATGGCCACCGTCGAACTCCGCTTCAGCGCGCTGCCCGAGCACGTCAGGACCGCCCGTCTGGTGGCGGCAGCGGTGGCGCGCAGGGCCGGAGTGGACGAGGCCGTCCTCGACGAGGTCAGACTCGCCGTCGGCGAGGCCTGTTCCCGGGCTGTGGGGCTGCATCGCAACAGCGGGATCTCGGCACCGGTGACGGTGATGCTGACCGAGGAGGAGAAGCAGTTCTCCATCGAGGTCGGCGACGAGGCCCGGCACGCGCCGTACCACTCCGGGGATGCCCCGGGCGCGGCGGACGAGGCGGAGGCCGAGGAGGACGAGATGGGCCTCGCGGTCATCAGCGGACTCGTCGACGACGTGAAGGTGTCGGCAGGGGAGCACGGCGGGTTGATCAAGATGACCTGGCCGACCACATCGCCGGTCGCGACGCTTCCCTGACGCACCTCACCCGTTCGGCGCACTGCAGAAGGGCCCTGCTTCGGCAGGGCCCTTCTTGTTGCACGACCGCTTCCACCAGGTACATTGAATTCGTGAATGAATTCACGACCGGTCGGCAGATCATTTGATCAAGCAATGATCGAGGGTCAATGGTTTTGAACCATTACCTCTTTCGGGTTCCGTGGCGTGACGTCGATCATTTGCTGAAGAGCAGGTGAAGGGCAATTCGGTTTGCCGCGCTCTGTTTTGATCAGGTTCCGCTACCTACAATCCGTCCACATCTTGAGCTCAGCCCAAGCGTCAAGGAGGACGAATGGCGGGGCTTTCTACCCCTCATCAGTTGGGCCACCCCACAACCTTCGCAGCTGCAGTGCTGACCAACGACAATCGGATCATCGTGGCGGTCATCGCGGCCGTCGCGCTGGCCGCGCTCGTGGTCGCAGGCGTCCTGGTGCGCCAGGTGCTCGCGGCGGGCGAGGGCACCAGCAGCATGAAGAAGATCGCTGAAGCGGTCCAGGAAGGCGCGAACGCCTATCTGGGCCGCCAGTTGCGCACGCTCGGCGTATTCGCCGTGATCGTGTTCGTCCTGCTCATGCTGCTGCCCGCGGACGACTGGAATCAGCGCGCCGGACGATCGGTGTTCTTCCTGATCGGGGCCGCCTTCTCGGCGGCCACCGGCTATATCGGCATGTGGCTCGCCGTGCGCAGCAATGTACGTGTCGCCGCGGCGGCCCGTGAAGCGACACCTGCGGAAGGTGAGCCAGAAAAGGATCTCACCGCCGTCTCGCACAAGGCAATGAAGATCGCTTTTCGCACCGGCGGCGTCGTCGGCATGTTCACAGTGGGGCTCGGCCTGCTCGGCGCCTCCTGTGTGGTGCTGGTGTACGCGGCCGACGCGCCGAAGGTGCTGGAGGGCTTCGGCCTCGGTGCCGCGCTGATCGCGATGTTCATGCGGGTGGGCGGCGGCATCTTCACCAAGGCCGCCGACGTCGGCGCCGACCTGGTCGGCAAGGTCGAGCAGGGCATTCCGGAGGACGATCCGCGCAATGCCGCGACCATCGCCGACAACGTGGGCGACAACGTCGGCGACTGCGCGGGCATGGCGGCCGACCTCTTCGAGTCGTACGCCGTCACGCTGGTCGCGGCGCTCATCCTCGGCAAGGCGGCCTTCGGCAACGACGGGCTCGCCTTCCCGCTGCTGGTGCCGGCCATCGGTGTGATCACCGCCATGATCGGGATCTTCGCGGTGGCGCCGCGCCGCGCCGACCGCAGCGGTATGAGCGCGATCAACCGCGGTTTCTTCATCTCCGCGGTGATCTCACTCGCCCTGGTCGCGGCCGCCGTCTTCGTCTATCTGCCGTCGTCGTACGCCGGACTCACCGGTGTCACCGACGCGGCGATCAGAGGCAAGGACGGCGACCCGCGGATCCTCGCCCTGGTCGCGGTGGGGATCGGCATCCTGCTGGCCGCCGTGATCCAGCAGCTGACCGGCTACTTCACCGAGACCAACCGGCGTCCGGTCAGGGACATCGGCAAGACCTCGCTCACCGGTCCGGCCACCGTCGTCCTCGCCGGTGTCTCCGTGGGCCTGGAGTCCGCGGTCTACACCGCCCTGCTGATCGGCCTCAGCGTGTACGGGGCCTTCCTGCTCGGCGGTACGTCGATCATGCTGGCGCTGTTCGCGGTGGCGCTGGCCGGCACCGGGCTGCTCACCACGGTCGGCGTGATCGTCGCCATGGACACCTTCGGCCCGGTCTCCGACAACGCCCAGGGCATCGCCGAGATGTCCGGCGACGTCGAGGGCGCGGGCGCCCAGGTGCTCACCAACCTGGACGCGGTGGGCAACACCACCAAGGCCATCACCAAGGGCATCGCCATCGCCACCGCCGTCCTCGCGGCCTCGGCGCTCTTCGGGTCGTACCGGGACGCCATCACCACCGGCGCGCGTGACGTCGGGGAGAAGGTGACCGGTTCGGGTGCGCCGATGACCCTGATCATGGACATCTCGCAGCCCAACAACCTGGTCGGCCTCATCGCCGGCGCGGCGGTCGTCTTCCTGTTCTCGGGGCTGGCGATCAACGCGGTGTCCCGCTCGGCGGGTTCGGTGGTGTACGAGGTGCGCCGGCAGTTCCGTGAGAAGCCCGGGATCATGGACTTCACCGAGAAGCCGGAGTACGGCAAGGTCGTCGACATCTGCACCAAGGACGCCCTGCGCGAGCTCGCCACACCCGGGCTGCTCGCCGTCATGGCGCCCATCTTCATCGGGTTCACGCTCGGTGTCGGTGCGCTCGGCTCCTATCTCGCGGGCGCGATCGGCGCGGGCACGCTGATGGCGGTGTTCCTCGCCAACTCCGGTGGCGCCTGGGACAACGCCAAGAAGCTGGTCGAGGACGGCAACCACGGAGGCAAGGGCAGCGAGGCCCACGCGGCCACGGTGATCGGGGACACGGTGGGCGATCCCTTCAAGGACACCGCCGGCCCCGCGATCAACCCGCTGCTGAAGGTGATGAACCTGGTGTCGCTGCTCATCGCGCCCGCGGTCATCAAGTTCTCTTACGGCAGCGACAAGAGCCTCGGCGTACGGATCGTGATCGCGGTCCTGTCGCTGGCCGTGATCGTCGGCGCGGTCTACATCTCCAAGCGGCGCGGTATCGCCGTGGGCGACGACGACAACGCCGAACGGGTCTCCAAGCCGGCCGATCCCGCGGTGGTTTCGTAGGCGGTCTCATCCCGGGCCCAGCTCAGGAGACGGGCGGGCGGCGCGTACGACGCGTCGCCCGCCCGCCGTGTGCGCGGATGCTCTCCGTGAGCCTTCTCTCGCTTGGTGCAAATGGTCGCAAGACACCACACAAGGGGCGACCGAGTCCCGAGTGTGGCCGACACGACGTGTATGTTCCGGGGCCGAGAGCCATGGAAGGGACCAAACCGTTGAACAAGAAGCTCGCGGCCGCAGTGTCCGGCGGTGCGGTACTCGTACTGGCACTGACGGGCTGCACCAGCAGCGCTGCCGACAGCAAGAACGAGGCGCTGAACACCTGGGCCAAGCAGGTGTGCGACGCGGTGCAGCCGCAGGCGAAGAAGATCGAGGCCGCCAACGCCGCCATCCAGAAGGAGACTTCGGACAACAGCGAGCCGGCCCAGGTCCAGAGGACCGACGCGCAGGCCTTCCAGGACATGGCCGACGCCTACAAGGCCATCGGCCAGGCCGTGAACAACGCCGGCGCACCCGAGGTCGACAACGGCCGGAAGAAGCAGCAGGACGCGGTCAAGGAGCTCAACGGCCTGGCGGCCTCGTACACCTCCCTGAAGCAGCAGGTGGACAAGCTCGACACCAAGAACCAGGCCAAGTTCGCGGACGGCCTCAAGGACATCGCCACCCGGCTGGACACGCTGAGCCGGACCGGGAACGACGCGCTGAAGAACCTCGAGGAGGGCGACGTCGGCCGGGCGATGGCCCAGCAGCCGAGCTGCAAGTCCGCCTCCGCCACCCCGTCCACCTCGGCCTCGTCCCCGGCGACCGGCGGCTGACGCCCGCAGAGACGCGCACCACGCGCACAGACGCACGCACGGACTCACGCAGAGACGCATCGCAGACGCGCGCGCAGACACACGCAGGCACACGCGCGCGTGCGCTGTCGGAGTAGCCGACACAATGGGGGCGTGAGTGACACCAGCCTGCCCGCACTGCCCGCCTCCGACCGACCGGACGTCGCCACCCGGCTCCGGGACGCCCTGCTCGGCGTCTCCTTCACCGCCGACGGACTGCTGGAGCTGCTCGGCGCTCCCGCGTACGCGGCCCTGGCGCGTGCCGAGACCGTGCCCGCGCTCCGGGCCACGCGCGGCGACACGCCGCTGGAACTGCTGGTCCGGCTGTTCCTGCTCCAGCAGCCGGTGCCGTACGCGCGCGTGGCGGGCGTCCTGCCCGTCGAGGCGTGCCTGGAGACCGGCTGGCTGGTCCGCGCCGGCGCGGACGAGGTCGCCGCGACGGTGGACGTCCGGCCCTACGGCGGACTCGACGGCGAGGACTGGTTCATCGTGTCCGACCTGGGCTGCGCGGTCGGTGGCGCGGGCGGGATCGGCAGCCGCGACGGGGGCGTCGTCCTCGGGGTCGGCGGTGCCTCCACGACCCTGGCCGGCATCACGGTCCGCACGCCGGTCGGCTCCGCGCTCGACCTCGGAACCGGCTCCGGCATCCAGGCGCTGCACGCCGGCCGGCACGCCACGCGCGTGACCGCGACCGACGTCAATCCGCGCGCGCTGCACATCACCGCCCTGACGCTCGCGCTGTCCGGCGCGCGGGCGGCCGATCTGCGCCAGGGCTCGCTGTTCGAGCCGGTCCACGACGACGAGCGGTTCGACCTGATCGTGTCGAACCCGCCCTTCGTGATCTCCCCGGGCGCCCGGCTGACGTACCGCGACGGCGGGATGAGCGGGGACGATCTGTGCCGCACGCTCGTTCAAGAGTCGGGCGACCGCCTGAACGAGGGCGGGTTCGCGCAGTTCCTCGCCAACTGGCAGCACGTCGAGGGGGAGGACTGGCAGGACAGGCTCAGGTCATGGGTGCCCCGCGGGTGCGACGCGTGGATCGTGCAGCGCGAGGTGCAGGACGTCACGCAGTACGCCGAGCTGTGGCTGAGGGACGCGGGCGACCACCGCGGTGACGCCGCGGAGTACCAGGCGCGGTACGACGCCTGGCTGGAGGAGTTCGAGGCGCGCAAGGTCAGGGCCGTGGGCTTCGGCTGGATCACGCTGCGCAGGACGGGCTCCGCGACGCCCTCGATCACCGTGGAGGAGTGGCCGCACCCGGTGGAGCAGCCGCTCGGCGACACCGTCCGGGCGCACTTCGCCCGCGTCGACTATCTGCGGGACCACGACGACGCGGCCCTGCTCGACGGTCACTTCCGGCTCGTGCGCGAGGTGGTCCAGGAGCAGGTCGGGCTCCCCGGCGCCGAGGACCCCGAGCACGTCGTGCTGCGCCAGAACCGCGGGATGCGCCGGGCCACCACGGTGGACACGGTGGGCGCCGGCTTCGCCGGTGTCTGCGACGGCACGCTGAGCGCCGGCCGCATCCTGGACGCCATCGCTCAGCTGATGGGCGAGAACCCTCTCCTCCTGCGCGACCGCACTCCGGCCCAGATCCGCCTGCTGGTGGAGCAGGGTTTCATCGAACCGGCGCAGAAATCGGTGGAGGAAGCGGCTCGCTGACCGGTTCACGCGACCGATGAGGCCTGCGCGCCCCTGAGTGCTCGCCGGGTCCACAGGGGCTGCCGGGACAGCGGCGAGTTCTCGTCGTTCTCGGGGCGTGTGGGCCGTTTCGATGGTGCTCGGACAAGGTTTTTGATCTTTGCCCGGGGCCGAGCCGAAAAAACACGGGAAAAAAGTGGAGAGCTTGATTCCCGTCACTTCGCGGAGGGCGGTCGGGCGCCGCCCCGGGAGAGGGTCGACTCCTGTTCACCGCGGGTTGGCGTCGTCGTCGCCCGCGGGTGTCAGCCTCCCGTACCGGGGCATCCGGGGAGGGGAGGGGACGTACATGGAGAGCGGGCCGGCGATCTTCGCGGGAACGGTGTTCTCCCTGTTCGGAGCGGCCTTGCTGGTGTGGACGGCGGTCCGGGTCCGGCACCGGGAACCCGTCGCCCACGGACTGCCCCGCGGCGCGTCGGCGACCGTCGCGACCCTGGCCGCCGTGACCGCCCTGACCGTCGGCGTGTGGTGCTTCGGCCGCCTGTGACGGCCGCCGCTCCTGTCCGGTCTCCGTAACTGAGAAATCACCTTCCGCATCAGCCCGAACGGCCTGGTGAGCACTCCGGGCGGCAGGAAGGGGGGTAGTCGGGTTACCGTTCGAGTGGCCGTTGCGGGCTTTTCCCGTTTGACACGGGGGCGGGATGTACCGTCACACTCCGCAGCGTCACCACCACCCGACCCCCGGGAAATCAAGGCCTGGGGAGGCCCAAGCGTCGACCGGAGAGAAGAGCGAAGTTGTCCCCGACCAGCGAGACCGCACAGGGCGGCCGCCGACTCGTCATCGTCGAGTCGCCTGCCAAGGCGAAGACGATCAAGGGCTACCTCGGCCCCGGCTACATCGTCGAGGCGAGCGTCGGGCACATCCGCGACCTTCCCAACGGTGCCGCGGAGGTACCCGAGAAGTACACCGGCGAGGTCCGCCGCCTCGGTGTGGACGTGGAACACGACTTCCAGCCGATCTACGTCGTCAACGCGGACAAGAAGGCCCAGGTCAAGAAGCTCAAGGATCTGCTGAAGGACTCCGACGAGCTCTTCCTCGCCACCGATGAGGACCGCGAGGGCGAGGCCATCGCCTGGCACCTCCAGGAGGTGCTCAAGCCGAAGATCCCGGTCAAGCGGATGGTCTTCCACGAGATCACCAAGGACGCCATCCGGGAGGCGGTCGCCAACCCGCGCCAGCTCAACCAGCGGCTGGTCGACGCCCAGGAGACCCGGCGCATTCTCGACCGCCTCTACGGCTACGAGGTCTCGCCCGTGCTGTGGAAGAAGGTCATGCCGCGGCTTTCGGCGGGCCGGGTCCAGTCCGTCGCGACACGCCTCGTGGTCGAGCGGGAGCGCGAGCGCATGGCGTTCCGTTCCGCCGAGTACTGGGACCTGACCGGCACCTTCGCCACCGGCCGGGCCGGTGACGCGAGCGACCCGTCGTCGCTGGTCGCCCGGCTGCAGACCGTCGACGGCAGGCGGGTCGCGCAGGGCCGCGACTTCGACTCCCTGGGACAGCTCAAGAGCCCGAACACCCTCCACCTCGACGAGGCCACCGCCCGAGCCCTGGCCGCCGCCCTGGAGGACACCCGCTTCTCCGTCCGGTCCGTCGAGTCCAAGCCGTACCGCCGCTCGCCGTACGCGCCGTTCCGTACGACGACGCTCCAGCAGGAGGCCAGCCGCAAGCTCGGCTTCGGCGCCAAGGCGACGATGCAGGTCGCGCAGAAGCTGTACGAGAACGGTTACATCACGTACATGCGTACGGACTCCACGACGCTGAGCGACACGGCGATCGCCGCCGCCCGCGCCCAGGTCACCCACCTGTACGGCGCCGACTACCTGCCGCCGCAGCCCCGTACGTACGCCGGGAAGGTCAAGAACGCGCAGGAGGCGCACGAGGCGATCCGTCCTTCGGGTGATCGTTTCCGCACGCCCGCCGAGACCGGCCTGACCGGCGACCAGTTCAAGCTCTACGAGCTGATCTGGAAGCGGACGGTCGCCTCCCAGATGAAGGACGCGACCGGGAACAGCGTGACCGTGCGGATCGGCGGCGCCGCGGCCGACGGCCGGGACGTCGAGTTCAGCGCGTCCGGAAAGACGATCACCTTCCACGGCTTCCTCAAGGCGTACGTCGAGGGCGCCGACGACCCCAACGCCGAACTCGACGACCGCGAGCGCCGGCTGCCCCAGGTCGGCGAGGGCGACGCGCTCACGGCCGAGGAGATCACGGTCGACGGCCACGCCACCAAGCCGCCGGCCCGCTACACCGAGGCCAGCCTGGTCAAGGAGCTGGAAGAGCGGGAGATCGGCCGCCCGTCGACGTACGCGTCGATCATCGGCACGATCCTCGACCGCGGCTACGTCTTCAAGAAGGGCACGGCCCTGGTGCCGTCCTTCCTGTCCTTCGCCGTGGTCAACCTCCTGGAGAAGCACTTCGGGCGGCTCGTCGACTACGACTTCACCGCCAAGATGGAGGACGACCTCGACCGCATCGCGCGCGGCGAGGCGAAGGCCGTGCCGTGGCTGAAGCGCTTCTACTTCGGCGAGGGCACCGGCCACGGCGGCGCCGCCGAGGCCGGCAACGGCGACGGGGACCACCTCGGCGGGCTCAAGGAGCTGGTGACCGACCTGGGCGCGATCGACGCGCGCGAGGTGTCGTCGTTCCCGGTGGGCAACGACATCGTGCTACGGGTCGGCCGCTACGGCCCGTACATCGAGCGCGGTGAGAAGGAGACCGACACCCACCAGCGCGCCGACGTCCCGGCCGACCTGGCCCCGGACGAGCTGTCCGTCGAGTTCGCCGAGGAACTGCTCGCCAGGCCGAGCGGCGACTTCGAGCTGGGCACCGACCCGGCCACCGGCCACACGATCGTCGCCAAGGACGGCCGCTACGGCCCGTACGTCACCGAGGTGCTCCCCGAGGGCACCCCGAAGACCGGCAAGAACGCGGTCAAGCCCCGTACGGCCTCGCTGTTCAAGTCGATGTCCCTGGACACCGTCACCCTGGACGACGCCCTGAAGCTCATGTCGCTGCCGCGCGTCGTGGGCGCCGACGCCGACGGCCAGGAGATCACCGCGCAGAACGGCCGCTACGGCCCGTACCTGAAGAAGGGCACGGACTCGCGCTCGCTCCAGTCCGAGGACCAGCTCTTCACGATCACGCTGGAGGAGGCGCAGGCGATCTACGCCCAGCCCAAGCAGCGGGGCCGCGCGGCCGCCAAGCCGCCGCTGAAGGAGCTCGGCGACGACCCGGTCAGCGGAAAGCCGGTCGTGGTGAAGGACGGCCGCTTCGGCCCGTACGTCACCGACGGCGAGACCAACGCGACCCTGCGTTCCGGCGACAGCGTCGAGGCGATCACCCCGGAGCGCGGTTTCGAGCTCCTCGCGGAGAAGCGCGCCAAGGCCCCGGCCAAGAAGACCGCGAAGAAGGCCGTCGCCAAGAAGACGACGGCGAAGAAGACGGCGTCCACGGCCGCGAAGAAGACCGCGGCGAAGAAGACGACCACCGCCAAGAAGACGGCCGCCAAGAAGACCACCGCGAAGAAGACGGCCGCCAAGGCGGCGGAGGACTGATCGCGCGGCGGATCCCTCACGGCTCCTTTGCGAAAGGCACGCCCCGGCATCACTTTGATGTCGGGGCGTGCGCGCCTCCGGACGGTCACTCCAAGCTGTCGGTGGGTCCCGATAGGCTGAACGCATGACGCGAGCCGAGCAGCCAACGGCCCACCCCTCCGCACCCGACGACGCACTCATGGCCGATTCCCGCGAGCGCGCCGTCCGCGCCCTGCTGCGCCGGCCGCAGCTTCGGCGGCTGTGGAGCGCCCAACTGGTGGGAGGCGTCGGGGACACCCTCGCGCTCCTGGTCCTGGTCGTCCTCGCCCTCCAGGCGGCGGTCGCCGCGGGCCCCTTCGGCGGTGGCTACCGGGGCGTGGCCTTCGCAGTGGCGACGGTCTTCGGAGCGCGCGTCCTGGCGACGCTGCTCTTCGGCGCGGTCCTCCTCGGACCCCTCACCTCGCTCACTTCCCAGGAGGGACCGCTCGACCGGCGCTGGACCATGGTCGGCGCCGACGGTCTGCGCGCCGCCCTGCTGATCGTCGCGCCCCTGTGGATCGACTGGACGCCGGACGACGCCCTGGCCTTCCTCCTCGTCACCGTCTTCGTGACCGGGGTCGCCGAGCGTTTCTGGAGCGTGTGCCGGGAGGGCGCGGCCCCCGCGCTGCTGCCCGCCCCGCCCCCGGAGGGCGCCACGGTGCGCCCGCTGCCGGACCACATGGACGCCCTGCGCCGCCTGTCGCTGCGGACCACCTTCCTGGCGGTCCCGCTGGCGGCCGCCGCCCTGGTCACCGCCTCCCTGCTCAACAACCTCCTGGGCACCGGCATCGCCTGGTTCGACCAGCACCAGGCGGCCCTCGGCGCGTACGTCGCGGCCGGCCTGTTCGCCGCGTCCCTGTCCGTGCTGACCTACCTGGAACTGCCCGGCACCCGCACCCCGCGCCCGCGCTCACCGCTGGAGGGGCTGCGCCGCCCGAAGACGGGTTCCGGCGTCGACAAGGGCCGCACGGGTGCCGTTCCGCTGCTCGTGCTCGCCTGCGCGTCTGTCGCCGGGGCGATCGCCGCCGCGGTCGCCGTCTGCGTGCTGCACGCCACGGACCTGCGCGGCGGCCCGGTGCTGTACGGGCTGGCGGTGCTCGCCCTGACCGGCGGGGTCGCCGCCGGCATCCGTACGGCGCCGAAGGCGCTGGTCTCCCTGTCGCGGCGGCGGCTGCTGGCCCTGACGATCGCGCTCACCGGCGTCGCCCTGCTCGCCGCCGGGCTGGTCCCCGACGTCACCACGGTCCTGCTGATCCTCGCGCTGGCCGGAGTGAGCGCGGGCGCCGCGGCCAACACCGGGCACACGCTGCTCGACCAGGAGGCCGAGGACTACCGCAAGCCGCGCATGACCGAGCACCTGCACGCGGTGGTACGGGTCTTCGTGGCGCTCGGTGCCGTGCTCGCTCCCGTGGTCGCGGCCGGAATCGGCCCGCACCGCCTCGAGGACGGCCGGTTCGTGTTCGCGCACGGCGGCGCCGCGTTCACGCTGATGCTGGTCGGCGCGCTGCTCCTGCCGGTGGCCGCGCTGGTCCTCGCCAAGGTCGACGACCGCTCCGGCGTACCGCTGCGACAGGACCTCGTCGACGCCCTGCGGGGCGGCGACGACCCGGTGACGGCCCCCGCGGAGTCCGGATTCTTCATCGCCCTGGAAGGCGGTGACGGCGCCGGCAAGTCCACGCAGGCCGAGGCGCTCGCCGACTGGATCAGGGCCAAGGGCCACGAGGTCGTCCTCACCCGCGAGCCGGGCGCCACTCCCGTGGGCAAGCGGCTGCGCTCGATCCTGCTGGACGTGTCCTCGCAGGGCCTGTCCCACCGTGCGGAGGCGCTGCTGTACGCCGCCGACCGCGCGGAGCACGTCGACACGGTCGTACGGCCCGCGCTGAAGCGGGGCGCCGTCGTGATCACCGACCGGTACATCGACTCCTCCGTCGCCTACCAGGGCGCGGGCCGCGACCTGTCCCCGACGGAGATCGCGCGGATCTCCCGCTGGGCGACGAACGGTCTTGTGCCGCACCTGACGGTCCTGCTGGACGTCTCGCCGGAGACCGCCCGTGAACGGTTCACGGAGGCTCCCGACCGTCTGGAGTCGGAGCCGGCCGAGTTCCACGCGCGCGTGCGGTCCGGTTTCCTGGCGCTGGCCGCCGCCGACCCCGGCCGTTACCTCGTGGTGGACGCCGGGCAGGAGCCCGAGGCGGTGACCACGGTCGTCCGGCACCGGCTCGACCAGATGCTGCCGCTGTCCGAGGCCGAGCTGAAGGCGCAGGAGGAAGCGCGGAAGAAGGCCGAGGAGGAGGCGCGCCGCAAGGCGGAGGAGGAGGCCCGGCGCAAGGCCGAGGAGGAGCGCCTGGAGCGCGAGCGCCAGGAGCAGCTGGCACGGCTGCGCGCCGAGGAGGAGGAGCGCAAGCGGCGCGAGCTGGAGGAGGCGCAGCGGCGCGAGGCCGAGCGGCAGGCCGAGGAGGCCCGGCAGCGCGCCGAGGAGGCCCGGCGCAAGGCCGAGGAGGAGCAGGCCCGGCTGCTCGCGGAGGAGCGGGCACGGGCGGAGGCCGAGGCGCGCCGCAAGGCCGAGGAGGAGCAGCGGCGCCGGCAGGCCGAGGAGGAGGAGCGGCTGCGCGCCGAGGCCGAGGCGCGGCGGCTGGAGAAGCAGCGCAAGGCCGAGGAGGCCCTGCTGCGGGCGGAGGAGGCCCGGCGGGCGGCGGAGCAGGCCACGGCCACCGCGCAGGCGGGGCCGCGCCGGTCCACCGAGCCGACGGCCGCTGCGGTGCCGCCGGAGGAGGTGACCGCGCCGACGCCGCTGGTGACGCCGGCGAACGCGTCGGGCGGGCCCGCCGACGAGACGGCGGTGCTGCCGCCGGTGCGGGACGAGCGGGGGAGCGGCAAGCCGTCGGGCGACGGCCCCGACCACTCGGCCCACTCGGCCCAGGGGGCGGGCCGGGCCTCGGGCGAGGACTCCCGTGGGACGTCGCGCGGGTCGGCGGAGTCGTGGCTGCGGACGGCGGGCGAGTCCGAGTCCGAGGTGACCGCGAAGCTGCCGAAGCCCGTGGTTCCGCCGGGGGCCGCCGACGAGACGGCCGTACTGCCGCCTGTCCCGCCGGGCGTCACGGACGAGACCGCCGTACTGCCGGCTTTCCCGCCGGGCGCCGCGGACGAGACGGCGGTCCTGCCGCCGGTGCGCGGGGAGGACCCCACGGACCGGGTTCCGCCCGGGTTCTTCCGGGACGAGCGGGGCGAGCGGTCGCCGGCCGCGCGGCCCGACCAGGGCGACGACCGTACGCGGGAGCTGCCCCGGGTCGACGCCGAGGCGGTCGCCAGGCGGCGGCCGCGGCCGGACTGGGCCGAGGAGACGCCGCTCGACGACCTGCCGACCCTGGCGGACGAGCTGCTGGGCATGCGCGAGGACGGCAAGGGGTTCGACGACGGCGACGACGGCCGGGGCCGGCGGCGCTGAGCCATCGGACGGGCGCCGATCGGGCCGATCGGGCGATCGGGGCGGTGGTGCGCCTGCCGATGCGCGCGAGGCCGCCCGCCGTGTTGTCAGTGGTGCCCCGCACAATGGATCCCGCACCACGAACCATGACGAAAGGGCGGCGTGACCCATGAGCGTGTGGGACGACCTCGTCGGGCAGGAGAAGGTCAGCGAACAGCTGAGCGCCGCTGCGCGGGACGCCGACGCCCTGGTCACCGCGGCCGCCACGCACGCGCCGCCCCCGGAGGCGTCGAAGATGACGCACGCGTGGCTGTTCACGGGGCCGCCCGGCGCGGGGATCACGCAGACGGCGCGCGCCTTCGCAGCCGCCCTCCAGTGCGTGAGTCCCGACCGCGCCCTCGGCGGCGTCCCCGGCTGCGGATTCTGCGACGGCTGCCACACGGCGCTGGTCGGAACCCACGCCGACATCAACACGGTCGCCGCCGTGGGTACGCAGATCCTCGCCGATGACATGCGGGACACCGTGCGCAAGTCGTTCACCGCCCCGGCGACCGGCCGCTGGCAGGTGATCCTCGTCGAGGACGCCGAGCGGCTGAACGAGAAGTCCGCCAACGCCGTGCTGAAGGCGGTCGAAGAACCCGCCCCGCGCACGGTCTGGCTGCTGTGCGCCCCCTCGGTCGAGGACGTCCTGCCCACGATCCGCTCCCGCTGCCGCCACGTGAACCTGCGTACGCCGTCGGTGGACGCCGTCGCGGACATGCTCGTACGCCGAGAGGGTGTCGACCCCGCCGTCGCCGCCGCCGCGGCCCGCGCCACCCAGGGCCACATCGATCGGGCCCGCCGCCTGGCCACCGACCCGGCCGCACGCGAACGCCGCAGCTCCGTCCTGAAGCTCCCGCTGCGCGTGGACGAGATAGGCGGCTGCCTCAGGGCGGCCCAGGAACTGGTCGACGCGGCGGCGGACGACGCCAAGGCACTCGCGGAGGAGAGGGACGCCAAGGAGGCCGAGGAGCTGAAGGCGGCGCTGGGCGCGGTCCAGGGCGGCCGGCTGCCCCGTGGCACGGCGGGCGTGATGAAGGACCTGGAGGACAAGCAGAAGCGCCGCCGCACCCGCACCCAGCGCGACAGCCTCGACATCGCCCTGACCGACCTGACCGGCCTCTACCGGGACGTCCTGGCCCTCCAGCTCGGCTCCCGCGTGGCCATCGCCAACGCGGACGTCGAGGACACCCTGGAGCGCCTCGCCCGCGGCGGCTCGCCCGAGTCCACCCTGCGCCGCATAGAGGCGATCGCCGCCTGCCGCGACGCCCTCGACCGCAACGTGGCCCCGCTGCTGGCGGTGGAGGCGATGACGATGGCCCTGAGGGCGGGCTGACGAGAACGCCGAGTACGCCGAGTACAACGCCGAGAACGCCGAGGCCACGGAGTACACGGAGTACGCCGGGACGCCGGGAACGCCGAGGCCACCGGCGCCGATGGCGTCACTCGTACGGGGAACGCCCCGCACGTAACGCACTCACGCGATCGCGGAGAGTTACGCTCGCTGGATGCACATCAGGCGCGCCCTTCGTCCGAACAGCAGCACAGGCCCCCGGCCCCGAACCCCGCTCCGTGCGGCCCGTGCGGGCGGCACCCTCCTGGCGGCCGCCGCCCTGCTGGTCTCGGCCTGCACCCCCGGCACCACGCAGCGCCGGACCGAGCCCGCGGCGGACGCGGCGCTGGCCGCCCTGCCGCGGGCCACGCCACCCATCCTGTCGCCGTACTACGAGCAAAAGCCGGCTTGGCGCAGCTGCGGGGTGCCCGGCTTCGAATGCACGACGCTCAAGGCGCCGCTCGACTACGACCGGCCCGCCGCCGGCGACGTCCGGCTGGCCGTGGCCCGCAAGAAGGCGTCCGGCCCGGGCAAGCGGCTCGGCTCACTCCTGCTGAACCCGGGCGGACCGGGCGGCTCGGCCGTCGCCTACCTCCAGCAATACGCCGGTGTCGGGTACCCGGCCGAGATCAGCGCCCGCTACGACCTGGTCGCGATGGACCCGCGCGGTGTCTCCCGCAGCGAGGCCGTGCAGTGTCTCGACGACCGGGACATGGACACGTACACACAGACCGACTTCACGCCCGACGACAGCAAGGAGACCGACGCGCTCGTCGCCGCGTACCGCAAGTTCGCGGAGGGCTGCGGCGCGCGCGCCGCCCGCCTGCTGCGGCACGTCTCCACGGCGGAGGCGGCACGCGACATGGACATCCTGCGCGCGGTGCTGGGCGACGGAAAGCTGAACTACGTCGGCGCCTCGTACGGGACGTTCCTCGGGGCCACGTACGCCGGTCTGTTCCCGGACCGTGTCGGCCGCCTGGTCCTGGACGGGGCGATGGACCCCTCGCTGTCGGCGCGCCAGATGAACCTGGACCAGACGGCGGGCTTCGAGGAGGCCTTCAAGTCGTTCGCGAAGGACTGCGTACAGCAGAGCGACTGCCCGCTCGGCGGCCGCGGCGCGACGCCGAAGCAGGTCGGCGACCAGCTCGCCGCCTTCTTCCGCAAACTCGACGCCCGGTCGATCCCCACCGGTGACGCCGGGGGCCGCCGTCTCGGCGAGTCCCTCGCCACCATCGGGGTGATCGCGGCGATGTACGACCAGTCGGCCTGGCCGCAACTGCGCTCGGCGCTGGCGTCGGCGATGAAGAAGAACGACGGCTCCACGCTGCTGGCCCTCTCCGACAGCTACTACGAACGCGACTCCGGCGGCCACTACAGCAACCTGATGTACGCCAACGCCGCCGTGAACTGCCTGGACCTGCCGGCGCCCTTCGCAGGCCCCGAGCAGGTGGAGGAATCCCTCCCCGCCTTCGAGAAGGCCTCCCCGGTCTTCGGCCGCGGCCTCGCCTGGAACACGCTGAACTGCGCGTACTGGCCGGTGCAGCCCACCGGCCGGCCGCACCGCATCGAGGCCAAGGGCGCGGCCCCCATCGTGGTCGTCGGCACCACCCGCGACCCGGCGACCCCCTACCGCTGGGCCCAGTCCCTGTCCCGCCAGCTCTCCTCGGCCCGCCTGCTGACCTACGACGGTGACGGCCACACCGCCTACCGCCGCGGCAGCCGCTGCATCGACTCCGAGATCAACACCTATCTCCTCCGGGGCACCCCTCCGACGAACGGAAAGCGCTGCTCGTGACCACCGCGCGGCACCCCGGAGCCCCGGCCCCAGGGACGCTCCGGGGGGCGTGCGAAGCACCCCCGGAAACTGTGTAGACTTACCGAAGTTGCCGATCGCATCATGATGCGGCAGCGCGCCGCTTTAGCTCAGATGGCCAGAGCAACGCACTCGTAATGCGTAGGTCTCGGGTTCGAATCCCGAAAGCGGCTCCATCGGAAAGACCAGCTGGGAATGCTCCTGGCTGGTCTTTCGGTGTTCGGCCGTGGGCTGCGGAGGCGCGTGGACGCGGCGGGCGGTGAGTGTCACGCTCGCGGTGTCCTCGACTCTCGTCGTGCGTAAGTCCCGGGTTCGAATCCCGTAAGCGGTTCCACCGGAAGGACCAGCGGGGAACGCTCCCAGCTGGTCCTTTGTCGTTCCGTGGTCCCCGGCCGAGTTCGCCGCCACGACGGGCAGGCGTACTTTTGGAATCAGGCAAAGGTGACTCCCGGTCGGAACGTCCAGGCCTCGGTGGAACCACGAGGGCGCATGCGAGATCTTCGGGCGGCCTGGCGGTCCCGGGCCAAGGCCCTGGACCGCGGATCCGAGCGGGGTGCGTACTCACACAGCAGGCGCGGAGGGGTCATGGCCGAGCTCGGTAAGGCGGGCAACCCGCCGAACCCTGCCACGGTGCTGCGCGAGCCCTCACGGCTGGCCGCGGTGGACGCCGTCCGCGCGGTCGACGAGCTGACCACGGACTCCTTCGCCCGGTCCGTGTGCCTGGCCGTACGGCTGCTGGACACCCGAATGGCCCTGATCAGTCTGGCCGGGGCGGACCGGCAGTTCATCCGGGGCGGGATCGGCAGAGCCGTACCGCGGCACGGAGAGCAGGAGCGAGTCGACTGGGGTTTCTGCTCCGAGGTGGTGGTGTCGGGCCGGCCACTGGTCATCGACGACGTCCGGAACGACTGCGCGCACCGGTCCGACCCCGCGGTCGCCGCCACCGGCATGCGCGCGTACCTGGGCGTGCCGCTGCTGCTGGAGGAGCTGTCGATCGGCGCGCTGTACGTGATCGACACCAGGCCGAGGGTGTGGGACACGGGGCAGCGGTGCGCCCTGGAGCAACTGGGCGCCTCGGTGATGAGCGAGATCCGGTTGCGGCTGGACGCGGCCGAACACGGGCGGCTCTACGAGCAGGCCGCGGCCGCCGCCGTGGTCGAGCACAGAAGGTCCCAGCAGTTGCAGGACCTGGCCCGGTCCAGTCTGCGGATCAATGCCGCGCCGTCACTGGACTACGCCCTCCAGACGGTCACCGAGGAGGCCAGGTCGCTGGTGGGCACGCACCAGTCCGTCACCAGCATGACCACGAACCTCCGCTGGGCCCAGGCGATCAACGCGGTCTCCCTGTCGGACAAGTACGGCGAGTACCGCTTCTTCGACGCGCCCCCGGTCGGAGAGGGGATCTATGTCCTGGTGTGCAAGGAGAACCGGCCGATGCGGATGACCCAGGACGAGCTGGAGGCCCACCCGGCCTGGCGGGGCTTCGGCTCCTACGCCGCGGTTCATCCGCCGATGCGCGGGTGGCTGGCCGTCCCGCTGATCGCCACCGACGGTCGCAACCTGGGGCTGATCCAGCTCTCGGACAAGAAGGACGGCAGCGACTTCACGGCCGACGACGAGGCGATCCTCGTCCAGCTCTCCCAGCTGGCCTCGGCGAGCATCGAGAAGGCCGCGGCGCTGGAGAACCAGTACGAGATCGCCCGCACCCTGCAGAGCAGTCTGCTGCCGCAGCAGCTGCCTGAGCACTCGGCGGTGTCGGCCGCCTCCCGATATCTGCCTGCCGCACCCCGTGCCGGGGTCGGCGGCGACTGGTTCGACGTGATCGGGCTCTCCGGTGCCCGGGTCGCGCTGGTGGTCGGGGACGTGGTCGGCCACGGCATCCACGCCGCCGCGGCCATGGGCAGGCTGCGCACGGCCGTGCGCACCCTCGCCGATGTCGATCCCACCCCGGAGGAGCTGCTCACCAGGTTGGACGACCTGGTGAGCCGGCAGTCCGCGGAATCGGGCGCCGACGACGGTGCCGACCCGGCCGGCGGAGGCGCCGTGGACGTCGGCACCACCTGCCTGTACGCGGTGTACGACCCGGTGACCGGGTGTTGTTCCCTGGCCGGTGCCGGCCATCCGGCGCCCATCATCGTGGCCCCGGACGGCAGCGCCGACTTCCTCGACCTGCCCTCCGGGCCGCCGCTCGGTGTCGGCGGCGTGCCGTTCGAGACGGCGGAGTTGGAGGTGCCGGAGGGCTGTCTGCTCGCCTTCTACACCGACGGCCTGGTCGAATCCCGGCAGCGCGACCTGGAAGCGGGGCTGGAAGAACTGCGCGAGGCACTGACCGAGCCGTGCGACTCGCTGGAAGCGCTGTGCGACCACGTGGTCAAGACGCTGCTGCCCGAGCCCCCGACCGACGACGCGGCCCTGCTGCTGGTCCGGCCGCACAGCCTGGACGAGGCGCGGGTCGTCACCTGGGACATCGCCGCGGAACCGGCCGAAGTGGCCCGGATCCGCGCTCGGACCGCCCGCCTGCTGGCGGCCTGGGGGCTGGAGGAGATCGGCTTCGTGACCGAGCTGGTGGTGAGCGAGCTGGTCACCAACGCCATCCGGTACGGCCAGCCCCCCATACAGATGCGGCTCATCTACGACCGGAAGATCATCTGCGAGGTCTCCGACACCAGCAGCACCGCCCCGCATCTGCACCAGGCCCGCATCTTCGACGAGGGCGGACGCGGCCTGATGCTGGTCGCCCGGCTCACCCAGCGCTGGGGCACCCGCCACGCCCGTGACGGCAAGACCATCTGGTGCGAGCAGGCCCTGCCCGCGGAAGGCCTGCCGGTGGAAGTGCCCATGGAGGGTCTGCTCGCGGAGGACCTGCTCGTGGACGACCTGCTGCCGCCCGACGCACAGCAGTGACCCTGCCTTTCGTGTCGTCTTCCGAGTTCCGGGGGTGCGGGCGCGCGCCCGGTCGGGCCGCGGTGCCGGAGCATGCCCGGTCGGGCCGCCCGCCGTGATCCGTATGTGATCGGGGAGCCGTAGTCTCACCGCCCGGCTGTGACATGCGCGGAACGCGCGGACAAGGGCGGGGGACGGTCATGACGTATCGGCGCGCGGCGATACCGGCGCTGGTCGGGGGTCTGCTGATCACGGCGTTGCTGTGGTGGGCGGGGGCGAGCGTGCAGGCGCTGCACCTGGCGGGCACCGCCGACGCGATCGGCGGCCGGACCGCCGCCGAGCTCGAATACTGGCTCATCCCCTGGTCGTACGACCCTCCGGACGTCGTGCGGTTCGGTGGCGAGGCGTCCGACTGGGTCAATGGCACGCCTGCCCCGGACGGAGCGCGCTACCTGGTGCTCCACCACACCGCGATGCAGATCCGTTTCGGCGCGGTGTTCGCCTTCTTCGTGCCCGGCGCGCTGCACCTGGTCCGCAGGCTTCCGCCGGTGCACGGCCGGCTGCCCGCCACACTGCTCGCGGTATGGGCCTGGGGACTGGTGGCGGGGACCCTGGCGGTGGCCGTCTCCGCGCCGTGGCTGATCGCCTCGCGGGGGCGCGGCAGTTACCGCTTCCTGCCCCAGTTGGCGGGCACGATCTCGTCCGGGCGGCAGATCCTGGTGGTGGCCGCGCTGGTCGCGGCGGTGGGGACGGTGTTCGCGGCCCGGATCACCGCGAAGGGGGCCGGTCCGTTGCCGCGGCAGGCCGTCCCGGCGCGCGCCGCCCGTGTTGCCGCCACCGCCGGGACCGCGATCATCGCGCTGTCCCTGGTCGTTCTCTCGTACCAGTCGGTGGCAGCCGCCATCCAGAGGATCGACCCGGTCGGTGGGCTGTTCGCCGAGCCGGGTGAGCTGCTGCGCCAGTGGCTGCTGCTCGGCGGCTGGGCGGGCCCGGCGGGCGCGCCGTTCGGTGACTGGTTCCTGCACCGGCTTCCCGACGTACTGGTGCTCGTGGTGGTGTGGTGGGGGCTGCGGTGGCTGCCCGTGCTGCTGACCCGGGCCACCGTCCCGGCGATGGCGGTCGGCGCGGTGTGCGCGACCGTCCTCGGACTGCTGGCGAGCCAGTTGCTGCGGATGGCGACGGACGGGGCGGGCCTGCGCTGGGGGTTGACGTATCTGTCCGCGGGCCTCGGGAACGGCGTTCCCGCCGCACTGACCTGCGGTCTGGTGGCGGGGGTCGTGGCCGCCACGACGCTGCGGCTGACCGTGGCCGGACGAGCTGACGACGTCCCCGAAGCCGCACCCTCCGCGGAGAGCCCCGCCCACCCCTGAGACGGCCTGCGGACGACGGGGCCACGGGTCACGGGCCACGGGGGCACGCCGGGGCTCGCGCCGCGGAGTGCCCCCGTGGGGTGGGAGTGCCCTCGTGCCCACATGGGAGAGGGCACGGAGGGTGTTCAGCGCATCGCGCGGGCGTGTGTGCGCTCGAAGACGGCGAAGGCCGCCTCCTGGCGCCACTCGAGTTCCGCCTTGGGGCTGCGGGACAGCAGGAGCTGACAGGCCCGGGTCCGTACGGGCAGGCCGGGGCGCTCACCGCGGCAGGCCGGCACGACCCGGTAGCCCGTGGTGGTGGGATTGCCCTGCCACAGGCTCGCACCGGGCAGGAAGGCGTACTGGAGTGAGGCGCGCGCGAGGTCCTTCAGCTCGGCGTAGGAGAGGCCGTAGGTCGTGGCGGCGTACTGGTACTCGTGGCTGATGTCGATCCGGGACACGCCGGGGTCGTCGGTGGCCAGCACGATGGGGACGCCGTAGCGGCGATACGTGGTGAAGGGGTGGTCGGCGCCCTTCACCCCGAGGATCTGGGCGTTGCTGGTGAAGGGCACTTCGACGGCGACCTGGCGGGCGGCCATGGTGCGGGCCGTGCTCCGCCAGCCGTCCTCGTGGATGAGGTCGACGCCGTGCCCGACGCGCTCGGTGCGGGCGACGTCGACGGCCTCCTCGATGTGGAACCTCAGGTCCTTGGGCTTGACCAGCCCGGGCCACAACTCGCCTGCGTGCAGGGTGACATGGGCCTTCGGGTACTGGCCGCGCAGATAGCGGACCATGTGCATCTGGAGGCTGTAGTCGCGCAGCGCGACGTCTCCGTCCTCCGGCTGGACGAGGTTGACCGCGACGAAGCGCGGGTCGCGCTCGGCCAGCCGCAGGCCCAGGGCGAGTTGGGTGAAGACCCGCTCCGGGGCGCTGCCCCGGGAGGCCTGGGAGATCCAGCGGACGGTGAGCCGGCAGCCGGGCCGGGCCTTGCGGGTGCCGCAGCGCTCGGTCGCGCGGAACTCGGCGTCGCCGTCGTCGGCCTCCTTGCGGGCCGCGGCGACCAGCTTGTCCAGCTTGCCGCCGGCCACCAACTTGCGGTGCAGCGCGGCGAGATCGCTGTCCCAGCCGACCTCGGCGGCCAGCTGCTTCGCGCCGTCGGAGGCCGGGGTGACCATGGTCTCCAGATAGAACTGGTTCTGGCCCGCGACGTGGTCGGCGACCTGGGCGAGCAGCTTGCCCCGGTGCCGCCAGGTCACCTCGCCGAACTTCCCGAAGGTGTCGAAGAAGTGGTCGTGGCCGTTGCCGCCGGGCGGGAAGTCCTCCATGGACCACGCGCGGACCAGCGCGTCGTGGAAGGCGCGGTCGGTCCGGGCGTCCGCCGCGGGGCGGGTCCCGGGCCTGCATGGCGGCGCGACGGCGGTCAGCGTCGCGGTCTCGACGCACAGCCCGTCCTCGGCGGCCAGTTTGATCAGGTACTCCGTGGACACCGCGCCGGAGAGGTGGTTGTGCAGGTCCCCGCCCTTGGGCAGGCTCACGAAGAACCCGCGCAAGCGCACGGGCCGGGAGCGCAGCGATCTCAGGTAGGCGTCCGTACGGGCTTCCGCGACCGTCATCGGCCTGGACTGCGGCACGGCACGCGACGGGAGCCCGCCGCCGGTCTGTTGCGAGTCGGCGGTCTGTTGCGCACCGGCGGGCTGCGCGTCGGCGGACGGGGCGGTCAGGAGGGACAGGGCGAGGAGGGAGCCCACGGCGGCCGGAACGGCCCGGCGGCGTGCGGCACTTCGGAGTTGCATGCTCACTCGGGCATGATCGGGGAACAAACGCGGCCGAACCGGTTCTCCCGGACATTTTTCTCCGGACAGTACCCGACCGGGTGACCGCGCGGAATCTCGCGGACATCACCCGGGCGGCTGACGGACTCGCGGCGTGAGGTGCGGTTTTCGTACCGGTTCCGGGAGGGTTGCGGTGAGGCGGGGGCAAGAGGCCGCAAAGTGAGGTGGCGTCAGAGCAACCGGCGCCGCCCGGGCGACATCCTGGTGAACGAGGGGCGCCGCGCGGGCGCCGTTGTCGTCGGATGGGGTGAGGGCCGTGGTGGAGCCGAGGATCGCTGTCGCGGTGGTGACCATGGGCAACCGGCCTGCCGAGGTCGACGCCCTGCTGGAGTCCGTGGCCAAGCAGGATCTCGCGCCCGCGCGCATCGTGATCGTCGGCAACGGGTGCCGGCTGCCCGAGTTCGCGCGCCGGCTGTCCCTGCCCGGCGAGGTCACGGCGGTCGATCTCGACGAGAACCTCGGCTGTCCCGGCGGGCGCAATGTCGCCCTGGCCCGGCTGCGGGAGTTCGGGGACGTGGACGTGGTCGTGGAGCTGGACGACGACGGGCTCCTGGTCGACGCCGACGTACTGCGCCGGGTACGGGATCTGTACGCCGCCGACCCGCGCCTCGGCATCGTCGGCTTCCGCATCGCCGACGAGTGCGGCGAGACCCAGCAGCGGCACGTGCCGCGGATCGGCAGGTCGGACCCGATGCGGGGCGGGTACGTCACCGGGTTCCTCGGCGGCGGGCACGCCCTGCGGATGGCGATGCTGGAGCAGACCGGGGACTGGCCCGCGGAGTTCTTCTTCGCGCACGAGGAGACCGACCTGGCCTGGCGTGCCGCCGACGCCGGCTGGAAGATCCTCTACGCGCCCGAGCTGCTCCTGCGGCACCCGAAGACCTCGCCCGCCCGGCACGCGATCTACTACCGGGTCACCGCCCGCAACCGGGTCTGGCTGGTCCGGCGGCGGCTGCCGCTCCCGCTCGTCCCGGTGCACCTCGGCGTGTGGACGCTGCTCACCCTGGCGCGGACCCGTTCGCTCGCCGGGCTGCGGGCCTGGTTCGGCGGGTTCGTGGAGGGGCTGCGCGGGTCCGCGGGGGAGCGGCGGCCCATGCACTGGCGGACCGTGTGGCGGCTGACGAGGCTCGGCCGGCCGCCGGTCGTCTGACCGCCGGATCACGACGGGCGGGGGCCGCGCGAGGCCCGGTGCGTGCCGGGAGGGGGCGGGTCGCTGCGGAGTTCGGGCTGTCTGCCGGGGCCGTACGGTGTTCGGGCCGTTTGCTTTGCCGGGGCCGTACGGTGTTCGGGCTGTCTGCCGGGTCTGTACGTGGTTCGGTCCCATGTCGGGCCCCAGGCTCACGTCCTGCCCGGCGCACGTTCCGCCCCCGCGTTCACGTCCTGCCCGGCGCACGTTCCGCCCCCGCGCTCACTTCGCGTCGGCGTAGCACTCCACCACCGCCGTCGTGAACGGAAACCGCACCGGGGTCTCGCCGAACGTCAGCCGTCCCGCCACCTCCGCGGCCTGCCGGATCGCCTCGACGACCGTGTCCGCCTCCTCCTTCGGGCAGTGCACGATCACCTCGTCGTGCTGGAAGAAGACCAGCTCGGCCGCCATGTCCCGGCAGGCGCGGCGCAGCGCCGCGAGCAGCAGCAGGGCCCAGTCCGCGGCGCTGCCCTGCACGACGAAGTTGCGGGCGAACCGGCCTCGGGCACGGGAGTTGGTGGAGGCGTACCCCGGCATCCAGCCCTGGTCGGCGGGGGGCGCGGAGGCCGGGTCGTCCTGCGGAAGGCCCGCCTCCCCGGTCGCGTCCTCGGTCGTCCCGGCAGCCGGGGGACACGTGCGGCCCAGCCAGGTCCGTACGAGCCGGCCCTCCTCGCCCGCCCGCGCGGCCTCGTCGACGTACGCCACCGCCTTGGGGAAGCGGCGTCTGAGGGCGGCGAGGTTCTTCAGGCCGTCGCCGGAGGTCTGCCCGTAGACCGCGCCGAGCACGGCGAGTTTCGCCTGGGCGCGGTCGCCGGAGAAGGCCCGGTCGGACACCGACTGGTAGAGGTCGGCGTCCCGGCCCGCCACCTCCATCAGCCCCGGGTCGCGGGAGATCGCCGCCAGCACCCGCGGCTCCATCTGGGCGGCGTCGGCCACGACCAGCCGCCAGCCGGGGTCGGCCACCACGGCCCGGCGGATGACCTTCGGGACCTGCAGCGCGCCCCCGCCGTTGGTCACCCAGCGGCCGGTGACCGTGCCGCCGGCGAGGAACTCCGGTCTGAACCGCCCCTCCCGCACCCAGTCCTGGAGCCAGGACCAGCCGTGGGCGACCCAGATCCGGTACAGCCTCTTGTACTCCAGCAGGGGTTCGACGGCCGGGTGGTCGACGGACCTGAGCTCCCAGCGGCGGGTGGACTTCACCCTGATTCCGGCCCGGGCGAAGGCCTTGACCACGTCGGCGGGCAGATCCGGCCGCACCCGGTGGCCGAAGGCGGCGGACACCTCGTCCGCGAGTTCGGCCAGTCGGCGGGGCTCGCCGCCGCCCGCGTACCGCTCGCCGAGCAGTTCGTGCAGCACCTCGCGGTGCACGTCCGCGCGCCAGGGCAGGCCCGCGCGGTTCATCTCGGCCGCCACCAGCGTGCCCGCCGACTCGGCGGCGGTCAGCAGGCGCATGCGGTCGGGGTGCTCGGCTCGCTCGTGCCGCCGCTGCTGCTCGGCGTAGACCGTGATCAGGTCCGCCAGCGGCAGGCCCACGCCCTGCGGCTCGAAGAGCGAGGACTGCGCGCCGGGTTCGGCGGACCGGTGCGGCGGGTCCGGCGGTACGGGGCCGCCGCGCAGCCTGGCCAGGGCGGCGGCGGCCGAGCGGGGCTCGCCGTGGCGCCCCTCGTGGCCGAGGAGGAGCGTCTCGGCGTCCTCGACGTCGTAGCACCGCTCCACCCGCACGCCCGCGGCGAGCAGGCGTGGATAGACCTCGGCGGTGGACCGCCACACCCATCGTGTGACGTCCGGTCTGCCGCGGACCGCCTCCGCGAGGCCGGCGGCACGGTGCACCGGACCGGCGGGCAGGCCGTCCCGGCCGAGGGGGGCGACCTCGGCGCCGCCGTCCTCGGCCGGTGCCAGAGCCCACCGGTCGGTCATGTCGGCGAGTGTCGCAGGCGGGTCTGACAACGGGCTCCGGCCCGCTGCCCGGGAGGGTGGTCAGCCGTCCTGTCCGTCGTCGTGCGGCTCCTGGTCCTCGTCCTGCCGGGCGCGGTCCTTCACCAGCTCCGCCAGGGCCGCCGCGACGTACTCCTCGGTGCGTGCCTTGTCCAGGCCGAGCCCGCTGAGGACGCCCTCGCCGTTCTCCAGCTCCAGCAGGGCCAGCAGGATGTGCTCGGTGCCGATGTAGTTGTGGCCGAGGCGCAGGGCCTCGCGGAAGGTGAGTTCCAAGGCCTTCTTGGCGGCCGAGCCGTACGGGACCAGCTCGGGAGCGTCGGCGGACGCGGGTGGCAGGGCGGCGGTCGCGGCCTCGCGGGCGGCGTCCAGGGTGACGCCCTGGGCCTCGATGGCCTGCGCGGCCATGGCCTCCGGTTCGGCGAGCAGCCCGAGGACCAGGTGCGCGGGCGTTCCCTCGGCGCTCCCGGCGGCCTTGGCCTCCTCGTGGGCGATCATGACCACCTTGCGGGCGCGGGGCGTGTAGCGGCTGAAGCCCTGGCTGGGGTCCAGGTCGGCCGACTCCTTGGGCACGAACCGCTTCTGCGCGGCCTGCCGGGTGACGCCCATGCTCCTGCCGATGTCGGTCCAGGAGGCACCGGAACGGCGGGCCTGGTCGACGAAGTGTCCGATGAGGTGGTCCGCCACCTCGCCGAGGTGCTCGCCGGCGAGTACGGCGTCCTGGAGCTGTTCGAGGGGTTCCTGGTGGACCTTCTTGATGGCCGAGATGAGGTCGTCCAGACGGACGCTCGACCTGATGGTGGGGTTCGTCATGTGTCAACCGTAGGTTGCGCTTTCCGGGGTGTCAACCCGAAGTTGACACCCCGAGGGGCGCTCCGCGGCTGGTTTGTCCACAGGGTGTGGACAGAGTCGCGCGTGCCTCATGGCACGATCGAGCGGTGAGTACGTCCAGCACCGTCGACCGGGCCTTTCGGGCCGCCCTGTACGCACCCTCCGGCGACGCCCTCGACACCGGCGCCTCCCTGCTGGCGGCCGACCCCGGGGCGGACGCCGAACTTGCCCGGCGCGGGCAGGAGTTCGTGGCGACGACGTGGCAGCGGGGCTGGCGGCCCGCCGATGTCGCCCGGATCGTGCGGCGGGAGCTCGACGAGGTCCATGTGCGACTGCTCGCGGCGCTCGTCCGCACGCAGGCGGCCGACGACCGGCCGCGCGGCCCGCGCTGGGCCGCCCAGCTCGACGGACTGCCGCCCGTTGAACCGCCCCGCACCGACCGTTTCTCGCATGCCACCGCCGTCCTGGAGCTCTACCGCCTGCTGCTGCGGCTGCCCGCGCTCGAACCCCTGGACGAGCCCGCGCCCGCGCCCCGGACCGAGTCCCGCATGCTCACCCGCATCCGGGCGCTGCTCGCCAAGGCGGAGGCGACCGGGTACCCGGAGGAGGCGGAGGCGCTGAGCGCCAAGGCGCAGGAGCTGATGGCGCGGCACAGTGTCGACGAGGCGCTGCTCGCCGCCCGTGCCCCGTCGCCCGACGCTCCCGGCGCCTGCCGGATCGGTGTCGAGCCGCCGTACGAACAGGCCAAGGCCGTGCTGCTGGACGCCGTGGCCACCGCGAACCACTGCCGCGCCGTGTGGAACGAGGCCCTCGCGTTCTCCACCGTCGTCGGCTTCGAGGCCGACCTGGAGGCGGTCGAACTGCTCTACGCCTCCCTGCTGATCCAGGCCACGACGGCGATGACCAGGGCGGAGGCCGCCCAGCGAGCTGGCGGGCGCAAGCGGACCAAGACCTTCCGGCAGTCCTTCCTCGCCGCCTACGCCCACCGAGTCGGCGCCCGCCTCGCGGCCGCCGCCGAGACCCAGGTGACCGCGGACCTGCTGCCCGTCCTGGCGAGCCGGGACGTCGCGGTCACCGACCGGGTGGACCGCTTGTTCCCGGAGACGACCACCACCCGCCTGCGCGGGGTGAGCGACACGGCGGGGTGGACGGAGGGCGCCCGGGCGGCGGACCGGGCCCAGGTGAAGTCCCGCCCGCCGCTCGGCCGACGTGCCGCGCCACCCGCGTGAACGGCGTCGGTCAGTCGCCGGCCTGCTGGAGGGCCGTCACCGACGCGTCCGGGTCGCCCACGTTCTTCCTTCCCTGGACCGGGCCGTAGGACCACGGGAAATCCTGGCTGCCGGACGCTCCGGGCAGGCTGACCTTCAGTGACGTCACCGCGAGGCTCTTGGCGTCGTTCTCCTTGCCCCGCACGTAGGTGAGAGTGAAGGAAGCCGTGTCGTCCTTGGCGAGAGTGAGCTTCTCCGGCTTGCCGGACTTGTCCTGCGGGACGGTCGCCGTGACGTTGCCGGCGGACAGGGTGACGCCCGGGAAGCCCTCAAGGGTGCACCGCGCACCCCGGTTGGTGACGGTGACGGGCACATTGCCCGTGTCCCCGGCGGCGGGCGCGGCGTTGGCCGGACCGACCTGAACCCCGAACTCGGTGATCCGGCAAGCCGTGCCGCCGGTGTTCTTGTCCCCGGAGCCGGAGCCGGAGCCGGAGCCGGAGCCGGAGCCGGAGCCGGTGCCGCTGCCGCCGCTGTCGCAGGCGGTGAGCAGGAGGGCCGCGGCGAGGGCGGTGACGGTGATCGGAATCGGAATGGCGTGCATGAACTGGTCCCTTGGATCGTGACGATGCCCGAGGATCATCACGCACGAGCGGGCGGCGCGGTTGCCCGCCCCGCGATCGGCCCCGCGCGTCAGGAGCCCAGGCTCGCCGTCGGCAGGCCCGACGGTAGCGCCCCGCCCGTCGACCGGGTGTACGTCTCCGAGCCGAGACCACCCTCCCAGGTAACGCGGAGCGTGGTCTTGTTGACGGAGTCCACCGTGCCGGACGTACGGGCCTTGCACGCGTCGAGGCGGATCACATGCCTCGCGCCCTCCTCGACCGCCCTCCCGGTGCAGATGGTCCGGTCGGTCGAGAAGAGCGCGGCCCGCCGGCCGGTGACGATCAGGACCACGGCCTTGCCGCCGGTGGTGGCGAGCCAACTTCCCTCCACGCCGTCCCCGTTGGCGGTCGGACCGCCCGTACCGCCTGCGCCGCCGCCGTCATCGCCGGTCGCGGTCACGCTCGCGTCGGGGGTGGCGGAGGTCTTGCCCGTGGCACCGGAGCCGCCGCTGTCGCACCCGGTGAGGGCGAGCGCCCCGAGCAGGGTCACGGCCGCGATCCGCGTCGCCGCGCACGCCCCCGTTGCCGCCGCCTCGGCCGCCCTGTTCGCCGCAGTCATCGGAAAGCCCCCAAGCCCTGACCGGCCGGCCGTCCGGCGGCCGGTACGACCGCAGCAAGCTACCAGGACCTGGCGCTTACCAGGAGGCCTTCCGGACCCCGGGCAGATGCCCGGCGTGAGCCTGCTCCCGCAGGCTCACCCGGGACAGGCCGAAGGTGCGCAGGTAGCCGCGCGGCCGACCGTCGATCTGGTCGCGATTGCGCACGCGCGTGGCGCTCGCGTCCCGCGGCTGCCCGCGCAACTCCCGCTCGGCGGCGAGCCGTTCGTCCGGCGTCGAGGACGGCCTGCGGATGGTCTCCTTCAGCTCGGCCCGGCGGGCGGCGTACCGCTCGACGATCTGCCGCCGCTTCTCGTTCTTCGCGATCTTGCTCTTCTTCGCCATGGTGTCTCCCTGTTCTTCGGGGTTCCTCGGGGTTCTTCGGGGTTCTTCGGGTCCGGGTTCTTCGGGGTGCTTCAGGTTCCTCAGGTGGCTCGGGTTCCTCAGACCTTCACCCCGCGCGCGCGGATGCGTGCCACGGCCGCCTCGACGCCGATCGTGTCGACGGTCCTGACCGCCCTCGCGCTCAGCCGCAGCCGCACGTGGCGGCCCTCGCTCGGCAGCCAGTAGCGCTTGGTCTGGATGTTCGGGTCGAAGCGGCGGGAGGTCCGCCGGTGGGAGTGCGAGATGTGGTTGCCGAAGCCGGGCCGGGCGCCGGTCAGCATGCAGTGGGCGGACACGGGTGACGCACCTCTCCTCGTTCGATGATGTAAATGGAATTCATTTTCAGTAGCATAGCGGCATGGCACGCAACGAACTCCGCCCGGTCGTCAAACTCCGGTCCACCGCTGGGACCGGCTACACCTACGTCACCCGCAAGAACCGGCGTAACGACCCGGACCGGCTGACCCTGCGCAAGTACGACCCGGTCGCCGGCCGGCACGCCGACTTCCGAGAGGAGCGCTGAGGTCCGCCGTGCGCAACGGAATCCACCCGGCCTACGGTCCCGTCGTCTTCCGTGACCGTGCCGCGAACCACGCCTTCCTCACCCGCTCGACGATGACCAGCGAGAAGACGATCGAGTGGGAGGACGGACACACCTACCCCGTCGTCGACGTCGAGATCTCGAACGTCAGCCACCCCTTCTACACCGGCACCGCCCGCGTCCTGGACACCGCCGGGCGCGTGGAGCGCTTCGAGCGCCGGTACGGGAAGCGGGGCGGGGCGTGAGTCTGCCGGTGGTGATCGTCGGCGGGCTGCACGCCGACGCCCGGAAGGCGGCCGTCGCGCGGCTCCTCGCCGAGGTGCCCGGCAGCGTCGCGCTCCACCACGACCTGGCGACGGCCCCCGCGGGCACGGTCGTGCGCACCGTCCGGGACGCCGCCGGAGTGCTGTCCCGCGGCGAGACGCCCCTGGTCAACGACTGCGCGTGCTGCGCGCTGCGCGAGGACCTGGTGCCGGAGCTGCGCGGGATCGCCGCCGCCGGACACGCCCCGCTCGCGGTGGTCGAGCTGTGGGACTCCGTGGAGCCCAGGGCGATGGTCGAGGTGGTGGTGGCCGGCGGGCTCACGGTCACCGGCGTGATCACCGCCGTCGATCCGGCCCTCGTCCTGCCGTACCTCAGCAACGGCGACGATCTGGCCGACGGCGGGCTCGCCGCGGCCGCCACCGACCAGCGGACCGTCGCCGACACCTTCGCCCGGCAGTTGGAGTACGCGCCCGTGCTCGCCGTCACCGACTCCCCGGAGGCCGACGACGAGGACCGCGAACTGCTGGCACAACTGCACCCGACGGCCCGCCGGGTCCCGATCGGCCACGGTGACCCGGCGGGCGCCACTCCTGCCCCGGCACGTGCGCGGGAGGCCGCCCCGCGTTCGGAGCTGGTCCGCGCCGCCCTCGCCGGATTCGACGTCGAGGCGGCCGCGGCGGCCCAGCACCCGGCGTGCGCGCTGCTGCCCGCCGAGGCGGACACGCACGGCATCTCGACGCTGGTCTGGCGCCGCCACCGCCCCTTCCACCCGGAGCGGCTGTACGCGGCCCTGGAGGACCTGACCTGCGCCGCCGCGCGCAGCCGGGGCCGGTTCTGGCTGGCCGACCGGCCCGACACGCTGCTCCACTGGGACGCGGCCGGCGGCGCGCTGTGCGTGGAGGGCGCGGGCCCGTGGCTCGCCGCCCTGCCGGACGCGGCCTGGGACCTGGTCCCGCCCGTGCGCCGGGCCGCCGCCGCGCTGGACTGGCACCCGGAGCACGGCGACCGCTGCCAGCACCTCGTGTTCACGTCCCCCGGCCTCGATCGCGACGGCCTCGAACGGCTGCTGGAGTCCTGCCTGCTGACGGACGCCGAGTACGCCGCCGGGCGCGAGGCCTGGAGGGGCCTGGCGTCCGCCTTCGACACCCTCCTGGAGGTCTGACCCGATGCCCCGCAAGAGCGACCGCAAGCCCGCCAAGGACCGCCCCAACCCGTTGGAGCAGGCCGGGATCTCGTACATCGACTACAAGGACACCGATCTGCTGCGCAGGTTCGTCTCCGACCGCGGCAAGATCCGCAGCCGCCGGGTCACCCGGGTCACGGCCCAGCAGCAGCGGCTGCTGGCGCGGGCGGTCAAGAACGCGCGGGAGATGGCACTGCTGCCGTACTCCGGCCGCTGAGCGGGCCGGCGACGCGCACGAGCGATAGGTAGGAGATTCCCTACGGTTGACACGTAGGGAATCTCCTACCTAATCTCGTTCGCATGCACATCACTCACGCCTCCTTCGTCACCCTCCCCGTCGGCGACCAGGACCGCGCGCTGCGCTTCTACGCGGACGTCCTCGGTTTCGAGACCGTCGCCGACCGGGACATGCCCCAGGGGCGCTGGCTCCAGGTGGCACCCGTCGGCGCGCAGACGGTCTTCACGCTCTCCGGGCCGGGGATGGGGGGTTTCGAGCCCGGATCGGCACGGGGGATCATGTTGGTCACGACCGATGTCGACGCCGCCTGCGCGCGGCTCGCGCAGGCGGGGGTCTCCGTGCAGGGCCCGGACGAGCTGCCCTGGGGCCGCATGGCCTCCTTCACGGACCCCGACGGCAACGGTCTGATGCTGCTGACCGAGAAGGAAGGTTTCTGACCGCCGCCATGAACGGGACGAGTTCCGTATGAAGGGGACGGGTACCGCCGCGGAGGACCGCGTCTTCGCCGCGCTCGCCAACGCCACCCGCCGCGAGGTGCTGCGGCTGCTGCGTGAGGACGGGCCCCAGTCCGTCCAGGACCTGGCCGACCGCTTCGCCATGCGCCGCCCCAGCCTCTCGGAACATCTCAAGGTGCTCCGGGAGGCCGGTCTCGTCTCCGAGCAGCGCTCCGGCCGCCGGCGCATCTACCGCCTGGAGGCGGCCCCGCTGGCCGAGGTGCAGGACTGGCTCCACCCGTACGAGCGGTTCTGGCGCGGCCGGATGAAGGAACTCGGCGCGCTGCTGGACCGTATGCCCGACGACGACCGCAGCTGAGCCCCGATCCTTGCGGTGACCGCACCGGGGCACCGACCCCCACGACGACCACACGGGCACGACCGCACATGAGCACCGACCCCCACGACGACCTCACCACGATCCGCGTCGACCAGTTCTATCCGCACCCCCCTGCCAAGGTCTGGCGGGCCCTCACCGAGCCCTCGCTGCTCGCGCAGTGGCAGATGCCGGGCGCCGCGGACTTCCGCCTCCGGGTCGGCCACCGCTACCGGATGACCTCCGTCCCGCGGCCCCACTCCAAGTTCTCCGGCGTCGTCGACGTGGAGGTTCTCGCCTACGACGCCGAGCGGATGCTGTCCGTCCGCTGGAGGGACGCCGATCCGGCCAATCCCGCGGACTGGACGCTCACCTGGACGTTGGAACAGGAAGGCCGCGGTACGCGTCTCTTCCTAGTGCACGACGGATTCGATCCGGACGACCCGGCACAGATGATGGCGCGGAAGATCATGGACGGGGGCTGGCGTTCGCATGTCCTGCGCGTTCTGGGGCAGACGCTCGACCGGCTCGGGTGAGGCGGACGCCAGGACTGTAACCGCTGAACCACTCCCCGTGCACGTGCATCTGCGCACGCATCTGCATGTGAACAGGGCTATGATCCCGATCAGTTGACCGATGCATCAATGGCCACACCAGCCAGTGCACCACCGGGGAGCGACCTGTGGACCACGACGTTGAGGGCGGGTACGGGGGCGACGTGTACAACGGCATGGCGGCCGCACGGCTGCGCGGGGTGGCCTGGCAGAAGAGCCGGCACAGCAACTCGCAGGGCTCCTGCGTGGAGTTCGCGCGACTGCCGGGCGGGGACGTGGCGGTGCGCAACTCCCGCTTCCCCGAAGGTCCCGCGCTCGTCTACACGCGTGCGGAGATCGAGGCGATGCTGCTGGGCGTCAAGGACGGGGAGTTCGACCACCTGATAGCGGGCTGACGTGCCCTCGAAGCGGGTGGGCGACTCGGGGCGATCGGCGCGCGACGCGCGGTGACGCGCGTAGAACCGCGGCGTCGAAGAAGGCCCGGTTCGTCATTCGGCGGGTGGAAACCGGAAGAGCGCCCAGACCACCTTGCCGTCCAGGGTGCCGGTCAGCGGGTGCCAGCCCCAGCTGTCGCTGAACGAGTCGACGAGGAAGAGGCCGCGGCCCGACTCCGCCGAGAAGTCGTCCGTCTCGCGGGCGACCGGGCTCTCCCGGCTGGGGTCGCGCACCGCGCACACCAGCCGCCCGGTCCATCGCAGCAGGTGCAGCCGCACGGGCGAGTCGTGGTCGCGCGAGTGCGCCGGCGACGCCGGGGGCACCGGCAGGCCGTGCCGCAGGGCGTTGGTGACCAGCTCGGAGACCACCAGGCAGACGTCCTCGAACCGGTCGCCCAGCTCCCACCGGTCGAGCGTCGTGCGGGTGAACTGTCTTGCCTCACGCACCGCTTCGTAGCGGGCGGGCAGCGCGCAGGAGGCGGCGCTCGACACGGCCGCGGGATCCAGCGGGGGAAGGCCCTGCCGTAACGGCTCGAGCATGGTCGATCCATTCGTCCCCATGCGAGGCACTCCCGGTAATCCGCGGTCGTTGCGATGCAGCGGTGGCGCACGACCATGGTTTCGGATGCGTACAGCAGATGCAAGGGCAGATGCACGTGCACGTGACCGAATTGGACCTCCCCGTACCGCTTACTGGCCATTTTTTTCCGCCATCTTCTTGTCATCCGCCGGACTCCTGCCCGGCTGCCGCCGTGCGGATTCCTTGATCTCTTTCCGTTTCCGTAATCACGCGAGTACAGCTCGGAGTGAATTAGTGGCAGACTGCGGGCCTTGAAGACGGTTGGGGAGGCTGGCGAACGTGAGCGCGGGAGAGCCCGGATCGGTGGTGCGGCGCATGCTGCTCGGCTCGCAACTCAGGCGACTGCGTGAAGCGCGGGGGATCACGCGCGAGGCGGCCGGGTACTCGATCCGCGCCTCGGAATCGAAGATCAGCCGGATGGAGTTGGGTCGGGTGAGCTTCAAGACCCGAGACGTGGAAGACCTGTTGACGCTGTACGGCATCACGGACGAGACCGAGCGCATCTCGCTGCTCTCCCTCGCCAAGGAGGCCAACGTCGCGGGCTGGTGGCACAGTTACTCCGACGTCCTGCCCAGCTGGTTCCCCACCTACGTGGGACTGGAGGGCGCGGCGTCGCTGATCCGCGTCTACGAGGTGCAGTTCGTGCACGGGCTGCTGCAGACCGAGGCGTACGCGCGGGCGGTGGTCCGGCGCGGTATGCAGGGCGCGAGCGAGGCGGACGTGGAACGGCGGGTGGCGCTGCGCATGGAGCGGCAGAAGCACCTCGTCTCGGAGAACGCTCCCGACCTCCGCATCGTCCTCGACGAGGCCGCCCTGCGTCGCCCCTACGGCGACCGCGACGTGATGCGCGGGCAGTTGCAGCACCTGATCGAGATCTCCGAGCGCCCCAACGTACGGCTTCAGGTCATGCCGTTCAGCTTCGGCGGGCACGCCGGTGAGTCCGGCGCCTTCACCATCCTCAGCTTCCCCGAGTCCGACCTGTCGGACGTGGTCTACCTGGAGCAGCTCACCAGCGCCCTCTACCTGGACAAGCCCGAGGACGTCGCTCAGTACGAGAGGACGCTGGAGGAAATCCAGCACGACGGACCCGGTCCGGACGAGAGCCGCGACCTGCTGCGCGGGCTGCTCCAGCTCGCTTAGGGAAAACCCCTCGGAAACGTGTAGGGGACCCCCAACTCGGTTCGCGCGCAAGTACGATGACGTGTGATCAGACCGTGAAGAAGTGATCGGGGGTTGATCGGGCTCCGACTGCTTCGACCGTCTCGACAGCAGGGGATCGAGGGAGCACATGTCGTCCTACTTCACCGACCTGGCCCAGCAGTACATCGACGGCGAGTGGCGCCCCGGGACCGGCTCCTGGGACATCATCGACTTCGACCCGTACGACGGGGAGAAGCTGGCCTCGATCACCATAGCCACGGTCGACGAGGTGGATCAGGCCTACCGCGCGGCCGCCCGCGCCCAGAAGGAGTGGGCCGCGACCAACGCCTACGCCCGCCGGGCCGTCTTCGAGAAGGCGCTGCGGCTGGTCGAGGAGCGGGAGCCGGAGATCACCGACGTGATCATCGCCGAGCTCGGCGGCACCCGTCTGAAGGCCGCTTTCGAACTGCACCTCGCCAAGGAGTTCCTGCGCGAGTCGATCCACCTGGCGCTGCGCCCCGAGGGCAAGATCCTGCCGTCCCCGGTCGACGGCAAGGAGAACCGGGTCTACCGGGTGCCGGTCGGTGTCGTGGGCGTCATCAGCCCCTTCAACTTCCCCTTCCTGCTGTCCCTGAAGTCGGTCGCCCCGGCGCTCGCCCTCGGCAACGGCGTGGTGCTCAAGCCGCACCAGAACACCCCGGTCACCGGCGGTTCCCTGGTCGCGAAGATCTTCGAGGACGCGGGTCTGCCGGGCGGTCTGCTCAACGTCGTCATCACCGACATCGCCGAGATCGGCGACGCGTTCATCGAGCACCCCGTCGCCAAGGTCATCTCCTTCACCGGCTCCGACAAGGTCGGGCGGCACGTCGCCACCGTCTGCGCCTCCCACTTCAAGCGCTCGGTCCTGGAACTCGGCGGCAACAGCGCGGTCGTGGTCCTGGACGACGCCGATCTCGACTACGCGGTCGACGCGGCCGTCTTCAGCCGGTATGTCCACCAGGGCCAGGTCTGCATGGCCGCGAACCGGATCATGGTGGACCGCTCGGTCGCCGAGGAGTTCACCGCGAAGTTCGTCGCCAAGGTGAGGTCGCTGAAGGTCGGCGACCCGCGCGACCCGGAGACGGTCATCGGCCCGGTGATCAACTCCACCCAGGCGAACGCGGTGTCGGGCGCCGTCGAGCAGGCGATCGCCGAGGGGGCCACGGCCCTGCTGCGCGGCACCACCACCGACAACCTCGTCGAGCCGTCGGTCCTGACGGACCTGCCCGCCGACTCCTCCCTGCTCCGCCAGGAGGTCTTCGGCCCGGTCGCCTTCGTCATCCCGTTCGACGGCGAGGAGGAGGCGGTCCGGATCGTCAACGACACCCCGTACGGCCTCAGCGGCGCCGTCCACACGGCGGACATCGAGCGGGGTGTGGCCTTCGCCAAGCGGATCGACACCGGCATGTTCCACGTGAACGACGGCACCGTCCACGACGAGCCGCTCGTCCCCTTCGGCGGCGAGAAGCACTCCGGCATCGGCCGGCTGAACGGCGAGACGACCCTGGACGCCTTCACCACGCTGAAGTGGATCTCGGTACAGCACGGCCGGAGCGGGTTCCCGTTCTAGGGTCTTCCGACTGGATCAGGCCGGCTCCGGGAGCGGTGCCAGGGCCCGCGAGCCCGGCTTGATCCGAACGAGAGGCCCTGGCTCTAACCTGGAGCGCATGTCAGCGATCCGTCTCCTCGTGCTGGGCGCCGTCCGCCAGCACGGGCGGGCCCACGGCTACCAGGTGCGCGGCGACCTGGAGTACTGGGGCGCGCACGAGTGGTCCAACGCCAAACCCGGCTCGATCTACCACGCCCTGAAGCAGATGGCCGGGCAAGGACTGCTGCACGCGCACGAGACCGCCCCGTCCACGGCCGGCGGCCCGCCCCGCACGGAGTACGAGATCACCGACGCCGGCACCGAGGAGTACTTCCGGCTGCTGCGGGAGGCCCTGGTCTCCTACGGCCAGAAGGCGGACGTCCAGTCCGCGGCCATCGGCTTCCTCGTGGACCTGCCCAGGGACGAGGCGATCGCCCTGCTCCAGGAGCGGATCCGGCGGATCGGGCAGTGGCGGACGTCCGTCACCGAGCACTACGTTCCCGAGGACGGACCCGAACAGCTGGGCCACATCGGCGAGATCATGAACCTGTGGGTCCACACGGCCGACTCCGACGCCGCGTGGACCCGGGGACTGATCGGACGCCTGGAACGCGGCGCCTACACCTTCGCGGGCGAGGGCGAGCCGTTCGTCGGCGTCCTGGCCGAGGGCGAGCGGAACCCGTACGCGACGGGCGAACGCCATCCGGAGGACGACCGCTGATCCCGCACGGCACGGCCTGGGGTCCAAACGAGAGGCCCTAGTGGTGGAAGCCGGTGGCCGCGTTCTTGTCCCGGATCAGCGGGTGCGGCTGGCGGCGCAGTTCGGGCAGCTGGCGCCCGAGGTCCTCCAGGAACAGCTCGGCGAGGTCCGCCGAGAACCCGTTGCGGCAGACCACGCGCAGGACGGACAGGTCCTGCCGGTTCGGCGGGAAGGTGTACGCGGGCACCAGCCAGCCGTTCTCGCGCAGCCGCCGGGAGACGTCGAACACGTCGAAGGCCCGCACCTCCGGCGCCGTGGTGAAGGCGAACACCGGCAACTGGTCGCCGCGGGTCAGCAGCCGGAAGTCGCCGAGTGCCTCGATCCGTTCGGCGAGGTGGCGGGCCACGTCCCGGGTGCTCTGCTGCACCAGCCGGTAGCCCTCGCGGCCCAGCCGCAGGAACGAGTAGTACTGGGCGACCACCTGCGCGCCGGGCCGGGAGAAGTTCAGCGCGAAGGTCGGCATGTCACCGCCCAGGTAGTTGACCCGGAAGACCAGCTCCTCGGGCAGCGCCTCCTGGTCCCGCCACAGTGCCCAGCCGACGCCCGGGTACACCAGCCCGTACTTGTGCCCCGAGGTGTTGATCGAGGCCACCCTCGGGAGCCGGAAGTCCCAGACCAGGTCCTTGTCGAGGAAGGGCGCGATCATGCCGCCCGAGGCGCCGTCGACGTGCACCGGGACGTCCAGCCCCGTGCGTTCCTGGAGGGCGTCCAGGGCCGCGCACAGGTCGGCGATCGGCTCGTAGGAGCCGTCGAAGGTGGAGCCCAGGATGCCGACGACCCCGATGGTGTTCTCGTCGCACAGCTCGGCGGCGGCCCGCGGGTCGAGGTGGTAGCGGTCGCCGTCCATCGGGACCTGGCGGGCCTCGACCTCCCAGAAGTTGCAGAACTTCTCCCAGCACACCTGGACGTTGACGCCCATGACGAGGTTCGGGCGCGCGTCCCGGCCGGGATAGCGGTCGGCGTTGCGCTGCGTCCAGCGCCGCTTGAGCGCCATCCCGGCGAGCATGCACGCCTCGCTCGACCCGGTCGTCGAACAGCCCACGGCGGCCGAGGGGTCCGGCGCGTTCCACAGGTCGGCGAGCATCGCCACACAGCGCCGCTCCAGTTCGGCGGTGCGCGGGTACTCGTCCTTGTCGATCATGTTCTTGTCGCGGCACTCGTTCATCAGGACACCGGCCTGCGGCTCCATCCAGGTCGTGACGAACGTGGCCAGGTTCAGCCGGGAGTTGCCGTCCAGCATCAGCTCGTCGTGCACGAGCTGGGACGCCGTCGAGGGCGGCAGGGGCGTGTCGGCGAGCCGGTGCTTGGGCGGCGCCTCGGCCATCTCGACGGCCGGATTCGCCTCCCCGTAGAAGGGGTTGACGGACAGGGGGCGCTCGTCGGGCTTCTCGTGTCCTTGGTGCAACGGCATGTGGCTGTCTCCTACTGGATCGACGTGATCGATGGGTTCGAGGGGCCGGGGGTGGGGGAGCCGAGGGAGTCGGAGGAGTCGTCGTACGGAAGGTTCGCGGAACCGGGGTGCGGGGCCCGGTCAGCGGACCGCCTTGCCGTCCTTCCCGAGCTGCATCAGCGGCCTGCCGGTCACCAGCAGCCAGGCCGGCAGCGAGGCGGCGCACAGCAGGGCGAGGACGGTCGGCGAGGACACGAGGACCGCGGCCGTGAACAGGCTCACCCAGCCCTGCCGGGTGACGGCCAGGAGCACGCCCAGCACGCCCGCCGCCACGCCGAGCGACTCGGGCACCGCGGGCACGAGGGCGTGCGCGGTCAGCCCGAACGCGGCGCCGACGAACACGGACGGAAAGATCCGCCCGCCGCGGAACCCGCAGGACGCGGCGACGAGCAGCGCGGCCAGCTTCACCACGGCCATGGTCGCGAACTGCCCCGCCGTCCAGGCGCCGGGCTCGCGGGTCAGCTCCGCGACCTCCGACAGCCCCTTGAAGAGCGTGAGGGGACCGCCCAGCACCGCCAGCAGGCCGAGTACGAGCCCACCGGCGGGAAGTGCCAGCATCGGGTGCCCGAGCCGGGAGAAGGCGCGGTGGACGTACGGGAAGGCGTACACGGCGAGCAGGCCGAGCAGCGCGGCCGCGGAGGCGATCACCAGCGCGGCCAGGAGCTCGCCCCCGTGCGGCCGGCCGAGGGGAGGAAGGCCCAGGTCGAAGGTGGGGCGGGAGACCAGCGCCGTGGTCATGGCGCCCGCGGTCCCGGCGGCCAGCGGCGCGAAGAGGCTGTCCCACAGCGCCCCCTTCATCGGCCGCCCGGCCAGTGCCTCGGAGATGACGAGCGCGGCGGCCACCGGGGTGCCGAACAGGGCGCCGATCGTCGCCGCCTCCGCCAGCGCCGGCCACAGCGCGCCCGGCAGCCGGGGCAGCAGCCGGCGGCCCAGCGCGAACGCCAGGGCCACGTTCGCCATGATGATGGGGTTCTCGGGGCCGAGGCTCGGCCCGCCGGCCAGCATCAGCATGGCGGCCACCAGCAGCCCCGGCAGCACGCCCGGCGCCACCGCGGCGGCCGTCAGGCCCAGCGTCGCCGGCTCCGGGCCCGCGTGCCCCGGCGCCCTCCACACCACGAGCCCCACCAGGACGCCGGTCGCGGTGAGCACGACCAGCATCCACACCACCGAGTAGCGCCCGATGCCCAGGGCATCGGGCAGGCTTTCCCACAAAACCCCCTGTAACTGCTCCGCCAGCCCGCTCACCAGCAGGAACAGCAGACTGGAGCCGACCCCGACGGTCAGTGCGGGCAGGAGCAGCGGCAGCAGGGCGCGGGCCGGGGTCGCCGGGGCGGGCGGTGCCTGCTGTGCGGTGTCCTGGGCCACGGGCTCACGATAAACGGACGAAAGCGACACAACGTCCGAGCGAAACACGCTTGCACCTCACGTGGCGTGAGGAGCCACCGTGGACCGCGTACCGAGAAAGGAGCGGAAGTGAGCTACTCCGTGGGACAGGTCGCCGGATTCGCCGGAGTGACGGTGCGCACCCTGCACCACTACGACGACATCGGCCTGCTCGTCCCGGGCGAGCGCAGCCACGCGGGCCACCGGCGCTACGGCGACGCGGATCTCGACCGGTTGCAGCAGATCCTGTTCTACCGGGAGCTCGGCTTCCCGCTCGAGGAGGTCGCGGCCCTGCTCGACGACCCGGAGGCGGACCCCGGCGCGCACCTGCGCCGACGGCACGAGCTGCTGACCGCCCGGATCGAGAAGCTGAGGAAGATGGCCGCGGCCGTGGAGAAGGCCATGGAGGCACGCAGGATGGGCATCGATCTCACGCCGGAGGAGCGGTTCGAGGTCTTCGGCGACCACGACCCCGAGCAGTACGCCGACGAGGTCCGGCAGCGCTGGGGCGACACCGAGGCGTACCGGCAGTCCCAGCGCCGTACCGCCTCGTACACCAAGGAGGACTGGAAGCGGCTCACCGAGGAGCAGGACGCGATCCACCGGCGCATGGCGGCGCTGCTCGACGCGGGCACGCCGGCCGGTTCCGAGGCCGCCATGGACGTCGCCGAGGAACACCGCCGGTTCATCTCCGGCAGCTATTACGACTGCGGGCACGAGATGCACACCTGCCTGGCGCAGATGTACGTCGCCGACCCGCGCTTCACCGCGACCTACGAGAAGATCCGGCCGGGCCTGGCCGCCTACCTGCGCGAGGCGATCCTCGCCAACGCCGAGCGCCACACCGCGTAGGAGACCGGGGGCCCGGGTCCCCGCACCCGGGCCCCCGGCCGGTCACTCCCGGGCCAGGACCACGGCCGTGCCGTAGGCGCACACCTCCGTGCCGACGTCCGCCGCCTCGGTCACGTCGAAGCGGAAGGCCAGCACCGCGTTGGCGCCCCGCGCGCGTGCCTGCTCGACGAGCCGTTCCATGGCCTGGTTGCGGGTCTGCACCAGTGTCTTGGTGAGCCCCTTGAGCTCACCGCCGATCATCGATTTCAGACCCGCTCCGATCTGGCTGCCCAGGTGCCGGGAGCGGACCGTCAGTCCGAAGACCTCGCCGATGACCTTCTCCACCCGGTGGCCGGGTACGTCGTTCGTCGTCACGACCAGCACGTCCGGCTGGGGCTCCTGGCCGCCGCCGTATTCATCGATGTTCATGGCGCACAGCTTGGCGTGAGCGGACCGCGCAGCGCCATCCCCCGGGCACCCGTGGAACCTTGGGCGTATACCTTGCGTTGGTAGCTTTGTGCGGCACCGCACGAGGCCCCGCCTCGACACCTCGACGCCGCACACCCCATCCCCCTCAGGAGTCCGGAACCGTGACGACGCTTGCCCTCGGCCCGAGCTGGCTGGATCCGAACCACCTGCTCAACTCGTTCGGCATCTGGGGACTGCTCCTCATCGTCTTCGCCGAGTCGGGTCTGCTCATCGGCTTCTTCCTGCCGGGTGACTCGCTGCTGTTCACCTGCGGTCTGCTGATCACGTCCAAGCAGCTGGACTTCCCGCTGTGGGGTGCCATCGGCCTGATCTGCCTCGCCGCGATCCTGGGCGACCAGGCGGGCTACATGTTCGGCAAGAAGGTCGGGCCGTCGCTCTTCAACCGGCCCGACTCCCGCCTGTTCAAGCAGGAGAACGTCACCAAGGCGCACGAGTTCTTCGAGAAGTACGGCCCGAAGTCCCTGGTCCTGGCCCGCTTCGTGCCCATCGTGCGCACGTTCACGCCGATCATCGCGGGCGTCAGCGGCATGCGGTACCGCTCGTTCCTGGTCTTCAACATCATCGGCGGTGTGCTGTGGGGCGCCGGTGTGACGCTCCTCGGCTCCTGGCTGGGCAACATCGGCTTCGTCAAGGCCAACATCGAGGCGATCCTCATCCTGATCGTCCTCGTCTCGGTGGTCCCGATCATCATCGAGTTCCTGCGCGCCCGCTCCAAGGCCAAGAACGCCCCCGAGGAGCCGGCCGCCCCCGTCCAGCAGCCCGCCGACCCGTACCAGCAGCAGCACGCGCAGCAGTTCCAGCAGCCGGTCATGGACGACGCCACGACCCGCCTGCGCCGCATCGAGCCGCCGCACCAGTACGGCAACCAGAACCACGCCCCGCAGGAGCAGCAGCAGTACGGCTACGGCCAGCAGTACGCGCAGCCGTACCCGCAGCAGCAGCCCTACCCGCAGCAGTCCTACGGCGAGCAGCAGGGCGACTACGACCAGAACCCGCAGTACCCGGACAACGGCGGCTACTACCGCGCCCCGTAGAGCACCGGTCGGACCCGCGGGTCAGAACCCGCGGGTCCGCTTCGCGGCCCGGCGCCCCGCGGCCGAGGCGGCGCCCGGCACCTTGAGGAACAGCCGGGAGATCTCCGAGCCGAGGTTCACCCCGATCGCGATGGCCATGGCGAGCGACACCGCCTTGGCCAGCGAGACCAGTCCCTTGTCGACGTGGTTCTGCGCGATCGACAGCAGACCGAAGTACGTCGCCGAACCCGGTAGCAGCGGCCCTATCGCGGCGGTCGTGTACGGCAGCGCGGAGGCGAACCGGTAGCGGGACAGCAACTGCCCGAACAGGCCCACCAGGCCCGCCGCCACGGCCGTGGACGCCACCGGGGAGATGTTGCCGACGTCGTGCATGGCGCCGTACACCGACCACGCGACACCGCCGTTGAGCGTCACCAGCAGCACGGTGGACCGCTCCTGCTGCAACAGCACGGCGAAGGTCAGCGACAGCAGCATCGCGGCGACGATCTGGAGCACCGGCCGCCGGCTCATGGCGAGCGCGGCGTCGGGATCGAGCGCGGCGCCCAGCTTCACACCGAAGTACAGGACCAGCAGGACGCCTGTGACGATGCCGACGAAGAAGTACATGACCTCCAGCAGGCGCGCGGAGGCGGTGATGTAGAAGCCGGTCAGCCCGTCCTGCACGCCCGCCACCAGCGCCCGCCCCGGCAGCAGCGCGAACAGTCCACCGGTGATGACGGCGGACGCCTTCACGTCGACGTGCGCCACGGTGAGCGCGACGCCGAGCGCGGCCGGCGGCATCGCGGCGACCGTGAACTGGTAGAACTCCGGCAGCCCGCGCCCCGCGCACAGCCACGCGAGCCGGTCGCCGAGCATCGCGCCGAGCGCCGCGGCCACGAAGACGATCAGGTCGCCGCCGACCAGGACGGAGGCCGTGCCCGCGAGCAGCCCGGCGGCCGCGGTCAGCGCCCAGCCGGGGTAGGGGTGCCGGTTGCGGCGGATCTCCGCCAGCCGCCGGTAGGCCTCCTCGAGAGAGAGGTGGGTCTCCGGATCGCTCAGGTCGTCGACGAGCCGGAAGACGGCCGCCAGGCGCGTGTAGTCGGTGCCCCGGCGGCGTACCGTCCGCGACGCCGTCACGGGATCGTCCACCAGGGACGGCTGGTGGGAGATCGACAGCAGGGTGAAGGTGACGGTCGGCTCGCAGCGGTCCAGGCCGTAGGAGCGGCAGACCGCGAACATCGCCGCCTCCACGTCCTCGGCGCCCTCACCGCCCGCGAGCAGCAGCTCGCCGATACGCAGGGTCAGGTCGAGCACGCGCGGGACGGCGGGACCTTCCTCCTCCGCCTTCTGCACCGGTTCGGGCGCGGGCCGGTCGGCCACCGACATGCGCAGCATGGTGCGCATCCGGTCCTGCCAGGGCACGTCCTTGGGCAGGTTGACCGCCGGGATGCCGCTCGCCGGGGTGAAGGCGGGCGGGGCCTGGCGGGCGCTGTAGGTCCGCGGCGTGCTGAAGGCGGACCCCTCCGGCTCCACGGCCGGCGGCGGCGTGACGTCGAGCCCGTCCGGCACGGCGAACTCGGACGTGGTCTCCGACTCGGTCCCCGTCCTGAGCGCCGTCAGCCCCTCGGGCACGGCGAACTCGGATGTCGTGGACGACTCGCCGTCGGCCGCCGGTACGACCGGAATCACCTGGGTCGCCTGGGTCACCGAGGGCCCGGCGGGAACCCTGAACGCACTCCGCGCCTCGTCCGACTGCGGCTTGCGGTCCTCCGCGTCCGTCACTGAGTAATGCTCCCTGAACGAAACCTTCCGTCAGCCTCAGTATGCGCAGACGGACGTACAGGTACGCGAACGGCCGCACCGCCCCCGTGGGGATGGTGCGGCCCGTGGGACGCGCGGGGCTCAGTGACCGCCGTGCTCCTGGAAACGCTTGATGGAACGCTCGATCTCCGCCTCGGCGTCGGTGCGGCCCACCCAGTCGGCGCCCTCGACGGACTTGCCGGGCTCCAGGTCCTTGTAGACCTCGAAGAAGTGCTGGATCTCCAGGCGGTCGAACTCCGACACGTGGTGGATGTCCCGGAGGTGCTCCACCCGCGGGTCGGACGCCGGCACGCACAGCAGCTTGTCGTCGCCGCCGGCCTCGTCGGTCATCCGGAACATGCCGATCGCGCGGCACTTGATGAGGCAGCCGGGGAAGGTCGGCTCGTCCAGGATGACCAGCGCGTCCAGCGGGTCGCCGTCCTCGCCGAGGGTGTTCTCGACGAAGCCGTAGTCGGCCGGGTAGCTGGTCGAGGTGAAGAGTCGACGGTCCAGGCGGATCCGACCGGTCTCGTGGTCCACCTCGTACTTGTTCCGCGAACCCTTCGGGATCTCGATCGTGACGTCGAACTCCACCGGTGGCTCCTCCATGATCAGCACATAGTTCTGGTGATTAAGTGTCCCTCACGCAGGTGTGTGATCGCGAAAGGGGCTGGTGGTCGTGCCGGAGCTGAGAGCCTGGCGGGCCGCGAGACCGCGCCTGGCCCGTCTCGCACGGGCCGCACGGCTGCGGCTCGTACGGGCCGCGCGGGCCGTGAAACCGCGGGTCGCGCGGCTCACGGGGACCGTCGGGTCGCGGCTCGTTGAGCCGAAGACCTGGCAGTACACCGCGGGTGCCGCCACGGCCGGGCTGGCACTCGCGGCCGGTGTGGTGACCGCCGCCGGGCCCTGGGACTCCACCGGCCAGCGTACGGCCGAGCGGGACCGGGCCGCGGCACTGGGGCGCACGGGTGGCGCAGATCACGGCCGCGAGACCGGTACGCCGGATCCGTCCCGTACGTCCGACGCGTCCAGGTCTGTGTCCGACGGCGGGGCGAAGCCCGCGCCCAGCGCCGTGCCGGTGCTCGTGGGTCTCGGCGGCTCCGGCGACCCGGTGCGGACCGCGTCGGACGCCTCGGCCGTCGCGGCCGCCCTGGACCCGCTGCTGGGGGACTCCGCCCTCGGCACCCACCACGCCGCGGCCGTCGTCGACATCACCAGCGGCGAGCGGCTCTACGGCCAGGACGCCGGCGACCCGCTCGTCCCCGCCTCCACCACCAAGATCGCCACCGCCGTCGCCGCGCTGTCCGCCCTCGGCCCCGACCACCGGCTCACCACCCGCGCCGCCCTGGAGCCCGACACCGGGAAACTCGTCCTGATCGGGGGCGGCGACCCCACGCTCACCGCCCGCAAGGACGCCGGGAACCTGGCGAGCCTGCGCACCCTCGCCGCCGACACGGCGACCGCGCTGACCAGGCGCGGCGTGACCGAGGTGACGCTCTCGCACGACACCACCCTCTACGCCGGTCCCCTCCTGCACCCCATCGGCGTGAACGACAACCTCGCCCCGGTCAGCGCCCTGATGACCGACGAGGCCCGCACCGACGGCTCGGCCAGCGGCCCGGCCCCGCGCGTGGCCGACCCGGCGGCGGACGCCGCCCGCGCGTTCGCCGACCTGCTGTCCGGCCACGGCATCCGGACCACGGTCGCCGGTCCCGCCAAGGCGTCCGGCCGCGCGGAGACCCTGGCCACCGTCTCCTCGCCCCCGCTGTCGAGCCTGGTCGAACGGATGCTCACCAACAGCGACAACGACCTCGCCGAGGCCCTGGCCCGCCAGACGGCCGCCGCGACGGGCGGACGGGCGGACTTCGACGGGGGCGCCGCCGCGATCGCCGCCCAGCTGAGGAAACTCGGCCTGCCCCTGACGGGCGCCGACTTCCACGACGGCAGCGGGCTCAACCGCGCCGACCGTCTCACCGCGGACCTGCTCACGGCCCTGCTGGCCAAGGCGGCCGATCCGGCCGACCCCGGCCTCCGCCCGGTTCTCACCGGCCTCCCGGTCGCCGGCTTCACCGGCACCCTGACCAGCCGCTACGCGGACGGCGCGGCCGGGCTCGTACGGGCGAAGACGGGCACGCTGACGGGCGTCAACACCCTCGCGGGCACGGTCGTCTCCCGCAACGGCCACCTGCTGGCCTTCGCCTTCCTCGCCGAGAACACCACCGGCCCGGACGCAGCCCAGTCGGCCCTGGACCACGCCGTCACGACCTTGGCCACCTGCGCCTGCGACTGACCCCCCACAGCTGCTCCATCCCCGTCCGACCCGCGCAACCCGCCCCGGCCGCACCCACGACGCCCCTGCCGCTCACGGACCCACGGAGCCCGCGGCACCGGCGCAGGAGCCTGCCCGGCTGCCGCCGCGCGGCTGTGGCGTCCCCGCGTCCGGCAGGGGGCGTGCCGCCGAGCCCCGCCGCGCGGGCATCGGTGGACCACCGCCCCGGTGCCCGCAGGGCAGGCCGTGCATGGCGCCGGGGGACGGGGGCGCACGACCGGCGCGCCATTCGGGGCACGGCCAGTCGGGCATGGGGCCGGACCGGCCGCGTCGGCCTTGCACGCTCGCAATCGGTCCTCCGCCAGGGCCACAGGGCCGGCGCAGCCCGTCCGCTGCCGCCGCACGGCCGTGGGGTTCCCGCGTCCGGCAGGGGCCGTGCCGCCGGGCCCCGCCGCGCGGGCGTCGGTGGATCACCGCCCCGGCGCCCGCACGGGCACGGCTACGGCGCCGTGGGGCGGGGGCGGCGTACGACCGGCGCGTCAGTCGGGCACGGGCCGGACGGGCCGTGTCCTCTGCCACGGCCGCACCACGGCCGGCCCAGCCCGTTCAGACACCGTCCGGCCGCCGCCGTCCCCGCCGTGAGTCAGGCTCGGCAGTCCCGAATGTCCCGGACGCGACTCGGCGCAGCCAGGACCACGGCCGGAACACAAAGGGCCCCCCAACCCAGCGTCACGGCCTGCCCCCAACGGCAGTGCTCACGTACCGTTGACACATGACGAGCATCGGTGGTGCTGCAACTCCCGGGATGGTCGACTGGAATCTCGCGGTCGCGACCGCGACCCGGCTGGTACGGCCGGGTCCCGAGGTGAGCCGGGACGAGGCCCGGGACGTCGTCGCGGAACTGCGCCGGCACGCCAAGGCGTCCGAGGGACACGTCCGCGGGTTCACCCGCCTGGGCACCCACGAGGCCCACGACACCCCCGTACTCGTGGTCGACCGCCCCGGCTGGGTCCGGGCGAACGTCGCCGGGTTCCGCGAGATCCTCAAACCGCTCCTGGACAAGATGCAGGAGCGACGCGGCGGCACCCCCGGCGGCGCGGTCCTCGGCGCCGTCGGCGGCAAGGTCACCGGCGTGGAACTCGGGATACTGCTGTCCTTCCTCGCCTCCCGCGTCCTCGGCCAGTACGAGACCTTCGCCCCCGCCACCCGCGACCTGCCGGCCGGCGGTCCCCCCGACTCGCCCGGCGGCGGCGGCCGGCTGCTGCTCGTCGCCCCCAACATCGTCCACGTCGAGCGTGAACTCGACGTCGACCCGCACGACTTCCGCCTGTGGGTGTGCCTGCACGAGGAGACGCACCGCACGCAGTTCACCGCCGTGCCCTGGCTGCGCGACCACCTCGAGGGCGAGATCCAGTCCTTCCTCGCGGAGACGGACGTCGACCCCATGGCGCTCCTGGAGCGCATCCGCGAGGCCGCCCAGTCGCTGGCCGGCGGCCGCCCCGAGGGCGAGGAGGACGACGGCGGCCACTCCCTGGTCGAGATGGTCCAGACCCCGGCCCAGCGCGAGATCCTCGGCCGCCTCACCGCCGTGATGTCCCTCCTGGAGGGCCACGCCGACTACGTGATGGACGGCGTCGGCCCGGACGTCGTACCGACCGTGGCGGAGATCCGCGAGAAGTTCCAGCAGCGCCGCGCCAGGGGCGCCTCCCGCCTGGACATGGCCCTGCGCAAGCTGCTCGGCCTGGACGCCAAGCTGCGGCAGTACCGCGACGGCGAGCGCTTCGTACGCGCGGTCGTCGAGCAGGTCGGCATGGACGGCTTCAACCGGGTGTGGACCTCCCCCAACACCCTCCCCACCAAGGCGGAGATCTCCAAGCCGGCGGACTGGATCGCACGGGTGCACCGCAGGGCCGAACCGTGACCACGAGTGCGAGGGAGCGCGAGGGCCGGGAAAGCGCGCCGCCGAATCCGGCCTACGGCAGGAGAACGCCACTTCAATCACTCGTCCGAGGGACCGTGAGCCATGCGTAGGCGTGCAATGCTCGGGGAGCGGCCTGTTTCTGTCACCATCGACGCACTCTGAGTGACCGATATCGGGCTCACCCCCCGAAGACTCTGTGAAGGGAACCGGACATGGGTCCCCATCCTGCGGTCGCGGCGATACGCCTGGCGGTACGCCGCGTCCTCCACGACATCCTCGACGAACAGCTCTCGTCCCACCCCGCGCCGGCGCCCGCGCCCGCCCGGCCGGGCCCCCTGCCCGCGCAGCTCCCCGGACAGCCCCCGCACGGCGCGTCGACGCCGGGCCCCGTCCGGGCGCCGGCCCCGCAGGCCTCCCACGGCTCGCCGGCCCCGCAGGCCGCATTGGCCTCGCCCGCCGCCGCACAGGACACACCGGCCCCCCACGAGCGTCCGCCGTCGCCGCTCGTGCTCGTGGCCTGCTCCGGCGGCGCCGACTCCATGGCGCTCGCCTCCGCCCTCGCCTTCGAGGCCCCCAAACTCGGCATCCGGGCCGGCGGCGTCACCGTCGACCACGGCCTGCAGGCCGGCTCCGACCTGCGCGCCGAGGAGGTCGCCCAGCGGCTGCGCGGACTGGGCCTGGACCCGGTCGAGGCCGTCGCCGTCAGCGTCGGCCGCGAGGGCGGGCCCGAAGCCGCCGCCCGCGCCGCCCGCTACGCCGCCCTCGACGCCGCCGCCGAACGCCACGGCGCCCACGCCGTCCTGCTCGGCCACACCCGCGACGACCAGGCCGAGACGGTGCTCCTCGGCCTCGCCCGCGGCTCCGGCATCCGCTCCCTGTCGGGAATGGCCGCGGTCTCGGGGGCCGGCGGCCGTTACCGCCGCCCCTTCCTGCACATCGACCGGCAGACCGCCCGCAAGGGCTGCATGGTCCAGTCCCTGCCCGTCTGGGACGACCCGCACAACACCGACCCGGCCTACACCCGCTCCCGGCTGCGCCACGAGGGCCTCCCGGCCCTGGAGAAGGCCCTCGGCAAGGGTGTCGTGGAGGCCCTCGCGCGCACCGCCCAGCTCTCCCGCGACGACGCCGACGCCCTCGACGCCTGGGCCGGTCAGGCCGAGGCCACCGTCCGCGACGACGCCGGCCGCCTGGAGTGCGCCAAGCTGTACGCCCTGCCCCCCGCCGTACGCCGCCGCATCCTGCGCCGGGCCGCCATCGACGCGGGCGCTCCGGCCGGTTCGCTGTTCGCCCGGCACATCGAGGAAGTGGACCGGCTGATCACCGGTTGGCGCGGCCAGAAGGCCATCAACCTCCCCGGCAGGGTCGTCGCCCAGCGGCAGGGTGGCAGACTGGTGATTCGGCAAGGCTGAATCGGGAACCTCGGCCGGCCCGCTGACGCGGAGCCCGGAGGAGGACCGTCAACGCCGGTGAGACGACCGAAAGTGATGCGGGTGGACGCGAAAGACATGGGTGCCGACCTCGAGAAGGTGCTCATCACCAAGGAAGAGATCGACGCGAAGCTGGCCGAGCTGGCGGCGAAGATCGACGCGGAGTACGCGGGCAAGGACCTGCTGATCGTCGGCGTCCTCAAGGGCGCGGTGATGGTCATGGCGGACCTCGCCCGGGCGCTGTCCACCCCCGTCACCATGGACTGGATGGCCGTGTCCTCGTACGGCGCGGGCACCCAGTCCTCCGGCGTCGTGCGCATCCTCAAGGACCTCGACACCGACATCAAGGGCAGGCACGTCCTGATCGTCGAGGACATCATCGACTCCGGGCTGACCCTCTCCTGGCTGATCTCCAACCTCGGCTCCCGGGAGCCCGCCTCCCTGAAGGTGTGCACGCTGCTGCGCAAGCCCGAGGCCGCGAAGGTCGCCATCGACGTGGAGTGGGTCGGTTTCGACATCCCCAACGAGTTCGTCGTCGGCTATGGCCTGGACTACGCCGAGAAGTACCGGAACCTGCCGTTCGTCGGTACGCTCGCACCCCACGTCTACGGCGGCTGACCCCGAAGGGCTCAAGCGCGGTACGTGATCGGGAACCCCGGCGGCACCGAAGCCGTTGGAGCAAGCAGACGGGTACGTCGGCCCTACGGTGCGGCTTCGAGCCCCAATGCTGGGGTACCGTCAGAAGAACTGTCTTATCAAACTCACTATGGCAGGAGGGACGGGGCGACACCGCTCCGTATGGATGGACGTGAAGCGATACTTCCGTGGGCCGGTCATGTGGATCGTGCTGGCCGTCCTTGCCGTGGTCGTGTTGATGAATGTCGTCGGTCAGTCCGGCGGCTACAAGACGGTGGACACGGGCAAGGTCGTAGCGGCGATCAATGACAACAGGGTCCAGCAGGCCAAGCTGACCACGGGCGACGAGCAGACCATCAAGGTCGAGCTCAAGGACGGCCAGAAGGTCGACGGCAGCTCGAAGATCCAGGCGAGCTACATCGGCGACCAGGGCGTGACCATCGCCAACACGCTGCAGACCAAGTACCAGGACAAGCAGATCCCGAAGGGCTACACGGTCTCGCCGTCGAAGCAGAGCCCCTTCGTCGGCATCCTGCTCTCCCTGCTCCCCTTCGTTCTCATCGTGGTCGTCTTCCTGTTCCTGATGAACCAGATGCAGGGCGGCGGCTCCCGGGTCATGAACTTCGGCAAGTCCAAGGCCAAGCTCATCACCAAGGACACCCCGAAGACGACGTTCTCGGACGTGGCGGGCGCCGACGAGGCCGTCGAGGAGCTCCACGAGATCAAGGAGTTCCTCCAGGAGCCGGCCAAGTTCCAGGCCGTCGGGGCGAAGATCCCCAAGGGCGTGCTGCTCTACGGCCCGCCCGGCACCGGCAAGACCCTGCTCGCGCGTGCCGTCGCGGGCGAGGCCGGTGTCCCGTTCTACTCGATCTCCGGTTCCGACTTCGTCGAGATGTTCGTCGGCGTCGGCGCCTCCCGCGTCCGTGACCTGTTCGAGCAGGCCAAGGCGAACGCCCCGGCGATCGTCTTCGTCGACGAGATCGACGCGGTCGGCCGTCACCGCGGCGCCGGCCTCGGCGGCGGTCACGACGAGCGCGAGCAGACGCTGAACCAGCTGCTGGTCGAGATGGACGGATTCGACGTCAAGGGCGGCGTGATCCTGATCGCGGCCACCAACCGGCCCGACATCCTCGACCCGGCGCTGCTGCGTCCGGGCCGATTCGACCGCCAGATCGCCGTGGACCGCCCCGACATGCAGGGCCGTCTGGAGATCCTGAAGGTCCACCAGAAGGGCAAGCCGGTCGCGCCCGACGTCGACCTGTCCGCCGTCGCCCGCCGCACCCCCGGCTTCACGGGTGCCGATCTGTCCAACGTCCTGAACGAGGCCGCGCTGCTGACGGCCCGCAGTGACAAGAAGCTGATCGACAACCACATGCTGGACGAGGCGATCGACCGTGTGGTCGCCGGCCCGCAGAAGCGGACCCGGATCATGTCGGACAAGGAGAAGAAGATCACCGCGTACCACGAGGGCGGTCACGCCCTGGTCGCGGCGGCTTCGCCGAACTCCGATCCGGTCCACAAGATCACGATCCTGTCCCGCGGCCGGGCCCTCGGCTACACGATGGTCCTGCCCGACGAGGACAAGTACTCCACGACCCGCAACGAGATGCTGGACCAGCTCGCCTACATGCTGGGCGGCCGCGCGGCCGAGGAGCTGGTCTTCCACGACCCGACCACGGGCGCGGCGAACGACATCGAGAAGGCCACCACCACGGCCCGCGCGATGGTCACCCAGTACGGCATGACCGAGCGTCTCGGCGCGATCAAGTTCGGCGGCGACAACACCGAGCCGTTCCTCGGACGTGAGATGGCTCACCAGCGCGACTACTCGGAAGAGGTCGCCGCGCTGGTGGATGAGGAAGTCAAGAAGCTCATCGAGAACGCGCACAACGAGGCCTGGGAGATCCTGGTCGAGAACCGGGACGTCCTCGACAACCTCGTCCTGGCCCTCCTGGAGAAGGAGACCCTGGGCAAGGAGGAGATCGCCGAGATCTTCGCCCCGATCGTCAAGCGGCCGCCGCGGCCCGCCTGGACCGGCTCCTCCCGCCGCACCCCGTCCACCCGCCCGCCGGTGCTCTCCCCGAAGGAGCTCGCACTGACGAACGGGGCCAACGGCTCGACGGCGGCGATCAGCACCGTCAAGTCCACGGCGACGGAACCCGCCCCGGCCACGGAGCAGGTGCCGGAGGACCGTTCGGACAACTGACCGGAGCCCGCGCCGGGCCCCCAACGGCCCCGGAATGCATGCCGCGCCCCCCAGGTTCTAGCCTGGGGGGCGCGGCATTTCGCATGTCCGCAGATCAGACACACAGGAACGAGGCTTCACATGACCGACCCCGTGACGCTGGACGGCGAGGGCTTCCTCGGAGAGTTCGACGAGAAGCGTGCCGAGAACGCCGTGCGCGAACTCCTCATCGCGGTCGGCGAGGACCCGGACCGTGAAGGCCTGCGGGAGACTCCGGGACGGGTGGCCCGTGCGTACAAGGAGATATTCGCGGGACTGTGGCAGCAGCCCGAGGACGTGCTGACGACGACGTTCGACCTGGGTCACGACGAGATGGTGCTGGTCAAGGACATCGAGGTGTTCTCGACCTGCGAGCACCACCTCGTACCGTTCCGCGGTGTCGCGCACGTCGGCTACATCCCGTCCACCAGCGGGAAGATCACGGGGCTGTCGAAGCTGGCCCGGCTCGTGGACGTCTACGCCCGCCGCCCGCAGGTGCAGGAGCGGCTCACCACCCAGATCGCGGACTCGCTGATGGAGATCCTGGAGCCGCGCGGGGTGATCGTCGTGGTGGAGTGCGAGCACATGTGCATGTCGATGCGGGGCATCCGCAAGCCCGGCGCGAAGACCATCACCTCGGCCGTGCGCGGTCAGCTGCGGGACGCGGCGACGCGGAACGAGGCGATGAGCCTCATCATGGCGCGCTGACGCGGACGGCGCCCGGCCGCGCCCGCCCGCTCACCCGCGTACGCCGCCCGCCGGGCTCATGCCGTCGGTTCCGACCCCGGCGGGTTCTGGTCGTCGTCCTCCGGGAGTTTGCAGACCCGTTCGAGGAACAGGGCGGCGGCTATCACCGCGATGCCGGCGAGGACCGAGAAGCCGGCGTAGACGGCCTGGTCGCGGCGGGCCGGGATGTCGAGGAGTTCCAGCAGGGCGACGCCCGTGCCGCCGTACACGCCGGCGACGAGGGCGGCGACCAGGGCGCTGGCCTGGCCGAAGACGACCGCGCGGGCGGCCATCATGAGGTCGACGCCCTTGGCTCCGGGCCGCCGCTCGCGCTGGGCCTTCAGCCGGGCGCGCAGGGAGAGCGCCGTGGACAGGAGGACCGCGGCGATCAGTGCGAGGACGATGGGGGCGGCCAGCGGGACGCCGGGGAGTGTCCCCACCGCGTTCCACAGCCGGGCGCCCGCCCAGGACAGCACCCCGGCGACGACGAACACGCCTGCCAGCACCCTGATACGCAGCTCTCTCACGGTGTCCCTTCAGCTCCCCCGGACCGAGGCCGGTCGCAGACCTTGCGTCGCCCTGACCTTAACGACTACTCGGGCAGCCGGAGTTCCAGGTCCGCCCGGGGCGCGACGCCCTCCCGGGTGAGCGCGGTCAGCAGATCGGCCACCGCGCCCCGGCCCGGGAGCTGCGCGTCCGGGTCCACGTCGTACCACGGGGCGAGGACGAAGGCGCGTTCGTGGGCGCGCGGGTGAGGGAGCGTGAGGAGCGGATCGTCGGAGACGGTCTCCGCGTGGGCGACGATGTCGACGTCGATGGTGCGCGGCCCCCAGCGCTCGTCGCGGACCCGGTTGAAGGCCTCCTCGATGGCGTGGGCGCGCTCCAGCAGCGAGGACGGCGGCAGCGTGGTCTTGAGGATCACCACCGCGTTGAAGTACGACGGCTGGCTGCCGGGCTCGACGCCCCACGGCTCCGTCTCGTAGACCGGGGAGACGGCCTTGACGCGGACGCCGGGCGTGTCCTCCAGGGCGTCGACGGCCCCCTGGAGGGTCTCCAGGCGGTTGCCGAGGTTGGAGCCGATCGAGATCACGGCACGCTTGGGGTTCTGCAGAGTGGTGTCCGCGGCGTCGACCTTCTCGACGACCGAGGCGGGCACCGGCTGCACGGTCGGGTCGGTGGGCCCTTTGGTGAAAGGCGCGTTCATACTCGGCTCCGGGTGATGGTGACGGTCACGTCGTCGAAGGGAACGGTGATCGGGGCGTCCGGCTTGTGGACGCAGACCTCGACCTCCAGGACCCCGTCGTGCTTCAGACAGACCTGGGCGATGCGCTCGGCGAGCGTTTCGATGAGGTTCACGGGCTCGCCCTCCACCACGGCCACGACCTCCTCGGCCACGATTCCGTAGTGCACGGTCTTCGCCAGGTCGTCGTCGGCCGCGGCCGGCCGGGTGTCGACTCCCAGGACGATGTCCACGAGGAAGGTCTGGCCCTCCTCGCGTTCCTTGGGGAACACACCGTGGTGCCCGCGGGCCCTCAGGCCGCGCAGCGCGACACGATCCACGCGAATCACTCCTGCAATCGTCGGCGGCGACCGGTCCCTGCCGCGTGCGGGCGGCACACCGGCCTGGCACGAATCTACCTGCGGGCACTGACGGAGCCGGGCCGCGGGGAGGCGGGGCGAGCCGGGCCCGGCAGGTTTCACCGTGTGTTTCCCCTGGAGAACCCGGTTGCTCACGGACCGGTGGGCGGCCCTTTTCCCGAAGTCCGTGATTCCGGCCACTCCGCGTTCCTGCTTCAGCGCCTACCCACTCAGGCGGGCGTGTCGTCGTCCTCGGCACCGTCGTTTTCGGCCAGAACGGGAGAGGCGTGGTGGGACCAGAGTTTCCAACCGAGACCAGTGCGACGGAACACGTTGGTGGCGACGACGAGCTGTCCCACCAGCGGGCCGAGCTCGCCGCCGGCCGCGGGGGCGGGGCCGCCGCTGAGGATGTTCTCGGTGCAGGTCACCAGAGCGGTGTTGCCGGTCACCGAGACGTGCACATCGGTGAGGAAGAACTGGATGTAGTCGGTGTTCGCCATGATCAGCGCGTAGGAGCGCAGCACCTCGCCGCGTCCCGTGAGGACCGGCCAGCCGGGGTGCACGCACGAGATCACGCCGGTGTCGGCGGGGTCGTGGTACTCCTCGTCGACACCCAGGTCGGAGGGGGTGAGCCAGAGCGCGGACAACTCCTCGAAGTCACCCCGCTCCATGGCCTCGTAGTAGGCGGTGTTGGCCGCCTCCACCAGCTCGACGTCGGTGTGGGGCGCGCTCACCGGTCTCCTTCGGCGGGGCCCTGCGCACCGCGTCTGCCGTCCGCCTCCCCGTCGTCGGAGGGGTGCGCCCGGTCCTCCGGTGTGCTCGCGGGGGTGCGTGCCTCTTCCACGGCGCGGGCGACGCGTACCGCGTCCGCCGTCGCGCGGACCTCGTGGACGCGCACGGCCCAGGCGCCGGCGTGCGCGGCGAGGGCGGAGACGGCGGCGGTGGCGGCGTCGCGCTCGCGCGCGGGCGGGGGCGCGCCCTCCGGGCCTGCCAGCACCCGCCCGAGGAACCGCTTGCGGGAGGCGGCGACCAGGACGGGGTGGCCGAGCCCGCGCAGGCGGTCGAGGTGGGCCAGGAGCGTGAGGTCGTGCCCGGCCTCCTTGGAGAAGCCGAGACCGGGGTCGACGACGATGCGGTCGGCGGCGATCCCGCCCTCCAGGACGGCCTCCACGCGCGCGTGCAGCTCGTCGACGACCTCGGAGACGACGTCCTCGTACACCCCGCTGACGTTGCCGCCCTCCAGGAAGCCGCGCCAGTGCATCACGACGAAGGGGGCGCCCGCCTCCGCGACCACGGGGATCATGGCGGGGTCCGCGAGGCCGCCGCTGACGTCGTTGACGAGGGCGGCACCGGCCGCGAGGGCCTGTTCGGCGACGCGGGCGCGCATGGTGTCGACGGAGATCGTGACACCCTCGGCGGCGAGGCCGCGCACCACGGGGATGACGCGCCGCAGTTCCTCGTCCTCGTCCACGCGGGTGGCGCCGGGCCGGGTGGACTCGCCGCCGACGTCGATCAGGTCCGCGCCCTGGGCGACCAGGTCCAGGCCGTGCTTGACGGCGGTGGTCGTGTCGAACCAGCGGCCTCCGTCGGAGAAGGAGTCGGGGGTCACGTTCACGACCCCCATGACCGCGCACCGGCCCCACGCCGGAAGGCCCGCCACGCGGCCGCGCCCGCTGAAGTTGCTCATACGTTCAGCGTAGGCCCCGTCCCTGCCCCCCTCGTGCCGTGGCCCGGGCGGAGCCTCCCTGTGCTGGAGGGGGCGGGAGGTCCGCCCGGGCCGGTCGGGGGTCATGCCGCGCGCACGTCCCCTTCCGCCACCGAGTGCGCGCAGGCGCTCCGGGCGGCGGAGCGGCGGCGCAGGAAGCGCGGCAGCGGCAGAGCGAGGTCGACGAAGCCCTCGGCCTGCATGGCGGCGAAGCCGATGCGGGGCAGGTCCGAGGAGGCGCGGTAGACGACGAACCGCGGCTCCCAGCGGGGCTGGAACTTGGCGTTGAACTTGTACAGCGACTCGATCTGGAACCAGCGGGAGAGGAAGACCAGCAGCCCGCGCCAGGCGCGCAGCACCGGGCCCGCGCCGATCTTCTCGCCCCGCGCCAGCGCCGAGCGGAACATCGCGAAGTTCAGCGATATGCGGGTGATGCCGAACTTCGGGGCGGCCTGGAGCGCCGCCACGATCAGCAGTTCGTTCATGCCGGGGTCGGCCGAGCGGTCGCGCCGCATCAGGTCCAGGGACACGCCGTCCCCGCCCCACGGCACGAAGTGCAGGATCGCCTTCAGATCGCCGTACTCGCCCGGCTCCTCGTCCTGCTTGTGGGCGGTGGCGATGAGGCACTCGCCGTCGGCCGGGTCGCCGATCCGGCCGAGCGCCATGGAGAAGCCGCGTTCGGTGTCGGTGCCGCGCCAGTCCTCGGCGGCCCGCCGGACCCGCTCCAGCTCGGTGCCGCCGAGGTCACGGATGCGCCGCACCCGGGTTTCGTAGCCGGCTCGCTCGATGCGCTTGACCATCTGGCGGACGTTGCGCATCGCGCGTCCGGCGAGCGAGAAATCCGCGACGTCGACCACCGCCTCGTCGCCCAGTTCCAGGGCGTCCAGACCGGTCTCCCGGGTCCATACCTCGCCGCCGGTCTCGGAGCAGCCCATCACGGCGGGCGTCCAGGAGTGGGCCTTGGCCTCGTCCATGAAGCGCTCGATGGCACCCGGCCAGGCCTCGACGTCGCCGATGGGGTCGCCGCTGGCGAGCATCACGCCGGAGACGACGCGGTACGTCACCGCCGCCTTGCCGCTGGGGGAGAACACGACCGCCTTGTCGCGGCGCAGCGCGAAGTGGCCGAGGGAGTCGCGGCCGCCGTGCCGGTCCAGCAGCTCACGCAGCCGGGTCTCGTCCTCCTCGGTCAGACGCGCCGCCGGGTGCTCGGGCCGGAAGGCCAGATAGACGGTGGTGACGGCGGTGAGCCAGCCGAGAGCGCCGAGGGAGAAGGCGACGGTCCAGGAGGTGTTGCCCTGGTAGTCCACCGGGCCCTCGAAGCCGATCAGGCCGTAGACGACATGGGTGAGCCGGTCCGCCACGCTGGGGTCGCCGACCATGCGGTGCGTGTGCACGCTGACGATGATCAGGCCCAGGGCCAGTGAGCCGGCGCTCATGAGGACGAAGTTGGCCAGCGCCCGCCAGCGGCTGCGCGGGTCCGGCAGCGCGGCGAACTCGCCGCGGTGGATCAGCAGCGGCGCGAGCAGCGCCAGCGAGATGACCACCCCGACGATCGAGTGCCGGTAGACGAACTCCGCCGCCGCACCGGCCGGCAGCAGGACCACCGCCGCGCGCCAGGCCCGGCGCTTGCGCCGTTTCAGGCCGTGCGCGAGCAGCAGCAACAGCACGCCCACGCTGAGCGAGAGCGCCGCGGCGAACGGGCCGAACGAGCCCGGCAGCACCTCGGCCAGGGCGTGCATGCGGCTGTGCCGGAAGCGCGGGAAGACCCCCGCGGCGATGTCCAGGAGACCGACGACCGCGCAGGCCCTGGCGACCAGCACGGGGACGGCCTCGGGGCGCGGGCCGCGGAGTATGCGCCGCACCCTGCTCGATCGGTCCGGAACCCCGTCCGACAATTCCCCATCTATCCTGACAGACATCGCATCCCGTAGTTCTGCGAGAGACCTTGAATCCGGTGCCGATCCGGGCATCCGGCGACATTGCGCCCTCTAGGACGGTGTCTCGGGGAGAGAGGTTCACTCCCCACCGGAAAGTCGGGTCAAAGGGCAGGGAAAGTCCAAGGCAAGCCCTCGCAAGGAAGCGTCGGCGGGCCCTGGGCGGGAAGCGCAGGCAGGAAAAGCCCATGGGTCTCATGAGCAACAAAGTGCTGGTACTGGCGATCCTCTGCGCCGTGCTGCTGTTCGTCGGCACGGTGTGGCTCTGGCCGCGTCTGGCCCACGGCACCTGGCGCGCGGTGACCGGACGCGTCGGCATTCTGCTGGCCACGCAGGTGGCGGTTTTCGCCTGCGCCGGACTCGCCGCCAACCAGGCCTTCGGTTTCTACGCCAGCTGGGCGGACCTGTTCGGGCAGGAGAACGCGCCCGGGGTTGTCATGAACAACTCGGCGCACGGCCGCACCGGCGGACCCCTCCAGGTGATCGGCACCCAGCATGTGCGGCTGGACAACGGCGACCGACCGGACGTCTCCGGCCAGATCCAGCAGGTCGCCATCGTGGGCCGTACGACGCACATCGCCTCGCCCGCGTTCGTCTACCTGCCCCCGGAGTACTTCCAGCCGCAGTACCGGACCCGTACCTTCCCGGCGGCCGTGGTCCTCACCGGCTACCCGGGCACCGCGCAGTCGCTGATCAGCAAGCTGCGCTACCCGCACACCGCGCAGGAACTCGCCAGGACCGGGCGGATGCAGCCGATGATCCTGGTGATGCTGCGGCCCACGGTGGCGCCGCCGCGTGACACGGAGTGCGTGGACATCCCGGGCGGCCCGCAGACCGAGTCGTTCTTCGCCAAGGATCTGCCGGACGCGGTTCTCGCGCACTACCGGGTCGGAAAGAAACCGGGCAGCTGGGGCATCGTCGGCGACTCCACGGGCGGTTACTGCGCGCTGAAACTCGCCCTGCATCATCCCGAGGTGTATGCCGCGGGCGCGGGCCTGTCCCCGTACTACAAGGCGCCCACCGACCCGACCACGGGTGATCTTTTTCAAGGGGACAGGAACCTTCGGAATCGTGCCGATCTGATGTGGAGCATCAAGCACCTGGCGGCGCCCGACACTTCGCTGCTCGTCACCAGCAGCAGGCTCGGCGAGACCAACTACAGGTCGACGCTCAGGTTCATCGACGCGGTGAAGGCGACGAACAGGACGCGGATCGCGTCCATCATCCTCGACAGCGGCGGCCACAACTTCAACACCTGGCGGCGCGAGATCCCCGCGACGTTGCAGTGGTTGAGCGACCTGCTCGGCGACCACTGAAAATGATCTTGTTGAAACGCCGGCGGAAGTGAAGGAAGGAGAGCGGGCCGGAGCGACGGAAGGCGAGGGGAGAAGCGGAGGAAAACGCGGCCGGAACTTCCGCTGTCACATGAAGGTTTCGTTATGGCTGTCTTTTTGCGGGGCGGCCCGGCATGATTCGCGTACGCGCGGTAAGTTTCTGGCCATGCCACGTGGACGTCACCGCCATTCCCCACCCCTGCACAGGCTGTTGCCTTCCTCGGCGATCGCCGGCGTCGCTGTCGTCTGCGCCCTTGGTCCCTGGGCGTTCACGGACGCGGTGGTGCTGCGGTTGCTCGCCGGGACCGCCGCGGTGACCGCTGTTCTCGGCGCGTTCGTCATGCGCCGCTGGGACGCGCAGGCCGGACGGCGGGTAGCCGACCTCACGCGCGCGCGTGCGAGCGACGAGTGGCGATTCGAGGAACGGGTCGCGGAACTCGAGACCGACCTCGAGGAATCGCGCGAACTGCGCGGCCGCCTCGAGCAGAAGCTGCGCGCCAGGCGCACGGAGCTCGCGGGGCTGCGCAACGAGCACGCGTCGCTGCTGCGGCGGTACGCCACGGCGGAGACCGAGCGCGCGAGCGCGCTGGAGGGCCGCCGCCTGCTGGAGATCGAGACCGACTCCGACATGCTCGCGCTGCCCGCCGCGCCGACGGCCGCTCCGGACGACGCGGGCACGGAGACGCACGAGTCCGCGGCCCCCGCGACCGGGCCCACCGAGGAGAAGCCGGGGGCCGCGGCCCCCGCCGTGTTCTCCCCGGAGGGGTCCGAGCTGTACCTGCGTGCCGAGGCCGCGCTGTCGCGGTTGGGCAAGGGCGGCGCCCGGGCGGCGCGGACGGACGAGGCCACGAAGACGGGCTCCTCCGAGGAAGCTGACTCGGCGTCGGAGACCGACCCGGTGCGGGAGACGGCCGTGACGGCGGACGGCGACGCCGACCCGGATCCCGCGCGGGAGACCGGGACGGGCGAGACGCCCGAGCATGCGGCCGCCACGCCCGAGCATGCGGCCGCCACGCCCGAGACGGCTGAGACGACCGAGGCGGCCGACCCGAGTGACCCCGCCGAGGTGACCGGGGTGGCTGAACCCGCCGGACCCGCCGGACCCGCCGGACCCGCCGGACCCGCCGGACCCGCCGGACCCGCCGGACCCGCCGGACCCGCCGGACCCGCCGGACCCGCCGACCCGGCCGAAGCTGCCGACCGGTCCACCGCCGCCGATTCGGGCGAGCAGGCCGCACCGGTCCCCTCCGCCACGGCGGTCGAGCCGGCCAAGGCCGCGCCGCAAACGCAACTGCCCTCCGGGCACTTCACCGTGCCGACCGCGGTGGCCGTCGTACCGGCCGCGCCCGCGCGGCGCCCGCTGGTCGAGGGCGGATTCGACTTCTTCGGCACGAAGAAGGAAGCGGCGGACACCGGGCCGGGCACCGTCCGGAACGACGGCCTCGCCGACGTGGTGGGCCAGGAGGCGCTCGCCCTGCACAAGGCGGAGGCCGAGTCCCAGTACAAGCCGGCCGACGCCGACGCGCCGGCCGCCGGCCGTCAGATCATCGACCTGACGGCCCACGACGAGACGGAACGGATCGACCTTCCGGGGTTGCGCACCGCGGCCTCCTGACGGCCGTCTCCCACGTCACACCGCGACGCCGGGCGCCCGCCCGGCGTCGCGCTCGTTTCATCCGCCGGCCCGCCATCCGCCGGCCCGCATCCGCCGGTCAGGTCATCCACCGGTCGGGTCGAGCGCTCCGGCGGCCCGTGCGCGACCTCTCCGCCTGGGCCCGCAGCAGTCGGGCCGCCTCCTGAGCGTCCCGCAGGCGGGCCGTCACGGTCTTGTCGGCCCCGTTGTCCACGTGCACGCCGGCGAGGCCCCACACGCGCTGCCAGGGCCCCTGCCGCAGCCGTACGCTCTGCACCTTCGCGTGCGGCACCAGCGCGAGCCGGCGCCGCAGCAGTCCGTGCCGCGCGGCGAACACCGCGTCGGTGACGGCGATCCCGTGCCCGCGCCACCACACCGGCGCGCACCACCGGGCGCGCCGCGGCGGCCGGAGCAGTTCGGTGGCCTGCGGCACCGTCACCCCGGGCAGGACCCGGGCGATCACCGACTCGGCGACCTCCCGCGGAGCGACCGGCAGCAGCACGGAGTTCGACGACCCGGCGACGTCCAGCTCGACCCGCACCCAGCCGCGCCGGCGCCACAGCAGCGGTTCCACGATCCGCACGGTCTGCACCCGCCCCGGCGGCACCGTCTCGTGCGTGCGGTCCAGCAGTCCCCGGTCGATCCGCAGCCCGTCGGGCGATTCGCTCACCTGCCAGTCGTACTCGGCGGCGAAGCGCCCCGCGCTGTTCGCCACGGCGCTGCCGAGCAGCGGCAGGAAGGTGGCGAGCACCGTCCACAGGCTGTGGGTGGCCAGCCACAGCAGCGGCGGTACGACGGCGGCGGCGACCAGCGATCCCCAGGTCGCGCCGGTCAGCAGCAGCGAGACGGCGATCACGCGCCCGGGTACGCGCACCAGCTCCCGCGCGGGTGCCTCGCCGACCTCGTGCGCCGTCTCGGGCGCGAACCCGGCTGCGCGCGCGAGCAGTTCGGCGCGCAGTGCCCGGGCCTCCTCCTCGCCGAGGAAGGCGAGTTCGTCCTTCTTGTCCGTCCCTACGACGTCGAGTTTCAGCTTGGCCACCCCCGCGACCCGTGCGAGCAGCGGCCGGGTGACGTCGACGGCCTGGATCCGCTCCAGCCGGATGTGCGCGGTGCGGCGGAAGAACAGCCCGGTACGGATGCGCAGTTCGGTGCCGGTCACCGCGAAGTGCGTGAACCACCAGGACAGGAAGCCGTAGAGGGCGGCCACGGGTATGACGACCGCGAGCCCGATCAGCAGCGTGGTCGTCGTCAGCCGCGTCAGGTGCCGCTGCGCCTGGTCGGGGTCGTGCACGGCCCAGCCCGTGAGCACGGCGACCGGCGCCCACGCCCGTCTCAGGGGCGTGACGGGATGCAGCCGCCGTTCGGTCACGGGCCGCCCGTCGCGCACGGCCGTGTCGCTCACGGCCTTCTCGGACATGTCCCCGTCGCTCACGGCCTCTTCGGGCACGGCTTCTTTGCGTAGGGCTTCTCCGCGTACGGCCTTTTCGCGTATGGCCTCTTCGTCCTCCGCCGCCGTCACAGCCCCGCCGATCGTGCCTCGCCGAGTTCGGTGAGCCGGTCGCGCAGCCGTTCCGCCTCGGCCGGGTCGAGGCCGGGGATGGTCGCGTCGGTCGCGGCGGCGGCCGTGTGCAGTTGCACGGTGGCCAGCCCGAAGTGCCGCTCGACGGGTCCGGAGGTGACCTCGACCAGCTGCATCCGCCCGTAGGGCACGACGGTCTCCCCGCGCCACAGCACACCCCGGCTGATCAGCAGGTCGTCGGCGCGCTCGGTGTACCGCCACGAGCGCCAGTTGCGGCCCAGCAGCACCCAGCCCCACGCCATCACCGCCAGCGGCAGCAGCGCGAACGCCGACCAGGCGGGACCGGCCAGCAGGCCCGGCAGCAGCCCCGCGGCCAGGGCGAACAGGCCCATCCACACCACCAGCAGCAGCCGGCGCATCCGCAGCAGGCCGCGCGGCAGCGCTCTCCAGGCCGGCTCGCCGTCGGCCGCCGCCCGTTCGTCCTCCGGGATCCCCGTTTCCATGGGGCAAGCGTACGTACGAGAGACTGTGTCCATGACTCCCACGAAGGAGACCACGGTCGGGATCGGCGGCGCCGCGGAGAGCACCGACATGGTGCTCAACATCGGGCCCCAGCACCCGTCCACGCACGGTGTTCTGCGGCTGAAGCTGGTGCTGGACGGCGAGCGCATCATCCGCGCCGAGCCGGTGATCGGCTATATGCACCGCGGCGCGGAGAAGCTGTTCGAGGCACGGGACTACCGCCAGATCATCATGCTGGCCAACCGCCACGACTGGCTGTCGGCCTTCTCGAACGAGCTGGGCGTGGTCCTCGCCGTGGAGCGGATGCTCGGCATGGAGGTGCCCCCGCGCGCGGTGTGGACGCGCACCCTGCTCGCCGAGCTGAACCGGGTGCTCAACCACCTGATGTTCCTCGGCTCCTACCCGCTGGAGCTGGGCGGCATCACCCCGGTCTTCTACGCGTTCCGGGAACGCGAGGTCCTCCAGAACGTCATGGAGGAGGTCTCCGGCGGCCGGATGCACTACATGTTCAACCGCGTCGGCGGCCTGAAGGAGGACCTGCCGGCCGGCTGGGCCACGCGCGCGCGTGCCGCGGTGGCCGCCGTGCGCTCGCGGATGGACGTCTTCGACGACCTGGTGCTCGGCAACGAGATCTTCCGGGGCCGCACCCGGGGCGTGGGCGTCCTCTCCCCGCGGGCCGTGCACGCCTACGGCGTGAGCGGTCCCATCGCGCGCGCCTCGGGCGTCGACTTCGACCTGCGCCGCGACGAGCCGTACCTGGCGTACGCGGAGGTGCAGGACACCCTGAAGGTGGTCACCCGGCAGGAGGGCGACTGCCTGGCCCGCTTCGAGTGCCTGCTGGAGCAGACCCACAACGCGCTGGACCTCGCCGACGCCTGTCTGGACCGGCTGGCCGAGCTGCCGCCCGGCCCGATCAACCAGCGGCTGCCGAAGGTCCTCAAGGCACCCGAGGGGCACACGTACGCGTGGACCGAGAACCCGCTCGGGATCAACGGCTACTACCTGGTCAGCAAGGGTGAGAAGACCCCGTACCGGCTCAAGCTGCGCTCGGCGTCGTACAACAACATCCAGGCGCTCACCGAGCTGCTGCCGGGCACGCTGGTGGCAGACATGGTGGCCATCCTGGGGTCAATGTTCTTCGTGGTCGGGGACATCGACAAGTAGGGCCGCCGCGTCCGCCTCCGCGAGGCCGACAGGCTGCACCAGCCAGCCGAAGTCGCCGAGCCCGCCCGCCGCGGTGAGTTCGGCGGCCTCCCCGGCGCGTGCGAGGGCGCGTACGTACTCCGAGGGGTGCGTGGAGGCGAGCGTGAGCGGGGGGCGTTCGCCGGTGATGCCCAGGGCGTGCAGGGCCTCGCGCTGGGTCAGCAGCCGGGCGCCCGGAGGCGCGCACGCGGCGCAGGCGTCCAGAGCGACGTGCGCTGTGATGTCGCACGAGCCGTCCGGCACGGGCGCCGTCTCCCGGCCTTCCCGGAAGCCGGTGAGCGTTCCGAAGGGCGGTCGCGCGCCGGCCGTGTGCGCGTAGTCGACGGCGACCGCGAGACCCCGCTCGACCCGCGAGACCGCGTCGGTCCAGGCGGTGTCGCGGGGCAGCCCGATCTCCGCGCGCAGACCCTGCTCGGCGGGCAGCGGCCACCACCGGGCCAGCCACCGCGCCTGCGCCCCCGACAGCGGCTCCCCGAGCCGTTCCGCGCCGTCACGCCGGACCAGGACCCGCCGGGGTACGCCCGCGGAGTCCACCTCCGCGACCTCCAGCGGCACGTTGTCCAGCCACTCGTTGGCGAACAGCAGCCCGGTGATCCCCCGCGGGGCCTGCCCCGACCATGCGATCCGGGCGTCCAGGCCCTCCGGCCGGGCGGCGATCTCGACCGCGTGCACGCGCGTGCGTGCCGCCACGTCCGCCGGGAGCGCGCCGAGCACGCCCGTGGCCAGCTCGCCCCGCCCGGCCGCCATGTCGACGAAGTCGAGCGCCGCCGGGCGGCCCAGCGCCACGTCGACCCGGCACAGCAGCCGCGCCACGGCCGCCGCGAACAGCGGCGAGGCGTGCACGGACGTACGGAAGTGACCGGCCGGGCCCTCGGGCCGCCGGTAGAAGCCGTCCGGCCCGTACAGGGCCTCCTCGGTCGCCGCCCGCCAGCCGTGCCACTCCCCGGCCCGGCCCTCCGCCGTGCTCTGCGCCGTAGTGCGCCGGGTGCTGCCGGCCGTGGTGCGCGCGGTGCTGCCCGCCGTGTCGTCCGCCACCCCGACAGACTAGGGTCCGTCCGGCGGAGCGAGGCGCACAAGTGATCACTGCCTCCACCTTGGGGAGTACGAGGGGCCCGTACGGATCGGCCCTTCGGTTGACCCCCACACCTGTGCCGCTTCCCTACTCTGGGTTACGTGCAGCGCCTCTATGACTTCCTCCGCAGGCACCCGATGTGGGTGGACGGCTCCTGGGCCCTCATCCTCCTCGGGCTTTCCGGCGTGAGCGTGTCGAGCATCAACGGGGCGCCCGGCCACCACGGTTCGGTCGGCGCGACCCTGGCGCTGTCCCTCGTGCTGTGCGTGGTCGTCGCACTGCGCCGCCGGGTGCCGGAGAAGATGCTGGTGCTGGCGGGCGCGGCGGGTGTGGCGCAGCTCGTCCTGGACGTCGAGACGATGGTCGCCAACTTCGCCATGCTGGTGATCATCTACACGGTCGCCGCGATAGGCGCCCGCTGGGCCTCCCGGTTCGCCCTGGCCGGCGGGCTGTGCGCGGCGACCCTCGCGCAGATGCGCTGGCCGCAGCACGACGCGAGCGCCCTGAGCAACGTCGCGATAGCCGTCTTCCAGACGGTGCCGTTCGCCCTCGCCTGGGTGCTCGGCGACTCCATGCGCACCCGCCGCGCCTACTTCGCGCAACTGGAGGAGCGCGCCGCCCGTCTGGAGAAGGAACGCGAGGCGCAGTCCAAGGTCGCGGTCGCCGCCGAACGCGCCCGGATCGCGCGTGAGCTGCACGACGTGGTCGCGCACAACGTGTCGGTGATGGTGGTGCAGGCCGACGGCGCCGCCTACGTCCTGGACGCCGCGCCCGACCAGGCCAAGAAGGCCCTGGAGACGATCTCCTCCACCGGTCGCCAGGCCCTCGCCGAGATGCGCCGCCTGCTGGGCGTGCTGCGCACCGGCGAGCACCAGGAGAGCGGCGAGTACGTGCCGCAGCCCGACGTCGACCAGATCGAGGACCTGGTCGAGCAGTGCCGGGGCTCCGGACTGCCCGTCGACTTCCGGATCGAGGGCACCCCGCGCCCGCTGCCCAGCGGGGTCGAGCTCACCGCGTACCGCATCGTGCAGGAGGCCCTCACGAACACCCGCAAGCACGGCGGACCCAACGCGGGCGCGAGCGTGCGTCTGGTCTACTTCGACGACGGCCTCGGACTGCTCGTCGAGGACGACGGCAAGGGCGCGCCGCACGAGCTGTACGAGGAGGGCGGCGCCGACGGCGAGGGGCACGGCCTGATCGGCATGCGCGAACGCGTCGGCATGGTCGGCGGCACCCTGGACGCGGGTCCGCGTCCCGGCGGAGGCTTCCGCATCAGCGCCCTGCTGCCGCTCAAACCGGTGCACTGACGCCGGCGCACACCCCGCGGACCCCGGTCACGCACCCGCCCGCCAGCCGACGACGAACGGACCCGAACCGCCGATGACGAACGGAAGAGGACCCCGATGACGATCCGCGTGATGCTCGTGGACGACCAGGTGCTGCTGCGCACGGGATTCCGGATGGTGCTCGCCGCCCAGCCGGACATGGAGGTCGTCGCGGAGGCGGGCGACGGTGTCGAGGCCCTCCAGGTGCTGCGCGCCACCGCCGTCGACGTGGTGCTGATGGACGTGCGCATGCCGAAGCTGGACGGTGTGGAGGCCACCCGCCGCATCTGCTCCGAGCCCGACCCGCCGAAGGTGCTCATCCTGACCACCTTCGACCTCGACGAGTACGCCTTCTCCGGGCTGAAGGCGGGTGCCTCCGGGTTCATGCTCAAGGACGTGCCGCCCGGCGACCTGCTCGCCGCGATCCGTTCCGTGCACAGCGGCGACGCCGTCGTCGCGCCCTCCACCACCCGCCGGCTGCTCGACCGGTTCGCCCCGATGCTGCCCACGGCCGGCAAGGAGCCCCAGCACAAGGAGCTCCAGCGGCTCACCGAGCGCGAGCGCGAGGTCATGGTCCTGGTCGCGCAGGGCCTGTCGAACGGCGAGATCGCCGCCCGGCTGGTGCTGTCCGAGGCGACGGTGAAGACCCACGTGGGCCGCATCCTGACCAAGCTGGGGCTGAGGGACCGGGTGCAGGTGGTGGTCCTGGCCTACGAGACGGGGCTCGTCCGGGCCGGCGGACACGGCTGAACGGCGTACGCGGCCGTCGGTAGGGTCTGCGCATGCTCCTGTGGATCAACGGCCCCTTCGGGGGCGGCAAGACACAGACCGCACACGAGATCCAGCGCCGTCTGCCCGGCAGCGTCGTCTGCGATCCCGAGCATGCCGGGTTCGGCCTGCGCCGCATGCTGCCACCCGGACTGCGCGCGGACTTCAGGGACTTGGTGGCCTGGCGGCAAGGGGTGGTGGAGGTCCTGGACCTGGCCCTCACCCGGCACGAGGGGGTCGTGATCGCCCCCATGACCGTCACGGACTCGGGTCAGTTCGCCGAGACCGTCGGGCGGCTGCGCGAACTGGACCACGACGTACGGCACTTCACGCTCCTCGCGGAACGCGAGACCGTTCTGAAGCGGCTGCGGGAGCGCGGGTTCGGTCACCTCGTCGGGCATGTCGCCGGGAAGAACTCCGGTCCGGGCCGGGAGAGCTGGGCCGTGCGGCAGCTCGACGACTGCCTCGAGCGGCTGCGCGAGCCGGAGTTCGCCGAGCACCTGTGGACCGACCACTCGACCGTGCCGAAGACCGCGGACCGGATCGCCGTCCTGGCCGGCCTGACGCTGCGGCCCAACACCGAGGGCCCGCTGCGGACACGGCTGCGGCAGGCGAAGGTCGGTGTCCGGCGCATCCGGTTCGACGGGCCCCGGCGCACGCCGGACTCCGGCTCAGCTGACTAGTGCTGTGGCCGGAAAGGTTTGCCGAGCCGGTGAACCTTTCCGGTCACAGCACTAGCGCAGCACGCCTTCGAGGAAGTCGCTGCCCAGCCGGGCGACCATCGCGACGTCCAGTTGGTGCAGCACGTACCGCCCCCGGCGCCGGGTGGTGACCAGGCCTGCCTTCTTCAGCAGGCTCAGGTGCCGGGATATCTCCGGCGCGGTCATGCCGTGCACCTGGGCCAGCTCGCTGGTGGTGAACGCGCTGCGGGCCAGGCTGCGGCACAGCCGCATCCGCACCGGGTGGGACAGGGCGGTCATCCGCAGGGTCAGCTGCTCCACCGAGGGCGGGGCGGCGAGCTCCGGGGAACCGACCGGGTAGTGCAGCACCGGCTGCCAGCCGTACCGGTGCAGCACCATCAGGTGGGGCCAGCCCAGGCTCGTCGGCACGAGCAGCAGGCCGCCCTCCGCCGTGGCCGTGCGGCCCTCGCCCAGCTTGTCGACGGTGATCCGGCAGCCCGCCTCGTCCAGCGTCACCGCCGGGGACACCGCCGCAAGGGCCTCGGCCAGGCCCTTGCGGCGCAGCAGCTCCGTCTTGTGCCGGGTGTCGGCCGCGAGCTGGTGGCGCAGCCGGGACCAGGTCTGCGCGAAGAACGCCTCGTCGCAGTCCTCGAGGAACTGCCGCAGCCAGGCCCTGATGCGCGGCGGGTCGGCCAGCAGCCGCTCGGTGAAGCGGACCTGCTGCGGCCCGCGCGCCGCGGCCAGCTCCACGGCGCGGCGGCGAAGACCGGCGTCGGCGAGCGGTCCCGGGCCCGGCAGGCCGTACGGCAGGGCGCAGGTGAACTCCAGGGCGGCGTCCACGAACTGCTCGTCGGACAGCTTGTCGAGGATGTCCAGTTCGTCGGCGAGCGTCGCGCCCGGGAGCGTGGAGCCGCCGGGCACGCCCGCGCACGGCAGGAAGAGGTCGGAGAACGTCGTCCGCCACAGGAAGTCCGCCTCGCACATCCGGTCGGCCAGGTGCGAGTCGAGCCGGGCGGTGACGCCGGTGACCCAGCCCTGCAGACCGGGGTGGTGTCCCGGCTCCGACAGCGCGTGCAGCGCCATGCAGAGCTCGGCCAGGGGCGCGGGCACGACGGCCACCCTCTCCGGCCGCAGCCCCGCGATATCGATCCGCACGCTCATGCCCCCATGGTGCCCGCCCCCACTGACAACACGTCCGCCCGCCGCCCAGAACCGCCCCGCCCACGCCCGGCCCGACCCCCACCGACGACCCCGGCGGCCCGCCCCGGCCCGGCACCCGCGCCTGCCCCGGCCGGCACCCGCGCCTGCCCCGCCCGCCGCCTGCGAGCGGCTGGTGGGGGGTGAACAGCAGGATTGCCGGGCCTGTACCGGCGCCTTGGCGCAGTCTTGGGACGCCTGGCGTGGCGGTTCCGCCGGCGCCCGCCGCCCCGACCGTCCGCCGACGCCGGGCCCTGCCCAGGGCCGACCGGCGACGCGGTGGCCCACCCACGCCGGACACTCGCGCCCTCCCACGCCGGGCCCGAGGGCGGCAAGTGGTGCGCGCGAGCCGAGGGACGGGCGGCGTTCTGGGCGGTGTCCCGGCACAGACCCGGAACGCCCGGCGTGGCGGAACGGCCCACGCCCGCCGCTTGTCTCCGGCCCGCCCGGCCCGCCCAACCCCGCCCCGTCGCCGCAGCCGTCGCCCGGCTCGCTGCCCGTGCCCAAGCCGCCCCGTCGCCGCAGCCGTCGTCCGTGCCGTGCCCAAGCCGCCCCGTCGCCGCAGCCGTCGTCCGTGCCGTGCCCAAGCCGCCCCCGCCGCCGCGGCCGCCGTCCGTGCCGCGCGCTGCCCGCGGTCGGCGCGCGCGGGTGGCACGTGGTGTGCGAGCCGAGGGACGAGCGGCGTTCCCCGTGGTGTACCGGGTGGTCGTCCGGACCGCGGGTGGACGCGGCTCGGTGGGGCTGGTGGGTTACTCGTCGAGCTCCTTGGGGAGGCGGGCGGTGAAGTCGGCGACCGCTCCTCGCACGTCGGCCGCGGTCCAGGCCAGGCCCTCGGCCCGGACGGAGACCTCGGTGCGGGCCAGGCGGGGGGCCGGGGCGTCCCAGCCGCCGGTGAAGAGCATCGTGCCCGTCTCCTCCGCGGTCCGGATCGCGGTCCGGGCGACCGCCTCGGCGTCGTACGGCAGCCAGACCTGGAACTCGTGGGTGTGCGGCTCGGCCGGGTGGACGTGGCTCCAGGGCAGCCCCGCCGCGGCGAACCCCTCGCGCAGCGCGGCGGCCACCACGCGCGCGTGCCGCACGTACTCCGGCAGCCGGGGCAGCTCCCGCTCCAGCCCGGCCAGTGCCGACAGCGCCGTCGGGAACTGCTGGAAGACGTTGCCGCCGTACCGGTGCCGCCAGGCCTTGGCCTCCTCCACCAGCTCCCGCGGCCCGGCGAGCGCCGCGCCGCCGTAACCGGCGAGGGACTTGTAGAACGACACGTACACGCTGTCGGCCAGGTCCGCGATCTCCTCCAGCGGCCGGCCGAAGTGCACGGTGGACTCCCACAGGCGCGCGCCGTCGAAGTGCACCACCGCGTCCCGCTCGCGTGCCGCGTCCACGAGCTCGAGGAGCTCCTCCCACGTGGGCAGCAGGAACCCGGCGTCCCTGAGGGGCAGTTCGAGCATCAGCGTCCCGAAGGGCTCGTCGAGGGTGCGCACCTCCTCGGCGGTCGGCTGGCGCGGCTCGCTCGTCACCCGCACCGGCCGCAGCCCGGCGACCTGGCTGAAGGCCTGCCTCTCGTGCACCTCGGGATGGGCCAGCGCGTGCAGCGCGACCGCCGGGTTGCCGGTGCGGCCCGCCCAGCAGCGCAGGGCCACCTGCTGGGCCATCGTGCCGGTCGGGAAGAAGGCGGCGGCCTCCTTGCCGAGCAGGCCGGCGACCTTCTCCTCCAGGGCCTCGACGACCCCGTTGCCGTACATGTCCGACGCCTCGTCGAGGTCGTACACCTCCCGCGCGCCGTCCAGCAGCGCCAGCCGCTCCCGGAGCGTCCCGAGGAACGCGGGGCGCGCCAGCACGCGCTCCGCGCTCCGGCACGCGGCCGCGCGCCGTTCCCGGAGCCGCTTGTGCCGCTCCCCGTCCGGGACCCGCTCTTCGGGCCGTACGTCTCGTGCGTCCTGCTCCGCCGTATCACTCATGTCCTGGATCATCGCGCGTCCGGGACACGGCGGTCACCCGCATTTCCCGCCCCGCGGCCCGTCGTCTCCCGCCCCGCGGCGCTGTGGGCCGACCCACAGCCTGAGGGCGACCGGACCGCCCCCGGAACCGATCGCGTTAACATGACGAGAAATCGTCCGGTACCCCGAGCGGACTGGAACGGGAAGGTCACCGTCGCGTGAGTAGTAGCCAACAACCAGACCCCAGGGACCGCCCCGCACGGCTCACCGTCGGCGTCGTCGGCGCCGGCCGGGTGGGCCCCGCCCTCGCCGCGTCCCTCCAGCTGGCCGGGCACCGCCCGGTGGCCGTCTCCGCGGTCTCCGACACCTCCAGGCGCCGTGCCGGGCTGATGCTCCCCGACGTGCCCATGGTGCCGCCCGCCGACGTGCTCGAGCGGTCCGACCTGGTGCTGCTGACCGTCCCCGACGACACCCTGCCCGGACTGGTCGCGGGCCTCGCCGAGACCGGCGCCGTACGGCCCGGGCAGCTGCTCGTGCACACCTCCGGGCGGTACGGCGCGAAGGTGCTGGACCCCGCCCTGCGCGCGGGCGCGCTGCCGCTGGCCCTGCACCCCGCGATGACCTTCACCGGCACGCCCGTGGACGTGCAGCGGCTGGCCGGCTGCTCCTTCGGCGTCACCGCCCCCGCGGAGCTGCGGCTGGCCGCCGAGGCCCTGGTCATCGAGATGGGCGGCGAGCCGGAGTGGATCGCCGAGGAGATGCGCCCGCTGTACCACGCGGCGCTCGCGCTCGGCGCCAACCACCTGGTCACGCTGGTCGCCCAGTCCATGGAGCTGCTGCGCGAGGCCGGCGTCGAGGCCCCCGACCATATGCTCGGCCCGCTGCTCGGCGCCGCCCTGGACAACGCCCTGCGCTCCGGCGACGCGGCCCTGACCGGACCGGTCGCGCGAGGGGACGCCGGCACGGTCGCCGCCCACGTCGCCGAACTGCGCCGGCACGCCCCGCAGACCGTCGCCGGCTACCTGGCGATGGCCCGCGCCACCGCCGACCGCGCGCTCGCTCACGGCCTGCTCAAGCCCGAGCTGGCCGAGGACCTGCTGGGGGTACTCGCCGGAGGCACGAACCTGCCCGAGAACGGGGAAGACCGATGAGCCGTCGCATGTTCGAACTCGCCCCCACGGTGGACGATCTGGAGTACGTGCGCGACCACTACGCGGTCCAGGGACGCACCGCCGTCGTCATGACCATGGGCGCCCTGCACGAGGGCCACGCCGCCCTGATCCGCGCGGCCCGCGAGCGCGTCGGCCGCAAGGGCTTCGTGATCGTCACCGTCTTCGTCAACCCGCTCCAGTTCGGCGCGGGCGAGGACCTCGACCGCTACCCGCGCACCCTGGAGGCCGACCTCAAGGTGGCCGAGCAGGCGGGCGCCGACGCCGTGTTCGCGCCGTCCGCCGAAGAGATCTATCCGGACGGCGAGCCGCAGGTCAGGATCACCGCAGGCCCCATGGGCGCACGCCTGGAGGGCGCCAGCCGGCCCGGGCACTTCGACGGCATGCTCACCGTCGTCGCCAAGCTGCTGCACCTCACCCGCCCCGACGTGGCCCTGTACGGGCAGAAGGACGCCCAGCAGCTCGCCCTGATCCGCCGCATGGTGCGCGACCTCGACATGGGTGTGGAGATCGTCGCCGTACCGACCGTGCGCGAGGACGACGGACTGGCCCTGTCCAGCCGCAACCGCTACCTCTCCCCGCAGGAGCGGTACACCGCCCTGGCCCTCTCCCAGGCCCTGTTCGCGGGCCGCGACCGGCACGCGGCCCAGGAGGCGCTGCGCGCGCGGGCCCGTGAGGTGCCCTCCACGCGTGCGCGTGCCGAGGCCCTGAGCGCCCTCGGGGAGTCCCGCGCGGCGGCCGACGCCGCGGCCGTCGCCAAGGCCTCCCCGGGCGCCGCGGCGGCCGTCCGCGCGGCCGCCCAGCTGGTCCTGGACGAGGCCGCGCGCCTCGACCCGCCGCTGGAACTCGACTACCTGGCCCTGGTCGACCCGTCCGACTTCACCGAGATCGGCGACGGCTTCACCGGCGAGGCCGTTCTCGCCGTCGCCGCGCGGGTCGGGGCGACCCGGCTGATCGACAACCTCCCGCTCACCTTCGGAACCCTGGGAGCCGCCTCGTGACCAGCACAGGCATACGACTGCACGCGCCCGCGCCCGGCTGGTCCATCGCGGCGGACGTCGTGGTCGTCGGCTCCGGCGTCGCCGGCCTCACCGCCGCCCTGCGCTGCGAGGCGGCCGGCTTGACGACCGTCGTCGTCACCAAGGCCCGCCTCGACGACGGCTCCACCCGCTGGGCCCAGGGCGGCATCGCCGCGGCCCTCGGCGAGGGCGACACCCCCGAGCAGCACCTGGACGACACCCTGGTGGCGGGCGCCGGCCTGTGCGACGAGGAGGCCGTACGGATCCTCGTCACCGAGGGCCCCGACGCCGTACGCCGGCTGATCTCCACCGGCGCGCACTTCGACACCGACGGCGAGGGCGGCATCCAGCTCACCCGCGAGGGCGGCCACCACCGCCGCCGGATCGCGCACGCGGGCGGCGACGCGACCGGTGCGGAGATCTCCCGCGCCCTCGTCGAGGCGGTACGCGCGCGTGGAGTGCACACCGTCGAGAACGCGCTCGTCCTGGACCTGCTCACGGACGCCGAGGGCCACACCGCGGGCGTGACCCTGCACGTCATGGGCGAGGGCCAGCACGACGGCGTGGGCGCCGTGCACGCGCCCGCGGTGGTCCTCGCGACCGGCGGCATGGGCCAGGTCTTCTCCGCGACCACCAACCCGTCCGTCTCCACCGGCGACGGCGTGGCGCTCGCCCTGCGCGCGGGCGCCGAGGTCTCCGACCTGGAGTTCGTGCAGTTCCACCCGACGGTGCTCTTCCTCGGCGCGGACGCGGAGGGCCAGCAGCCCCTCGTCTCCGAGGCGGTGCGCGGCGAGGGCGCCCACCTGGTCGACGGCGACGGCGTGCGCTTCATGACCGGGCAGCACGAGCTGGCCGAACTCGCGCCCCGGGACATCGTCGCCAAGGGCATCATGCGGCGGATGCAGGAGCAGGGCACCGAGCACATGTTCCTCGACGCCCGGCACTTCGGCGCCGACATGTGGGAGCACCGCTTCCCGACGATCCTGGCCGCCTGCCGTGCCCACGGCATCGACCCGGTCACCGAGCCCGTCCCGGTCGCGCCGGCCGCCCACTACGCCTCCGGAGGCGTGCGCACCGACTCCCGCGGCCGGACGACCGTGCCGGGCCTGTACGCGTGCGGTGAGGTGGCCTGCACCGGCGTGCACGGCGCCAACCGCCTCGCCTCCAACTCCCTCCTGGAGGGCCTGGTCTACGCCGAGAGCATCGCCGCCGACATCGCGCGGGAGCGGTCGGGGAACGGCCTGCACGCGCGCGTGCCGGAACCCGTTCCGTACACCGAGCGGCCCTCCCACCCCCTGCTCGCCCCCGAGACCCGATTCGCCATCCAGCGGATCATGACCGAGGGGGCGGGCGTGCTGCGGTCCGCCGCGTCGCTGGCCCGGGCCGCCGACCAACTGGAGCGGCTGCACGCCGAGGCCCGCTCGGCCCTGGAGGAGAACGGCAAGACCGCCGAGCCGGGCGTCGACACCTGGGAGGCCACGAACCTCATGTGCGTGGCCGGCGTCCTGGTCGCCGCCGCCCGGCTGCGCGAGGAGACCCGCGGCTGCCACTGGCGCGAGGACCGCGCCGAGCGGGACGACACCCACTGGCGCCGCCACATCGTCGTACGGCTGAACCCCGACGGCACATCCGCCGTGCACACCACGGACACCGCAGAGTTCCCCCCGACCCGCCCCGGGGCCCCGGCCCCGCGTCCTCTGGAGCAGTGACACAAGTGAGCAGCGAAGACCTTCCCCTCGCCCCGAGCGGCGGCTGCGGCGACGGCTGTGCCTGCGGCGCGGACGCCGACGAGGAGTACCTGGAGTGCGGGCTCGACCCCGCGCTCGCCCAGCTCCTGGCGGACGCCGGACTCGACCCCCTCGAGGTCGAGGACATCGCGAACGTCGCCATCCAGGAGGACCTCGACAACGGCGTGGACGTGACGACGGTCGCGACCATCCCCGAGGACGCCGTGGCCACGGGCGACTTCACCGCGCGCGAAGCGGGCGTGGTGGCCGGCCTCAGGGTCGCCGAGGCGGTGCTCTCGGTGGTCTGCACGGACGAGTTCGAGGTCGAGCGGCACGTCGAGGACGGCGACCGCGTCGAGGCCGGGCAGAAGCTGCTGTCGGTCACCACGCGCACGCGTGACCTGCTGACCGGCGAGCGCAGCGCGCTCAACCTGCTGTGCCGCCTGTCCGGCATCGCGACCGCCACGCGCGCCTGGGCGGACGCCCTGGAGGGCACCAAGGCGCGCGTGCGCGACACCCGCAAGACCACGCCGGGCCTCAGGTCGCTGGAGAAGTTCGCCGTCCGGTGCGGCGGCGGCGTGAACCACCGCATGTCGCTGTCGGACGCGGCCCTGGTCAAGGACAACCACGTGGTGGCGGCCGGCGGCGTGGGGCAGGCCTTCAAGGCCGTACGGGAGGCCTTCCCGGACGTGCCGATCGAGGTCGAGGTCGACACCCTGCACCAGCTGCGCGAGGTCGTGGACGCCGGCGCCGATCTGATCCTGCTGGACAACTTCACGCCCGGCGAGTGCGAGGAGGCCGTGGCCATCGTCGACGGCCGGGCACTGCTGGAGGCGTCGGGCCGACTGACTCTGGGGAACGCCGGGGCGTATGCCGAGACGGGCGTCGACTTCCTGGCCGTCGGGGCCCTGACCCACTCCTCGCCGATCCTGGACATCGGCCTGGACCTGCGCGAGGCGGAGTGACGGCCATGCTTCTGACGATCGACGTCGGCAACACGCACACCGTGCTGGGCCTGTTCGACGGGGAGGACATCGTCGAACACTGGCGCATCTCCACCGACGCGCGCCGCACGGCCGACGAGCTGGCGGTGCTGCTTCAGGGCCTGATGGGCATGCACCCGCTGCTCGGCGACGAACTGGGCGAGGGCATTGACGGCATCGCGATCTGCGCGACCGTCCCGTCGGTGCTCCAGGAACTGCGCGAGGTGACGCGGCGCCACTACGGCGACGTACCCGCCGTGCTCGTCGAACCCGGCGTCAAGACGGGCGTGCCGATCCTGTTCGACAACCCCAAGGAGGTCGGCGCCGACCGCATCATCAACGCGGTGGCGGCGAACGAGCTGTACGGCGGCCCGGCGATCGTCGTCGACTTCGGTACGGCGACGACCTTCGACGCGATCAGCGCGCGCGGGGAGTACGTCGGCGGGGTCATCGCGCCCGGCATCGAGATCTCCGTCGAGGCGCTGGGCGTCAGGGCGGCGCAGCTGCGGAAGATCGAGGTGGCCCGCCCGCGCAGCGTGATCGGCAAGAACACGGTCGAGGCGATGCAGGCCGGGATCATCTACGGGTTCGCCGGGCAGGTCGACGGCGTGGTCAGCCGGATGGCCCGGGAGCTGGCCGACGAACCGGACGACGTGACGGTGATCGCGACGGGCGGGCTGGCGCCGATGGTGCTCGGCGAGTCCTCGCTGATCGACGAGCACGAGCCGTGGCTGACCCTCATCGGGCTGCGACTGGTCTACGAGCGGAACGTCTCGCGCCTCTGAGCGGGGCGGCGACACCCTCGCACGCCACACCCGCGCCTTATGTCGAATTTGTCTGATTAGCGCGTATCGTCGGCCTATGCCTACGCCATACGGAACCCGCGGCGGCATGGCGTTCGGCGCGGAGGAGCTGCCTGTGCTCCGCCGCGCCCTCGCCCTCGCCCTTCAGCCCCGTCCCGCCAGCGCCGAAGACGTGCAGGAGTGCCGCCGGCTCGCCGAGTCACTCGACGAGGCGATGCACGAGGTTGTCCGGCTGCGCGCGTTCCTGGTGGCCGATCTCACCCGGTACCGCGCCGCCCTCCCCGGCGCGGCCGCCGGCTACCTCGTGCTCCTCGCCGACTGCCTGGACGCGGGCCACCGGCCCACGGCCGACGACCTGGCCGCCCTGGGTGCCCTGCGCGGCGCCCCGGCCGCCGCGGCCCTCCTGCGCCGCTGCCGGACGCTCACCCCGCCCGTGGCGCCCCCTGGCGAGTCGGCCTCCGCGCACCCGGTCCCGGCCACCCACCCGGCCCCCGCCGAACCGCCGGCCCCGGCCCCCGCCGAACCGCCGGCCCCGGCCGCCCGGGCCGCCGCCCCGGTCCATCCGGCCGGCCCACTCCGCACCGGTCAAGCAGCCCCGTCGGCCGTCACGGCCTCCCTCGGCGTGCTTCAGGCGCTCATGGGCGGTCCGCCGGGCGGCCGGGGGGCGCAGCAGGAGGACGGCGGGGACGAGAAGCCCGCCCAGAAGCCCGCTGCGAAGCCGGGGGAACGGCCCGCCCCCGCGCAGCCCGGGACGGCGCCCGCGCCGAAGCCCGTTCGGCGGCCCGTGCCCACGCCGGGCGAGGTCTTCCCGCGGCGGAAGCCGGGCCCGCCCTCCGGGAAGCCGCAGCAGTGTCTCGCGGCGGTGTGACGCTCCGGACCACCCCGCCCCTGTTTGTCCCGCCACCGTGACTACTCTGGATCCATGGACTACGTCTCCGCACTCGTTCCCCCGGTCGTCATGGCCGCGTTCTTCATCGCTCTGGTCAGGGTGATCGTGAAGACCCAGGGCGGGGCCGCCAAGGCCAAGGAGGACGCGGCCGTGGACGCCGCCCTCGCGCGCGCACAGAGCGGCTCCCAGACCTCCGGAGCCGGCGCGCCCACCGACGCCTGAAGCGGCGTACGGCCCCCGTGTGAGGACACCTCACCACGGGGTCGTACGCCCTTTTTGTTCGCGTTTGACACCGAAGGCGTATGTTCGGCACGCCATTGACGGGTTCTCCCACTAGGGTGCTGAGTTGTGCCTCGGCCCCTGGGAGAACTCGAAGACGCGGTCATGACGCGGGTGTGGAAGTGGAACCGCCCGGTGACCGTTCGAGAGGTCCTGGAAGACCTTCAGCGCGAGAGGTCCATCGCGTACACCACGGTGATGACCGTTTTGGACAATCTCCATCACAAGGGCTGGGTGCGCCGCGAAGCCGAGGGCCGGGCCTATCGATATGAGGCCGTCTCCACCCGTGCCGCCTACGCCGCCGCACTGATGAACGACGCCTGGTCCCAGAGCGACAACGCCGCCGCCGCTCTCGTCGCCTTCTTCGGGATGATGAGCGACGAACAGCGGCAGGCCCTGCGGGATGCCGTGCGCATCGTCGAAGGCACCGCCGAAGGCCCCATCCGGGGAACCGGTACACCCGAAGTCGCCGGTGAAGTCCCGGATAGCGCCCAAGCCCCGGATACCGTCCCAGCTCCGGAAACCCGTGACGAGAACCCCGGCTCGGCACGGGACGGCCGCGGGCGATAGCGTCCGCTCATGTCCGTAGAACGCCCCGAAGAGACCGCAAAATCCATCACCGTCCGACGGGCCCGGACCGGCGATGTCCCCGCAGTGCGCCGACTGCTGGACGCCTACGTTCGCGGGCGCATCCTGCTCGACAAAGCCACGGTGACGCTTTACGAGGACATCCAGGAGTTCTGGGTCGCCGAACGGGACGACAACGCCGAGGTCGTCGGCTGCGGCGCACTGCACGTGATGTGGGAAGACCTGGCGGAAGTGCGCACTCTCGCGGTGAAGCCCGGTCTCAAGGGCGCCGGGGTCGGACATCGGCTGCTGGAGAAGTTGCTCGAGACGGCACGCCGGCTCGGCGTTCGCCGCGTATTCTGCCTGACCTTCGAAGTGGACTTCTTCACCAAGCACGGCTTCGTGGAGATCGGCGAGACGCCCGTCGACGCCGATGTCTACGCGGAGCTGCTGCGTTCCTATGACGAGGGCGTCGCGGAGTTCCTGGGTCTCGAACGAGTGAAACCGAACACCCTGGGCAACAGCCGGATGCTTCTGCATCTGTGATCCACATTCCGGCCGGCCGGGCATGCCCGCGTTCCCTATGTCCGAAACGCGCATGTTTCCGGACGGGGTGAGTGCCTGGTCTCTCCCAGGGGTTTGTGTTTTTCCCGCAAAAGCGGTTTGCTTTCCGACGTACTGCTGCACTGCATATAACAGGGGACGGCGAATCGGCGGACACCGACCATCCCCGGTCCTCACGTTATCGATGAAAGGAAATCCGGTGGCACAGAAGGTTCAGGTCCTTCTTGTCGACGACCTCGACGGCGGCGAGGCGGACGAGACCGTGACGTTCGCGCTGGACGGCAAGACATACGAGATCGATCTCACCACCGCCAATGCGGACAAGCTCCGTGGCCTTCTCGAGCCGTACCTCAAGAGCGGCCGGCGCACCGGGGGCCGCGCTTCGGGCGGACGTGGAAAGGCGCGTGCCGCTTCCGGCGGCAGCCAGGACACCGCGCAGATCCGCGCCTGGGCGAAGGAGAACGGCTACGAGGTCAACGACCGCGGCCGGGTCCCCGCGTCCATTCGCGAGGCCTACGAGAAGGCCAACGGCTGATCAGGGGCCTGTGCCAGGCCCTCGTGGAACGGGAACGGCTGGGCGCACGCGCGCCGCAGCCGGATCCGGTGGACGTGTGTCGCCACCGTGTCCACCAGACGTACGAGATCGGGGGTGCCCCCACCGGCCCCCACGGCCGACAGTGTCGGCAGCGAGGCCTCGACCTCGCACGCGGACCCAGGGGGCCGCAGCCACACGGCGGCCCCCTGTGAACCGGAGCGGCCGGGGCTGACCGGCCGCGGCCCGAGCGGACCGGCGCCCGGAGGCGGCGGCGCGTCCATCAGCGCGCCCGCGCCCAGGGCCACCAGGTCCAGGCCCAGCACCGACGGGCCCCACTCCAGCCACTCCAGCAGCCCCGGCAGCTCCTCCGCGCTGCCCGCCGCCATCAGCAGCCGCATCCGGTCCCCCCGCAAGGCCACCGGAGAGCCGGGCCCCAGATGGCGCAGCGCCGCACGCCCGGCCTCGGCGGGCACGTCCAGGACGTCGAAGTGGCGGCCCACCACAAGTCGTACCGGTGCTCCGGGCACCGTGGCCCAGCCCAGTTCGTTCTCGTACCAGTGGCGCCGGCACAGCCGGTGCCGCGACTGCCGCCCCCCGTCGCCGGGGACCGGCGGCCGACGGGGAGACGGAACCGGAACGGGGACCGTGGAAGGGCTGCCGACCATGCCTGAGAAACCATCCGAAACACGCTGGAGTTACGCTCGGTATCAGCGTGTGTGCGAAATGTCGTGGGCGAGAGGGGCGCGCGGGGGCGGGAAAGGGCGCAAGGTTGTTCGCCCATAGCTGAGGGAACCCGGTCACGCGGCATGCATGGTCAGTCGGTACGGGTAAGAGATGCCTAGTGGGAGGGGGCGACACGCAGGCGGCACCCGGGCAGCGGAGTCTCACGTTCGCCATCGGCGTACTGGCGACTGGGGTAACTGCCTGGCCTGCGGGAACATCGTCTCGCACCATCGGGTTGGAGCAGATGTCGGCGTTCGGGGTCAGGAGGCAGTGTTGGTTCTCGGTCCGGTGTCGGCAGTTGGAATGAGCGGTCCCCGCTTGCGGGACTAAGCTGCGGAAGGACAGGGAGGGGAAGTTCCCCCCACTGCCTGACCGCTCTGAGGAGCGATTAACGATGTTCGAGAGGTTCACCGACCGCGCGCGGCGGGTTGTCGTCCTGGCTCAGGAAGAAGCCCGGATGCTCAACCACAACTACATCGGCACTGAGCACATCCTCCTGGGCCTGATCCACGAGGGTGAGGGTGTCGCCGCCAAGGCCCTTGAGAGCCTCGGGATTTCGCTCGAGGCGGTCCGCCAGCAGGTGGAGGAGATCATCGGCCAGGGCCAGCAGGCGCCCTCCGGCCACATCCCCTTCACTCCCCGTGCCAAGAAGGTCCTGGAGCTGTCGCTCCGGGAGGCCCTTCAGCTGGGCCACAACTACATCGGCACGGAGCACATCCTGCTCGGCCTGATCCGTGAGGGCGAGGGCGTCGCCGCCCAGGTCCTGGTCAAGCTGGGCGCAGACCTCAACCGGGTGCGGCAGCAGGTGATCCAGCTGCTCTCCGGTTACCAGGGCAAGGAGACCGCCACCGCCGGCGGCCCTGCCGAGGGCACCCCCTCGACGTCCCTGGTCCTCGACCAGTTCGGCCGGAACCTCACGCAGGCCGCTCGCGAGTCCAAGCTCGACCCGGTCATCGGGCGCGAGAAGGAGATCGAGCGGGTCATGCAGGTGCTGTCCCGTCGTACCAAGAACAACCCGGTGCTGATCGGTGAGCCCGGCGTCGGCAAGACCGCCGTCGTCGAGGGCCTCGCCCAGGCCATCGTCAAGGGCGAGGTGCCCGAGACCCTCAAGGACAAGCACCTCTACACCCTCGACCTCGGTGCCCTGGTCGCCGGCTCCCGCTACCGCGGTGACTTCGAGGAGCGCCTGAAGAAGGTGCTCAAGGAGATCCGCACCCGCGGCGACATCATCCTGTTCATCGACGAGCTGCACACGCTGGTCGGTGCGGGTGCCGCCGAGGGCGCCATCGACGCGGCGAGCATCCTCAAGCCGATGCTGGCCCGCGGTGAGCTGCAGACCATCGGTGCCACCACCCTGGACGAGTACCGCAAGCACCTGGAGAAGGACGCGGCCCTGGAGCGCCGCTTCCAGCCCATCCAGGTCGCCGAGCCGTCCCTGCCGCACACGATCGAGATCCTCAAGGGTCTGCGCGACCGGTACGAGGCGCACCACCGCGTCTCCATCACCGACGAGGCGCTGGTCCAGGCCGCCACCCTGGCCGACCGGTACATCTCGGACCGCTTCCTGCCGGACAAGGCGATCGACCTGATCGACGAGGCCGGCTCCCGGATGCGCATCCGCCGGATGACCGCGCCGCCGGACCTGCGCGAGTTCGACGAGAAGATCGCCGCGGTCCGCCGGGACAAGGAGTCCGCGATCGACTCGCAGGACTTCGAGAAGGCCGCCTCCCTGCGCGACAAGGAGAAGCAGCTCCTGGCCGCCAAGGCCAAGCGGGAGAAGGAGTGGAAGGCCGGCGACATGGACGTCGTCGCCGAGGTCGACGGCGAGCTGATCGCCGAGGTCCTCGCCACGGCCACCGGCATCCCGGTCTTCAAGCTGACCGAGGAGGAGTCCAGCCGCCTGCTCCGCATGGAGGACGAGCTCCACAAGCGGGTCATCGGTCAGGTGGACGCCGTCAAGGCGCTCTCCAAGGCGATCCGCCGTACGCGTGCGGGTCTGAAGGACCCCAAGCGTCCGGGTGGCTCGTTCATCTTCGCCGGCCCGTCCGGTGTCGGTAAGACCGAGCTGTCCAAGGCGCTCGCCGAGTTCCTCTTCGGCGACGAGGACGCGCTGATCTCCCTCGACATGTCGGAGTTCAGCGAGAAGCACACGGTCTCCCGCCTCTTCGGTTCGCCCCCCGGCTACGTGGGCTACGAGGAGGGCGGCCAGCTCACCGAGAAGGTGCGCCGCAAGCCGTTCTCGGTCGTCCTGTTCGACGAGGTCGAGAAGGCCCACCCGGACATCTTCAACTCGCTGCTGCAGATCCTGGAGGACGGTCGCCTGACCGACTCCCAGGGCCGGGTCGTGGACTTCAAGAACACGGTCATCATCATGACGACCAACCTCGGCACCCGGGACATCTCCAAGGGCTTCAACCTGGGCTTCGCGGCCTCGGGCGACACGAAGACCAACTACGAGCGCATGAAGAACAAGGTGTCGGACGAGCTCAAGCAGCACTTCCGGCCCGAGTTCCTCAACCGCGTCGACGACGTGGTGGTCTTCCCGCAGCTGACTCCGAACGACATCCTGCGGATCGTCGACCTGATGATCGGCAAGGTGGACGAGCGCCTGAAGGACCGGGACATGGGCATCGAGCTCTCCCAGTCGGCCAAGGAGCTGCTGTCCAAGAAGGGCTACGACCCCGTTCTGGGCGCCCGGCCGCTGCGCCGGACCATCCAGCGCGAGATCGAGGACACGCTGTCGGAGAAGATCCTCTTCGGTGAGCTGCGCCCCGGTCACATCGTGGTCGTGGACACCGAGGGCGAGGGCGAGTCCCAGACCTTCACCTTCCGCGGCGAGGAGAAGTCCGCGCTGCCGGACGTCCCGCCGATCGAGCAGGCGGCCGGAGGGCCCGGGCCGAACCTGAGCAAGGAGGCGTAAGCCTCAGCGGCAACCGAAAGGGGCCGGTGCCTTCGGGCACCGGCCCCTTTCGCGTGCCCGTGTGCCCGCGGCCGAGGGGGCCGTCCGTGAGACGGGGGCCACATGGCCTCGGTCACAGGGAAAGAGGGCCCACCCCCGCTCACCGGTGACATGGCACACAAGCGCTCCGACCCGTACTACGGTGCTTAGTGGGGGACAGGGGCTGAAAAAGCGGACATGTAAGACAATGAAATGTTACGAAACGGGTCCTCTGCAGGGCATTTGTCCTGAATGGGGGAGACGTCAAGAGACGTACGACACTGCCCCCTCTTACTACGTTCCGTCGTAGTGGGGGTGTTTGAGCGGCAGTGACCGGCGGGGTTACCAAGGGATGGCCCGCCCGGCGAAGGCACATGCGTCCGGGTGGTCCTCATGTCCCCCACCCCCAGAGGTTTCGATGTTCCAGCGCGCCACGTCCCGTTCCGCCCGTACGACCAAGCTCCGTACCCGCGCCGCCGTCCTGGCCGCCGGTCTGGGGGTCTCCGTCGCCATGGGTGCGGGAGTAGCGTCCGCCGCCGAGACCACGGCGGCCCCCCACGCCGCCGTCGCGCAGGCCGCCGCCTGGACGGCGCCGGTGAAGCAGTTCGCGCTCAGCGCCGGCTTCAACCAGGCCGGCGGTCACTGGGTACACAAGCACAGCGGCCAGGACTTCGCCGTGCCGACCGGCACCAAGGTCGTCGCCGCGAACGCCGGCACCGTCGTCAAGGCCGGTCCCAACGGCGCCGGCGACGGCCCCGCCTACGGCAACGCCGTCGTCATCAAGCACGCCAACGGCACGTACTCCCAGTACGCCCACCTCTCGCGCGTCGACGTGAGGATCGGCCAGGCCGTCGCCACCGGTCAGCACATAGCCCTGTCCGGCAACACCGGCAACTCCACCGGCCCGCACCTGCACTTCGAGATCCGTACCACCCCGAACTACGGCTCCGCGCTCAACCCGCTCGCCTTCCTGCGCTCGCAGGGCGTGGCCGTCTGACCGGCCGAACAGCGCACCGCACCGCCGCCCTGCCGACCAACGGCGGGCGGCGGACGCGTCAGGACTCCCGCGCGCCCCGGTGTGCCTGAGTCACCAGGTCGATGGCGACCTCGAGCACGGCCTTGCGCCGCTCCTCGGGGTCGCCTTCGATGTCCTGCATGACGAACATCCCGGCGTGCAGCGTGAAGATGGCGCTGACGCAGCGGACCTGGTCGGCCAGGTTCGCGCCCGGGTCGATGATGATGTCCCGCAGGCCGCGCATCCGGTCCTTGAAGGCGTCCCCGATGCGCAGCTCCCGCACGGTCGCCTGGTTCTCCTGCATGAAGCGGAACAGCGGCGCCGCGTCGGCGAGCGCCTGGTCGTAACGGCGGACGATCTCCTGCTTGGTCTCCAGTGTGTGCGGCTGCCGCCGCCCCCACTCGATCAGCTCCTCCATCGGACGCGTGAGGCTTTCGAACAGGCTGACGAGGATCTCTTCCTTCGTCTTGAAGTGGTAGTACAGGGCCGCCTTGGTGACGTCGAGACGCTCGGCGATCTCGCGCAGGGAGGTCTTCTCGTAGCCTTGCTCGGCGAAGAGTTCGAGCGCCACGTCCTGGATGCGCTGGCGGGTGTTTCCGCGGCGCTGCTGCCTGGTGCCGTCCATCGTGACGTCCATCCTCGTACTCCTCGAGCTCCCTGGACACCTTGCCTGCCGGCCGGTCGGCAAAACTTACTTGACGACCGGCTAGCTGGAGGTCTACTTTCCAGAGTGTAGTCAACTTGCCGGGCGGCAAGTAAGTCCCAATCGACTGGGGGAGCAGGACGGATGGCGGACAGCGCGAAAGCCGGGCCCGAGACGGCTCAGGCCGGCAAACAACCCAGGAGCGTGCGGGTCGTCCTGCTCGCCCTCATGATCGCGATGATGCTCGCGATGCTCGACAACATGATCGTGGGCACCGCGATGCCGACGATCGTCGGTGAGCTCGGCGGCCTTCAGCACCTTTCCTGGGTGGTCACCGCCTACACCCTGGCCACCGCGGCGGCCACCCCGCTGTGGGGCAAGCTCGGCGACATGTACGGGCGCAAGGGCGCCTTCATGACCTCGATCGTCATCTTCCTGCTCGGGTCCGCGCTGAGCGGCATGGCCCAGAACATGGGCGAGCTGATCGGCTTCCGCGCCGTCCAGGGCCTCGGCGCGGGCGGTCTGATGGTCGGTGTGATGGCCATCATCGGCGACCTGATCCCGCCGCGGGAGCGCGGCAAGTACCAGGGCATGATGGCCGGCGTCATGGCGCTCGCGATGATCGGCGGCCCCCTGGTCGGCGGCACGATCACCGACAACTGGGGCTGGCGCTGGTCCTTCTACATCAACCTCCCCCTCGGCGCGGTGGCACTCGTCGCGATCAGCGCCGTACTGCACCTGCCGAAGAAGCGCTCCCAGGCGCGGATCGACTACCTGGGTGCCGTGCTGCTGACCGTGGGCATCAGCTCCATCGTGCTCGTCACCACCTGGGGCGGTACGGAGTACGCCTGGACCTCCGCGCGGATCATGGAGCTCATGGCGATCGGCGTCGTCGCGCTCGTCGGGTTCGTGCTCTGGCAGACCAAGGCCGCCGAGCCGATCGTGCCGCTGCACATCTTCCGCAGCCTGAACTTCAGCCTGATGTCGCTGATCGGCTTCATCACCGGCTTCGTGATGTTCGGCGCGGTGCTGTTCCTGCCGCTGTACCAGCAGTCGGTGCAGGGCGCCTCCGCGACCAACTCCGGTCTGCTGCTCCTGCCGATGCTGGCCGCGATGATGGTCGTGTCGCTGATCGCGGGCCGGGTCACCACCAACAGCGGCCGGTACAAGGTCTTCCCCATCGTCGGCAGCGTTCTGATGATCGCCGGGCTGTACCTGCTGTCCCTCATGAACACCGGCACCACCCGCCTCACCTCCGGCCTCTACATGGCCGTCCTGGGCGCGGGCATGGGCTGCCTGATGCAGATCACCATGCTGGTCGCGCAGAACAGCGTGGAGCTGAGGGACATGGGCGTGGCCTCCTCGTCCACCACCCTCTTCCGTACGCTCGGCTCCTCCTTCGGTGTCGCGATCATGGGCGCGCTGTTCAACAACCGCGTCCAGCACGAGATGGCCGAGCGGGCCGGCGCCCTGGGCCGCGGGATCACCGAGCAGTCCGCGCAGCTGGACGCGGCGAGCCTCGCCAAGCTGCCGGCCCAGGCCCGCGAGGCCTACCAGCACGCGGTGTCCGCCGGCACGCACTCGGCGTTCCTGCTGGGCGCCGTGGTGGCGGTGGTCGCGCTCGTCGCGGCGGTGTTCGTCAAGGAGGTCCCGCTGAGGGGGGCGGGACCGGCCACGGGGGACCGCGCCGACGCGGGCGAGGCGCAGGCACGTCAGGACGTGGCGGAGGCCGTCTGACCGCCCGAGCCGAACGTGGGTGACCGAGGGGCCCGTGGAAGTCCGCCGGAAGCGGATTTCCACGGGCCCCCGGCATGTCCGCCCCGGCCCGCGGCCGTCCGCCCTCCTCTGCCGCAGGATCACGGCGGGGGCGGCCCCGTACGCCACGCCCGGCCGGCGCCCGGTGGCCGGCCCCGCAGCGTCCCGGTCGGCACCGCGGTGGCCGGGGACCGCGCGTCCCCGGGGCCCGGAGGCAAGTGCCCGGGGACGGCCCTCGTGCGTCGGCCGCCGGGCGTCACTGCCCCGGAAGCAGGGGATGGCTGCCCGTGTTCGTCGGGGCGTGTTCGGGCAGCCACAGGACGGCGACGGCGCCCTCGGCCGGGATGTGGTCAGGGGCGCCCGCGGGACGGACGTTGCGGAAGGTCAGACGGGCGCCGAGGACGCGGGCCTGCCCCGCGGCGATGGTCAGGCCGAGGCCGTGGCCGTGCCCGGCGCGGTCCCTGCTGCCGGTGCGGAACCGGCTCGGGCCCTCGGCGAGCAGGTCCTCGGGGAATCCGGGGCCGTGGTCGCGCACCCGGATGACCCGGCCCTCGACGGTCACCTCGATCGGCGGCTTGCCGTGCTGGGCGGCGTTGGCGAGCAGGTTGAACAGCACCCGCTCCAGCCGCCGCGGGTCGGTGGTGACCTCGGACTCGTGCACCACACGAACCTCGACGTCCGGGTCCTTGGCCGCCACCCGCCGGGCGACGAACTCGCCCAGCACGATGTCCTGGAGTTCGGCCCGCTCCGAGGCGCCGTCGAGCCGGGCCACCTCCAGCACGTCCTCCACCAGCGTGCGCATGGCTTTCGCGCGGTCCAGGACCAGTTCCGTCGGCCGGCCGGGCGGCAGCAGCTCGGCCGCGGTCAGCAGCCCGGTCACCGGGGTGCGCAGCTCGTGCGCGATGTCCGCCGTGACCCGGCGCTCCGCCTCCAGCCGCTGCTGGAGCGCGTCCGCCATCGCGTCCACCGCCCGCGCGAGGTCGTCGGTCTCGTCGCGTACGACACCTCCGATGGCGTCCCGGACCCGTACGTCCGTCTCACCCTTGGCGACCTGGTTGGCCGCGGTCGCCGCCTTGCGCAGCCGCCGCGAGAGCTGACCCCCTATGAGCACGCCCAGCGCGCTGCCGCCGAGGACGACCGTGATGGAGCCGATGACCAGGGCCTGGTCGAGGTCGTTGAGGATGTTCGTGCTGCGGTCGGTGAAGTGCGTGTGCAGGGACAGCACGTGGCCGTCCTTGACCGGTACGGCCGCCCAGATGTCGGGCAGCTTGCCGGCGCGGTCGGTGACGTATGTCGCACGCCGGCCCTGCTCGACCTTCTCCCGCAGCTCGGAGGGCAGTGCCGGGTCGTCGATCCTGATGCCGGGGAAGTTCGGCCGCCCCGACAGTTCGAAGTTGCGCTGGGCGATCTGGACCCGCTCGTCCGCCAGGTCGCGCGCGTTGTCCATCATCGACACCCGTGCCGCGTTGTGCACGACCAGGCTGAGCGCGACCGCCACCAGCGCGCCGACCAGCGCGATGGCCGCGCTGAGCTTCCACCTCAGCCCCGTGCGGATGTCCGCGCGTTCCAGGCGCTCGGGGAGCAGGCGCCGTGTGATCCCGGGCATGACCGCCCCGCTCAGGCCTTCAGCTTGTAGCCGAAGCCGCGCACCGTCTCGATGCGGTCCTGGCCGATCTTCGTACGCAGCCGCTGCACATGGACGTCGACCACGCGGGTGTCGCCGCCCCAGCCGTAGTCCCACACCCGCTCCAGGAGCTTGTCCCGGGAGAGCACCGTGCCCGGAGCCGAGGAGAATTCGAGCAGCAGCCGCATCTCCGTGGGCGTGAGCGCCACCGGCTGCCCGGCCCGGCGCACCTCCATCCCCTCGGTGTCGATCTCCAGGTCGCCGAAGCTCAGGACCCCGCCGTCCACCGCGGCCGGGTCCGCGTCCGCCCGGACGCCGCCGGCGTGCCCGAAACGGCGCAGCACGGCGCGGATGCGGGCGACCAGGACGGCGCCGTCGAACGGCTTGGTCACGTAGTCGTCGGCGCCCGCCTCAAGACCCAGCACCACGTCGATGGAGTCCGCCCGCGCCGAGAGCATGATCACCGGAACGGTCGACTCGTCGCGGATGCGGCGGCACAGGCTGACCCCGTCGAGGCCGGGAACCATGACGTCCAGCAGCGCGATGTCGGGCCGCCTGGCCCGGAACGCCTCCAGGCCGGACAGCCCGTCGGGCATCGCCGTGACCGCGAAGCCGACCCGCTCCAGGGCGAGCTGTGTGGCCTCGCGGATGACGTCGTCGTCCTCGACGAACAGGACGTGGGTCTGTTCTGCCATCCGGGTGCTCTCAGTCCTCGTGTGCTTCTCGTCGTGCGCTCTGGTCGTGCGCTCTGGTGTTCGTGCGCTCCTGGCCCACCGTGCGGGCACGTCCGCGGCCGGACGCGTCCATCCGTGACCGGTTCACCGGGAGACCGGACGGGTGGCCCCGGCCGCCTCACGCCCTCGCCATTGTCGCGCGGCCGCCGCCCGGGCTCCCCCACGCTGCCGTCAGTGGCCGGGAACCGGCGTCGCGATGCCCCCGGCGGCCTTGCTGTACTCGTTGCGCGTGCTGAACTCCTTGGTGAACCGGCCCGCCGACCAGCGGTACGTGATCACGTCCTCGCCGGACGGACTCGACACCGGGTCCCCCCGCGCGTACACCTGCTTGGTCACCACGAGGTCGCCGCGGTCGATCTCGGCGTAGACCGGGGGCTCCTCGGCCGTGAAGACGTTCTCGTACCGGCCCCCCTGCTCGCGGTACACATAGGCACCCACACCCACCGCGTCTCCGCAGGTCAGCACGTTGACGACGATGTCCTCGGCCGATCCCGAGGTCAGGTCGCCGTACGACACGTCGACGGGGTAGTCCTCGGCCACACACGGCTTGAGGCCGCGCTTGACCGCCGCCGAGACCTGCGGGTCGTCCATGATCAGCCGGACCGCGTCCACCTGCTGGGCCCGGCCGGTGGGGTCGGGGGAGGGGGCCGGGACGGTGCCCGCCACCGAGCCGGCGCGGGCCGGTCCCTCGTCGCGCGCGCCGGTCCCCCCGGTGCCGCAGGCGGACGCGGAAAGGGCGAGGGCGGCGAGCACGGCCGTCGCCGTGATCGCCGCCTGCAAGGTGTCCCGGGCGCGCCTGGGCCCCGAGCCTGTACCCCTGCCGGTCAGGCCGCGCAACGCTCCCGCTCCTCACGCTCCAGCGCGCGTGCGTCCAGATCGCGCGCCTCCAGCTCCTCGCGGAGCCGGGCGAGCGCCCGGTGCAGCGTGCTCTTGACCGTACCCGCCGACATGCCGAGGGCGGCGGCCGTCTCCTCCGTGGACATCTGCTCCCAGTGTCGCAGCACCACGACACTGCGCTGTTTGGGAGCGAGCACTTTCAGGATGTCCATGAGGAGCGCGCGGTCGGCGTGCTGCTCGGTGGAGTCCTCGACGCGGGCGTCCGGGAGCTGCTCGGTGGGGACCTCCTCCAGCTTCCGGGCCCGCCACCACTCGGTCCGCGTGTTGATCATCACGCGGCGCAGATAGGCGTCCGCGAGCCGCTTGTCGGCGATGCCCTCCCAGCGTCCGTAGGTCCGCGCGAGTGCCGTCTGGAGCAGGTCCTGGGCTTCGACCGGGTCCGGTACCAGCCGGCGCGCACTGCGCAGCAGCGCGTCCTGCCGGGTACGCACGTACTCCTCGAACTCGAGCACCTCTCCCTGCGCCATGTACGACCGCCTCCGATCCCCGTTTCCCGACCCGCCTGCCGCCGGTCTCCAAGCCGTGAGTGGACGGGCTGTGGTCGGCAGCCGTCCGGTGCCTGTCAGGCACGCAAATGAAGGTACGGAGGCGTTGTCACGGCGCTGTCCGAAGCAGCCTGCGGCCAGCCCTCGGCTGTGCGTCGGTTGTGTAACGGAAGTAGGAACGGGGTAAAGCGGTGTCCCGATTGGTCCCCTTTGAGGGTGATTTGAGGGGTCGGGGGGTGTGCGGGTGTGTGACACGAACAGCCGCGACGCGCCCTGAAGGCGTGGCGGGCCTGTGGGGTGACTTCGAATCAGGTGTCCGGGGTCGGATGCGGGGTGTCAGGTGCCGGGTGTCAGGGGTCGGGTGACGGAAGGTCAGGTCAGCGGCAGTCGGTACAGTCCGCCCGGCAGCGGCTCCACCAGGCCGTCCGCGACGAGACCGTCCAAGGCGCGGGCCCGCTGGACCGGCTCGTGCCAGACCCGGTCGAGCACCGGCTGCGGGACGGGCGCGTGGGCCTCGCGGAGCACGGCGAGCAACTTGCCGCGGACCTGCCGGTCCGTGCCGGCGTACGTCTGCCCGCGGCGCGGCGGCCCGTCGTGCGCGGGCTTGCCCGCGAGCCGCCAGGCGCAGTGCGCGGCGATCGGGCAGCGCGGGCACGACTCGTTCTTCGCCGTGCACACCAGCGCGCCGAGCTCCATGGAGGCGGCCGCCCAACGGGCCGCGGTCCCCTCGTCCTCGGGCAGCAGGGCGCGTGCCAGACGCCGCTCGGCGGCGGTCGTGGCGTTCGGCGGGTACTGCACACCGGTGACCGCGCGGGCCAGCACCCGGCGGACGTTGGTGTCCAGGACGGCGTGTCGCTGTCCGTAGGCGAAGGAAGCGACCGCAGCGGCCGTGTACTCGCCGATGCCCGGCAGGGCGAGCAGTTGCGCGTGCTCGGTCGGCACGTCGCCGCCGTGCCGTTCCGTTATGGCGACCGCGGCGCCGTGCAGGCGCAGGGCGCGGCGCGGGTAGCCGAGCCGGCCCCAGGCGCGGACGGCCTCGCCCGGCGCCTCCTTGGCGAGGTCGGCGGGCCGGGGCCAGCGGTCGAGCCACTGCTCGTAGACCGGCAGCACACGGCTCACCGGCGTCTGCTGGAGCATGAACTCGCTGACCATCACGCCCCAGGCGCCGGCGTCGGAGCGTCGCCAGGGCAGGTCGCGGGCGTGGTCGTCGAACCAGGTGATGACCTGGGTGTGCAGAGTCGGGCCGAGGGAGGTGCCGGAGGCCTCGGCGCCGGCGGGCGTGCCGGTGCCCGTCCGGGCACCGGTGGCGTTGGCCGGGGTGTCGGGGCTGCTGTGCGGGGGCAGTGTGGGCGCAGTCATGGCCTTCCGATCCTGCCACGTGGGGGTGGGCGGCCGTGTGACCCGGCGCGGGCCGGTGTCGTCACGAACCGTGCCCGGGTGATCACGGCGAGGCCAAAGCGGCCCGTGAATATGGGCGTTGCCGTGATGATGATCCGGAAAAGTTGTCGCCGGCGCGGCGGGTGGGGCCGGGGAAGCCGACGATCTCTCGTACAGTTTGGGCCGTGGGATCTCTGCGCAATCCGGTCGGTCCGCTTCCCGCCTCCATCTACTGGCGACGGCGGCTCGTCATGCTGTCCGTGGTCGCCCTGCTGGCGCTGCTGATCGTCTGGATCGTCCCCCTGGGGGGCGGGGGCCGCAAGACCAACGGCGAGGGGCCGGACGGCAAGCATCCGGCGCCCTCGGCCTCGACCATCACGCCGGGTCCCTCCGGTTCCGGTCCCGCGATCAGCCAACATCCCGGCGGCCGGGAAGAGTCCGGCGGCGGTGACTCGGGTGGATCGGGGTCCGGGACCGGCGGCATCGGGGGCACCGCCGGTTCCGACGGCGACGGCGCCGGGGGGAGCGGAGACGGCGCCGGTTCCGGTTCCGGCGGGTCCGCCGGCGGCGGGGACGAGGGTGCCAAGGGCCGCGGCGGTCCGGGTGCGGTGCTGCCGGCCGGCAGCACGTTGCCCAACTGCACCGCGAACGCGGTGAAGGTGACGCTGCGCAGCGTGGGCAACTCCTACGGGCCCGGCCAGACGCCGGTGTTCGAGCTGACCGCCGCGAACTCCTCCGGAAGCGACTGCAAGGTCGATCTCGGGCCGAAGTCCGCGGTGGTGACGATCAGCCAGGCCGAGAGCAGCTCCGCCTACTGGTCCTCGGCCGACTGCCCCACGACGGCCGGGAGCCGGCTGTACCGGGTGCCGGCGGGCAGCGCCATCACCTACACCGTCCGCTGGGACCGCAAGCCGAGCGCCCCGCAGTGCGCGACACCGCCGGCCGGGTCGGCCGGGGCGGGCACCTACCTGGTCGAGGCGAAGGCGCCGGGGTACGCGAAGCAGCGGACGTCGTTCGTGCTGTCGGAGGACTGAGCGACCCGGGGCCGAGCGACCCGGGGCCGAGCGACCCGGGGCCGAGCGACCCGGGGCCGAGCGACCCGGGCCGACCGGGCCGAGGGTGACCGAAGAGAGCCAGGAGGGTCAACGGTCACCGAAGAGGCCCGAAGAGGCCCGAAGAGGCCCGAGGCGGGCCGGCCGTGGCCGGCGTCGGTCAGACGTAGCGCTCCAGGATCGACGACTCCGCCAGCCGCGACAGGCCCTCGCGGACGCTCCGCGCCCGCGCCTCGCCCACACCGTCCACCGTCTGGAGGTCGTCGACGCTCGCGGCGAGCAGTTTCTGCAGGCCGCCGAAGTGCTCGACCAGGCGGTCGATGATGGCGCCGGGCAGCCGGGGCACCTTGGCCAGCAGGCGGAAGCCGCGCGGGGAGACCGCGGAGTCGAGGGTCTCCGGAGAGCCGGTGTAGCCCAGGGCGCGGGCGACGGTGGACAGTTCGAGAAGCTCGGCGTGGGAGAGCTTGTCGAGCTCGGCCAGGGCCTCCTCGACCGTGCGGGAGCGCTTGGCGGTGGGCTCGGGGACGTAGTCCCGCACCACCAGTTCGCGCTCCGGCTCCACGCCCGCGATCAACTCGTCGAGCTGGAGGGCCAGGAGCCGGCCGTCGGTGCCCAGCTCCACCACGTACTCGGCGATCTCGGTGGCGATACGGCGCACCATCTCCAGGCGCTGCGCGACCGCCGAGACGTCCCGGACCGTCACCAGGTCCTCGATCTCCAGCGCCGACAGCGTGCCCGCCACCTCGTCCAGGCGGAGCTTGTAGCGCTCCAGGGTCGCCAGGGCCTGGTTGGCGCGGGAGAGGATCGCCGCGGAGTCCTCCAGGACGCGCCGCTGGCCGTCGACGTAGAGGGCGATCAGCCGCATGGACTGCGAGACCGAGACCACGGGGAAGCCGACCTGCTTGCTGACCCGGTCCGCCGTACGGTGCCGGGTGCCGGTCTCCTCGGTCGGGATCGTCGGGTCCGGAACCAGCTGCACGCCCGCGCGCAGGATCTTCGACAGGTCGGACGAGATCACGATGCCGCCGTCCAGCTTGCACAGCTCCCGCAGCCGGGTCGCCGTGAACTCGACGTCCAGGACGAAACCGCCCGTGCACATCGACTCCACGGTCTTGTCGGCGCCGAGCACGATGAGCCCGCCGGTGTTGCCGCGGAGCACCCGTTCGAGGCCGTCCCGCAGGGCCGTGCCAGGTGCCACGGCGCTCAGGGAGGCGCGCATCAGGCCATCGGCGCCGGAACTCCCGCCGGACTTTCCGGGAGCTGCTGCCCGGTCGTTGGCTGCCACTGCACTCCTCCGGTCGCAGGTTCTTCAGGCGCTGCCGTTTCGCACACTCGGTTCGTACGGACGGGCGAGACCAGGGCAAAGTCTACCGGCGCTCCTCCTGCTCCCGTGGGGCGTCCCGGCGACGCGAGCGGGGCAGGACCCGCAGCGCGTCGCCTATGTCGGCCACTTCCAGGACCTTCATCCCCGCCGGGACCTTGCCCGGGTCGCCCGGCACGAGGGCGTGCGTGAAGCCCAGGCGGTGGGCCTCGGCGAGCCGGCGCTGCACGCCGGTGACCCGCCTGACCTCGCCCGCCAGACCCACCTCGCCGATCGCGACCAGGTTCTTCGGCAGCGGGGTGTCGCTCGCCGCCGAGGCCAGCGCGAGGGCGACCGCGAGGTCCGCGGCCGGCTCGGAGAGCTTCACCCCGCCGACCGTCGCCGAGTAGATGTCCCGCTTGCCCAGCGCGCTGATCCGGCCCCGCTGCTCCAGCACGGCCAGCATCATCGAGACCCGGGAGGTCTCCAGGCCCGACGTCGTGCGGCGCGGGGAGGGGATCTGGGAGTCGACGGTGAGCGCCTGCACTTCCGCGACCAGGGGGCGGCGGCCCTCCAGGGTGACGGTCAGGCAGGTGCCGGGCACGGGCTCCGCCCGGCGGGTCAGGAACAGGCCGCTCGGGTCGGCCAGGCCGGTGATGCCCTCGTCGTGGAGTTCGAAGCAGCCGACCTCGTCCGTCGCGCCGTAGCGGTTCTTGACGCCGCGGACCAGGCGCAGGCGCGCGTGCCGGTCGCCCTCGAAGTGCAGCACCACGTCGACCAGGTGCTCCAGCAGGCGCGGGCCCGCGATGGCGCCGTCCTTGGTGACGTGGCCCACCAGGAGCGTGGACATGCCGCGTTCCTTGGAGGCGCGGATCAGCGCGCCCGCGACCTCGCGGACCTGCGCCATGCCGCCGGGCGCGCCGTCGATCTCGGGCGAGGCGACCGTCTGCACCGAGTCCAGGATGAGCAGGGAGGGCTTGACCGCGTCCAAGTGGCCGAGGACGGCGGCCAGATCGGTCTCGGCGGCCAGATACAGGTGGTCGTCGATGGCGCCGATGCGGTCGGCGCGCAGGCGGACCTGGCTCGCGGACTCCTCGCCCGTGACGTAGAGCGTGCGGTGCTCGTCGCTGGCGGACTTGGCCGCCACGTCCAGCAGCAGCGTGGACTTGCCGACCCCGGGCTCGCCCGCGAGGAGGACGACGGCGCCGGGGACGAGCCCGCCGCCCAGGACCCGGTCGAGTTCGGGCACGCCGGTGGGGCGGGCGGTGGCCTGGCGGCCGTCGACCTGGCCGATGGGCACCGCGGAGGTGGTGACCCGGCCCGGCGTCGTCGTACGGACCGCGGGCGTGCCGTACTCCTCGACCGTGCCCCAGGCCTGGCACTCGGGGCAGCGGCCGAGCCACTTGGCCGTCTGCCAGCCGCACTCCGTGCAGCGGTAGGACGGGCGGTCCTTGGTGGTCTTGGTACGGGCAGCCATGGGGAAAACCGTAACCGCCGGCACCGACAGCCCGGCCGCCGGTGGCCCGGTGCGGGCCCCGCGCCGGACCCTGTGCCGGACATCGTGCCGGACCCCGGGCCGGCCCCGCGCCCCGCCGTCGTCGGGCGGGCACACTCGAACGGGTCATGGAACCCGAGGTTCCGTTCCCCTTAAGAGGGATCGTTTCACCCGTACGGATTAAAAGTGCTCAAGGTGCACAGAGGGACGATCCCGGGCCGCCTACGGTCGCACAGGTGATGAGCAGCAGTCCGGACACCTCGCCCCGCACGACCGGTGCGCATCGGGCACACCGCGAGGCGCGCGACCGCGCTGCCGCGCACGCCGTGGCGTGCCGCCTGCCCGCGCGCTACGAGCCTTATCTCGACGGCCTGTTCACCTACTGCCTGTCCGTGCTGTGCGACCACGAGGCGGCGACCGCCGCCCTCGGGGACGCGCTGGTGTTCGCCGAGCGGCGCGGACAGCGCGGACCCGGGACCGCGGGCGAACGCCGGGCCTGGCTGTACGCGCTGGCCCGCTGGGCGTGCCTGCGCAAGCTGGCCGAGGCCAAGCAGAAACGTCAGGGCACGCACGCCGCGGGCCGCACCGGCGGCGACCGGCACGCCGCCGCGCGGGCCGTACCGCCGCCCGTCCCCGACGAGGTCCGGCGGGAGCGGCGCCGCGAACTCGCCCAGCTCGCCTGGCCGGAGGCCGCCGGCACCACCCCGGAGCAGCGCGAGGCGCTCGAACTCGCCGTACGCCACCACCTCGCCGCACACGAGGTCGCCGCCGTCCTCGGCATGGGCCTCGCCGCCGCGCGGGAACTGCTCGCCGCGGCCGCCTGCGAGGTGGAGCGCACCCGTGCGGCGCTCGCCGTGGTGGAGACCGGCACCTGCCCGAGCGTGTCCCGCCTCACCGGGGACAGCCGGCTCGTCCTCGGCGCGGCACTGCGGCGCGAACTCGTCCGGCACGTCGACGACTGCCCGCGCTGCCGCCGTACCGCCGAGCGCGCCCTGCCCGGTCAGTGGCCCGGCGCCACCGTCACCCCCGCCGAACTGCCCGTACTGCCCGCGCCCCGCGCGGCCCTCCACAAGGCCCTGGCCCACCACCCGCGCGCGCGGAGCACCGCTCCCCGGTTCGACCGGCGCGGCTTCCCGATGGACCCGAAGGACCGCGCCGCCCGCAGGGACCGACTCCGCGCGCGTGCCGTCACGACCACGGTGGTGGCCACGGTGGTGGCCGCGCCGGTGCTGGCCCTGTGGGCCGCCTACCGCGGCGGCCCGGCCGGCGAGGGCCCCGACGGTCCCGCCGCCAGCGCGCACGAGGGGCACGGCCCCGGCGTCCTGGGCGGCGACGGGGCCGGCAGGGGCTACGAGAACACCGGCAACGCGGGGCCCGGGCCCGACACCCGCTTCGGCACGAGCGGCCGGCCGGACGTCTCCGTGGAGGTCATCAGCGTCACGGGCGCCGGCCACAAGGACGGCCGCCTGACGGTGAGCGCCGACAACACCGGTGACACCACCCTGATCACGCTCACCGCCGCCGGGGCCGGCCCGGTCCACTGGTCCGCGTCCACCGGCGCGGCCTGGCTCTACCCGAGCCGCTCGTCGGGGACCCTCCAGCCCGGCGAGTCGTTGACGATCAAGGTGTACGTCGACCACCTGCGCGAGCCCTCCGGCCGCTGGAGCGCGCGTGTGGCGATCGCGCCCGCCGGTGCCGTCGTCTCCATCGACGGCTACGGCACGGCACCCAGCCCCTCCGGAGCCGGGCCCAGGCGCCCGGCCGACCCGCCCGCGACGTCCGGCCCACGCCCCACGCCGACCACTCCGGCGCCCTCCGAGCCCACCCCCACCCCGACCGACCCGCCGTCGACGACCGACCCCACGCCCACTCCCACCGAGCCGTCGCCGACCGACCCGGACAGCACGCCCCCGCCGTCCGCGGGCGGCGACACACCCAGCGCGGCCGAGGGCCGGCCGGGGGGACGGCGCGAGGGCAGGGCGTGCGACGGCTCGGGCCGGCACGCCAAGCGCGACCGCGGATGCCCGGCCCCGGCCTCTGCGGGCGGCCGCCGGTAGCGGGCCCCGATCGCCGGAGGGTCCGCCACCGGCGATCGGGGCCGGGCACCTGCGGGGCCTTCAGGCGAGCCGCCGAGGCGGCGGCCGGCGGCCCGTCAGACGGCCGGATCCGCCGGATCCGCCGGATGCGGCGCCACCAGCGGCAGCCCGGAGGCCAGACGCTGCTCGCACAGCTCGACCAGGCGGTCGTAGCCGGCCTTGCCCATCAGCTCGGTCAGCTCGGCCCGGTAGGAGACGTACACCGGCTCGCCCGCGCCGTGCGCCGACGTCGCCGAGGTGCACCACCAGTGCAGGTCGTGACCGCCCGGACCCCAGCCCCTGCGGTCGTACTCCCCGATCGACACCTGCAACACGCGTGTGTCGTCGGGCCGGTCGATCCACTCGAAGGTCCGCCGGATCGGCAGCTGCCAGCACACGTCCGGCTTCGTCTCCAGCGGCTCGCGGCCCTCTCGCAGGGCCAGGATGTGCAGCGAGCAGCCCATGCCGCCGGCAAAGCCGGGCCGGTTCTGGAAGATGCACGAGCCATGGAAGGGGCGCGTCTGCCGGGAGCCCTCCTCGTCCTCGGCCACCCAGCCGTTCTCCACGCCCTCGGCATGGTTCTGCCAGATGTCCGGTGTGAGCCTCGCCACGTGCTCGGCGACCCGCTTCTCGTCGTCCTCGTCGGAGAAGTGGGCGCCCAGGGTGCAGCACCCGTCGTCCGCGCGGCCCGCCTGGATGCCCTGGCAGCCGCTTCCGAAGATGCAGGTCCAACGAGAGGTCAGCCATGTCAGATCACAGCGGAAGACCTGCTCGTCGTCCGCCGGATCCGGGAACTCCACCCACGCGCGCGCGAATTCGAGCCCCTTCTCGTCGGATTCCGCGCCCCGCTTCTTCGGCCTCACTGCTTTCGCCGGGTTCGCCGATTTATCGGTCTTCGCCTTTTTCGTCTTTGGCACCCGTCCAGGGTAAGTCGCCGGGCAGCCGTGCCGGCACCCTCCCGAGCCGTGCCTCGCACACAGCGCCGGGGGCGGACGACGTGCCAGGTGGCAGTAGCGTTCCGTACATGAGACTCGGTGTCCTCGACGTGGGCTCGAACACGGTGCATCTGCTGGTGGTCGACGCGCACCCCGGTGCGCGTCCGCTGCCCGCGCACTCGCACAAGGCCGAACTGCGGCTCGCACAGCTCCTCGACGCAAGCGGCGCGATCGGCTCCGACGGCGTCGACAGACTCGTCGCCGTGGTCCGCGAAGCACTCCAGGCCGCCGAGGACAAGGGCGTCGAGGACCTGCTGCCGTTCGCCACCTCCGCCGTGCGCGAGGCGGACAACGCCGACGACGTCCTCGCGCGCGTGCAGGAGGAGACCGGGGTCAGGCTCCAGGTGCTCAGCGGTGCGGAGGAGGCGCGCCTCACCTTCCTCGCCGCCCGCCGCTGGTTCGGCTGGTCGGCCGGGAAACTGCTGGTCCTGGACATCGGCGGCGGCTCACTGGAGATCGCCTACGGCATCGACGAGGAGCCCGACGCGGCCGTGTCGCTGCCGCTCGGCGCGGGCCGGCTCACCGCCGGCTGGCTGCCCGGCGACCCGCCCACCGCGGACGACGTCAGGGCGCTGCGCCGCCATGTGCGCGCCGAGATCGCGCGCACGGTCGGCGAGTTCAGCCGCTTCGGCGCCCCCGACCACGTCGTCGCCACCTCGAAGACCTTCAAACAGCTCGCACGGCTGGCCGGCGCCCCCCGCTCCACCGAGGGGCTGTACGTCCAGCGCGAGCTGAAGCGGGAGTCCCTGGAGTCGTGGGTGCCGCGGCTGTCCGGCATGACGTCCGGCGAGCGCTCCGAACTCCCCGGAGTCTCCGACGGCCGGGCCGGACAGCTCCTGGCCGGAGCCCTGGTCGCCGAGGGCGCCATGGACCTCTTCGGCGTGGAAAGCCTGGAGATATGCCCGTGGGCCCTCAGGGAGGGAGTGATCCTGCGGCGTCTCGACCACATGGGATGACGAAGGCCACAACCGCGGCCGCGGGCCCCGCCCCCACCCACCGCACCCCGTAACCTGTCCCTCGTGGTGGAACCCGAACCCGTACGCATTCCGGATGCGAAGGTCGCGCTTTCGACGGCCTCCGTCTACCCGGAGTCGACGGCGACGGCCTTCGAGATCGCCGCACGCCTCGGATACGACGGCGTCGAGGTCATGGTGTGGACCGACCCGGTCAGCCAGGACATCGAGGCGCTGCGCAGACTCAGCGACTACCACCGGATACCGATCCTCGCCGTGCACGCCCCCTGCCTGCTGATCACCCAGCGGGTGTGGTCCACCGACCCCTGGACCAAGCTCCAGCGCGCCCGGGCGGCCGCGGAGAAGCTCGGCGCGAGCACGGTCGTGGTCCACCCTCCCTTCCGCTGGCAGCGCCAGTACGCCCGTGACTTCGTCGCCGGGGTCTGGCGGATGGCGAGCGAGACGGATGTGCGCTTCGCGGTGGAGAACATGTACCCCTGGCGCTACCGCGACCGCGAGATGCTCGCCTACGCCCCTGGCTGGGACGTCACGAAGGACGACTACCGCCACTTCACGATCGATCTCAGCCATGCCGCGACGGCCCGCACCGACGCGCTCCAGATGGCCGACCGCATGGGCGGCCGGCTCGGCCATGTGCACCTCGCCGACGGCAGGGGCTCGGCGAAGGACGAGCACCTGGTGCCCGGCCGTGGCTCCCAGCCCTGCGCCGAACTGCTGGAACGTCTCGCCACCTGTGGTTTCGACGGCCATGTCGTGATCGAGGTCAACACCCGTCGGGCCATGTCCAGCGCCGAGCGCGAGGCCGACCTCGCCGAGGCCCTGGCCTTCACCCGGCTGCACCTGGCCTCCGCGGTGAAGGTGCCCGGGCGATGACCGGCGCCACCACCCGCCGCCGTGGCCGCCCCCGCCGTGAGGAGGCCGCCGACACCCGCGACCGCATCCTGACCGTGGCCCGCGAGGAGTTCTCCGAGCGCGGCTACGAGAAGACCTCGGTACGCGGCATCGCCAAGGCCGCCGGAGTGGACTCCGCCCTGGTCCACCACTACTTCGGCACCAAGGAGCAGGTGTTCGAGGCGGCGATCGAGGTCGTCCTCGCGCCCGCGCTGAACGCCCCGGAGGCGCTCGTCGACGGTCCGCTCGACGGCGTCGGAGAGCGGTTCGCCCGCTTCTTCTTCGGCATCTGGGAGAGACCGGCCACCCGTACGCCCCTGCTGGCGATCGTCCGCTCCGCGCTGAGCAACGACACCGCGGCCGCCGTCTTCCGCCGCCTGATCGTCTCGCAGCTGCTGCGGCGCATCGCTGGCCGGTTCGACCTGCCCGACGCGGAGCTGCGCGCCGAGCTGGCGGCCGCGCAGCTGGTGGGCTGCGCGATCCTGCGGTACGTGATCAAGGTGGAGCCGCTGGCGACGGCGGACGTGGAGCAGATCATCGCGCGGGTGGCACCCGTGGTGCAGCGGCACCTCACGGGGACGTGACGCCCGGACGGCTTTCGCGCGCCCCTGCCGATCCGGGACGCGTAGCCCGCCGCCCGATGTGTGCGCCCCCCGGCGATCCGGGACGCACACTCCCGCTGCCCCGAGACACGCGTCCCGTATTCCGGACAGCGCGTCCCGACCCCTGGATGACCGGCGTAGGCTCGACTGAGCCAGAACTCTGCCGGCGACTCCCTGCCGCCGGGCAGAACTTCCCGAAGGAGCTAGCGACGATGCCCGAGCTGAGGTCCCGCACAGTCACCCACGGCCGCAACATGGCGGGCGCCCGCGCCCTTATGCGCGCCTCCGGTGTACCCGGTGCGGACATCGGCCGGAAGCCGATCATCGCGGTCGCCAACAGCTTCACGGAGTTCGTGCCCGGTCACACCCACCTCCAGCCGGTCGGCCGGATCGTCAGCGAGGCGGTCCGGGAGGCGGGCGGCATCCCGCGCGAGTTCAACACCATCGCGGTCGACGACGGCATCGCCATGGGCCACGGCGGCATGCTGTACTCGCTGCCCTCGCGCGACCTGATCGCGGACAGCGTCGAGTACATGGTCGAGGCGCACTGCGCCGACGCCCTGATCTGCATCTCCAACTGCGACAAGATCACCCCGGGCATGCTGATGGCGGCCCTGCGCCTGAACATCCCCACGGTCTTCGTCTCCGGCGGGCCCATGGAGGCCGGCCGTGCCACGCTCGTCGACGGCACCGTCCGCACGCTCGACCTGATCGACGCGATCGCCGACGCCGCCAACGACAAGATCTCCGACGAGGACATCCTCCGCATCGAGGAGAACGCCTGTCCGACCTGCGGCTCCTGTTCCGGCATGTTCACCGCCAACTCGATGAACTGCCTGACCGAGGCGATCGGTCTGTCCCTGCCGGGCAACGGCTCGGTCCTCGCCACCCACACCGCCCGCCGCGCCCTGTACGAGAACGCGGCCCGCACGGTGATGGACCTCGCCCGCCGCCACTACGAGCAGGACGACGAGACGGTCCTGCCCCGCAACATTGCCACCTTCGCGGCCTTCGAGAACGCGATGGCCCTGGACATCGCGATGGGCGGCTCCACCAACACGATCCTGCACCTGCTGGCGGCGGCCCAGGAGGCCGGTGTCGAGTTCGGCCTGGAGCAGATCGACGCCGTCTCCCGCAGGGTGCCCTGCCTGGCGAAGGTGGCGCCGAACGTCACCAAGAACCGCACGTACTACATGGAGGACGTGCACCGCGCCGGCGGAATCCCCGCCCTGCTCGGCGAGCTGCACCGCGCGGGCCTGCTGAACGAGGACGTGCACGCGGTGCACAGCCCCTCCCTGGCGGACTGGCTCAAGACCTGGGACGTGCGCGGCGGCTCCCCGTCCCCGGAGGCGGTCGAGCTGTGGCACGCGGCCCCGGGCTGTGTGCGCTCGGCGGAGGCCTTCTCCCAGTCCGAGCGCTGGGAGGCCCTGGACACCGGCGCCGCCGACGGCTGCATCCGCTCCGCCGAGCACGCCTACTCCAAGGACGGCGGCCTGGCGGTGCTGAGGGGCAACCTGGCCGTGGACGGCTGCGTGGTGAAGACCGCGGGCGTCGACGAGTCGATCTGGACCTTCGAGGGCCCGGCGGTCGTCTGCGAGTCGCAGGAGGAGGCCGTCCAGAAGATCCTCACCCAGCAGGTCAAGGAGGGCGACGTCGTCGTCATCCGCTACGAGGGCCCCAAGGGCGGCCCCGGCATGCAGGAGATGCTCTACCCGACCTCGTACCTGAAGGGCCGCGGCCTAGGCAAGAGCTGCGCGCTGATCACGGACGGCCGCTTCTCCGGCGGCACCTCTGGTCTGTCCATCGGCCACGCCTCGCCCGAGGCGGCCTCCGGTGGCACGATCGCGCTCGTCGAGGACGGCGACCGCATCCGTATCGACATCCCGAACCGCTCCATCGACCTGCTCGTCGACGACGCGGAGCTGTCCCGCCGTGAGCAGGCCCTGAACGGCGCGTACGTCCCGAAGGACCGCGACCGGAAGGTGTCGGCGGCGCTGCGGGCCTACGCCGCGATGGCCACCAGCGCCGACAAGGGCGCCGTGCGGGACGTGTCGAAGCTGGGCTGACGGCTGACGCGGCCTGAACACGCGGACCCGAAGGGGGGCCGCCTCCTGCGAGGCGGCCCCCCTTCGTCAGGTCACCAGGACGACGGGTCGTGGCCGTCGACGGCGAAGACGGTGCCGTCGGGGGCGCCGGCGTAGACACGGCCCTGGACGATCACGGGCGCGGGCAGCTCCGCCGCTACCCGGTCCGTGTGCGCGCCGAGCCGCGGCCGGGTCTGGCCGACGATCCGCCCGGTGCGGGCCCCGACCGCCAGCAGTCGCCCGTCCCCGGCGAGGAAGTACACGTGGCGGGCGTCGGCGATCGGCATGGAACCCCGGCTCACGGCCGTCTCCAGCCGCCACCGCACCTTCCGCGCCGCCAGGTCGACCGCGTCCAGCGAGCCGCCGCCGCCCAGCAGGTGCACCACGTCGCCGCGCACGCTCGCCTGCACCGTGTCGCGGGGAACGGGCAGCGCGACCCGGACCGACGCCTTGGTCCGCGGCGTGTAGCGGACCACGGCGTCCACCCGCCCGAAGGCCGGCTCGGCGGAGAGCAGGACGAGGGAGCCGTCCCGGCTGCCGACGGGCGTCAGCATTCCGGGCAGCCGGGCCTCCCAGCGCACATCGCCCGTCGCCGGGTCCACCGCGACGACCCGGGTGGACGTCCCGTCGGCCGACGAGCTCACCGCGTACGCCAGCGGATCCCCGGCGAACGCGAAGAAGTGCGGCAGAGGAAGACCGGGCACCGGCCGGCTCCACTTGGTCTCGCCCGACGCGGCGTCGACCGCGCGCACCAGCCCGTCCGTGCCCGTGAGCAGCACCATTCCGCCGACGCTGCGCACTCCGCTGTAGGCCGGCACGTCCGACTGCCAGCGCGGCCTGCCCGAGTCGGGGTCCAGCGCCTCCAGACGCAGGCCGTGGTCCGTCATCGGCTGCACCAGACCACCCGCGACGACCGGCGGCACACCGGTGACCATCTTGGGTACGGAGTGCCGCCACAGCAGGCTGCCGTCCGCCGGATCGAGGGCGTAGACCAGTCCGGGCCGCGCGCAGAACAGCTTTCCGGCCCCGTACGAACACGGGGAGGTGCCGTCGCCGGACACGGGCCTGGCCACCCACTCGGAGAACGCGGCCGAAGTGGCTGCGGGCAGAGTGCTCTCCGGCGCCGAGTTGTGCGCAGACATCCCGAGGTCGAGCAACTGGACCGTGGCGAGTCCGCCGCCGCCGACGACCAGGACCAGGGCCCCGGCGGCCACGGCGAGCCGCCGAGAGCGCGGGCGCCGCCCGGTGAGAATCCCCGTCAGCCGCCCGGACCGCCGCCCCGTACGGTCTCCCGGCTTGCCCTCGGCGTCACCGGCAGGGGGCTCGGCCGGGGACGCGTCACCGCGGTGGTTTCCGTCCGCGTCCGGCCCGCCGGTTCCGGAGAACACCCCGGTCCCAGCGGTCCGCGGCTCCGGTATGAACGCCTGCGTGTCGTACGAGGCGGCCGCCGAGCGCAGTTCCCGCATCAGCTCGTCCGGGGTGGGGCGGTCCTCGGGCTCCTTGGCCAGGCAGCGCAGCACCAGCGGCGCCAGGTCCTCCGGCACCTCGGTCAGGTCGGGCTCGTCGTGCACGACCTGGTAGGCGACGATGTACGGACTGTCGGAGTCGAACGGCCCCCGCCCGGTCGCCGCGTGCACCAGCACGGAGCCGAGCGCGAAGATGTCCGCCGCGGGCCCGACCTCCCGCGGCCGGCGGAACTGCTCGGGCGCCATGAAGGGCGGCGTACCGATCAACTTGCCGGTCTCGGTGCGCAGTTCGCTGTCCTTCGGGCGGGAGATGCCGAAGTCGATGACCTTCGGCCCGTCCTCGGCGAGCAGCACGTTGCTCGGCTTGAGATCGCGGTGGACGACCCCCACCCGGTGGATGTCGCGCAGCGCCTCGGCGAGCCCCGCCATCAGCCGCCGCAACTGGGCGGGAGGCAGCGGCCCGTTCTGCTTCACCTGGTCCGAGAGCGTGGGGCCGGGAATGAACAGGGTGGCCATCCAGGGCCGTTCGGCCTCCGGGTCGGCGTCGACGACGGGCGCGGTGAAGGCGCCGCTGACCCTCCGGGCCGCCGCGACCTCCTGCCGGAACCGCCCCCTGAACTCGGGGTCCCAGGCGTACTGGGCGTGCACGACCTTCACCGCGAGCCGCAGACCCGAGGTGCTGCGGGCCAGATGCACCACGCCCATGCCGCCGGAGCCCAGGCACGACTCGAGGCGGTAGTGACCGGCGTACTCCGGAAGTTCCGCTTCCGCGCCCGCACCGGTGTTGCGCTGTGGCGTCATGGACCACCCCCCGTGCTGTTCGTTCGCGCGTGCGACGCACGGAGCCTAGTCGATGACCCGAACCGGACCGAGGCGGCTTGCGGGACTCCACGTGCGAATCGCGTACATGTGTTTTGCAACGCGTTCCCGGGGAATCAAACGGGGCCCATGGCAGTCATGGGGTGTTACGGGGGAGGTTTCTCATGTCTGTCGACCGTGCCGAAGAACAAGCCGGGGAGCGTGTCGAGGAGGCCGGCGACGCGGCGGCGGCAACCATCGCGACCGCGGCGGCCGTGCAGTACTACCCGGTCGCGCCGGGCGTCCAGCTCAACGTCCGCAGCGGCCCCGGCACCGGCTACAGCATCGTCCGCACCCTGGGCGCGGGCGCCCAGGTGCCGGTCTACTGCCAGACGCCGGGTACGACCGTGTCGGGCTACTACGGCACATCGAACATCTGGAACAACATCGGAAGCGGCCAGTACGTCTCGGACACCTATGTGAAGACGGGCAGCGACGGCTACGTGGCCGGCCGCTGCGGCTGATCCCCGACGGAGCTCGCGGACACCCCGGAGCCATAATCGACCCGTGAGCGACGACAACGGCACCCCGGGCACCCCCGCGGGCTCCGCAGGGCCCCGCCCCGAGCCCCTGCGCTTCTTCGGCACCACCTGGGTGGACCACGACAACGGCTACACCGCCCGCCGTATCGGCGTCGCCGCCGGCTCACTCGCCGCGGCGGCCGTCTCCTGCTTCGTGCTCCGCTTCGCCTACCAGGGACTCCAGATCGCCGGCTCGGGCGCCTTCGTGGAACTCCTGGTCGTGGTGATGTTCGCGGTGTGCAGCGCGCTCGCCTTCCGCCACACCTGGGACGGCTTCGGCAAGCGCCCCGACCCCGACCGCCAGTCCTCCCTGCGCGGCCTGCTCGCCGTCGGCTTCATCGGCTCCCTCCTCGCCTACTTCTTCCGCTCGCTCGTCGAGGCCCCCGGCGAGAAGCTGCACCGCAAGGAGTACGAACAGGCCCGCGAACAGTACGAACGCCGGACCACCCGCCGCTCGGGCAACCCTTCCAAGAAGCGCCGCCGCTCCTGACCGCGGGGGCCGCGCGGTCAGCGAACCGGTCCGCGCGGCCGGAACCCCTTGTCACGGGGAGGTCATGCGGTCGCACGATGGCCGTATGACCTCATCTCCGACGCCCACTCACGCGGACCGAGCCCACTCCTTCAACGCCGCAGCGGCCCAGTACGCGGCGAACCGCCCCTCCTATCCGCCCGCCCTCTTCGACGCGCTGGAGGAACTCACCGGCCGGCCCCTCGCCGGCGCCCGCGTGGCGGACATCGGCGCCGGGACCGGCATCTCGACCGCTCTGCTGCACAAGCGTGGTGCCGACGTGCTGGCCGTCGAGCCGGGCGACGGCATGGCGGCCCACTTCCGCCTCACCCGCCCCGGCATCCCGATCGTGCGGGGCGACGGCAACGCCCTCCCGCTCGCCGACTCCTGCGCAGACCTCCTCACCTACGCCCAGTCCTGGCACTGGACGGACCCCGACCGGGCCGTCCCGGAGGCCCTGCGGGTACTGCGGCCGGGCGGTGCCCTGGCACTGTGGTGGAACAGGGACGCCGCCGACATCGAGTGGATCGCGCGGCAGAACGACCGCCTCCGCCGCCTCTTCGGCATCGACCCCTACGCCGAGAAGGGGGCGGCCGCCACCCGCGCCGTCAAGGCACAGCCCACCGAGCGACTCCACTTCACCCGTCGCGCGGTCCGCTGGAGCCGCCGGGTCCCGCTCGACACCCACCTCGCCAACCTCGGCAGCCACTCACGCCTTCTGGTCTGCCCCGAGGGACACAGGGACACCTTCCTGGCCGAGGAGCGCGACCACCTGCTGGAGGTCTTCCCGGACGGTTTCGTGGAGGAGACCTACGACGTCCTCCTCCTCGTCGCCACCACACCCTGACGCTGCTCATCCCCTCACCCCACTTGACGGCGCCCTCTCCAGCGCGCATTAATCATCGCATGATGAATATTTCTTCGGGGCCACCCCGCCCCGAAACGGATGCCGTCCGAGCCGAAGCGCTCACCGTGGTCCGAGGCCCCCGCACCGTCCTGCGGGGCCTCGGCTTCACCGTCCCGCGCGGCCGCATCACCGGCCTCCTCGGCCCCTCCGGCTGCGGCAAGTCCACGCTCATGCGCGCCATCGCCGGCACCCAGGCCAAGGTCGACGGCACCCTGGAGATCCTCGGCCTGCCCGCCGGCCACGCCACCCTCCGCAACCGCATCGGCTACGTCACCCAAGCCCCCTCCGTCTACGACGACCTGACTGTCCGTCAGAATCTCGAATACTTCGCCGCGATCCTCGACCCCGGCCGCGCGGCGGCCGAACGCCGCCGGGACAACGTCAGCCGGGCCATCGCCGACGTCGACCTCACCGGTCACGCCGACGCCCTCGCCGGCAACCTCTCCGGCGGCCAGCGCAGCCGCGTCTCCCTCGCGGTCGCCCTCCTCGGCACCCCCGAACTGCTGGTCCTCGACGAACCGACCGTCGGCCTCGACCCCGTGCTGCGCCGCGACCTGTGGAACCTCTTCCACGACATCGCCGCCACCCGAGGCGCCACCCTCCTCGTCTCCTCCCACGTCATGGACGAGGCCGAGCGCTGCCACCAGCTCCTCCTCATGCGCGAGGGCCGGATCCTCGCCGACGACACCCCCGAAGCACTCCGGGCCCGAACCGGCACCGAGACCGTCGAGGCGGCCTTCCTGCACCTGGTCGACGAGGCGGTCGCAGCAGGCCGCGCCAAGGAGACAGCACGATGAGCACGAGCACCGCACCCCGCGCGCCCCGCGCCCTGAGCGCCGCCCGCACCACCGCCACCGCGGCCCGGGTACTGCGCCAGCTCCGCCACGACCCGCGCACCATCGCACTGATGCTGCTGGTCCCCTGCGTGATGCTGCTCCTGCTGCGCTACGTCTTCGACGGCAGCCCGCGCACCTTCGACAACATCGGCGCCTCGCTCCTCGGCATCTTCCCGCTGATCACCATGTTCCTGGTGACCTCGATCGCCACCCTGCGCGAACGCACCTCCGGCACTCTCGAACGCCTCCTCGCCATGCCGCTCGGCAAGGGCGACCTCATCGCCGGCTACGCGCTCGCCTTCGGCGCCCTCGCGATCGTCCAGTCCGCGCTGGCCACGGGACTGGCCGTCTGGTTCCTCGGCCTGGACGTCACCGGCTCGCCCTGGCTGCTCCTGCTGGTCGCCCTCCTCGACGCCCTGCTCGGCACCGCCCTCGGCCTCTTCGTCTCCGCCTTCGCCGCCTCCGAGTTCCAGGCGGTCCAGTTCATGCCGGCGGTGATCTTCCCCCAGCTCCTTCTCTGCGGTCTGTTCACCCCGCGGTCCGACATGCACCCCGTCCTGGAGGCCGTCTCCGACGTCCTCCCGATGTCCTACGCGGTCGACGCCATGAACGAGGTCCTGCGCCACACCGACGTGACGACGACGTTCGTACGCGACGCGCTGATCGTGGCGGGCTGCGCCCTGCTCGTCCTCGGCTTGGGAGCGGCCACCCTCAGGCGGCGAACCGCATAGCCCCACAGGACCGGAGGGTGTCCCGCCAGCCGGACAGTCCACCCGCGCTTCGGACCACCGGTGCGAGGATGAGCACCATGAGCCAGAAAGTCGCAGTTCTCGGCACCGGAAAGATCGGCGAAGCCCTGCTCAGCGGAATGATCCGAGCCGGCTGGACCCCTGCCGACCTGCTGGTCACCGCCCGCCGCCCGGAACGGGCCGAAGAACTCCGCGCCCGCCACGGAGTCACCCCGGTCACCAACGCGGAAGCGGCGAAAACCGCCGACACCCTGATCCTCACCGTCAAGCCCCAGGACATGGGCACCCTCCTCGACGAACTCGCCCCGCACGTCCCCGCCGACCGCCTGGTCATCAGCGGCGCCGCGGGCATCCCCACCTCCTTCTTCGAGGAGCGCCTGGCCTCCGGCACCCCGGTCGTCCGCGTCATGACCAACACCCCCGCCCTCGTCGACGAGGCCATGTCCGTCATCTCCGCCGGCACCCACGCCTCCGCCGAACACCTTGCCCACGCCGAGGAGATCTTCGGCGCCGTGGGCAAGACGCTCCGCGTCCCCGAGTCCCAGCAGGACGCCTGCACCGCCCTCTCCGGCTCGGGCCCGGCCTACTTCTTCTATCTGGTCGAGGCCATGACCGACGCCGGCATCCTCCTCGGCCTGCCCCGGGACAAGGCCCACGACCTGATCGTCCAGTCCGCGATCGGCGCCGCGGTGATGCTCCGCGACAGCGGGGAGCCCCCCGTGAAACTCCGCGAGAACGTCACCTCGCCGGCCGGCACGACGATCAACGCCATCCGCGAACTGGAGAACCACGGCGTGCGCGCCGCGCTCATCGCCGCGCTGGAAGCCGCCCGCGACCGCAGCCGCGAGCTGGCCTCCGGCAACAACTGACCGGCACCGGGCGGCCGGTACAGGCCGCCCGCCCAGCCGCCCTTCCCTCAGGCGGGCAGCAACCCGATCGCCCGGTACGCCGCGTCCACTCTCGGCCGCGCCATCTCCCTGGCCTTCTCCGCGCCCCTGCGCAACACCCCTTCCACATACGCGGGATCCGCGCACAGCTCCCTGTGCCTTGCCTGTACCGGCCTGAGAAGCTCGACCACGGCCTCCGCGGTGTCCTTCTTCAAAGCGCCGTACGACTCATATACACCGCCCAGGGCCTCCGGGTTCCCGCCCTGACAAGCGGCCAGGATCTCCAGCAGATTCGCCAGGCCGGGCCGCTCCTGCGGGTCGTAGACGACGTCCCGCCCGCTGTCGGTCACCGCCCGCATGACCTTCTTCTCCACGACCTCCGGCTCGTCGAGCAGATAGACGATGCCCGGCCCGGAGTCGTCCGACTTCCCCATCTTCGACACCGGGTCCTGAAGGTTCATCACCCGCGCCGCCACCTTCGGAGGCGTCGCCTTCGGCACCACGAACGTGTGCCCGTACCGCTGGTTGAACCGCACCGCCAGATCACGGGTCAGCTCCACGTGCTGCGTCTGGTCGTCACCGACCGGCACCTCGTCCGTTCCGTACGCCAGGATGTCCGCCGCCATCAGCACCGGATACGTCAGCAGCGACAGCCGTACACTCCCGCCCCGCCGCTGCTCGCGCGCCGCCTTCTCCTTGTACTGGATCATCCGCCGCATCTCGCCGTCCGTGGCCACGCACTCCAGCAGGTACGACAGCCGGGCGTGTTCGTCCACGTGGCTCTGTACGAACAGGGTGCACAGCTCCGGATCGAGCCCCGCCGCCAGCAGCAGCGTCGCGGCCTGCCGGCTGAGTCTGCGCACCCGCGCCGGGTCGTGGTCCACGGTCAGCGCATGCAGGTCGACGACGCAGAACAGCGCCTCCGACCGGTGCTGGTCCACCTCGGCCCACCGCCGCATGGCGCCCAGGTAGTTCCCCAGCGTCAGGTGTCCCGTCGGCTTGACCCCGCTGAAGACCCGAGTCCTCTCCACACTCCACCTCCTGGTCGAGCCGCCGTCCCCGGTCGGCCGGCCCCCGGAGTCCTGGAGGGAGATACGAGAACGGCCGCCGAGGCGGCGGCCGTTGGATGCATACGTGAGTACGGCCGCCGTCAGGCGGCCCACCACAGACGGGTGCACGTACGCGTAGTCATGGCCCCAGGATAGGACCTCGGGGTGCCGTTCGCCCGTGAGTTGACACACCTCGCGGGGATACGTAGTGTTCTCCGAGTTGCCCGACGTGAGAGCCGACTTCGGTCGGTCCCCGGACAACCTTTCCTGAGTACCACCCTTTACCTGACGGCAGTCGCAGTCTGTCTGTTGTCGTGTCATCGGAGTGCGTATTCATGGAATGAGGAATCCGCGCCCGAAAGGGCGCAGCCCCCGATTCGCACGGGAGCAGGGAATCCGCTAAAGTCTCACTCGTCGGAACGGCCCAACGGCCGCGAAGACAAACCCCGCTGACTGGGGGTCAGGCCGAAAAAGGATCTGATAGAGTCGGAACCGCCGGAAAGGGAAACGCGAAAGCGAAAACCTGGAAAGCACCGAGGAAATCGGATCGGAAAGATCTGATAGAGTCGGAAACACCGAAGGGAAGCCCGGAGGAAAGCCCGAGAGGGTGAGTACAAAGGAAGCGACC
>NZ_JBIVTV010000014.1:82288-196041 GCF_044756885.1 Streptomyces sp. NPDC091412 | reverse complement strand
CCCCGCCACGACCGGCCGCCCCGCCACGACCGGCCGCCCCGCCACGACCGGCCGCCCCGCCACGACCGGCCGCCCCGCCACGACCGGCCGCCCCGCCACGACCGGCCGCCCCGGCTCCCACCGGGCCGGCGTTTCCGGCGATGCCGCGCCTTCCCGGTCGCCGTACCGGCTCCCTCCCTTATGCCGTCCCGTGCGGCGCGGACTCATTCCTCGGGGCCCTCCTCGTGCTCCAGCAGGTGCCCCATGCGGTCGCAGAACAGATGGCCGAACAGCGCGCCGCCGTAGACGACGAACCCCGCGCCGACCAGCCAGGACTCCACCACCAGGATGGTGCCGATGGCACCGTAGCTGAACGCGTTGGTCACGATCAGCGGGGTGAACACCAGGAACGAGAAGGCCCGCAGTCCCACCAGGCCCACCATGGTGGCGACGGCGCCGGGGAGGAGGAGCCGCCAGCGCACCTGGTGGCCGAGCAGGAAGTGCGGGCCCCACCAGAAGAACAGCACGCCGATGCCCACGCTCAGCAGCATGCGGTAGGTCCCGTCGAACACGGTGCGGGTGAGCACCTGCACGTACAGGTACACCATGAGCGCGATCAGCCAGACGGCCTGCCGCCAGATCCGGTGCCACGGTCCGGCGGGCAGCCGCCAGACCCGCTCGTAGCCGTTCTGCACGCTCGACGCGAAGGACACGCCGAACACCGCCAGCAGCACCAGACCCCACACGCTGGTGCTGCCCGCCACTTTGCGGGCCGGGCTGAAGACCTCGGAGAGCACGTCGGCGGACCGGCCGGACAGGTCCATGCCGTCCACCAGCCACAACGCGAACCCGCCGTGGTGCAGCGGATCGAGCGCGGCAACCACGATCAGCAACGGGGCGAGGGTGACCAGGGAGAGCGTGGCGAACCCCATCGCCCGGTGCATGAGCTCCAGCCGCTTGCCACGCCGGTAGAGCTCAGCGGCCCACCCCAGGTGTGTCGTCGGGCGATCGGTGGACTCCCGCTCGCTCAACTCGGCCGCCGTGAGCGCCCGTCTCCGCGACCGGTGCCGTTCGACGCCGGGCGGGACGGGGTGGGACGTGACATGACGACGGCGCCTCCTCTCCGGGTCCCGGGTGACCGGCACACGGCCCCGCGCATACCCATCATCGCGACCCGCCCGCCCGGCCGCACCCGGGCACGCGGGAATGCGGCAGCGGATCGCGGCGCGGGGCAGGCGCGATCGAGGGCGACGACCCGTCCGCCGTCGATGAGGAGGGATGGCGGACGGCCGAGGTCGACCACGAGCGGGGGGCCGTCACCACTGGATACACCTCCGCCGAGAACACCACGCGGATGATGGTGACCGTGGTGACGGCCGGCACACCGGACGGTGAGCAGAACGCCGCCGCCGGAGCGGGCGCACCCACCGTCAGCGGAGCCGGCCTGAAGCCGGGCACACCGGGAGCACGGCCGCCCCTCCACGCCCCGCCGGCCGCTCACCGAGGCCCCTCCCGCCCGTGGACGAGAAGGGCCCCCTTCGCTTGGGGTGAGGCTGTGCCTCAGCGGTCCGTCACATCCTGGTACAGACCATGTGCTCCGAGACCCAGACCCTCTTGCCGTGGCGGGTCTCGAAGTGTGCCTTGACCTTGTGACAGTGGTGCGCGGTCGAGTACGAGGTGGTGCTCTTCGCGGGCGCTGCCGACGCGGTGCCCACGGACACCATGGCCGCGCCGCCCGCCATCACGCCCGCAGCGAGGCCGGTGGCCAGCGCGCGGGTGAATCGACGTCGCATAGCCGGCTCCCTTTCCCTTGGAAATCAGGTACGTTGCCCATTTTTGTCACTGTCCTGAGCGCCTGCATCAGGGCTGGTAGACGGGCCGGCTCCGGGACCTCGGGTCCGTCCCGCCCCGTACAAAGCCGGGCGACGGCTCGCCATACTGGACGAGGGCCTCCCCGCGGATCGGGCCGCGCCGGGACGGGCCAGGGGGCGGCCCGTACGGCGGGCACGGCCCGGAGAGGCGGGGTACACGGCGACGGGGGCGGCGCGAGATGTCGGAGACCATGCTGATCCAGGGCCGTTACCGGCTGCTCGACACGATCGGGCGCGGCGGCATGGGGGAGGTCTGGCGGGCGCGGGACGAGTCGCTGGGCCGCCATGTCGCGGTGAAGTGCCTCAAGCCGCTCGGCCGGCACCACGACCCGTCCTTCACCCGCGTGCTGCGCGAGCGGTTCCGGCGCGAGGCCCGGGTGGCCGCCGCGCTCCAGCACCGCGGGGTGACGGTGGTTCACGACTTCGGCGAGTCCGACGGCGTGCTCTACCTCGTGATGGAGATGCTCGACGGCCGCAACCTCGGACAGCTGCTGGAGGACAACGACCACCGGCCCCTTGCCGTGCCCGACATCATCGAGATCGCCGAACAGGTCGCCGCCGCTCTCGCCTACACCCACCAACAGGGCATCGTGCACCGGGATCTGAAACCGGCGAACATCATGCGCCTCACCGACGGCACGGTGAAGATCTGCGACTTCGGCATCGCCCGGCTCGGCCACGACATCGGCTTCACCGCCCGGCTGACCGGCACCGGCGTCGCCATGGGCACCCCGCACTACATGTCGCCGGAACAGATCGGCGGAACCGAGGTCGACCAGCGCAGCGACCTGTACTCACTGGGCTGTGTGCTGTACGAACTCGCCACCGGGTCACCGCCGTTCGACTTCGACGACGCCTGGGCGATCCTCGTCGGCCACCGCGACACCGCGCCCGAGCCGCCGCGCCGCCACCGCGCCGAACTCCCCGAGTACCTGGAGCGGATCGTCCTCGACCTGCTGGCCAAACTGCCCGAGCAACGACCGGATGACGCACACGAGTTGAGCCGCCGTATCATCGCCGGCCGCACGGCGGCGCCGCGGTACGCGCCCACGGTGGCCACTCCGCTCCCACGGCCCCACCCGCCCGAGCCGACCGGTCGCGACGCCCGCCTGCCCTCGTGGACACAGGGCATGACGACCGGTCACAAGGCGGCCGGAGCCGGAGGGCCGCGCAGCGCACGCCCGGACGCGGCGGGCGGCCTGACCGGTGAGTGGATCCCCCGCGCCGCCGACGGCTCCGCGGAGACCGGGCGGACGCCCGGCGGGTGGCCCGTCCCGCCACCGGAGGCCGTCGGAGCGCTGGCCGACCGGCACCGGGCGGGCCTGAGCCTCGGCCGGCTCGGCCGCTGGGACGAGGCGGCCGAGACGCACCGCGCGGTCGTCGGCGAGCGTGCGCGCCTCCTCGGCCCCGACCACCCCGACACCCTCGCCAGCCGCTACGAACTCGCCTTCGGCCTCAGCCGCACCGGGCGCGCCGCCGAAGCGCTGCGCGAGTACAAGCAGGTGGCCGAGGCGCGGATCAGGGCCCTCGGCTCCGACCACCCGGACACACTCGCCGTGCGCCAGGAGATGGCGTACGTGCTGGGCCGCCTGGGCCGCCACTTCGACGCGCACCAGGTGTACGCCGCGGTGCTCGCCGCGCGCGAGCGCATCATGGGCCCGGACCACCCCGACACCCTGCGCTGCCGGCACAACCTCGCCTTCAGCCTCAGCCGGCTCGGCCGCCTGGACGACTCCTACCGCATGGCCTCGCAGGTCGCCGCCGCCCGCGCCCGGGTGCTCGGGCCGCAGCACCCCGACACTCTGGTCACCAGGTTCGAAGTCGCCTACGCGCTCGGTCAGTTGGGGCGATGGGTGGAGGCCCTGGAGACCTACCGCGACGTCGCCGAAGCACGCGCCCGGGCACTCGGTGCCGACCACCCGGACACCCTGGCCGCCCGCTACGAGGTCGGCATCAGCCTGGGCCGGCTCGGCCGCAGCGCGGAGGCGCTGCGGCTGTACCGCGCCCTGATCGACGACCGCACCCGGGTGCACGGCCCCGCGCACCCCGAGACCCTGCGCGCCCGCCACGGTTTCGGGGTCAACCTCGGCCGGCTCGGCCGCTGGGAGGAGGCCCTGGCCGAGTCCCGCGACGTGTGCGCGATCCGCGGGCGCGAGCTCGGCCCCGACCACCCCGACACCCTGGTCAGCCGCCGCGAGGTCGCGGTGAGCCTCGGCTGGCTCGGCCGGTGGGCCGACGCGCTCACCGAGTACCGCGCCGTGGCCGACGCCCGCGAGCGCGTCCTGGGCGCCGGCCACCCCGACACCCTCTCCAGCCGCACCGACGAGGCCCACTGCCTGGAACAGCTCGGCCGCGGCGGGGAGGCCGTCGAGCTGTACCGCAGGGTCGCCGTCCTGCGCGGACAACGCGCGGCCGACGGGCCCTAGGGTCTCTCGTTTGGATCATGCCGGGCTGATCCAAACGAAAGACCCTAGTTGTGCTGTGACCGGAAAGGTTCACCGCGGCGAGAGTGACGGTCTCCTGTTGTGGCGCTGGAACGTCCCTCAACAGCTGGTCTACGACTGGCCGATGGGATGTGCGAGGTTCAGGATCAGGTGGTGACTGGTGACCCATCGCTCTCACGCCTTGAGGCCGAATATCACCAGCACAACCAACACCATGAACAACGCCCAGCCGAGAGCCAGGGCAACCCCCACATACCCGATCCACCGGCTGACCGTGGCGATTACAGGCTCGTCATTGTCCGGGTTCTTCACGATCCCCTCCCAGCGCAGAGGCTACCCGCGTGTCCCGAACTCCTGCGCGGCACGTCCGGCTGCAGGCCCAGCACCAACTACCCTGCCCGCGGCCTTGGTTCGGCCCGCGCGGATCCGGCCCATGGCCACCTCGAGTGCTTCCCGGCAAGGGCCGGGATCTAGGCTGTGGCCTGCGACCGCCAGCTTTTCGTAAGACCACACAATTCACGATGATCGACGGTGGCCGTACCCGTCTCCACACCTGCCCCAACCAGCAAAATCACGATCTACAGCGGGAGTGCTAAGCGTGGCCCTGGCCCGAACACGCCGTGTTTCAGCAACCGTCACCGCCCTCGCGGTGACGGTTCTGGCCGTCTCAGGATGCAGCGGACAGCAAGAAGACGCCGATCTGTCGGGAACTTCCGCCACCCCGACGCATACCACCACATCGGCAAGCCGCCCCGAGGGGGTGAGCACGACAGAAGACGCATCGCCTGAGCAAACGCCGGCAGTCTCCTCGATGTCTCCTGATCTTCCTCCCGCCGTAGCGACAGCGCCTGCCGCTGCGCCGACGAGAGACGGAGACACCAAGGTCTACACGTTCGGCGACATTGAGATTCGGCTCACCCCGAACGAACTCGGCGTCTACACCGCCATCCACATCCCCAACCTGTCGCGAAGGGCCATGTACTTCTCTGTCACAGTGCGCGTGACAGGGCCGCACGGATACGAGGTGACGATGAAACGCTCCTTCCCCAGCGTGCTGCCAGGGGACTCAGCGCGGGAAGCGGGACTTCTCATTGACAAAGACGAAGCTCCGGTACCAGCCGACCCCATAGCAGAGATCGTCACATTCGAGCAGACCAACAACGGATGAATAACTCTCTGCCAAGGCCAAGTAACCGTGGTGCTCCTCAGCACAGACGAGGCTGCGGCCGCCATCGGGACGGAGCGAGGTCCGCGTCAAGACCCTCAACCTGGCTCCGTCATTGCACCCGACATCGACCAACAACGACGGAAGTCCACGGCGTCCGAGCTGGTCAGAGCCGTGGGCTTCTTCTGTCCTGCTGGTCAGCCGGACCGCTGGACCGACCCCAGCACTGCTGGGTTCCGGACTATGTGCGCTCGTGGCACTTCTATGCCGTCGCGCCACTCGCTCCAACCGTGACGAACCGTCTCAGGCCGTGTGCGAGAGGATGATGGCTGTGGTGAGTTTCTTGCTGGTTGCTGGTCGGCAGATGGTGGCCGGCATCTGTGAAGGCATCGTTGACGGGGCCTGCTTCGCCTTGACGACGGGTGCAGCAGTACCGGGCTGAGTCCAGCGTTTTCATCTGCTCCCCGACATCCATTGGTCATTCACGGAGTCGATCAACGATGGGATTGAGCCAACGTCGGGCCCCGGCCGGAGCCGTCGTCATCTGGGGCCGTATCAGGCAACGTTCGCCCTGTCGACCACGGCTTGTAGCCGCTCGTCGCTCGCGTGGCGCACAGCGGTGGACCGGGCAGCGACGGCGTCCGGTACGTGAGTGCCGCGGCGACCTGGCCGCGCTCGTCGTGGCCGGCCTCCTCCGGGTCGGCGCACCGGGTCAGGCATCGGGCGTGGGACGATGACCTGCTCGACGTCGGCGTCGGTGATCTTCCGCGGGACCCCGGGCCGCGGCTCGTCGGACAGGCCGTCCAGGTCGCGTTCGAGGAACCGGCGCCGCCACGTGCGGACCGTGTCCGGAGAGGTGCGCAGCCGGCGCGACACCTCCATGATCGAGTGCCCGTCGGCGCACTCCAGCACGATCCGCGACCGCTGGGCCAGAGCCTGGGCCGTCGTGCGGCGACGCACCCAGCCCTCCAGCACGGCCCGCTGGGCATCGCTCAACGACAACGGCGGAATCTTCGGACCCGGACGACTCATAACCAACGGCAAATCTCCGACTCAGGTCACTAGGGTCTTTCGTTTGGATCAGGCCGGATCAGGGAGCGGGGTCTGGTGCCGTGCATCGCAAGGCGGAGGAGGGCGGCAGGGCGGAGCCCTGCCAACCGACGACAACGCGGCGAGGCGCGGCACCAGGGCCCGCGAGCCCGGCATGATCCAAACGAGAGGCCCTAGACTAGGTGTGCCGTCCCGGATCCGCAGCGGGCCGCGCCCTGGCCGAAGTGGATCACCGCGTGTTACGAAGGACCATGAGCGCACACGAGGGACACGGGACGTACGACGTCGTCATCGTCGGCGGCGGGCACAACGGACTGGTCGCCGCCGCCTACCTGGCCCGGGCCGGACGGTCGGTGCTCGTGCTGGAGCGGCTGGACCACACCGGGGGCGCCGCCGTCTCCACCCGGCCGTTCGCCGGCGTGGACGCACGGCTGTCCCGCTACTCCTACCTGGTCAGTCTGCTGCCCCGGAAGATCGTCCAGGACCTGGGCCTGGACTTCCGGCTGCGTACCCGCACGATCTCCTCGTACACGCCCGTCGAACGCGCGGGGCGGCCCACCGGACTGCTCGTGGGCGGCGGCGAGGAGCGGACCCGCGAGGCGTTCGCCCGGCTCACCGGCTCCGACCGCGAGTGGGAGGCCTGGCAGCGCTTCTACGCAATGACCGGCCGCCTCGCCCGCAGGGTCTTCCCCACGCTCACCGAGCCGCTGCCCACCCGCGAGGAACTGCGCCGCCGCGTCGACGACGAGGATGCCTGGCGGATCCTGTTCGAGGAGCCGATCGGCGTCGCCGTCGAGGACCGCTTCGCCGACGACCTCGTACGCGGAGTGGTCCTCACCGACGCCCTCATCGGCACCTTCGCCGACGCCCACGACCCGTCCCTGGCACAGAACCGCTGCTTCCTGTACCACGTGATCGGCGGCGGCACCGGCGACTGGGACGTACCGGTCGGCGGCATGGGCGCCCTGACCGATGCCCTCGCCGCCGCGGCCCGCCGGGCCGGCGCCGTCATCGCCACCGGCCACGAGGTGACCCGGGTGGCGAGCGACGGGCGCGCCGCGGAGGTCACGTACCGCACCCGCGACGGCGAGGCCACCGTCGGCGCCCGGCACGTGCTGGTGAACGCCTCCCCGCAGGCCCTGGCCGCGCTGACCGGCGAGGAGCCGCCGGAGCCCGCCGAGGGCGCCCAGCTGAAGGTGAACATGCTGCTCAAGCGGCTGCCCAGGCTCCGCGACACCGCCGTCGACCCGCGCGAGGCCTTCGCCGGGACCTTCCACATCGCCGAGGGGTACCGGCAGCTCGCCGACGCCCACGCGCGGGCCGCGGCGGGCGAGTTGCCCGCCGCACCGCCCTCCGAGATCTACTGCCACTCCCTGACCGACCCGACCATCCTCGGCCCCGACCTGGTCGAACAGGGCTACCAGACGCTCACCCTGTTCGGCCTGCACACGCCCGCCCGGCTCTTCGCCCGGGACAACGACGCCGTACGCGGGGAGCTGCTGAAGTCGACCCTCGCGCAGCTCGACGCGCACCTCGCCGAACCGCTCGCCGACTGCCTGGCCACCGACGCCGACGGACGGCCCTGCATCGAGGCGAAGACCCCGCTGGACCTGGAGCGGGACCTGGGCCTGCCCGGCGGCAACATCTTCCACCGGGCGTTGAGCTGGCCGTACGCCCAGGAGGGCACCGGCCGCTGGGGCGTGGAGACCCGGCACGCCAACGTGCTGCTGTGCGGCGCGGGCGCGGTGCGTGGCGGCGGGGTCAGCGGAGTGCCCGGGCACAACGCCGCCATGGCGGTGCTCGAAGGCCGGGACGCCTGAGGACGCGGCGCCCCTCGCCCCCGCAGGCCCGATGGACGCGGAGTGCCGCGGCTACGCGGGGCTGCTGGACGCGGTCACCCGTCCCGCGTCCGCCGCCGAGACCCCCGTGGACCTCTCCCGACGCCTCGCCACCCGCGAGGGGGCGCTCAGGCCGCCGCCTGCCTGCGGCCGCACGGCGGCGGACTGCCCGCCGCGCCGGCCGTCGGCGTCATCGGCTGAGGCGGCCCGGACTACCTGCAGCGCCGCCATCGGGCCACCGAGGCCACGCCCCCGCTTGGCGAAGACCCACGCCCTCGCACGGTGGGGACCCGCCCCCCCCGCACCGTGGAGACCCGCTCCCGCGCACCCGCACCCCCCTCCGCTACCGGACCGCGGTGGTGTTCGCCGCCGCGGCGGGCAGTGTGTGCAGGGTTCCGCCGGACGAGGCGGCGTGAACGCTGCGGCCACCGGGGGAGCAGGCCGTGGCCAGGATCTGCCCGCCGAGGTCGAAGCTCTGCAGCGACGCCCCGTCCGCCGCGTCCAGCAGATGCAGCCGGCCGCTCCAGCCGCCCGCGTACACCGCGACCCCGTCGGAGCACAGCGCGAAGAACTCCTCCCGCTCCCCGTGGTGCGCGCGCCAGACCGGCTCGCCGGCCGCGGCGCCCAGGCAGTGGACCGTGCCCGCGACGTCCCCGACGATCACCGTGTCGAGCACCCGGACCGGCGGGGCGACCACCGGCGCGCCGAGCCGGACCTCCCACACGGCGGAGCCGTCGGCGGCCGCCAGGCACCTCACCGTTCCCTCCCCGTCCGCGACCACCAGATGCTCCTCCCACGGCAGCGGCGGTGCCAGGACCGGGGCCGGCAGCCGTGCGGGCGCCTTCCAGGCCAGGGCGCCGTCCTCGTCGTCGACGGCGAGGATCTCCGCGCCCCGCTCGGCCGACAGGTACACGTGCCGGGCGCCGGCGACCACCGGGACGGCCGGGGCGCCCGACGTGTCGGTGAGGGGGTCGGTCTCCCACCACAGCCGGCGGGTGACCGCGTCGAAGTGGTGCAGCCGGCCGGTCGCGTCGCCGAGGAACACGCTCCGCCCGCGCAGCAGCACCCGGGCATGGGCGAGGCTGCCGGTGGCCGAGGACCACCACAGGCGGTGCTGCCGGATGTCCCAGGACTCCAGCCGGCCGTCGGCGTCGCACACCAGCAGCACGTCGCCGTCCGCGCACAACTGCACCGGAGCGGTGAAGTCCGGCCTGCGGACCTTCTCCCGGCCCGTGGCCGCGTCCAGCCAGCACACCGCGCCGCCGCCGTCGGCCACGACCACCCCGTCCTCCTCGGTGGCCACGACGCACTGCGGCCACTCCCCGACGTCGGCGCTCCAGCTGCGCCGTCCCGGACGGAACGGCACGGTCAGATCGGCGACGTTGCCCGCCCCGGCCAGGAAGTCCCGCAGTTCCGCGCGGTAGGCGGTCAGGGTGCGGCCCACGTCCTCCGGCAGCCGCAGCGCGCCCGGCCGGCCGAAGCCGTCGGCGACCTCGTCCAGCCGGGGACGGTCGGCCGGATCCTCGGCCAGACAGGCGCGGATCAGCCGGCCCGTGGTGTCGTCCGGCAGCCCGGACAGGTCGGGCGCGGCCCCGCTGACCCGGCGCACCAGCATGGCCCGGGCGTCGTTCTCGGCCGTGTACGGCGGGTGGCCGGTGAGGGCGTACAGGACGATGCCGGCGATGCCGAAGACGTCGGTCGCGAGCCCGGTCCTGGCCAGCCCCCGCACCTGCTCGGGGGCGCAGAAGTGCGGGTGGCCGATGACCATGTCGAGGGTGAGCGTGACCCGCTGGCCGCGGATCCGGGTCAGCCCGAAGTCGATGATCCACGGACCGTCGTGGGTCAGCAGGATGTTCCCCGGGTGCAGGTCCCGGTGCAGCAGCCCCTTGCGGTGCGCGGTGCCGAGGGTGTCGAGGAGTTCGGCGGCGAGCGTGTGCACCGTGTCGCGGGGCAGCGGGCCGCCGTGCTCCTCCACGACCCGGTACAGCGACAGGCCGGGGATGAAGCGGGTGGCCAGCGTGGGCCGCCGCCCGGCGCCGAAGTCGAGCGCGAGCAGTTCGGGGATGCGCGCGCCCCTGCAGCGCTCAAGCGCCTTGCTCTCCTGGTGGAAGCGCTGCATGTGCTGGGCGTCGTCGGTGAACTCGTGTTTGAGGAGCTTCACGGCCGCCAGCGTGTCCGGGCCGTGCCGTTCACCCGGCCGCCGGCCGAGGTAGACCGTGCCGAACCCGCCCGTGCCCAGTCTGCCCAGCAGCCGGAAACCGGCGGCCTCCGGCGGATCGCCGTCCGCATCCAGCGGCATCACCATGTCCACGTCCTTTCTCCGGGCCGTTCCGTGGCGCCCGGCTGGGAGGGGGTCACTGAAGGACGACCGCCTCGTTCTCTGTCGCGTGGGAGAAGCCGATGCCGCACAGCACGGTGGACTTGCCCAGCTCGCAGGTGCCGGTGTCGCGCAGCCGCTCCCCGCCCGCGCGCGGGGCGTCGCGTTCGCACCGCACGACGAGGACCGGGCGTCCGGCCTCCTGCCGGCCGCGTACGGTGACCCTGGCCCGCACCTGCCCGGCGTCCGTCTCCTGGGTGACCTCCCGGCCGTGCAGCGGGATCGTCTGGCGGTTCCCGGTCCGCAGGTCGGTGACGACCAGGAACCCGCTCAGCTCGGGGTTGCGCCTCCGGTGGACGTGCCAGACGAGGGCGGAGCCCAGCAGCAGGACGAGCAGCACGAGGGGGTAGAGCCAGCCGGGCGGGCGGCCGGGCACCGTGCCCCGCAGGTCCAGCGTGGTGACGACCGGCTCGCCGGTGGAGAACGTCGACTCGCCGAGGGAGCCGCGGACCGTCGTCGTCCACGCCGAGGAGATCTCGGCGCGCAGACCCACCCGCGCCTGGAAGTCGCGGGAGCCGGGGACGAGGCTGAACCGGGGCTCCTGACGCCAGGTCAGCGTCATCGGCACGGTCTTCTTCTCACCCGGACGCAGGGTGACGGGAGCGGTCGGCCCGGCCGGGGTCGACTGCGGACCGCCGGCGCCCCCGGTGGTCGTCAGCCGGACGGTCAGCGGCACGTGCCGGGCCTTCGACTCCAGCGTCACCCGCAGCGTCCGGGTGCGGACACCGGTACGGTCCCCGGTGCCCACGGTGACGTGTTCGCCACCCGCCCCGCGCACCCCCTCGCCGGCGACCGACACGGTGACCGTGCCGCCCTGGTCGGCGCGGAGCAGGGACACCGCCTTCTGCGCGCGGACCTGGTCCTTGGCGGCGCTGAGCTGCGAGCCGAGGGCCGTGGGGTCGACCGGCAGGATCCTCGGGGCGCCGAAGGCGTTGCCGAGGACGTCGGAGACCCCGGTGCCCTCGGCGAGCGGAAGCCCGTAGCCCATGATCTTGCGGTCCGCGCCCAGCGCGGCGTAGCGCGACTTCAGCCGCTGCCAGGCCGTGCTGCCCGGACGGGCGTAAGGGCTGCCCGGCGCGTTGACGGCGCCGTCGGTGAGCATCAGCACCGCGCCGACCGGGGCCGCGCTGTGGTCGAGCTGGTCGGCGGCGGCGTCCAGCGCGGCGCCGTGGTCGCTCGCCGACTCCTGGGCGGACTGGGGGAGTTCCCTGGTGAACAGGCCGTCCGTGCGGTTCGCCGGGGACATCGGGTGGACGACGCCGGTCGCCCGGCCGATGGTGACGACGGCGACCTGGTCGGCGGGCGTCAGCGAGTCGAGGAAGTCGACCAGGCGCCGCTTGACCGTGGTGTAGAGCGGTACGCCGTCGGGGCCCCGGTCCTGCATGGAGCTGGAGACGTCGACGAGGACGACGTAGGCCGCCGGGACGTCGTCGACCTTCAGCGCGCGGTAGATGTCGTCGCGCGGCGCCGGTGGGTCCGCGGCCGCGGCGGGCGCCGCGCCGCTCAGAGCCAGCAGGAAGGTGAGGGTGAGCAGCGCGGCTCGGTGGGCCGTGGCCCGGGTGGTGGGCATGAGGTGGTGTCCCCCTGGGGTCGTGCGCGGTGGGGTCGTGCGTCGTTCAGGTACGGGTGCGGGCGGCGAGGGAGTCGAGCTTGCGCAGCCGGGCGATCTCCCGGTCGCACTGCCGGCTCTGCCGGTCGAGTTCGTCCTTCAGGCGTGCCTGCCTGCCGATCGCGTGATCGCGGTAGTGCGACCAGATCCGGTGGCCCGTACTGCCCCGGATGAGGGCGAGTTCCAGGTGCTCGCGCTCCTCGGCGGCGCGGCCGGTCGCGTCGTACGAGGTCCAGGCCAGCTCGTACGCCTCGAGCAGGGCGAGGACGCGTTCGCCGACGCGTCCGTGGGCGGCCCAGGCCTGGAGGGCCGCGGCGAGCTGGTCGTTCTCCGCGCCCGTCCGTCGTGCCGCGCAGGCCTGCACGGCCAGCTTCTCGCAGTCCTCCGGGATGCCCGAGCAGCGCGCCGCCAGGCGATAGACCTCGCGCAGGGCGATCACGGGCCGCAGCCGGGGCAGGCGGTCGGCGATGCGCGGGAGCCACCGCTGGTCCTCGGGCGTCTCGCGCCAGTGCGGCGCCTCGGTGGCGAGCCGGTGCACGGCGTCGAGGACGATCCGCGGGCAGGGGTCGGGCCAGTCCGACAGGCGCAGGGTGAGGTCGCGGCCGGCCTGTCCCGGACCGGCACCGGTGGTCCTGTCGACCGACAGGGCCTGGTCGAGCAGGAGGTGGACCACGGTGGTCGCGTGCTGCTGCGCGGGGCGTGGGTGGAGCGCCGCCCGCAGGGCCGAGACATAGGTGTCGACCCGTCCCGAGGGGCCCGCGGCGCCGGGCTGCGGCGCCGCGGCGGCCAGGGTGAGGAAGCCCGACGGAGGCAGGCCGGCCAGGAGGCACAGCACGTCCCAGTGGGCCGCGGTCTCCGGCCGCATCCGGGCGGGCGGCCGGTCCAGAGTGCGCCGGAGCGGCGAGTGGGTCGGGGCGTCGTCCGCCGTGGAGGGGGAGCGGAGTACACAGCCGAGGAGCCCCTGGAAGAAGCCGGGCAGCAGGACCTCGTCGACGGCTCCGCAGACGACCGCGCCCTCCAGCAGACGTGCCGCCGCCTCGGGGTGGCTCACGGCCCACTTCCTGTCGGCCTCGGCCGGTCCGGTGCCGGAACTCAACAGGGCGTACAGCAGCGGGAGTTCCGGGCTGCCTGCGATGTCCGTCCGGCGTTCGGGCCCGGCTTCGCCGCACAGCCACCGCAGCCAGGCGCGGACGAGGACGCCCGGGTCGGTCTGTTCGTACAGGGCCCGGACCAGGCCGCCCGCCAGGCCGGGGACCTGACGCAGCATGGACTGCGTGAAGCGCATGGTGCCCTCGGTGAACGGAGCGACGGCGGGCAGCAGCCGCTCGGTCACGGGATCCGGCACGCCCTGCGGGCAGCGGGCCCGGACCTCGTCCATGACGCCGGCCAGGACTTCGTCCAGGGGATCCAGGCTCCGCCCGGTGGAGGTGAGGGCGGCGCGCATGTTCTCGAAGTCGCGGCGGGCCACGTCCGTCCGCCCGTGCAGCAGATCGTCGAAGAGCTGGTCGCGGAAGGCCTGGGAGACGACGGGGCTCGACATCAGGGGCGCCAGGGCCTCCATTCCGGTGTCCGGGTCCGTCAGCGCCTTCCCCGCGAGGACGGCGAGCGCTCCGGTGCTGATCCCGGGCGTGCGCAGGGCCTGGTTGATCCGGTCGGCGCCCACCTCCTGGCCCTCGGAGACGGCCTGGACGACCGCCAGCGAGGGGTCCAGGGCCTCCAGTACCTCCAGCGCCCGCGCGTGCGCCTCGGGCCCCGAGATGTCCAACGGCTCGCGGACGTCGGCCAGATGCCGGACGACGGCGTCGCCGCCGTGCGCGGTCCAGTTCTCGATGAGCAGGTCGTGGTAGCTGCGCGCCTGCGGGGACAGCTCGCCGAGATCGGGCAGTTCGCCGCTCAGGGTCAGGCCGGTCGCCCCGGGGGAGCCGTCGGCGTCACCCCAGTACAGCCGCATGGGCACCTCGGAGCCCGAGGACGTCGAGCTGGCCGCGGACAGGGTGCTGCGCATGCCGAAGGGCAGCAGGGCGGCCACGGAGTCCAGGACGCGCAGCAGTTGGAACGGCTCGTGGTGGCGGTCGCCCGTCACCGCCACCGGGCCGTCCAGCAGATGGGCCGCGGCGGCCGCCAGCCACCGGGTGAGCTCCGAGACCCGGGGGGTGATGTTGGCGCTGACATCGGTGACCAGCAGGTCCTCCTCGCGGAAGGCGAGGTGCGCGGGTCCGGCGCCGGCGCCGGACAGGCCCGCGGCCGCGGTGTGGGCGGCCCGGGCCAGCGCGCACCAGCCGATGCCCGCCGCCCCGATCGCCGCGTAGGGGACGGCGAAGTGGTTGATCCGGTAGATCGCACGGTTGCTGCCGTCCACGCCGTCCGTGCCGTCCAGCAGGAAGACCCCGACCGTGCCGGCCCCGTCCGGGCCCCTGGCGCATCCGATGGTGATCCACGGCAACGGGTCGCCGGGCTCCGGAGTACCCGGCGACCAGTGGTGGACGGCGGCGTTGAACTCGGCGCTGCGGCCGGGCGGGTGGGCGGCGAGAACCCCGTATCCGCTGCTGGTGTGGGGCTCCTTGCCCCACAGGGCCCAGTCGGCGATCAGCCCCGGTGCCATGGCGTGTCCTTCCTCATGCGGGTGTTCGGTGCCGGATCAGGAATGCGTCGGGCCGAAGCCCCGCAGGAAGAGGAACGGTTCGAGGACGTTGACGGGCCTGGGCGGCGCCACGAAGCGCACGCTGTCCTCGACGTGGTTGATCAGGTACGGGTTCTCGAAGTCGAACCCCCGCTCGGGGTCGACCCAGAAACCGACGGCGGAGCAGACGAAGTAGCCGACACGCTCGGGTGCGAAGAACTGCTCGATCTGCTGCCGGATCTCGTGCAGGCTGCCGTGCGGGAACGCGTGGCACAACCCGTCGAACAGCCGCTTGGCATCCATGACCTCGGGTTGTCCGGTACGGGGGTTGACCCGGACGTTGCCCTGCTCGCAGGCGAAGCGGAAGACCCGGTCGTCGTCGAACTTCGCCAGGCACACGGCGATGCTGTGCGGCAGGAAGTTGCCCTGGCGCTCACGGCGCATGTTGATCTCGGTGGCCACCCCGCCGAGGACGTCGGTGAAGAAGTCCGCGTTCTGCCGGGCGTCCTTGGTCACCGGTCCGTCGTCGCCGTTGACCTGCCACTCGCGGACGGGATCGACCACGTAGACCATGGCCCGCGAGGCGCCGAGGTCCTTGATCAGCCTGCTTCCGTAGGCGGCCCCGGTCTGCGAGCGCAGGTCGAACGCCTCCCCGGGCAGGTCGCGGACGGTGACCTTGAACTCCGTCAGGTCGCGTCCGCGGTCGCCGCCGCGCCGGAAGAGTCTGCGTCCGGCGCGGGAGAAGCGGGTCCCGGTGAGGTCCCCGGCCAGCGTGAAGCGGACCGGGCGCTGCTCGGTCAGCGTCGCGTTGGGGAACTTGCGCTCGCGGTACAGGAGACGCGCCAGGTCGCCCAGGAACTTCTGGGAGGCGTGGTCGTCCGGATAGATGGTCCACTTTCCGTACAGCGGGTCCTGAACGGCCCGGGAGAGGGCGGCCAGCAGCGTGGACTTGCCGCTCTGCATACCGCCCCAGAGGGTGATCGTCGACTCGGGCGAGGAGGTCCGGTCCTCCGGCTCCTGCGGGGCCGCGTCCTGCTTCTCGCGCTGCTCCGCGGCCGCCCCCTTCCGGCCGGACTTGGCGGGCTTGGCGGGTTTGTCGGCGCGTGCGGGCGCGGCCGGCTCGTCCAGCTTCTCCAGGAAGACGCTGGGCAGCGCCTCGTCCTCCGGCGCGGACCGGGGCGCGGGCGCGGTGGACGGGCGCGCCCGGTCCTTCCGCGCGCCCGGGTTTCCCGGACGGGGGCGAGGGGGCGCGGTTCCGGTGCCGGCCGCGGAACCGGCGGGCGGGGCGGCGGTCGGCGGTGGGGGCAGGGCCGCCAGGCCCCCGACGAGGGTGGACCGGCCCAGGACGTCCAACGGCCCCTGCTCCCGGTCCTGTTGCCTGCGGTCCGGTTCGGCGTCCTTGGCGCGCTCGGACCGCGCGTCGTCGTCGACCATGGATGTGCTCCCGCTTGACGGGCGGCGGATGTCGTCCGCCGCACGGTGGTGGTCCGGTCCGCGCGTGCGCGCGCAACCGGTGTGTGGGTGAGGTCCTCGTCAGCCGGCCACGGCGTGCTGCCAGTCGGCGGCCGTGCCGTCGGCGACGACCAGCCGGATCGGCGCGCCGTCCCGGGGCAGGCACAGCGCGGGTGCGGCGACGGCGGCGGCGATCTGCCGCGGATCGTGCCCCGCGATGAACCGCCCCTCGGTGCCGAACGCGCCCCAGGCGTGGTCGGCCCAGTGCGCCAGGTGGGGTTCGCCCACCAGCTCGTCCATCCAGGCCGGTTCGTCCACGACCGCCACGCAGGCGACGCCCTCGTGGCGGCGTGCCGCGTCCAGTTCGGCCTGCCAGTCCAGCCGGTCGGGGCAGATGCGTACGGGGGCGCCGCGCCGCAGGACCTGGGGCGGGCGGGCCCGCGGGTGCGGCGGCCGGGAGCCGATGACGAGCAGCACCCGGTGGCTGTCGGTGCGCCACTGGTGGCGCCACCCGGGCAGTTCCCCGGGCACGTGCTCCAGCCCGGTGGCGAAGTCGTGCCGCAGGGGGCAGGGGCGCCAGGACTCCAGCGCCCGTGCCGCGTCCGGCGCCGCCGACATCCCCACCCGGTGCACGACGGGGTCGTGGTCGCGAGGCCGGTGGAGCGGGTCGTGGTCGCGGTAGCCGATCAGGCCCACCCGGAGCGTGTCCTCGCCGCCGACGGCGTCCTGTACGGCGGTGACGACGGCCGCGGCCTCCTGAAGGCGCTCCTCGACCGCGATGCCCCCGTCGGCCTGCGGACCGGAGACCTCCACGGCGACCATCAGGTCGACCGGGCAGGGCCGGGAGAGCTGCCGGGGGGTGCTGGAGGCCAGCGCGGTCCAGGGGGAGGTCTCGGGTTCGTGGTGGCCGTCGTAGCCCAGTTCCACCCGGCTTCTTCCACGCAGGGAGTAGGACAGCGTGGTCCGGGAGCCGGGCGGCAGTTCGGGCCGGTCGATGCGCAGCGAGCGCCACCGGGACGCCGGTTCGTCCCGCCCGGCGGAGACGACGGCGGCGACGCTCTCGCCGGTGGTCGCGCCGGGCGGTGGCGCGGTGACCGGCACCCGTACGACGGGTCCCGCGGCGGTGCGGTCGTCCGCGCGGCTGCCCGCGGGGAACAGCGGCCGGCGCACCAGGTCCACCGTCCCCGAGGCGCCGTCGACTTGGGCGGCGGCGAGCCACACCGTGGTGCGCAGCGGCAGTTCGGCCGTCAGGTCCTCCGGTGCCAGGGGCCAGTGCGCGGGCAGCCGCAGGCACAGCAGCGCGCCCGACTGTGCCCGAACCGCCTCCGCCGCCCGCTCCAGCGGCTGCCAGCCGGCGGCCCTGACGGCGAGCACGAGCGGCTCCGTCGCGTCGCGGTGCGTGCTCCTCACGAAGGCGGCCAGGGAGCTCCGCAGGGCGGCGCCCACCCCGGCCGCGGCGTCGTCCGCACCGCCGGCGAGCAGGAACAGGCGGCTCGGCCGCTCCTGCGGGAGCGCCGCGGACACGGGGGCCAGTTCCGTCCAGGACGTCTCGGCCAGCCGGATCGGCTCCGGACCGGTCGCGCCGGGGGCGTAGGCCAGCCGGTGCAGGCGCAGCCGCTCACAGCCGACCTCCAGGACGTCCAGGGCCGGTAAGTCGCCGGAGGCGAGGCGGGTGAGCACCCATCCCAGGCCCGCCCGTGACCGCCTGGCACGCTCCTGGGCGAGCACGTCCTCCCAGGCGGACCGCCAGGCGGGCGGCGGGGCCGCCGCGGACAGGAGCCGCGCCACCGCGTACCGGTCGGGCGGCGCCGGCCGGTCGCTCCGCTCGCCGTCCTGTTCCGTGTCGCGCGCGGCGGGCCCGCCGGCCAGCAGGTCCGCGACGCGGAGCGCGGCCCGAAGGTCGGCCGGCCGCACCTTCGCACCGTGGTCCGACTGCACTGTTCCTCACCCCCCGATACGGTCGCCGGCGCCCGCGGGGGCGGCCGGCGACCGCTGTTGCACGTGAATCAGGCATGGAACGGCCCTGACACAGAGGTCACTGAGGCAGCCACGACTGATCGCAGAACCCGGAATCCCCCATCCGGTTGCGGATTCACATTATCGCCCGCTGTGCGGATGGGACCCGTATTCGTGAGCTTTTATTTCCGTCGCTGCCGTGCTGGTGGGGGGCTGGAAGGAATCTGAAAGGAACCTGAAAGAAAGGCAGGGGAATGAGGTTTGTCTTTTTCTGTTGTCGACGGTTTTCCGGGTGCGGGAAAGCTGGAATTGATCGAATTCGATCGGGTGTCGATCTCCTCAGTCCGCGGAGGCCGTCCAGCCCTTCGCCTCGATCCGGGCCGAGTCCGTCGGGCGCGCCTCGTCGAACAGGACGGCGCGGCCGGTCTCGACCCGCTGGGCATCGACGTAGGCGCCGCGGCCCACGTACAGGCGGTCGGTCGTGTACCGCCAGCGCAGGGTCAGCCGTCCGGCCGCCGGGAGGCCGGCCGTGAGCCCGTGCCAGACCCGGCCCGAGTAGCCGGTGGCGGTGCCCGTGGGGTGCGGCTCCGGCTCCTCGCCCCGGCGCGTGGTGGTGAACGGCACCGGCTGCCAGGTGGCGCCCCCGTCCGTCGTGCACTCCAGGACGAGCACGTCCGACCCGGGCTCGGTGTCCCACCACAGGTCGCACCGCAGCCGGGCGCCGCCCGCGGAGGTGTCGAGCGCGGGGAGGGCCAGAGTCGCCGTCGTGGCGCTCGCCATCCCGGAGAACCACGCCGTGCGGCCCCGCGTCGGCCGGACCGGTACGGCCCGTGCCAGGTCGTTGCCGGTGGCGACGCGCGGAGCGGAGCCGGAACGCCAGTTGCGCACCGGGTGAACGGAGTTGCCGAGGACGACCAGGAACGAGTCGGTGGTCGGGTCGAGGACCAGCGACGTGCCCGTGAAGCCGGTGTGCCCCGCGGTGCGCGGAGTGGCCATCGCGCCCATGTACCAGTGCTGGTGCAGCTCGAAGCCCAGGCCGTGCTCGTTGCCGGGAAAGGCGGTGTTGAAGTCGGTGAACATCAGCTCCACCGACTCGGGCCGCAGGATGCGGGTACGCCCGTACGCGCCGCCGTTGAGCAGCGTACGGCCCAGGACCGCGAGGTCCCACGCGCACGAGAACACGCCCGCGTGCCCGGCCACACCGCCGAGGCTGAAGGCGTTCTCGTCGTGCACCTCGCCCCACACCAGACCGCGGTCCAGGCCCGACCAGGGCTTGCGGGCATCCTCGGTGGCCGCGATCCGCGGCTTCCAGGAGGCGGGCGGGTTGTAGCGCGTGCGGTCGAGACCCAGCGGCCCGGTGATCCGCTCGTGCAGCAGGGTGTCCAGGGCGCGCCCGGTGACCGCCTCCAGGACCAGCTGCATGGAGATCATGTTCAGGTCCGAGTACAGGTACGCGGTGCCGGGCGGGTTGATCGGCGCCTCGTTCCAGACGAGTTCCAGCTTCCGCTCGTACGTCGGCGCGTCGTACAGCGGGATCCAGGCCCGGAATCCCGAGGTGTGGGTGAGGAGTTGGCGGATGGTGACGTCCTGCTTGCCCGCGCGCCCGAACTCCGGGAGGTAGGACGCGACCCTGCCCTCCAGCTCCAGCGTGCCCCGCTCGAGTTCCTGCACCGCGAGCATCGAGGTGAACAGCTTGGAGACCGAGGCCAGGTCGAAGACGGTGTCCCGGGTCATCGGGATCCGCCGGTCCGCCGGGAACTCCACAGCGGTGTCGGTCTTCTCGTCGTACGCCGAGTAGCGCACCGCCATGCCGATCGGCTCGTGCAGCGCCACGGTGCCGCCGCGCCCGGCGAGCAGCACGGCACCCGCGTACCAGGGATGTGCGGGGGACGGGCCGAGGAACGCCTCGGCGTCCTCAACGAGTTGGCGCAGCGGGGCGGCGAGCAGGCCGGCCCGCTCGGGGGATCCGTGCCGCAGGGTGGGGCTGCCGTTCGCCGGGGCGGCGGCGGCCGGGCCCGCGGGCAGGGCCGCGAGCGCGAAAGCCCCGCCCAACGCCATTGTCTCCAAACCCAGTTGGCGGCGGGTCAGCCCGCCCGCTCTTCTGCCTGCCGCGTCGTCGCTCGTCATGAGGCCTCCCGCCCACCGTCTGAAAGTATCTTTCGGGGATGGTCGTGTGCGGTGAAACTTTCGTGTCAGGCGGGGGCTGTGTCAACGGTGCGTGCCCTCCCGGAGCGATCTGATGGCACGTCAACTAACCTCGGGTGGGCGGAATCACGGTGATTCTTGACCTCTCGCCGCGCCGTACCCAGGATCATCTGTCATGACGCCTGGACACGGCAGTACGGTCGACGGAGTCCTGCGGCGCAGCGCCCGCCGCACCCCGGCACGCGTCGCCGTCGAGTACGGCGAGCGCTCCTGGACGTACGCCGAACTCGACGACGCCGTCTCCCGCGCGGCGAACGTCCTGCTCGGCCAGGGCCTCGCCCCCGGCGACCGGGTCGCCTCCTACGGCCACAACTCCGACGCCTACCTGATCGGCTTCCTCGCCTGCGCCCGCGCGGGCCTGGTGCACGTGCCCGTCAACCAGAGCCTCACCGGCGACGACCTCGCGTACATCGTCGGCCAGTCCGGCAGCGCCCTGGTCCTCACGGACCCGGATCTGGCCGTTCGGCTCCCGGCCACCGCGAGGGCGTTGCCCCTGCGGGACGCCGGGGACTCGCTGCTCGCCCGGCTGCCGTCCACGCCGCCGTACGACGGCGCCGAACCGCGCTCCGAGGACCTCGTGCAGCTGCTGTACACCTCGGGCACCACCGCCCTGCCCAAGGGCGCGATGATGACCCACCGGGCACTGGTCCACGCGTACCTGAGCGCGATCACCGCACTCGACCTCAGCGCGGGGGACCGCCCCGTCCACGCGCTGCCCCTCTACCACTCCGCGCAGATGCACGTGTTCCTGCTGCCGTACCTCGCCGTGGGCGCGACGAACATCGTCCTCGACGCGCCCGACGGCGACCGGATCCTCGACCTGGTCGAGGCCGGGCGCGCGGACAGCCTGTTCGCCCCGCCCACGGTCTGGATCGGGCTGGCCGACCGCCCCGACTTCGCCACCCGCGACCTCGGCGGACTGCGCAAGGCGTACTACGGCGCGTCGATCATGCCGGTGCCGGTCCTGGAACGCCTCCGGGAACGCCTGCCGGAACTCGCCTTCTACAACTGCTTCGGCCAGAGCGAGATCGGCCCCCTGGCCATGGTGCTCGGACCCGACGAGCACAAGGGCCGCATGGACTCCTGCGGCCGGCCGGTGCTCTTCGTGGACGCCCGCGTCGTCGACGAGGACGGCAAGGACGTCCCCGACGGCACACCCGGCGAAATCGTCTACCGCTCACCGCAGTTGTGCCAGGGCTACTGGGACAGGCCCGAGGAGACCGCGGAGGCGTTCCGCGAGGGCTGGTTCCGCTCCGGCGACCTCGCCGTGCGCGATCCGCACGGATACCACACGGTCGTCGACCGGGTGAAGGACGTCATCAACTCCGGCGGCGTACTGGTGGCTTCGCGCCAGGTCGAGGACGTTCTGTACGCTCATCCGCAGGTCGCCGAGGCGGCCGTGGTCGGCCTTCCCGACGAGCGGTGGATCGAGGCCGTCACCGCGTTCGTCGTCCCCCGCGGCGACGTCACCGAGGCCGAACTGATCGCCCACGCCCGCGAGAAGCTGGCGTCGTTCAAGGCTCCCAAGAAAGTGATCTTCGTGGAAGAACTGCCGCGCAACGCCAGCGGGAAGATCCTCAAGAGGGAACTGCGTGACCGGTTCGGTGCGCGGTGACGGCGTACCCGTCGGCGGAGGCCACCCCCGGCACCCCCGCGCTGACCCTGCGCCCCTGGCGCGCGGCGGACGCCGCCGACCTGGTCGCGACGTACCGGGACGAGACACTGCGCCGCTGGGCGGGTCCGGCCGTGGACGACGAGACCGGCGCGGCCCGGTGGATCCGGGAGCGGCAACGGGACTGGGAGACGGGGGACCGCTTCGCGTTCGCCGTCCTGGAGGAACAGGGCCCCGACGGGCACGAGGACCGGGAGGGGCCCGAGGCGCGCGAGCGGTTGGTGGGCCACGCCGTCGTCAAGGGCCTCCGCCCCGGTGCCCCGTCCGCCGAGGTGGGCTACTGGACCGCGGCGCACGCGCGCGGCAGGGGAGTGGCCCCGCGGGCCCTGCTGGCCCTGACCGACTGGACCTTCGCCCTGTTCGCGGACCGGGGACCGACCCGGCTGGAGCTGCTGCACCAGGTGGACAACACGGCCTCCTGCCGGGTCGCGCGGAAATGCGGCTACGAGCAGGCCGGGGTCCTGCCGGCGGCGCCGCCCGACTACCCGCTCGACGGTCACCTGCACATCCGCACACGGCTTCCCGACGGGGCCTGACGCCCCTCCTGAAAAGTCCCCCTCACGTGCCCTGTTGACGCTGGGACTCGATGGCTAGGCTGACCCGCGGACGACGATTGGGGAGGAGCACGGACGTGGCCGAGAGCACTGTCCAGGAGCACCCGCTCGCGGGATGGGACAAGCCGGAACTGGATCTCAGCAGCGCGCAGTGGCAGTCCAGCAGCGGCGGGCTGGGAGATGTCCAGATCGCCTTCGTCGAGGGATTCATCGCGATGCGCAACGGCGACAGCCCGGAAAGCCCGTCCCTGATCTTCACCCCCGCGGAGTGGGGCGCGTTCATGTCAGGGGCACGGCACGGGGAGTTCGATCTCACCTGACCGGACGCGGACAGGGGGTGTTTCCCTCGTGTTCGGGGACAGGGGACCTTGAAAGCCCCGCAGGGGCCGGCGGCCGAGCGGCGCCGGGCCCGCGGGGAGGTCGCCATCCGGAGGAGAGGAACTCATGAGCACCCCACCGGTCGTCGCCGCCGTCGACGGCTCCGACGACAGTCTGCGCGCCCTGGACTGGGCCCTCGACGCCGCCCGGCGGCGCGGGGCGCCCCTGCGGGCGGTACACGTCCGTCAGTACGCGGCCCTGGCCCAGCCCGACGTCCTCGTTGCCGGACCGTCCGGCGACGACGGCGATCCGGTGCTCGACCAGGCACGCGCCCACCTGGGCGAGCGCACCTCCGGGACCGAGGTCGAGTACGCCGGTCTTGACGGGCTTCCGGGCGCGCTGCTGCCCGAACTCGGCTCCACCGCCCAGCTGTTGGTACTCGGCTCACGGGGGCGCGGCGGCTTCGCCAGCCTGCTGCTCGGCTCCAGCAGCCTGGCCGCGGCCCGCGACGCCGCGTGCCCGGTCGTCGTGGTGCCCCGGCCCGGCCGCGAGGTCCATGGCGAGACGGCGGCCGGCCCGGGGCCACGCGTGGTCGTCGGCGTCAACGTCGACAGTCCCGACGACGCCTTGCTCGACTTCGCCTTCACGGAGGCCGCCCTGCGCGGGGCCCGGCTCCAGGTGCTCGCCGCCTACCCGTGGCCGCCCCCGGCCTGGGTGGCCCCGGCGGAAGTCACCACGCTCATGGTCGACCAGGACGCCGTGGAGAGCGAGACCCGGACCCTGACCGAGGGCTTCCTCGCCCCGCACCGCGCCCGCCACCCCGACGTGCTCGCCGAGCCCCATGTGGCGCCCGGCGACGCGGCCGGCCTGCTGGTCGCCGCCTCCCGCGACGCCGGACTGGTCGTGGTCGGCCGCCACCGCCGGCGCCTGCTGGCACCGGCCCGCATGATGGGCTCCGTCACCCAGGCCGTCCTGCTGCACGCGGCGAGCCCGGTCGCGGTGGTTCCCCCGTCGCCGCCTGAGGAGTGACGGCAGCCGCTCGGGTGACGCGGCAGGGCGGCGTCCTCGGCCGGTGGCGCTGTCGCGTCGAGGGGGGCGCTGGTCACCGGGCAGCACGACAGGTTCCTGTCGCAGGGGGCGCGGTCGTGGCCGGGGGAGACCAGGAGCCGCGGCGCACTCCCGCGTTCGGGCGGTGTCGCTGTCGTCGTCGCCGTGAGAGGGGGTGACGGCGAGACCGCCTGGTCACGGCGAGCGGTTTGCCTGCCGTGAGTACGAGGCCGGACTCGCCCGGCCGGGACGCGCGGCGGTTCGCTCGGGGCCTCGCCCCGACCACCTCCGCCACGACGGCCCGCGTGGCACCCCGCCCACCGACCGCCGGGAACGAACCGAGCGGGGGGCTGGGGACCCGCCCGCGCCGCCGACCCCGCGTTCCTCGCCCCCGCGGTGCGACCTCCTCGCCCCCGCGGTGCGGCCTCCTCGCCCCCGCGGTGCGGCCTCCTCGCCCCCGCGGTGCGGCCTCCTCGCCCCCGCCGTGCGACCCGGCCCGTCGAGCGACGCCGGCACCGACCCGCCCGCGGCCCGCGCTCCCGCCATGCCCGTACCGCACCGGACCAAGAAGGCGGGGCGCACCGCAGACGCGGTGGGGCCGGCTCACACCACGGACGCAGCGGGCCCCGCCCACGCCGCTGATCGCCTTCCCGACCAGCCCCGACGGGCGCTGGTGGCGTGCCGCCACCACGCGCGGCACCGCGTGCGCGGCACCGGGTGATTCCACCCCCGGCCGGTGGCCGCCCTCACGCCACGTGGCAGGCCGGGGCACGTACCATGGCGGCATGTCGTTCCTCCGCCGCCGCAACGCCACGCCCGCCGGGCCCGACTTCGACGTCCTGGCCATGGACCCGGGCGACTGGCCCGGCAACCTGGGCGCCGGTCTGCTGCCCGCGCCCGACGGCACCTGCCAGGGCGTGTTCCTGCGTTACGACCTGTTCGGCGGCCGCGGCACCGCGATGATCATCGGCAATCTGCCCGAGGGCTCGGTCGCCCGCGAGGTCGCCGAGGGCGAGGTGCCCTTCGAGGTGGCGCAGCTGCTGCTGGCCCTGGAGAACGACGAGGAGGTCACCGTCGTCGGAAGCGAGGACATGCCCGTGCTCCAGGGCGACAACCTCCTGATCGTGCGCCGGCTGAAGCTCTCCGAGAGCCGTATCTCCTGCGTGCAGTTCGACCGCAGCGACGGCGTCCTGGTCACCATCGCCGCCTGGGACCGGCCGATCACCGACGACCTGTACGCCCTGCTCAAGCCGCTGCCCGCGGAGCTGTTCCAGCAAGGCTGACCAGGCGCCACGCGCAAGGGCCGGCCCCCACGGGACCGGCCCCTCACGTTCTCGTACGACGGACGACCTCGGCCCGCTACCGGGACGACGGCTCCACCCGTACGTCCGCGGCCCGCACGAACGCCACCCGGTGGCCGAACTGGATCTGGTAGTACATGTCCTTGCCGACCACCACCCGGTGCGACGTCGTGGTGAAGGTGGCCGAGTAGTAGTACTCACCCGGCTGCAGGCCGCCCACCACGTACTTCTGGCCCGCGAGCAGCTTGTACGGCAGCGGCGACACCGCCTGGACGGGCACGCCCGCCGGATAGGCCTCCGTCTCCGGGTAGGCCCTGCCGTACACCGGTACGCTGTCCAGCCCGGCCTTCGGCGTCACCACCGTTCCGGCCGCGTCCACCGCCGCCGGCTGCCTCGCCGGGTTCTGGAACCAGGCCTTGTGGCCCAGGTACCAGATCGCCGTCCAGTCGCCCTGCCGGCCGGCGACCGCGTACTGCTGCCCGGTCTCCACCCGCGAGGCCACGTCGTTCACGTCGATCGTCGACGGGCTGCCGTCCGGCCTGAGGCCGAGGTCCTTGATCAGCGGCGAGGAGGTGTCGGGCTGCGAGTAGAGCCGCACCTCGCTGGAGCCGTGCGCGGCGCAGGGCCGGCCGCTGGTGACGCAGCCCGTGTACTCGGGCTGGTTCGTCGCGTAGTCGGGGCGGATCGTCACCAGGCCGCCGTTCTTGCCCGCGGACGGCTCGAACGGGCGGCCCAGCAGCTTGAAGTAGTGCTGCCAGTCCCAGTACGGGCCCGGGTCGGTGTGCATGCCCGGGATGCTCGCGGAGGTCGGCCCGGGCACGGTGTCATGACCGAGGATGTGCTGCCGGTCCAGCGGGATGTCGTACTTGCGCGCGAGGTACTTCACCAGGCGCGCCGAGGACCGGTACATCGCCTCCGTGTACCAGGCGTCCGGCGAGGCGAGGAAACCTTCGTGCTCCAGGCCGATCGACTTGGCGTTGATGTACCAGTTGCCCGCGTGCCAGGCCACGTCCTTGGCCTTCACATGCTGGGCGATGTGCCCGTCGGTGGAGCGCAGCGTGTAGTTCCAGGACACATAGGTGGGGTCCTGGATCAGATTGAGGACGCCGTCCCAGCGGCCCTCCGTGTCGTGGATGACGATGTACCGGATGGACTGCGCCTTCGGCCGGTCGCCCAGGTCGTGGTTGCCGTAGTCGTCACCGCCGAACTCCTCGTAGGGCGCGGGGATCCACTCGCAGGACACCGAGGCCGGGCACTCCGTCCCCTCCGCCGAACGGTGCGGCAGGGCCGTCAGCGTCAACTGGTCGGTGCGCGGGGCGACGCCGGGCCGCGCGGCCAGGACGACCAGTTGGCCCGAATCGGTGGTGCGCCGCTCACCGGAGCGGATCACGTTGTACACGTCGTCGGCGTAGGCCGCCGCCGTCGCGCTGTCGTCCGCGCCGGAGAACCGGGCCACCGCGCCGTACCAGGCGGCCGGATCCGCGCTCAGCGGTTCGCCGAGCTTCTTCTGGGCGGCCGCCAGCAGGGCCGCGCCACCCGCGATGTTCGCCGACTCGTCCGCACGCAGCCGCGCGGCGGGGATCCCGGTCAGCCCGGCCGCCTTGGGCAGCGTCTTCAGCCGGGCGGGCACGGCTGATTCCGCCGGCGTCTTCGTCTCGGGGTGCAGGGCCGGCCGCGCGTCGTCCCCGCGCGCGTCCTCCGTGCCCTCACTGTGGTGCGGGGCTTCGGCGAGCGCGGTGCGCGCGTCGGTCAGGTGCATCGGACCGTAGCCGCCGGTCACGCTCGGGGCGCCGCTGTGCCCGTCCCAGCGCGACTGCAGATAGGACACGCCCAGCAGGACGCTGAGCGGCACGTGGTACTCGGCGGACGCGGAGGCGAACGCCCGCTGCAACCTTCCGGTGTCGTCCGTGGCGGCGCCCGCGGACGGGGTGCCGCCCAGCAGCGGCAGCAGCAGCGCCGCCGAGGCGACGACCCCCGCCGCGCTGCGCGCGCTTCTGCGTCCCGGCACGGGTCTGGGGTCGATGGCGGATCCTCGCAATGCAGCCTCCTGGGGCGCTCGGGCGTAGCGGGGCGTGCGGGGCCGGTGCGGATCAGTGGTACCGGCTGTCCGACGATCCGTCAATCATGTGCACAGCAAGGCGATTCCCCATGTCAAACGGCATCTCGGCGAGTTTCTGCACGGCACCCCCGAGGCCTGCGCGGCGTCAGTGGCTTACACCAATGGCCCCTACGGCCACTGCTCCGAAAGAGCTGAACGAGAGCCGGGCCGGGGACGGGGCGAAGAGGCGAGCGGCGGAGCTGTCAGGCATGACAAAGGACCGCGGGCACCCGGTCGATGGGTGCCCGCGGACCGTTGTCCCCGTCAGCGAGTGCCGACGGCTGCGCGTACGGCCCGGCGGGCCAGCTGGCAGTCGTCGTGGAGCCGTCGCAGCAGCAGCCGCTGTTCCTCGCCGGACGGCGCAGCACCCGGGTGGGCCGTGCCCGGTGGCGTCGGGGCCGTATCGTGCATGGAGCGCTGCACGGCCGTCTCGTAGGTGCGGATCTCCCGGGTGAGCACGAGCATCAGGTTCACCAGGAACGCGTCCCGCGTGGCCGGGCCGGCCGACTGGGCGAGCTGGCTGATCTGCCGCCGCGCCGCCGGAGCGTCCCCGAGCACCGACCACAGCGTCGCCAGGTCGTAGCCCGGCAGGTACCAGCCCGCGTGCTCCCAGTCCACCAGCACGGGGCCGGCCGGGGAGAGCAGGACGTTCGCGAGCAACGCGTCGCCGTGGCAGAACTGGCCCATGCCCTGCCGGCCCGCGGCGTGCGCGATGCCGTGCAGCAGCTTCTGCAGGTCACCCAGGTCGCGGTCGGTGAGCAGACCCAGCTCGTGGTACCGGGAGATACGGGCGGCGTAGTCCAGCGGGGCGTCGAACGTGCCCGCCGGCGGCCGCCAGGCGTTCAGCCGGCAGATCGCGCCCAGGGCAGCCCCGATGTCCGCCCGGGGCGGGGCCTCCACCGGGTGCCGTTGCAGGGCGGCCACCCGTCCCGGCGTCCGTTCGATCACCAGCGTGCAGTTGTCCGGGTCCGCCGCGATCAGCCGGGGCACCCGGACCGGCGGCCGGTGCCGGACGAACGAGCGGTATGCGGCTATTTCGTGCCGGTAGCGCTCCGCCCACGCGGGGGAGTGGTCGAGTAAGCACTTGGCGACAGCCGTGCTGCGCCCGATGGTGCCGACCAGGAGCACGGACCGCCCGCTGCGGCGCAGCACCTGCACCGGAGCGAACTCCGGACAGATCCGGTGCACCGAGGCGATCGCCGTGCGCAGTTGCGCGCCCTGCGGGCCGGACAAGTCGACTCTCCCGCTCAGCGTTTGCGTGCCGGGCCCCATGGCGTGCCGCGCCCGGCCGGCACCGAGCGGGGGGGCCGCCGGACGCAGGGGGTCGAGGTGGGGGCCGCCGGTGCCCTGACGGGTGCGCAGCGACCGGGGCGGGGCGGACACGGAGGACGATGCTGCATACATGGGGCGGGACCGATCCCTTCGTGTGCCTGATACTTCAGCGCGCTCCCGGCCCGGACGCCCGGGTGCACCCTGGGGAATGTCCCTCGGCGACCGGGTCGGGGTGGCGCGTTCCTACCTGACACCCGGTGCGCACTGGCACACCATGTGGCGCACCCTGGCGAACCCTGGCGAATAGTCGCCCGGCAAGTCGCGGCGGGTCTACTGTCAACTCAGCCGAGTACCTGGGGGCTTGACGTGACAGGACAACCCAACACCCGTCTCGCGGACCTGTTCGGCCTGGCCGGCTGGTCCAAAGGGGAACTCGCGAGGCTGGTCAACCGGCAGGCGGCGGCCATGGGCCACCCCCAGCTGGCGACCGACACCTCTCGGGTGCGGCGCTGGATCGACATGGGAGAGATCCCGCGCGATCCCGTACCGCGGGTGCTGGCGGCCCTGTTCACCGAGCGTCTCGGCCGTGTCGTGACCATCGAGGACCTCGGTCTGGTACGGCACGGGCGTACAGGGAATCGGCAGGGCGACGGGAGTGCGGAACATCCCGACGGAGTGCCGTGGGCGCCCGAGCGGACCGCCGCGGTCCTCACCGAATTCACGGGAATGGACCTCATGCTCAACCGACGCGGCTTGGTGGGCGCGGGCGCCGCGCTCGCCGCGGGCTCCGCACTCAGCAGCGCCATGCACGACTGGCTGCAATCCGATCCGACACTCAAGACCGAAACCCCCGCCCTCGACCATCCCCTGCACGCCGACCCCGCTGGGTTCGACCGCTACGACGCCGCCCCCATCGGGTCGCAGGAGATCGAGGAACTCGAACGCTCGGTGGAGGTGTTCCGAGCCTGGGACGCCGCCCGCGGCGGCGGACTGCAACGCAAGGCGGTGGTCGGCCAGCTCAACGAGGTGGGCGGCATGCTCGCCTACCGCCACCCACCCCATCTCCAGCGGCGCCTGTGGGGCGTCGCCGCCAACCTCTCGGTCCTCGCCGGCTGGATGTCCCACGACGTCGGCCTGGAACCCACCGCCCAGAAGTACTTCGTCATCGCCGCCCACGCCGCCAGGGAGGGCGGCGACCGGCCGCGCGCCGGGGAGGCGCTGTCCCGCGCGGCGCGCCAGATGGTGCACCTGGGCCGGCCCGACGACGCGCTGGACCTGATGAAGCTCGCCCACTCCGGCGCGGGCGACCGCCTCCAGCCGCGCACCAAGGCGATGTTCCACACCATCGAGGCGTGGGCGCAGGCCTCGATGGGCAAGGGCCAGGCGATGCGCCGCACCCTCGGACAGGCGGAGGACCTCTTCGTCTCGGACACCGGCAACGCGGAGCCGCTCGACTGGATGCAGACCTTCAAGGACGAGGATCTGTACGGCATGACGGCGCTCGCGTACCGCACGCTGGCGGAGCACGACCCGAACGCGGCCGCGCACGCCCAGCACTACGCGGAGAAGGCCCTGGCCCTGCGCGTCGACGGACGCGAGCGGTCGAAGATCTTCGACCATCTGTCCATGGCCTCCGCCTGCTTCATCGCGGACGACCCCGAGCAGGCGGACCGGTACGCACGGCTGGCTCTGATGGCGATGGGATCGAACTCCTCCCGCCGCACCTGGGACCGGCTGCGCGAGATGTACCGGCTCACCGCCGAGTACGCCACCTATCCGAAGGTCGGCGAGTTGCGGGAGGAGATCCGGTTGGCCCTTCCCAAGCCGAAGGGCAGGAACACCGGCAGCGCACCGGCGTAGGGTCCCGGTTCCGTACGCGGGCTACGACGTCACTCGGGCGATCAGCACGCAGGCGTCGTCCTCGCGCCCGGTTCCGCCGAACTCCTCCACGACCGTCCGTACGCACTCCTGCGCGCGGCGCGCCGCGGCGAACCGCGGGGCCAGGTCGAGCAGACGGTGTGCGGTGGCCGTGCGTCCCTCGGTCTCGGCTGCGCTGGAGCGCGCAGACTCCCGTCGCGGCACCAGTCCGTCGGTGTGCAGCAGGAGCAGGTCGCCCGTCTCCAGGGTCTCCTCGGCCTGCCCGTAGGAGGCTCCCGGAGCGGCGCCGAGCAGGACGCCGTCCGGGGCGTCCAGGATCCGCCCCGTCCCGCCGCGGAACAGCAGCGGGGCGGGGTGTCCTGCCCGCGCCCAGGTCAGGGTGCGGGTGGCGGGCCGGTAACGGCAGCAGACGGCGCTGCCCAGAGCCGGCTGCACGGTGGCGTCCAGCAGTTGGTCGAGCCAGGTCATCAGCTGGCCCGGCCGGGCCCCCGCCATCGCCATGCCGCGCAGGGCACCCAGCAGCAGCGCCGTGCCCGAGGCCACCCCCGGCCCGCGGCCGGTGAGTCCGCCGACGCTGAGCAGGGTGTCGCCGTCGGACAGCTCCAGCGCGTCGTACCAGTCGGCCCCGATCGGCGTGCCGGTCGAGGACGGCAGGTGGTGGGCGGCCAGGTCGAGCCTCGGGCGGCCCCGGCGCGGGAGCCGCAGGGAGCCGCGCCACGGGGGGAGCGCGGCTTCCTGCGGCTCGACCGCGAGCCGGTGCTCTGGCTGCGTGCGACGCCGGTGGCGGTGCAGCGAGTCACGGGTCTCGCGCACCGCCGACTGACTGAGCCGCAGTTCGCTGACGTCCCGCAGCACCGCCCACATCGAGGTGGTGCCGCCGTCGGCGTCGAGCACGGGCTCGCCCATCATGTGCACCGCGCGGACGGCTCCGTCGGGCCGCACGATGCGGAACTCCCCGTCGATCGGCCTGGCGTCGACCAGGCAGTCGGTGACCATGGCGGTCAGCCGGGGCCGGTCCTCCTCCAGCACCACGGAGGGCAGCTCGTCGAGGGTGAGCGGGGGAACGGCGGGGTCGCGGCCGAGGATCAGGAACAGCTCGCCCGACCAGGCGGCCTCGTCCGTCAGCAGGTTCCACTCGGCGCTGCCGACCCGGCTGAGCAGCGGACCGCGCGACGGGACGGCCGGTGTGCCGGGTTCGGCCGCCGGTGCCGCGGGCACCGGTGGCGGGCCGTCCCGTAACTGCGCCAGGTGTTCGTCCAGATCGTTGAGTTGGCGCAGCGCCAGATCGCACAGCGCACGCTCCCACCGGCCCCGCGGATCCGAGGCGTCGCCCCCCGCGTCCCGCCGTACGGCGTCCACCTCGCCCCTGAGCCGGCGCGCCTGTGAGATGAGCGCGTCGACCGGCCCGCCCCTTGGTGGCTGGGCGGGGGAGCGGTCCGCGGACACGTGGGGCGGCATGGCGCACTCCGATACGGGGACGGTACGGCCGAGGCGGTGGGAGGGACCGCTATGACTGTTGCACAGCCGACGGCGCCCCGTAAGGCATTTGGCAAGACGCGATGCGAGGGTGCACCTGGCATATGCCACAGTCTTCCCGTGGCGACTGACCGGCACTTTCGGCGTAGCCGCCCCGGTGGCCAAGACGTAGACGACGTACGTGATTTGGCGGTCGTCCGGAGGTGGTACCCGGACGTCCAAGCGTGTGTTCTACGGTCGTGTGTTCCCTCCCGGTCGACCGCCCGAGGTCGATCGTCGAAGGAGTGACGCAGGTCACATGGATTGGTGGGGGGTCATGCGTAATGCGAACGGCCCCTTCGGGCTCCTAAGGACAACGGCACAACCGGCCGACCTGACGACCCGCAGGGGAGACCGATCATGGACACCACTCTCGAGCAGCCCGCCCGCGCCCGCCTGATCACCGCGGACGGGCGGGAACTCCCCGTGCCCGCCACCCTGCGCTACGTCTCCACCGACCCGCTGGCCGTGCACGTGGACTTCCCGCCCGAGGCCTCCCTCGACGGCGCGGCGGTCTCGTGGACCTTCGCCCGTGCCCTGCTGGAGGAAGGACTCGAAGGACAGGCCGGGGCCGGGGACGTGCACCTGTGGCCGTGCGGAGGGGCCCGTACGGTGCTGGAACTGCACTCGCCCTCCGGCCTGGCCCTGCTCCAGTTCGAGACCCCGGCGCTGCGCCGCTTCCTGCTGCGCAGCTACGCGGTGGTCGCAGCCGGCCAGGAGGACCTCGCCACGGCCGTCGACCGCGGTCTGAGCACCCTCTTCGGCACGGTCTGACCCGGCGGCCCCGCCGCGCCGGGCGCCGCCGGGCCTCCCCGGAGGGGCCCCGGTGCCCGGCACGGCCGTGCCCGCGTCCGGCGTCAGTAGCGCAGCACTCCGGCGATCCCCTGCGCGTCGCCCAGGGTGCCGTCGGGGACGAAGCGCACGTCGGCGCCCGTCTCCAGGCACTGCTCGACGATCTCGTCCACGATGTCCTCGCGGGCGCCCGGCTCCTCGCTCTCCGCCGGAACCAGATGGCCGCCGGCGGAGTCGCGCACCGTCACGCGGTAGTTCTCCTCGACGGCCAGCAGCCGGATCCGGCCCTCCCGCGCGGTCTGCCAGACCTCGTCGACACCGGCCGCGTACTCCTTGCGCCCACGGGCCCCCTCCAGTTCCCGGGCCACCGCCTCTGTGTCGCCCCGCGTCTCCTCGCCGTGCACGGGCCCGATGGCCCGCCAGACGGCCTCGGGGGTGGCGTGCGCCAGGCCGCCGTGCTGGACGGGCACCGCGCACTTGGCGACGCTGCCGACCTCCTCCAGGGCGGACAGCGCGGCCGGCTCGCCCGTGATGTACAGCCGGCGCGGATGCTCCCGCAGGACCGCGCTCATCGCGCTGTCCGCCTCCCGCAGGAACTGGCGGGTGCTCTGGTCCCGGAACGTGCTCGGCGCGTCGCCGATCTGCATCCGGCGTTCGGCGTCGAAGTTCTCGACGAGTTTCCTGGTCAGCGGGAAGCCGCCGGTGTGGTCCTCCGTGACGCGGTCGACGCCGCCGGTCCACAGCGTCACGCGGTCCGCGGAGACGGACAGTATCCAGAACGGGCGCTCGGCGGTCCGCGCGGAGACCAGGTTGCGGGTCAGGAAGGTGTCCGAGAGGACCACGCGCTCCGGGACGGTACGGGACAGTGACCACACCTGGTGCTCGCCCGGGGCCGCGAAGATCGCCAGTCCGTCCTCGGCGTACGTCAGGTCCACCTCGGCGAGGGCCTGGTCGAGCTGCCGGACGACGTCGTTGCGCTGCTCCCGGGTGACCTGAGGGTTGGTCTCCAGCTGCCGCTTGGCCTCGGCCACGACGTTGCGCAGCCGGACCGGATCCTGCGCGTTGTCGGGCTCGCGGCGGTGTGTCGGCGTCAGCACCGACACCGCCGGGTAGGGGCGCGGACGCCGCAGCTCGGTGAGGATCGAGGGACTCAGCTCGTGCTCCATGACAGCACGATAGGTCCGATTCGCACTTCAGGCATTCGGGGCAACTCGGCTCGCGCGCGGGGTCTTTCGATGGTAGGGCGCCGGAGGCGCCGCAGGGCCCGCGGCGTGCCCCGCCCGAGGCCGTCCGGCATGTGGGCCGCCCGGGCCGGCGCCGCCCCGTTCGCGCGCATTGGAGAAGTCTTTGCCCTTGGCCGGTTCCCGGTGCTCCGCCCCTGGTGCGAGGCCCCTTCCGTGATGTTCCGGGAGCACAGTGCGGCCGGAACGAGCGGGTCACGGTGGCAACCGGGTGACGGCCGCGTTGACCGCCACCGCCCCGGTGGCACACGCTCGTCATATAGATGCTCGATGCAACTGGTTCGCCCGGGCGTCGGGCGCTCACCCGGCTCGGTGCCGGTGAGCGATCCCTTCCGGCGGGCCGGAGGACAGGAGGTAGCGGATGTGCGGCATCACCGGCTGGGTCTCCTACGACCGCGATCTGCGCGCCGAGGCCGCGACCCTGCGAGCCATGACCGAGACGATGGCCTGCCGCGGCCCCGACGACCGCGGCACCTGGACCGAGGGACCGGCGGCTCTCGGGCACCGCAGGCTCGCGATCATCGACCTGCCCGGCGGCCGGCAGCCCATGACCGCCGGTACCCCCGACGGCACGGTGGCGCTCGTCTACTCCGGCGAGGCCTACAACTTCACCGAGCTGCGCGCCGAACTGGCCGCGCGCGGCCACCGCTTCACCACCGACTCCGACACCGAGGTCGTCCTGCGCGGCTACCTGGAGTGGGGCGACGCCGTCGCCGAGCGCCTCAACGGCATGTACGCCTTCGCGATCTGGGACGGCCGCCACGACGAACTCGTCATGATCCGCGACCGGATGGGCATCAAGCCCTTCTACTACCACCCCACCCCCGACGGCGTCCTCTTCGGCTCCGAGCCCAAGGCCGTCCTCGCCAACCCCATGGTCCGACCCCGGGTCACCCTGGACGGCCTGCGCGAGCTGTTCACCTTCGTCAAGACCCCGGGCCACGCCGTCTGGGACGGCATGCGCGAGGTCGAGCCCGGAACCGTCGTCACCGTCGGCCGCACCGGCCTGCGCACCCGCGTCTACTGGCGGCTGCGGACCCTGCCCCACCCCGACGACCGCGACACCACCGTCGCCACGGTGCGCACCCTGCTGGACGACATCGTGCGCCGCCAGCTCGTGGCCGACGTACCCCGCTGCACCCTGCTCTCCGGCGGCCTGGACTCCTCCGCCATGACCGCGCTGGCCGCCCGCCGCCTGGCCGAGCAGGGCGAGAAGGTGCGCAGCTTCGCCGTCGACTTCGTCGGACAGAGCGACCACTTCGTCGCGGACGACCTGCGCGCCACCCCCGACACGCCGTTCGTGCACGACGTGGCGCGCGCCGCCGACACCGACCACCAGGACATCGTGCTCGACGCGCACACCCTCGCCGACCCGGAGATCCGCCGGAAGGTGGTCCACGCCCGCGACCTGCCGATGGGCTTCGGCGACATGGACTCCTCCCTGTACCTGCTGTTCCGCAGCATCCGGGACCACTCCACCGTCGCCCTGTCCGGCGAGTCCGCCGACGAGGTCTTCGGCGGCTACCAGCACTTCTTCGACGAGGAGGCGCGCCGCGCCGACACCTTCCCCTGGCTGGTGCGCTTCCAGCGCGACTTCGGCGACGACGCCGGTGTCCTGCGCCCCGACCTCGCCCGGGCCCTCGACCTGCCCGCCTACGTCGCCGACGGCTACCGCACCGCCATCGCCGCCGTCAGCCGCCTCGACGGCGAGAGCGACTTCGAGTTCCGGATGCGGCAGATCTGCCACCTCCACCTGACCCGCTTCGTCCGGGCCCTGCTCGACCGCAAGGACCGGATGAGCATGGCGGTCGGCCTGGAGGTCCGCGTCCCCTACTGCGACCACCGCCTGGTCGAGTACGTCTACAACGCGCCCTGGGCCCTGAAGTCCTTCGACGGCCGGGAGAAGAGCCTGCTGCGGGAGGCGACCGCGGACCTGCTGCCCAAGTCCGTCTACGACAGGGTCAAGAGCCCCTACCCGTCCACCCAGGACCCCAAGTACGCCCTCGCCCTCCAGGATCATGCCAAGGACCTGCTCGGCCGGCCGGGGCACCCGGTCTTCGACCTCGTGGATCAGGAAAGGCTGCGCCGCCTCGCGCACAGCGACACCCCCCTCGGCGGCAACCAGGCGGCGCGACGCGGCCTGGAGCGGACCCTCGACCTGGCCGTCTGGCTGGACCTGTACCAGCCCCGGATCGTCACCGGCTGAGCCCGGTCAGCCGCTCGCGTCCGGCTCCCGGTCCGCGCCGCACGAGCTGCCGTCGGCCGGCAGGGAGCCGTACAGCAGGAAGTCGTTCACCTTCTTGTGCACGCACCGGGAGGACAGGTACCCGGTGTGCCCGTCGGCCCGGTTGTCGAGCACCACGGCGGACGGGCCGAGCCGCCGTGCCGTCTCCAGCGTCCAGCGGTACGGGGTCGCCGGGTCGCCGCGGGTACCGACCAGCAGCATCCTCGCCGTGTCGACGTTCTTCACCTTCTCGCGGATGAAGGCGGTGCCCTTGGGACGGCCGTAGCACATCAGGAGCTCGTTCAGCCGGGCGCGGCCGAAGACCGGCGAGGCCTGCTCGTACTCGGCGCTCAGCCGGCCGAGGTCCCTGGTGAGCTGCGCGGCACCGGGCCGGTCGGGATCGTCGGCGCAGTTGACCGCCATGGTCGCGGCGGGCTGGTTGTCCGGCGGTATCCCGGCGGAGCCGACCAGACCACCGTCCGCCGGACGCGGCGCGCTCCGCCGTCCCGGCAGGGTGCCGCCCCCCAGGGTGAAGGCCTCGATGCCGTGCGTGTCGCCGTCCTCCACCAGGGAGTCCATCGCCCGTTCCAGGGTGGGCCACAACCGCCTGCTGTAGAGGGCCTGCCCGACCGCCCGGGCGAGGTCCTGGCCCGACAGCCGGCCGCCGAACCCGTTCGGCACCGGGTTCGCGTCGAGGGAGCGGACGAGCTGGACCATCTGGTCACCGGCCGCGCGGCGGTCGTCGCCCAGCGGGCAGGCGAGGTCCTGTACGCACCAGTCGAGGAAGTCGTCGAGCGCCGTCTGCTGCGCCTCGGCGGCGACCAGCCCCTGCTCCGCCAGTGGCTCGGTCAGGGTGTCGACCCCGTCGAGGGCCATCCTGCCGACCTTGCCGGGGAACAGCGCCGAGTACACCGCGCCGAGCCGGGTCCCGTAGGAGAAGCCCAGGTAGTCGAGCCGGTCGTCGCCGAGCGCCTGACGGATCACGTCCAGGTCCCGGGCCGCGTCGACGGTGCCCATGTGCGCCTGGACCGGGCCCGAGCGCCGGGCACACTCGGCGGCCATCCGCTGCCACGCCGTGATTTTCTCGCGGGCGGCCTTCGGGTCGCCGAGGTTCGCGTTCCCGCCGGTCGTCCGTGCGGCCCGGTCGTCCGTGCCCAGGCCGCAGCCGACCGGAGAGGACCTGCCGACGCCCCGCGGGTCGAACGCGACCACGTCGTAACCGTTGGTCAGGTCCATGAACCGTCTGCCGTCGGTGGTCAGTCCGGGCACGCCCGCGACGCCGGGGCCGCCGAAGTCGAGCAGCACCGAGCCCCGGGAGGGGCCGGTGGCCCGGTAGCGGGCCAGGGCGAGGTCGAGGGTGCCGGCGCCGGGGTGCGCGTAGTCGAGGGGCACGGTGACCTTGCCGCACTGCAGGTCCGGCGGGGCGCCCGCCTCGCACGCCGACCACGTCACCTTCTGGCGGTAGAACCGGCTCAGGCCACCTGGCGTGTCGCTGCCGGCCCCCGCGGGCAGTCCCGCGCCGAGGACGACGAGGGTGACGGCCCCGACGCACGCGCCGCGCCGGGCCGTGCGCCGCGTCGGCAGTTTGGCCGGCATGGACGCCTCCAGCAACGCTCCGCCGCGGACCGGGAACAGGCCTTCGCCCACCCTAGGCGGCCCCTCCGAACGCCGCCTCCCGGCGGCCGGCCGCACGGTCGCCGCACCGGGACCCGCCGCCCGGCGCCGGCGGCTTCGTGCATCGTTCGATAACAGGCCCCCCGATGGGGTGAAAGGACGACAGGCCATAACCCCGAATCCTTCACCAGCGTTTTACGGGGTGCGGGTGAGCGCCCGCGACCATGTCTGGAAGGCAGGGAACCTATGAAACGGGTCACCCGGAACAGTGTGATCGCCGTGGCCGCCGCCTCCGGTGCGATGGCGATGGCCATGCCGGTGTCCGCCTTCGCGGCGGACGGCGCCGCGGCGGAGGGTGTCGCGGCCGGCTCACCCGGTGTGCTCTCCGGCAACACCATCCAGCTGCCGGTGGACGTTCCGGTGAACGTGTGCGGGAACACCGTGGACGTGGTGGGGCTTCTCAACCCCGCGGCGGGCAACCGGTGCGCCAACGCGTCCGACGGGGACCGGACGCCGGCAGCCGACGGTGCGGCGGCACAGGCGAGCACAGAGGATTCCCCGGGTGTGGTCTCCGGCAACACCATCCAGCTGCCCGTGCACGTTCCGGTGAATGTCACCGGCAACAGCGTGAACGTGGGGGGCATCGGCAACGCGGCCTCCGGCAACACGTCGACGAACACCCCGGGGCACCACGTCGCCCCGACGCCCGCGCCGCCCGTGCGGTCCGAGCCGCAGCAGCAGCCGAGGCCCGTGACCGACATCGAGCCCGCGGCCGTGCCCCAGGCGCAGGCGACGCTCGCCCACACCGGCGCGGATCAGACCGTGCCGGTGGTGGCCGCGGGGGCGGCCCTGGTGCTCGGCGGAGCCGTCCTGTATCGGCGTCTCCGGCCCGGCGCGTACCGCTGAAGCGGCCCGCGACCGCGGCGCAGGCCCACCGGACCTGGCCGGTGGGCCTCCGCCCGGTGCGGCCCCCGGGGCGCGGGTCCCGCACCGAAAACCTGTTGCCGTGGACGTCCGCGGTCTGTTCCAGTCGGGGTATGGATCACGCTGCGGTACTCGCCCTGTACGACCGGGACCTGCGCGAGGGCGCTCGCCCCGACGGCCCCGGCATGCGCGTGGAGCGCGCCGGGAAGGTGGTGCGCCAGGTCGGCTCGGAGCAGGACTGGAACGGCGTGCTGTGGTCGGACCTCGACGCGGCCTCCGTGGACGCCGCGATCGCCGAGCAGACGGCCCGCTACGGTGAGTCCGGCCTCGCCTTCGAGTGGAAGGTGTACGGGCACGATTGCCCCGCGGACCTCGGGCGGCGTCTGCTGGCCGCCGGCTTCGCCCCCGAGCCGCGGGAGACGCTGATGGTCGGCGAGATCGCCGATCTGCACCTCGACGGCGAGCCGCCCGAGGGCGTTCGCCTGCGCACGGTCACCGACGAGGCGGGTGTCGACCTGCTGGTCGGCGTGCACGAGCAGGCGTTCGGTACGGACGGCTCCCGTCTGCGCCACCGCCTCCTCGACCGGCTCGCCGCCGAGCCGGACACGCTCGTCGCCGTCGTCGCCCTCGCCGGTGACGTGCCGGTGAGCGCGGCGCGCATGGAGCTGGTGCCCGGGACACCGTTCGCGGGCCTGTGGGGCGGCGGTACCGCGGAGGGCTGGCGGGGCCGCGGCATCTATCGCGCCCTCGTCGCCCACCGCGCCCGTGCCGCCGCCGACCGCGGCTACCGCTACCTCCAGGTCGACGCCTCCAGCCAGAGCCGCCCCATCCTCGAACGCCTCGGCTTCGTCGCGCTGACCACCACGACGCCGTACGTGTACGAGCCGTGAGCCGTCTCCCGGTCCGAGCGGGGTCGCCGGCTCAGCGGTGACCCGCCTTCGCCCGGTCCAGCGCGGTGACACCCACCGCGGCGAGGGCGATCTGGATGAGCCACTCGATCCAGTCGACCCCCTTGGTGTCGGCGACACCGAGCGCGGAGGCGATCGCCGCGCCGACCAGGGCGGCCACGATGCCGATGAGGATCGTCCAGAGAACGCCTATGTGCTGGCGGCCGGGAACGACGAGCCGTCCCAGGACACCGATGATCAAGCCGATGACGATGGCACTGATGATGCCCGTGATCTCCATCTTCCGCCCCTCTGCTTCGTGACCCCCGCGCCCTTCGAATGCCCGCTGGAACCGGAGCCACACCGATCGGTTCCACCGCCCCGGCTTGACGTGCAGGTGACTGCCTGCGCAACTGGAGTGGGGGATCACGCGGGTGACTCGGGGATGGACAGGGTCTCCAAGGCACTCGCCGACGAGACCCGCAGGGGGGCGGGAGAAGCTGCACTACCTCGATCCGGTCCCGCTCCACGGGATCCAGGAGCGGTGGATCGACAAGTTCGAGCGCCCGCGTCCGAGGGTGTTGGGCGCCGTGAAGCGATGAGCCGAGGAAGCCATGGCCGACCCGCCGAGCTATGTGTACGTCATCTATATGGAGAGCACGCCCGAAACGGCCTGGGACGCCCTCACGGACGCCGATCTGACCGCCGTGTACTGGGGCCACAGCAATGTCTCGGACTGGCGGCCCGGCTCCCGCTGGGAGCATGTCCGCACCGACGGTTCGGGCGTCGCCGACGTGGTCGGCACGGTGGTCGAGGCCGACCGCCCCACCCGCCTGGTGACGACCTGGGCCGCGCCCGAGGACGCGGAGCGGCCGGACAGGCACTCCCGGGTCACCTTCGACATCCGGCCGCACGGGGACATCGTCCGCCTCACCGTCACCCACGAGGACCTCAACGACGAGGGCGAACTCGCCGACGTCTCGGGCGGCTGGCCGGCGGTCCTGTCCAATCTCAAGTCCCTCGTGGAGACCGGCAGTCCGCTTCCCCAGGACCCCTGGCTGGTGCCCGGTCACTGACCCGGGGAGAGCCGGTCCGCTCACTTGCGGACCGGACCGGACTTCTCGCACCGTTCGTGCATCGCATGCCGGTCCTCACCGCACGCCTGCTGCTCCAGGCGGCGGCGCAACTGGTGCAGGCCCCGGCGGGCGTGACTCTTGACGGTGCCCAGCGGCCAGCCCGTGCGCGCCGCGATCTGCGTCTGGGTCAGGTCCTCGAAGAAGGCCAGGCGCAGCACGCGCCGCTGAGCGGTCGGGAGTCGGTCCAGCTCGTACCGGACCAGCACGCGGTCCAGGGCGGCCTCCGGCCGGCCGCAGGACGGATCGGCGGTGCCCAGGGCCGCCCCGGCGGCCGCGACCAGCTCCCCGCGACGGGTCCGGGCGGACAGCGCGTCGGCGATCCTGCGCCGGGTGATGCCGACGATCCACCCGGCGAGCGGGCCGCGTTCGGGCCGGTAGCCGTGCCTGCCCCGCCAGACACCGAGGAAGACCTGCTGGGTCACGTCCTCCGCCTCCTTGGGGTCCCCCAGGGACCGCCAGGCCAGCGTGTGGACCAGGGCCGACCAGCGGTGGTAGGCGGCGGCCAGGCAGGCGTCGTCGCCCGCCACCAGGCCGCGCGCGAGCTCCTCGTCGGGCTCCCGCGCGGACACTTCCGCGAGACGGTCCGCAGCGCAAGGGCAAGGGCAAGGGCAAGCGGAAGCCGACGCGGCAGCGGCAGCGGGACGCGCGGTGCCGGTCGGGACGGAGGTCGGATGCGGTGTCATGACGACGGCTCCTGTGACGGTTCCCGGGGCTCGCCCCCGTGCCGCCATCGTGTGATCCCCGGCGCGTCGTTCTCAACTTGCATCGATGCTGCGTCGTTTTCGGGGGGCCCGCGGATCCTCACTCGCGTCCGCGGGCACGCTTGAAGCGGGCCAGCCCCTCGGACAGTTCCACGACCGGGTCCGGGTAGTCGAGGGCGGCCCGCGCCGGACCCCGGAGCTTCCACGGCTCGTGCACGGCCGGCCCGTCCAGTCCGGCGAGTTCGGGAACCCAGCGGCGTACGTACGTGCCGTCGGGGTCGTACCGCTTGGCCTGGGTGACGGGGTTGAGCACCCGGCTGGGCCGGGTGTCCGTGCCGGTGCCCGCCATCCACTGCCAGTTGAGCTGGTTGTTGGCGATGTCGCCGTCGACCAGGTACCGCAGGAAGTGCCGCGCGCCCACCCGCCAGTCGACGTACAGGGTCTTGGTGAGGAAGCTCGCGGTCAGCAGGCGGCCCCGGTTGTGCATCCAGCCCTCGTGCAGCAGCTGGCGCATGGCCGCGTCGACGATCGGGTAGCCGGTGCGGCCCTCCCGCCACGCCTCGACGTCCTCGCGCGCGGACCGCTCGGACCGCCACCGGTCGTGCTTCGTGCGGTAGTCGGCGCTCGCCGCGGCGGGCCGCGCCGCCAGCACCTGGCGGTGGAAGTCGCGCCAGGCGACCTGCCGTACGAAGGCCTCCGCGCCCGGACCGCCCGCGCCGCGCGCCCGCTGCACGAGCTCGACCGGGGAGAGGGTGCCGAAATGCAGGTGCGGGGAGAGCCGGGACGTGGCGTCGCCGGCCAGGTCGTCGTGGCGCTCCTCGTAGGCGCCGACGCCGGAGCGCAGCCAGGCCGCCAACCGCTTGCGGCCCTCCGCCTCGCCGCCCGGCGCCAGTCCCGCCGACAGGTCCGCGGCGGCCGGCCGGGAAGGCAGCTCCTCGGAGGCGACGCCGTCCGGCACGCGGACGGTGCGGGGGGCGCCGAGCGGAGCGCGCAGGCGCTGTGCCGACCACTGCCGGAAGTAGGGAGTGAAGACGGCGAAGTGGTCCGAGGAGGACGGTGTCAGCGCGCCGGGCGTGACCGCCGTGGTCACTGTGTCGTGCACGTGCAGCCGGCGTCCGTCCGCCTCCAACGCGCGCCGCAGGCGCTCCTCGCGGCGGTGGGCGAAGCCGCTGACGTCGGACGCCATGTGGACCTCGTCGGCGTCCGCCTCGCGGGCCACCTCGCACACCTGGTCCACGAGGTCGCCGCCGCGGACGACCAGCCGGCCGCCGCGCCGGCGCAGTTCCGCGTCGAGGCCGTGGAGGCAGTCGGCGAGGAACGCCAGCCGGTTCGGGGCGGCGAAGCCGGCCGCGTCCACGGCCCGGTCGCGGACGAACAGCGGGACGACGTGCCGGGAGCCGTCGAGGGCGGCGCGCAGCGGCGGGTGGTCGTGCACCCGCAGGTCGGCGGTGAACAGGACGACCGAGACGTTCATGTGGGGTCTCCGTGGAGGGGACGGGAAGGCCGGACGGATCGCTCCGGATCGCTCGGATCGTTTCGGGCGCGGGGCGTCCGGCGGATGCGGGGGTCAGCGCACGGAGGTGCGTTCCCCCGCCCGGGTGAGCCGGGCCTGCTCGGCCGCCGCGCCGGCGATGTTGCGGGCCATCCCGCCGAACACGAGCGCGTGGAAGGGCGAGACACTCCACCAGTAGGCGTGCCCCAGCAGCCCGTGCGGATAGAACACCGCGCGCTGGCGGTACAGCGTGCGGCCCCGGGCGTCGGTGCCGACGCCCATCTCCAGCCAGGCCAGCCCCGGCAGCCGCATCTCGGCCCGCAGCCGGAGCAGCCGTCCCGGCTCGATCTCCTCCACGCGCCAGAAGTCGAGCGAGTCCCCGGCCCGCAGCCGCTGCGCGTCACGGCGGCCGCGGCGCAGCCCGACACCGCCCGCCAGCCGGTCGAGGCCGCCGCGCAGTGCCCAGGCGAGGGGGAAGGAGTACCAGCCGTGGTCGCCGCCGATGCCCTCGACGACCCGCCACAGGGCCTCGGGCGGGGCGTCCACCGTGCGTTCCCGCCGGTCCGTGTAGAGACTGCCGCCGGCCCAGTCGGGGTCGGTGGGCAGGGGATCGCTGGGCGCGCCGGGCACCGAGGCGGACGACCACCGGGTCGTCACCTGCGCGTCGCGGACCCGGCGCAGGGCCAGCCGCACCGCCTCGTCGAAGCCGATCGGATGCCCGGGAGGGTCGGGCACGTACCGCAGGATGTCGTGTTCGCGGCAGACCACCTCGTGGCGCAGCGACTCGGCGAGCGGCCGCGCGATGGCCGCCGGTACGGGGGTGACCAGGCCGATCCAGTGACTGGACAGACGGGGGGTGAGCACCGGGACGGGGACGATGACCCGGCGGGGCAGGCCCGCCACCGCCGCGTACCGCAGCATCATGTCCCGGTACGTCAGGACGTCCGGCCCGCCGATGTCGAAGGCCCGGTTCACGTCGGCGGGCATCCGCGCGCTGCCCACCAGGATGCGCAGCACGTCGCGCACGGCGATCGGCTGGATGCGGGTGCCCACCCAGCTGGGGGTGACCATCACGGGCAGGCGCTCGGTGAGGTAGCGCAGCATCTCGAAGGAGGCGGAGCCGGAGCCGATGATGACGGCGGCGCGCAGGACGGTGGTCGGCACACCCGAGGCCAGCAGGATGCGGCCGACCTCCGCACGGGAGCGCAGATGCGGGGACAGCTCCCGCCGCGGCACGCCCGTGGGGGTCAGGCCGCCGAGGTAGACGACGCGCCGCACGCCCGCGGCCCGGGCCCGTTCCCCGAAGACACGCGCGGCCCGGCGGTCGGTCTCCTCGAAGTTCTTGCCGGTGCCGAGGGCGTGCACCAGGTAGTAGGCGACGTCGACGTCCCGCAGGGCCGCGGCGACCGACTCCGGGTCGGTGACGTCCCCGCGCACCACCTCCGTGCGAGCCGCCCACGGATGGTCGCGCAGCTTGCCGGGGGAGCGGGCCAGGCAGCGCACCCGGTGGCCGGCGTCGAGCAGCTCGGGGACCAGCCGGCCGCCGATGTACCCCGTGGCGCCCGTCACCAGGCAGCGCGGCCCGTCGCCCGTGTCCTCACCGTTCATCGGTCTCCGTCCCTCGTGTGTCAGTGCCTTGTGACGCTCCGGATCACCTCCACATGACTTCCACCGGGACGGCTCTCGCGGATGCGTGTCCGGTGCTTTCCGTGGGCCGATCGCGTGGCCGGGGCTGCCGCACCGCGATGGCCGGGGAAAGGATTCCGCCGAGGCCGTCGGGCGAGGTGCCGGTGCGGTGGCCCGCCGTTCGTGTACGAGGTGGGACGACGGCACGACGCCAAGGAGAACGTCATGAAGTACTACCTGCTCAGCGTGATCCAGCCGGCCGAGGGCGAGCCGCCCTCGGCCGAGGCGCTCGCGCGGATCATGCGCGACGTCGAGGGCTTCCACCAGGAGCTGCGCGAGGCGGGCGCCTGGGTCTTCGCCGGCGGGCTGCACGGCCCGGAGACCGCCGTCGTCCTGCGTCCCCGGGGCGGTGAGGTGCGGGTCACCGACGGCCCCTACACCCAGGGTGACGAGTACCTGGGCGGCCTGTGCCTCATCAAGGCGCCCGACCTGGACGCGGCCCTGGAATGGGGCCGGAAGGCAGGACTGGCCACCACCCTCCCCATCGAGGTGCGGCCGTTCCTGCATCCGGCCGGGGACTGATGCCCGGCGCATGCGTCGTCGAGGCCGGCGCCGAGTACGGCCGCGCCGTCTCCGGCCCGCCGGAGCAAGGGATTTGACTGGTCTATACCCTTGACTGGTACAGGCCCTTGCGGTTGAGTGCCCCCAACCCCCCACCGCGGCCGCCCCCCACACCGTGCCCGGTACCACCGGCGCATGCGCACGAGGACCGGCTCCGTCCGGCCTCGCGGGGGTGCGGCCGTGCTCGACGGGCCCTCGACGTCGCGCCGGATGCCGACCGGTTCCGCTGACGTCCGGCCGCCGCGCGTGGTGTCATGCACCTGACCATCCTGGCCGACGGTGTCCTCGGCCGCCGGGGCGCTCCCCCGGGGTACGGCCACCGTCCGGACGAAGGGCACACCGCCATGCGCACCCCCCACGCGCTGCTCGCCACGACCGCGGCGCTCGCCGCCGCCGTGGCGCCCCCCGTTCCAGCGAGCGCCACGGCACAGGCTCCGGCCGCCGGGGCGTACTACGTCCAGAGCGTCACGACCGGTCTGGCCGCGGCGGCCGCCGGTGCCGGCGCCGTGGAACAGCACAACCCCAGGGGCGACGAGGACCACCAGCAGTGGAACCTGAGGGCGAACGGGCCGTCGTACGTCCTGGAGAACGCCGATCTGACCGGGACCTGCCTCGGCCGTTCGGGCGACCAGGCGCGCACCGTCGCCTGTACCGACACGGAGGCGGCCTGGGAGATCGCACCGGCCGGGGACGACCAGTACACGCTCAAGTCACCCGGCACCGAACGCTATTTGACCGTCGCCGCCAAGCCGTCCGGCGCCAACTACCCGGCCCCGTTGGCCATCGGGTCCGCGGGCGATCCGGCCCGCTGGTACCTCACCCCGGTGACACCGAACACCCGGCCCATGCCGCCGGCGGACCGGCGCACCCTCGATCAGGTCACCTTCCTCACCGCCCACAACGCCTACGCCAACGGAGTCGACGGCGGCTTCGCCCCGCCGTTCGTCAACCTCTTCCCCAACCAGAGCCGTGGCATCAACCAGCAACTCGCCGACGGAGTACGGGGGTTCATGCTGGACATCCACCAGACCCCGGACGGCGCGATCCTCTGCCACAACAGCTGCACCCTGGTCAGCAGGCCGGTCGCCCTGTGGGTGGACCTCCAGCGCATGGTGGACTTCCTGGAGGCGCACCCCGACCAGTTCGTCACCGTGTTCCTGGAGGACTACGTCGATCCGGGCGTCCTGCGCGCCGAACTCGCCCGCGTCCGGGGCCTGTCCGACGTGCTCTACCGGCCCGACCGGACCGGAGTGCGCAACGGCGGCTGGCCCAGGATGACCGATCTGATCGCGGCGAACGACCGGCTGCTGATCCTCACCGACCACAGCCGCTCCGCCGACGAGGCCGCGGGCCTGGCCCGGGACGGCTTCGGCGTGATGTACCAGCGCGAGTGGACGGTCGAGAACCACTGGTCGATGGGGCCGGGCCTCGGCGCGTCCGACTGGTCCTGCCACAGCCGCTGGTACGGTGCCGACCTCAACATCCCGCTGACGCACACCGAACCGGGCTTCCGGCCGCTGTTCGTGATGAACCACTTCCGCGACAGCACGATCGCCGCCACGGCACAGACCGACAACACCAAACTCGCCGACCGCGCCCAGCGGTTCTGCGAGCCCGCCGCACGCAAGAAGCCCAACTTCCTCGCCGTGGACCGCTACGACCTGGGCAACCCGGCGTCCGCCGTCGACGCGCTGAACACCCACACATATCCCTGACATCCGCCCGTACGGCGCACGGGACCGCGGCACGCGGGTGTGCGAGACTCCGCCGATGACCTCCGAAACGATCACCGCGGACGCCGCGGGCACCTGGGAACTCGGCGACCTGCCCGTCCACCGCATCGGCCTCGGCGCGATGCGGCTGACGGGCAGCGCCGCCTTCCATCTCGGCACGCCGAGCGACCGGACCCGTTCGATCGCCGTCCTGCGCCGCGCGGTCGAGCTCGGCGTGAACCACATCGACACGGCGGCCTTCTACTTCTCCGCCCGGCGCTCCGCCAACGAGCTGATCAACAGCGCCCTGTCCCCGTACCCGGACGGCCTGGTCGTCGTCACGAAGGTCGGTCCGTTCCGGAACTGCTCGGGGGAGTGGGGTCCGTCCGCGCGCCCCGACGACCTGCGCGGCCACGTCGAGGAGAACCTGCGTCAGCTCGGCCGCGACCACCTGGACGTGGTGAACCTGCGCCGGATGGGGCAGGACTCCATCGCCGAGCACTTCGGCGCGCTCGCCGAACTGCGCGAGGAGGGCCTGATCCGCCACCTCGGCGTCTCCGACGTGGAGCCGCGCCACCTCGAAGAGGCCCGGGCCATCGCGCCGGTGGTGTGCGTGCAGAACCGCTTCGGGCTCGATCTCCACGATCCCGGTACCGACGAACTGCTGCGGGTCTGCGGCGAGGAGGGCATCGCCTTCGTGCCGTTCTTCGCCATCGCGGGCGAAGGCGGCTCCCAGGGGGCGGCGGACGGTGCGCACGACGAGGAGGTCGCGGCCGTCGCGAAGGCCCACGACGCGACACCCGCACAGGTCCGGATCGCCTGGACCCTCCAGCAGGGCCCGCACGTACTGGCCATCCCCGGCACCGGCAACCCCGACCACCTCGTGGAGAACGTGGCCGCGGGCGCCCTTCGCCTCACCGACGAGGAGATGGCCCGTCTCGACGCGCTGCACGCCGGGACCGACTGAGCGTTCTCCCGCGCCCGCCGGTCCCGGCATCCGGTCCCGGTCAGTCCAGCTGCCGGTGCAGGAACGCCACGGTGCTCTGCCAGGCGCGATCCGCCGATCCTGGGTCGTGGCTGGGGCGGCGGTCGTTGAAGAAGGCGTGGCCGGCCGGGTAGAGGCGGAAGTCCGCGGTGACGCCCGACTGCCGCCGGATCGTCTCGCCCAGCTCCTCCACCTGCTCCGGCGGGATGCTCCGGTCCTGCTCCCCGTAGTGGCCGAGGAGCTGGGCGCGCAGCCCGGAGAAGTCGGGCAGCTCGCCGCGGACGACGCCGTAGAACGGCACGGCCGCGCTCACCCGCGGCTCGACCGCCGCGAGGTACAGCACGAACCCGCCGCCCATGCAGAAGCCGACCGCGCCGACCGTGCCGGAGGTGACCTCGGGCAGGGACAGCAGGTGGCCGACGGCGCCGGAGAGCAGTTCGACACCGCGGGCGACCGGCAGGGCCTTCATCATCCGCAGGGCCTCGTCGGCGTCGTGCGCCACGCTGCCGCCGTACAGGTCGGGTGCCAGGGCGACGAAGCCCTCGGCGGCGAGCCGGTCGGCCACGTCGGCGATGTGGTCCGTCAGCCCCCACCACTCCTGGATGACGAGGACGCCCGGACCGCTTCCCGACGGGGGCAGCGCGAGGTAGCCGTGCGCGGTGGCTCCCGCGCTCGGGAAGGTGACGTTCTGCCGGGCGGGCGTCTCGGCGGGCCTGGGCCGCTCGGACATGGCGCTCAACTCCTTGCCGGGGTGTGGATCGGGCCCCGCCGGGGGTGACGGAGGGCCTCCCCGGATCCTTACCGCGTTCGCCGTGCCGATTCCGCCCGCCGTTCACGGTCCGGTTCGCGCCCCTTCGTACGCTGGTGCCGGCGGTCCGGTCGCGCGGCGGGCCGCCGGAGCGCACCGGGGCGCGGGTGCGCGCATCCCCGCGGCCGTTCCCGGCGGCTCCTTCCATAATGGGCGGGCGGCGAGGCCGCGAGCGGATCACGGCGCCAGACTGACTACAATCATGTAGACGATCTATGACTGTGGGCGACGACGGGGTGAGGAAATACCCATGACCGACGACGACAAGGACGAACGCAGGCCGGCCGGCGAGCTCGAAGCCAGCGTCATGGCCGTCCTGTGGGCGGCCGGCGCGCCCCGGACCCCCGGCCAGGTCCAGCTGGGCCTCGGCGCCGGCCTGGCCCGCACCACGGTCACCACCATCCTGACCCGGCTGCACGACAAGGGCGTGGTCGACCGCCGCCGCCAGGGGCGCGGGTACGCGTACTACCCGGTCCAGGACGCGCACGGGCTGACCGCCCGCCGCATGCACTCCGAGCTCGACCGCGACACCGACCGCGAGACGGTCCTCGCCCGCTTCGTCGCCCAGCTCAGTCCCGACGACGAGCGCGTCCTGCGCGACCTGCTCGAACCAGGTGAGCGATGACCGCGGCCCTGCTCCTGCTCCTGCCCCTGCTGCTGCCGTTCGCCGCGCCGGCGCTGGCCCGGCGCGCGCTCGACCGCCTCGCCCCCGTCACCGCGCTGTGGATGATCACCCTCTTCGCGGTCGTGCTCGCCGGCTGCTCCCTCGCCGCGCTCGGCGCCTTCGTCCTCACCGGCCTGCTCAAGCTGCCCCTCGTCGCGGCGCTGGGCGAACTCGTCCACCCGCTGCCCACCGCCTCCGACCTGGTGGTCGTCCCGGCGGCCGCGATCTCCGTCGGGGTGCTCGCCGTGTGCGCGTGGACGCTCGGGCGCGCCGCGCTCAGGGAGTTCCGCGCCTTCCGCAGCGCGCACACGGAGGCCGGCCGCAGGCCCGCCGCCGGCGACCTGTGCGTGGTGGACTCCCCGCACCCGGACGCCTACGCGCTGCCCGGCCGTCCGCACCGCATCGTCGTCACCACCGCGATGCTCCGCAGCCTCGACGCGGCCGAGCGTGAGGCGCTCTTCGCCCACGAGCGGGCCCACAATCGGGGCGGCCACCACTACTTCCTGGCCGCCGCCGAGCTCGCCGCCCACTGCCATCCCGCGCTGCGACGCGTCCGCGGGGCGATCCGCCTCGCGGCCGAGCGCGCCGCCGACGAGGCCGCGGCCGCGGCCGTCGGCGACCGCCGACTGACCGCCCGTGCCATCGCGCGCGCCGCCCTGGCCGGACAGGAGGCCCGCTCCGTGCGCCCGGAGTTCGCCCCCGCCGCCACCTCCGGCCCGGTCCCGCACCGCGTCAAGGCCCTCCTGGCCGCCCCGCACGTCACGCGCCGCGCCGCGACCCGGATCGCCGCGCTGCTGATGGCCTGCGCCGCGGTCTCCTTCGCCGCCTCGGCGACCGGCATGATCGACTTCCATCACCGGGTCGAGGTCGCCCAGGGCGACACCTCCCGCTGAGCCCCTGCCGACCGGTCCCCGAGATGACTGGCGCGGGTGAGGTTTTACGTATAACCTCACCCGACGATCGCCCGTTCCGAAAGGCCCCAGTGAGACGCATCGCCCTGATCACCCTCGTCGTCGACGACTACGACGAGGCGATCCGCTTCTACACCGGAGCGCTCGGCTTCCGTCTCGCCGAGGACGCCCCGCGCCCGGACGGCTCCCGCTGGGTCGTCGTCGAACCGGGCGACGGGACCGGGACCGCGCTGCTGCTGGCCCGCGCCCGGACCGGGCCCCAGCGCGCCCGGGTGGGCGACCAGACCGGCGGACGCGTCGGGTTCTTCCTGCACACCGGCGACTTCGCCCGCGACCACGCCCGGATGCGGGCGGCGGGCGTGACCTTCCTGGAGGAGCCGCGCCGGGAGCCGTACGGCACGGTCGCCGTCTTCGAGGACCTGTACGGCAACCGCTGGGACCTGCTCCAGCCCGCCCCCGACGCCGGCTGACCCGCCGAACACCACCACCGCTCGACTGCCCTAGGAAACGCCCCATGACCGCGCCCCGCATCGACACCGACACCCTCCGCCGGCTCCCCAAGGCCGTGCTGCACGACCACCTCGACGGCGGCCTGCGCCCCGCCACCGTCGTGGAACTCGCGGACGCGGTCGGCCACACCCTGCCCACCACCGACCCGGCCGAGCTCGCCGCCTGGTACTACGACGCGGCCAACTCCGGCGACCTGGTCCGCTACATAGCCACCTTCGAGCACACCCTCGCCGTGATGCAGACCCGAGAGGGCCTGCTGCGCACCGCCGAGGAGTACGTCCTGGACCTGGCCGAGGACGGCGTCGTCTACGGCGAGGTCCGCTACGCCCCCGAACTGATGGTCAACGGCGGGCTGACCCTCACCGAGGTCGTGGAGACCGTCCAGGAGGGCCTCGCGGCGGGCATGGCCAAGGCGGCGGCCCAGGGCACGCCCGTCCGGGTCGGCACGCTGCTGTGCGGCATGCGGATGTTCGACCGCACCCGGGAGATCGCCGACCTGGCCGTCGCCCACCGCGACGCCGGTGTCGTCGGCTTCGACATCGCCGGCGCCGAGGACGGCTTCCCGCCCGCCGACCACCTGGACGCGTTCGAGCATCTGCGCCGCGAGAGCGTGCCGTTCACCATCCACGCCGGCGAGGCGCACGGCCTGCCCAGCATCCACCAGGCCCTCCAGGTGTGCGGCGCCCTGCGCATCGGGCACGGCGTGCGCATCACCGAGGACATCGTCGACGGCAAGCTGGGGCGGCTCGCCGACTGGGTGCGCGACCGCCGGATCGCCCTGGAGATGTGCCCGACCTCCAACCTCCAGACCGGCGCCGCCACCTCGATCGCCGAGCACCCCATCACCGCGCTGAAGGACCTCGGCTTCCGGGTCACCCTCAACACCGACAACCGCCTGGTGTCCGGCACCACGATGACCCGCGAGATGTCGCTGCTGGTCGAGCAGGCGGGCTGGACGGTCGAGGACCTGCGCACGGTCACGGTCAACGCCGTCAAGAGCGCGTTCATCCCCTTCGACGAGCGGGTGAGCCTGATCCGCGACGTGGTGCTGCCGGGCTACGAGTCCGCGCTCTGAAGCAGCCCCCTGACGTAGGCGGCCTGTCCGGCGTGCTGGAGATCGTCGGACAGGACGCTTACCAGGCGCACGCCCAGCGTGACCGGGGGGTCCCAGCCCTCGTCGACGACGCTTTCCAGGTCCTTGGCGGTCACTTGGCGCAGGGCCGTCAGGGTCTGCTCGTGCACGGCGTCGTAGTAGCCGGTCAGCAGCCGACCGGAGTCGACCCGTACCTCCGCGACCTGCGCCGGACTGTGCCCGTAGCCGGTGTCGCGGCGGTTCAGGGGGAGCCCGAAGCGCTTCTGCCAGTCCCGCGCCAGCCACACCTGGTCGAGACCGAAGGCGTCGGCGACATGGTCGTCCTGCACGCGCGCGAGGTGCCAGACGAGCCAGGTCACGGAGTTGGCGTCGGCGGCGGGACGGGCGTTGAGCCATGCGGCCGGCAGGCCGCTGACGACGGCATGGACCTCTTCCCGGATGCGGCCGTAGCCCTCGATGAGGATGTCCTTCGCATGCATACGCCCACCTTGGCGCATCACTCCCCGTCCCGCGTCCGGAACACGGTCTCCGTCAGACGGTGCCGGGCTCTTCCGGTCCGAGCAGGGTGATCAGGGCGCGGGCCGCCGGACTGGTGGCCTGTTCGGACGGCAGCAGGGCGACGGTCTCGTACTCCGTCTCCGCGGCGCCCTTGAGCGGCACCGCGGTGAGCGAGGGCCGCTTGTGCCGGAAGTGCCGGGGGACGACGGCGATGCCCAGGTTCTCGTCGACCAGGTCGAGCAGGCTGTGCACGTCGTTGACCTCCAGGGCCACCGTGCGCCGGACGCCCGCGGCGGCGAAGGCGGCGTCGGTGGTGCGGCGCGGCCCCCAGTCCGGGTGGAAGTCGACGAAGACCTCGCCGTCCAGGTCCCGCGGCGTCAGGACGGCCTCGGCCGACGCGAGCCAGTGCCCCGGGTGGCACAGCACCGTCATCGGCTCGCCGGCCAGGGACACCGAGCGCAACTGGTCGGTGTCCGCGCGGGTCCGGTAGGCGAACGCCAGGTCGAGCCGGCCGGCCGCGACCTCCTCCGCCAGCGCTCCCGAACCCGTTTGCCGCAGCCGTATCTCCACATCCGGATGCCGCCGCCGGAACGCGGCGAGCAGCCCGGCCACGTGCACCCCGGCGATGCACTGCTCGGTGCCCAGCGAGAGCGTGCCGCGCAGCACGCCCTGCACCGCCGCCACCGCCTCGTGCGCCGCCCGCACCTGTGCCTGGATCCGCTGCGCCTCGCCGAGCAGCGCACGTCCGGCCTCCGTGAGCGTCACCCGGCGCGTGGTGCGCACGAACAGGGAGGTCTGCAACTCCCGCTCCAGCGCCCGGATCGACGCCGAGAGCCCCGACTGGGAGACCATGAGGCGTTCCGCCGCCCGCGTGAAGTGCCGGTCCTCGGCGACCGCGACGAAGTGCTGGAGATGACGCAGTTCCATGATTGAGCAGCCTAACCGTTGAATCCCATCGGATTCTCCTGTTGGACCGCTGCCCACGGGGCGCGCGAGAGTGGGGACACCGGTTCCGCCGGAACCGTTCACCCCCGTGCCAACCCTGATGGAGTCGCGTTGTTCACCGCCCACCCCGACCGTTACGCGGACATGCCCTACCGGCGCACCGGACGCAGTGGCCTGAAGCTCCCCGCGCTGTCGCTCGGCCTGTGGCACAACTTCGGCCCGGACCGCCCGGTCGACACCCAGCGCGCCATCCTGCGCCGTGCCTTCGACCTCGGCGTCACCCACTTCGACCTGGCCAACAACTACGGCCCGCCGCCCGGCGCCGCCGAGTCCGCCCTCGGCGACGCGCTCCGCGCCGACTTCGTGCCGTACCGCGACGAGCTGGTGATCTCCACCAAGGCCGGCTACCTGATGTGGCCCGGACCGTACGGCGAATGGGGTTCCCGCAAGTACCTGCTGTCCTCGCTCGACCAGAGCCTGAAGCGGATGGGCCTGGAGTACGTCGACATCTTCTACTCGCACCGCCCCGACCCGGACACCCCGCTGGAGGAGACCATGGGTGCCCTGCACTCGGCGGTCCAGCAGGGCAAGGCGCTCTACGTCGGCGTCTCCAACTACTCCCCGGAGCAGACCCGTGAGGCCGCCCGGATCCTGGGCGAACTGGGGACCCCGCTGCTGATCCACCAGCCCCGCTACTCGATGCTCGACCGGCGCCCCGAGGACGAGGGCCTCCTGGACACCCTGGACGAGCTCCAGGTCGGCTCCATCGCCTACTCCCCGCTGGAGCAGGGCCTACTCACCGCCCGTTACCTCGACGGCATCCCCGAGGACTCCCGGGCGGCGAGCGACAGCCCCTTCCTCGACTCCGCCGCGCTGACCGGCGAACTGGTGGGCAGGCTGCGCGCGCTGGACGAGATCGCCAAGTCCCGTGGGCAGTCCCTGGCGCAGATGGCGCTGGCCTGGGTGCTGCGCGGCGGACGGGTCACCTCGGCCCTGGTCGGCGCGAGCAGCCCGCGGCAGCTGGAGGACAGCGTCGCCGCGACGCGGTCCCTGGACTTCGACGCGGAGGAGCTGGCCCGCATCGACGCGGTCGTCGCGCCGTAGGACACCTCCGGCCCACGACACGGGCCGGAAGCGCGCTCGTACCGGCCCCGGCGGACGCTCCGCCGGGGCCGGCCCTCATGCCCGGGCGGGCACCCGGTCGCCTCATGCCCCGGCGGGTACCCGGCCGACGAAGCCGAGGACGGTCCGGATCCTGCCGTCGCCGTCCAGGGTGACCACGTCGGACCCGGCGACCGGCGCGGAGCCTCCCCCGGAGGGGTACCCCCGGCCTCGCTCACCAGCTCCGAGGAGAAGCGTGCCGTGTCGTGGTGCCCGTCGACGGCGCCGGTGAGCCGGAAGGCGAACTCGGTGAACTGCTCGCGGGCGGCGGTGATGACGGCGGCGATCTCCTCGTGGCCGCCGGCGTCGGCTGGGGTCCCCCCTGCTCGACGAGCTTGGGGGAGGAGCGGTGCGGCTGCCGTCCGGGGTCCAGGCGTCGGCCAGCCGCCTTCGCCCGGGCCTGGGCGTCCGGCGCGTTCCAGGCCTCGAAGCAGCGGGTGAGGTGACGGCGATCGTGTACCGGTCGGACCGCGCGGACATGCTGAATCAGCCTCCATCGAGGTCGTCAACGCTGGTCGGAGCCCGGGTGCCGGTGATCGGCGACCCGATGGGACCGCCCTGCCGCGCGGGTGTCGCCGGGGTCGATCACCGCGCGGGTCATGCCCGCGTGGTCACGGACTGTCGCGCTTTCGGCCACCTGGCGTGATGAATATGCCAGGAGACTGGCTGGAAAGTCGTGGTGACAGTGGTTCAGTAGTGAACATACTCGAATTCAGGGGCACTTCACCGCATAAAAGCCGCACGCAGGGCGAGGCGGGCCGGCCGGCCGGCGACGCTACGGGGGAGGAGCAGTGCACGACGAATTCCTGTGCCATGTCACCGCGTACGGGGTGTGCGACGGCCGCCGCATCGGCGTACCGCTCGGCACCTACCGGGCGCCCACCCTGGCGCTGGCCCTGTGGTGGCTGCGCGACCGCGCCTCCTGGATCGCCGAGCGGCTCGACCCCGGCCCCGACACCCCCCATGTCCCGCCGGGCGCTCTGGTCCCGGTGCCGGAGTCCGTGCCCGACGTCCCCGGCATCCTGCGGGCCTGGTGCGCCGACGCGGCTCAACAGGAGATCGCGGCCGACGAGTTGACCGAGGGAAGGCTGGTGCGGATCGCCGCCGGCGACGAGACCACGGAGTACGAACTGCTCGCCGAGTCGGTGGACGCCCTGCGCATGCACCGGACCCTGCCCGCGCTCGTCATGCCGATGGCCTGACCGCCCGGTGACGTGACCGGTGCGCCGGCAGAGCCCCCAGGAAGCCCGTGACCAGACCCCACAGGGCGGCGAGACCCAGCGCGCTCCAGAACCGGGGACGCAGCAGCAGCTCTCCCGAGAGGTTGCCGCCCACCTCGCCGATGCCGAGGAGCGACAGACCGTAGTGCGCGGAGATCCGGCCCACGGCACAGATCGTCAGGACCGTCAGCACCAGGGCGACGGCCATGCGCAGGGCGTGCCGCCAGGCCGGCGTCCCGGCCGGGGAACGCGCCGCCATCAGGAACGCGGCACCCAGCAGCAGCACCGCGTCCACGGCCACCAGCCACCACACCCGCCCGTCGTGCTCGGCGAGCGTGCCCAGGTTGAGCGTGGAGACGTCCGGAGTGCGCAGCACCTCGTCGAGCAGGTGCGGCATTGGCAGCCCGAACGGGCCGTCCACCCGGCCGTCCCAGGTGGCCCCCAGGCCGATGGTGAACACCGGCCAGACCACGTTCGGCAACCCGAGCAGGATCACGGCGAAGTGCTCCGCCGGGCGCCCGCGGGTGGCCGCCGTCACGAGCGCGACGACCAGTCCCACAGCCACGCACGCGAGCAGCAGGGCCACCATGGCGTACGCCGCCGGACGCACCGGCTCCCGCCATCGCAGCAGCCGCGACGGCAACGGTGCCCCGGGTGCCACCAGCAGGGCCAGCACCAGCACGCCCGCCAGCCACAGCAGCCCGAAGACCACGGTCAGCGGCACCTGCGCGGCGAAGCCGACCTCCGGCGCGGCGCCGAACAGGCCGCCGATGACGCCGAGCACCCCGTCGCCCAGGTCGATGGCGAAGGTCTGCCGGGCGCCCAGCGCCAGACCGATCAGGGCGAGCAGCCACAGGACGGCGATCCGGGCGGCCCACCCGGCCAGTTCCCGCGTCCCGGCCACCGCACGATGCCGCAGCGGCCGCAGAAAGCCCGCGGCGACGACGAGCGCGCCGGCCAGCGTGACCGACAGCGGCATCACCGTGATGCCCGCGTGGGTCCGGGCGAGGTCGCCCGCGTCGCCCGACAGCTCCACGCTGCCGCCGACCGCCGTCACCAGGGTCGCGGCGACCACCCGGGGGAAGGCGTTGTCGGGGAGGCTCGCCGCACCGGCCGCCCACAGCCCGAGCGCGGCGACCACACCCATGCCCACCACCGCGGCCAGTACTGTGGCCAGGGCCTGTGCCCAGCCGTGGCGGGCCGCCGACGGGACCGGGGGGCTCACGGGGCTCACACCGCAACGCTATGCAGGGCCCCGGCGCCGCGCCTGCCGGAAGGTCCGTCCGCGTCCGCCGGCGGGCGGGGACTGCCGGGCGCGGCTCGGGGTAACAGCACACATGCAGCAGTGTCCGGCCTGGCCGGCTTCCGAGAGAGACACGCATGACCGACCATCTGGACGGGGCAGTGATAGCGACTGGCTTCGACGTTCCCGTGGAACCGCTCCGGCGGGCGACGCACTACACCGGCGAACCGGGTTGCATCGCCGAGGCGCGTTCCTTCGCCGCGCACTTCCTGGACCAGCTCAGGACCGAGTGGTGCGCCGAGATCGGCCGCCGTTGCGGCGACGCGCTCCTGCTGGTGGTCAGCGAACTGGTCACCAACGCCGACCGGCACAGCGACGGGCCGTACATCCTGGAACTGGAGGGTACGGACAACGCGGTGAACGTGTGTGTGTACGACAGCAGCGCCGTACTGCCCCGGCGCTTCCCCCGGGATCCGCGGCGCGTGGGCCGGCACGGCCTGGAGATCGTGCACGCGCTGGCGCAGGAAGTGACCGTGGAACGCGTCCCGGTGGGCAAGCGGGTCCGCGCGCTGGTCGAGCTCGGCGGGGAGTGACCGGCGCGCGGCCCGCGCGGGCGGCCCCCAGGGTCTGGCGGGGGTCCGGCAGGAGGCGTCAGGCGCAGCCCACGGCAGGAGGCGTCAGGCGCAGCCCAGTTCGCCGAGCATGCCCTGGCGCAGCCGGGTGATGATCCGCTTGATCAGCCGGGAGACGTGCATCTGCGAGCAGCCGAGCCGTTCGCCGATCTCCGCCTGGGTGGCCTCCTCCACGAACCGCAGATGGATGATCTGCCGGTCGCGTTCACTGAGCCCGGCCACCAGCGGCGCGAGGGAGTGGAAGTCCTCGACCAGCCTGATCCCGTCCTCCTCCACGCCGATGAAGTCGGCGAGCACCGCCTCGCCGTCCTCGGGTCCTTCACCGGTGAGAGCGGCGTCCAGCGACGCGGAGTTGTAGCCGTTGGAGGCGATCTGGGCCTCGACCACCTGGTCCTCGGAGATGTTCATGAGCGTGGCGAGTTCGGCCACCGTCGGGTCCCGGTCCAGGCGGCTGGACAGCTCCTCGCGCGCCCGGGCCAGTTCCACCCGCAGCTCCTGAAGCCGCCGCGGCACGTGCACCGCCCACGTGGTGTCACGGAAGAACCGCTTGATCTCGCCGACGATGTAGGGCAGGGCGAAGGAGGTGAACTCCACCTCGCGCGACAGCTCGAACCGGTCGATGGCCTTGATCAGGCCTATCATCCCGGTCTGGACGATGTCCTCCATGTCGTCGCCGCGGTTGCGGAACCGGCCGGCCGCGAACCGCACCAGCGACATGTTCATCTCGATGAGTGTGTTGCGGGCGTACTGGTACTCGTGCGTGCCCTCGTCGAGTTCCGTCAGACGCCGGAAGAAGTGGCGGGACAGCTCGCGCGCGTCACGCGGAGCGACCGACCGCGGGTCCGCCACCCCCGGCAGCGGCTCGCCACCCGTCACGGCCTCCCGGGTCTCCTCGACCGCTGCCCCGGACCGGATCACGGTGGTGTCCATCGCCTCTCCCACGTAAGTCACGGTTCGCCCTCTGCCTCGTCGGCCTGCGTACGTCTGTTCCGGCGCCGGCGGCACCGAGCGGTTGCGCGACCCCCGTGTACCCGGCCCGCCGGAATGTATGCGCGCCGCCGGCCTCGGGGGTCGTGCTCCGCTCCCTGCCTGCCGGGCCGTTGGAGCTGCGGATACCCGGAGTGACCCGGCACATGCCCTTCGTGTGCCGGGCGGCGCGAATTCGCCGGTACGAGGTGGGGAGTTCCGGCCGCGAATTCACCCAGGGCGCAACCGCCCTCCCCTCCGCCCGCGTCCGGGACTCCTACGCTGAGGGGATGAGCGAACGAGCGCCGAACCAAGCCCGCGTCATCCCCCTGCGCCCGCCGGCCGCGCGCCCGGGGCCGTCCCGTCCGGCATCCGGACGTCCCGCCCAGGGCAGCACTCCGGCGGCCGCGCCCAGGGAACCTCTCTGGCGCGATCTCGTCGGCGACGTCCTGCGCCGCGAGCGGCAGGCGCAGGAGCGCACACTCAAGGACGTCGCGGACGCGGCGCGGATCTCGATGCCGTATCTGTCGGAGATCGAGCGCGGCCGCAAGGAGGCCTCCTCGGAGGTCCTCGCGGCCGCGGCGCAGGCGCTCGGCTTCGGCCTCGGCGACCTGCTCTCACTCGCCCAGGACGAGCTGGCGCGGACCGCACGAAGCGGCGCCGTGCGCGGCCGCGGCCCGTCCGCCCCCCGTCACGACGGACTGTGCCTGGCCGCCTGACGGCCGTACCCGGGCCGGCGCCTCGGAGCCGCGAGCCGGACCCGTGCGAGGCGCCTGGCCGCGCGGGTCAGACCCGTGCGAGGCGCCGGCTCAGCACCTCGTCGGCCAGCCCGTACGCCACCGCCTCCTCGGCGGTGAACACCTTGTCGCGGTCCATGTCCGCGCGCAGAGTCGCCGCGTCGTGGCCGGTGTGCCGGGACAGCACCTCCTCGACCTGGGAGCGGATGCGGCTCATCTCCCTGGCCTGGACCGCCAGATCGGAGACCGTGCCCTGCCGGCCGCGGGAGGCCGGCTGCCCCAGCAGCACCCGGGCGTGCTCCAGCACGAACCGCCGCCCCGGGTCCCCGCCCGCCAGCAGCACCGCCGCCGTCGAGGCCGCCTGCCCCACGCAGAACGTGGAGATCGGCGCCTGCACGAACGTCATCGTGTCGTAGATGGCCATCAGCGAAGTGAACGATCCACCGGGCGAGTTGAGGTAGATCGCGATCTCCTGGTCCGGGGCCGCCGACTCCAGGTGGAGCAGCTGGGCGATGACGACGCCCGCGACGCCGTCGTCGATCTCGGTGCCGAGGAAGACGATGCGTTCGTTCAGCAGCCTGCTGAACACGTCGTAGGACCGCTCACCCTGCGCGGTCCGCTCGACCACGTACGGAACCGTGTACGACCCCATGTCACAACCCCATCCGTCGGCGCGAGTTGGCCGGGCGGATGTCGGCGAGCGACTCCACCACCCGGTCCACCATCCCGTACTCCCTGGCCTGTTCGGCCGTGAACCAGCGGTCCCGGTCGCCGTCCCGCGAGATCGTCTCCTCGCTCTGCCCGGTGTGCTCGGCGGTGATCCGCTCGATGGTCCGCTTGGTGTGCTCCAGGTTCTCCGCCTGGATCTCGATGTCCGCGGTGGTGCCGCCGATGCCCGCCGACGGCTGGTGCATCATGATCCGCGCGTTCGGCAGCGCGAACCGCTTGCCGCGCGCACCCACCGCGAGCAGGAACTGGCCCATGCTGGCGGCGAATCCCATCGCCAGTGTCGAGACGTCGTTGGGGATGAGCCGCATCGTGTCGTAGACGGCCAGCCCGGCGGTGACGGATCCGCCGGGGCTGTTGATGTACAGGGCGATGTCGGTGTGCGGGTCCTCGGCCGACAACAGCAGCAGTTGGGCGCACACCCGGTTGGCCGACACCTCGTCGACCTGGGTGCCCAGGAACACGATCCGCTGGGCGAGCAGCCCGGCCGCGAGGTCGTCGTCGAACCGGCTGGGCGGGGTGTCGTGCTCCTCGGCGCGCGGCGCGAGCGCGCCGGGGGAGAGGAGCGCGGTCGGTGGGGTCATCGGATCTCCTTGTCGTGCACGGATGCCGTCGACCCCACTGTCGGCCCGGAGCCACCGCCGTGTGCGGTTTCTCTGCCCGTGGCAGATTCGCCACCGGCAGAGCGGCCGGTCAGCCCTTCTCGCGCAACTGCCGGAAGAACGCCCGCACATCCGCGACCAGCAGGTCCGGCTCCTCCATCGCCGCGAAGTGCCCGCCCCGGTCGAACCGCGTCCACCGCACGATGTTCTCGGTGCGCTCCGCCCGGTGCCGCAACGGGAGTTGCAGCTCGGCCGGGAAGACGGCGAGCGCGGTCGGCGCGGTCGACGGCTCGGCGGGCGCGGCGGCCCGGCCGGAGGCGTGCGCCCGTTCGTAGTAGATCCGCGCGGACGAACCGGCCGTCCCGGTCAGCCAGTACAGCATCACGTCGGTGAGCAGCCGGTCGCGGTCGACGGCGTCCTCGGGCAGCTCCTCGGAGTCCGTCCACTCGCGGAACTTCTCGACGATCCAGGCGAGTTGGCCGACCGGCGAGTCGGTCAGCGCGTACGCCAGGGTCTGCGGGCGGGTCGCGTGCAGCATCGCGTAGCCGGTGCCCTCCCGCTGCCAGGCCTCCCAGCGCCGCCACGACGCGAGCGTCCGCTCCCGCTCCTCCGAGCCGAGCCCGGCCAGCTCCTCCCCGGTCGGTTCGGTGGACTGCTGTGCGCCCGGCAGCAGGTTCAGGTGCACGCCGATCACCCGGCCGGGGTGGGCGCGGCCCAGCTCGCGGGAGATCATCGCGCCCCAGTCGCCGCCCTGCGCGCCGAACCGCTCGTAGCCGAGCCGCCGCATCAGCTCGGCCCACGCGTCGGCGACCCGTCCCGCCTCCCAGCCCCGCTCGGTGGTGGGCCCGGACAGTCCGAAGCCCGGAATGGTCGGCAGCACGACGTGGAAGGCGTCGGCCGGGTCGCCGCCGTGGGCGGCCGGGTCCGTGAGCGGGCCCACGATGTCGAGGAACTCCACGATCGATCCCGGCCAGCCGTGCGTGACCACCAGTGCGGTGGCGTCCGGCTCCGGGGAGCGGACGTGGACGAAGTGCACGTTCGCCCCGTCGATCGTGGTCGTGAACTGCGGCCACCGGTTGAGCAGCGCCTCGGCCGCCCGCCAGTCGTACTCGTGCCGCCAGTACCGTACGAGCTCGCGCAGGTAGTCGACGGGAACGCCGTAGTCCCAGCCCGTGCCCGGCAGCTCGTCCGGCCAGCGGGTGCGGTCGAGGCGGTCGTGGAGGTCGTCCAGATCGCTCTCCGGGACGCTGAGCCGGAAGGGCCGGATGCCGTCGGCGGGCGGTGACGTCGTCATGCCCGCGATGCTAGTGCCGACGCCGCTCCTTCACCGGCGACCGCTGCCTGCCGCGGCACTGGTTCCGGCCCGCCGAAGCGCCCGCGGATTTTCTCCGGAAGCGCCGATGAGTTTCGCGGCGCGGGCCGGTCGATACACGTGACCGCGTCGCACACCCCAGGAGGAACCCGTGGCCACCGAAGGATTCACCACCTGTCTCTGGTTCGACGGCCAGGCCGAGGAAGCCGCCCACCACTACGTCTCGATCTTCAAGAACTCCACCATCGGGCGGATCGGCCGCTACACGGAGGCCGGGCCCGGCCCGGCCGGATCGGTGATCGCGGTCGACTTCGTGGCCAACGGCCAGAAGTTCGTGGCGCTGAACGGCGGTCCCCAGTTCACCTTCAACGAGTCGATCTCCTTCCAGATCCACTGCGAGAACCAGGAGGAGATCGACCACTACTGGACCAAGCTCACCGAGAACGGCGGCGAGCCCGGCCCCTGCGGCTGGCTCAAGGACAAGTACGGCGTCTCCTGGCAGGTGGTCCCGGACAAGCTCATCGAGATGATCGGCGACCCCGACGCCGAGAAGGCGGCCCGCACCACGCGGGCGATGCTCGCCATGCGCAAGCTCGACATCGCCGCCCTGGAAAGGGCGTACGCGGGCGAGTGACGGCGGGCGACGGGGCCGGTCCACCCATCCGGGGGAGTGGACCGGCCCCGCCATCCTGTGCACGGGCCGGGCGCGAGGTGCGGGCCCCGGTCAGGGCAGGTCGTTCACCAGCACCGCGGCCCCGTCGAAGCGGCCGGCCTTGAGGTCCTCCAGTGCCTGCGGGGCCCGGGAGAGCGGATAGGCGTGCGTGGTGGCGCGCACCCCGTGCCGGGCGGCCAGGGCGAGGAAGTCCCGGCCGTCCTCACGTGTGTTCGAGGTGACGCTGCGCAGCTCCTTCTCGTAGAAGAGCTCGCTCTCGTAGCGCAGCGGCGGTGTGTCGCTCAGGTGGATACCGGCCACGGACAGGACACCGCCGCGGTCGAGGGCCCGCAGCGCCACGGGCACCAGATCGCCCACGGGGGCGAACAGGATCGCGCTGTCCAGCGGCTCGGGCGGCACCGCGTACGCGTCCTGGGCCGAGGCCGCGCCCAGCTCCAGAGCGAGTCGCCGCGCGGCCGCCCCGCGGGTCATGACGTGCACCCTGGCGCCCTCCGCGAGTGCCACCTGCGCGCACAGGTGGGCGCTGCCGCCGAACCCGTACAGGCCGAGGCGTCCGCCGGGCGGCAGGGCGGCCCGGCGCAGCGCCCGGTAGCCGATGATGCCCGCGCACAGCAGGGGCGCGAGCGCGACGTCGTCGACCTCGCCGGGCAGCCGGTAGGCGAAGGCGGCCGGGACGGTCGTGTACTCGGCGTAGCCGCCGTCGGCGTCCCAGCCGGTGTACCGGGAGGCCGGGCACAGGTTCTCGGCGCCGCGCAGACAGTACGCGCAGGTGCCGTCGGTGCGGCGCAGCCAGGCCACGCCCACCCGGTCGCCGGGCGCGAAGCCGTTCACGGCCCGCCCCCGGCCCGCGACCACGCCCACGACCTCGTGGCCGGGCGTGATCCCGGCCCTGTGCACCGGCAGATCGCCCTCGGTCACGTGCAGATCGGTGCGGCACACCCCGCACGCCCGCACGTGCACCAGCAACTCGTCGTCCCCCGGCACGGGAATCGGCTTCGCCGTCAGCCGCAGAGGACCCTCCTCCACCGGCCGGGGCCCGGTCACCGTCCACGCCCGCATCGTGCCGTCCGTCATCCCGCCGTCCGCCATCTCGCGCCCCGTCCGCCGAAGGCCGCCCGGTCCGCCCCTGTCCGGTACACCTCTGTCCGTCCCAGTGTGGAACAGGCGAGCCCGCTCGGCGCGCGACCGGACCCGGGAGTCACTAGCGTGAGGGCGGGACACATCACCGAACGGGAGAGGGCGGCGGCCATGGCGCTACGACCCGAGGGAACCCCCTGCTGGGCCGATGCGATGTTCAGCGACCTCGAGGGGGCCAAGAGCTTCTACGCCGACGTCCTCGGCTGGACCTTCGGCGAGTCCTCGTCGGAGTACGGCAACTACACCCAGGCCTACGCGGACGGCAAGGCGGTGGCCGCCGTCGTACCGCCGATGCCCGGGCAGGAGGGGCAGTCGCAGTGGTGTCTGTACTTCGCCTCGCCGGACGCCGCCGCCACCGCCCGCAGGATCCGCGACAAGGGCGGCGAGGTGCTGATGGAGCCCATGCAGGTCGGCGACTTCGGCACCATGTGCCTGGCCCGGGAGCCCAGCGGCGCCGTGTTCGGTGTGTGGCAGGGCGGCACCCATGAGGGCTTCGAGGCGACCGCGGTTCCCGGCGCCTACTGCTGGGCGGAGGTCTTCACCCGCGAGCCCGCGAAGGCCGACAGCTTCCTCTCCGCCGTCTTCGGCTACACCGCCAAGCAGCTCCAGGACGAGGCGATCGACTTCCGTCTGTTCGACGTGGGCGGCGAGACCGTTCTCGGCCGGATGACGATGACGGAGGACTTCCCGTCCGAGGTGCCGTCGTACATCAACGTGTACTTCACCGTCGCGAACTGCGACGAGGCGGTCGCCGCCGCCACCGGGCGGGGCGGTGTGCTGCGCTTCGGCCCGCACGACAGCCCCTTCGGCCGGTTCGCGGCGCTCACCGATCCACAGGGTGCGAACTTCTCGGTGATCGACATCACCACGACGCAGGGGGAGAAGCCGCAGGCCGCGGACGTGTCCTAGGCGGCGGTCCGGAGGGCCCGGCCGGCGTGGCATGATCGGGCCCATGCGTGAACGTGTGGTGGCCGCCTGCGACGGGGCGTCGAAGGGAAATCCGGGTCCGGCGGGCTGGGCGTGGGTCGTCTCGGACGACGCCCGGACCCCCGCCCGCTGGGAGGCGGGAGCGCTCGGCACCGCCACCAACAACGTCGCCGAACTCACCGCGCTGGAGCGGCTGTTGACGGCGACCGACGCGGACGTGCCGCTCGAGGTGCGGATGGACTCGCAGTATGCGATGAAGGCCGTGACCACCTGGCTGCCCGGCTGGAAGCGCAACGGCTGGAAGACGGCCGCGGGCAAGCCGGTCGCCAACCAGGAACTGGTCGTGCGGATCGACGAGCTGCTCCAGGGCCGCTCGGTCGACTTCCGCTACGTGCCCGCCCACCAGGTCGACGGCGACCCGCTGAACGACTTCGCCGACCGGGCGGCCAGCCAGGCGGCGAGCGTGCAGCAGTCCGCGGGCAGCGCCCTCGGCTCGCCGGAGCCGCCGCCCGCCGCCCCCGCGTCCGCCGCCCCGCGCCGCCGCGCGAACGGAACCAAGGCGGCGCGGCCGGGCGCCGGCGGCGCGTCGTCCCGCACGATCAAGGCGAAGTTCCCCGGCCGCTGCGCGTGCGGCCGCTCCTACGCGGCCGGCGAGTCCATCGCCCGCAACGACCAGGGCTGGGGCCACCCGGAGTGCCGCACGGCGGCCGCCGGATAGCCCGTTCGGCACGCACGGGGCACCGGCCCCAGCGGTCGCCGCCGGCGCCCCTGCCCGGGTGAGCACCCGGAGCGGCCCGCTCCGTGCGGGCGGACGGCTGATGACAGACTGTCGCCATGGACGAACGTGAATTCGGCAGGTCGCACCAGCACGCGTCGGTCGTCGGGCTCGGCACCTGGCAACTGGGCGCCGACTGGGGCGACGTGGACGACAAGGAAGCCGTCTCCGTACTGGAGGCGGCCGCCGAGTCGGGGGTGACCTTCTTCGACACGGCCGACGTCTACGGCGACGGGCGCAGCGAGTCGGCCATCGCCACCTTCCTCGGCAGCCGGCCGGACCACCACGTGTTGCTCGCCACCAAGATGGGCCGGCGCGTCGAGCAGGTCCCGGAGAACTACGTCCTGGACAACTTCCGCGCCTGGAACGACCGTTCGCGGCGCAACCTGGGCGTCGACCGCATCGACCTGGTGCAGCTGCACTGCCCGCCCACCCCCGTGTACTCCAGCGACGCGGTGTTCGACGCGCTGGACACCCTGGTGGAGGAGGAGCGGATCGCCGCCTACGGCGTCAGCGTGGAGACCTGCGCCGAGGCGCTGACGGCGATCGCCCGGCCGAACGTGGCGAGCGTGCAGATCATCCTCAACCCGTTCCGCATGAAACCGCTGCGCGAGGTGCTGCCCGCGGCGCGGGAGGCGGGCGTCGGCATCATCGCCCGGGTCCCGCTCGCCTCCGGGCTGCTGTCGGGCAAGTACACCAAGGACACCGTCTTCGCCGCCGACGACCACCGCACCTTCAACCGGCACGGCGAGGCCTTCGACCAGGGCGAGACCTTCTCCGGCGTCGACTTCGCCACGGGCGTGGAGGCCGCGGCCGAGTTCGCCGCGCTCGCCCCCGAGGGGTGGACCCCGGCCCAGCTCGCGCTGCGCTGGATCATCCAGCAGCCCGGCGTCACCACGGTCATCCCGGGCGCCCGCTCGCCGGAACAGGCACGCGCGAACGCCGCCGCCGCGAAGCTGCCCCCGCTGGGCGAGGAGACCCTCACGGCGATCCGGGACCTTTACGAGCGCCGGATCAAGGACCAGGTGGAGGCCCGCTGGTAGCGGCGGGTCGGGGACCGCTCGCCGGGGAACCCGCATGACACAGGGGCGGGCCCGGGACGCGGGCCGGCTCCGGGGGCCGGAAGCCGGGAGGCGGAATGGCGGTGACGGGAGACAGCGACGCGGGGCGCTGGGGGCGCCACGAGACCGAGGAGGAGCGGGCCGACCGCAGATGGGCGGAGCTCATCCAGGAGGTGCGGGTGGCCCAGACGGGTGTGCAGATCCTCTTCGGCTTCCTGCTCACCGTCGTGTTCCAGCCGAAGTACGACCACCTGAGCCACACCGACCAGGTGATCTACGTCGTCACCGTCGTCCTCGGTGCCGCGACGACCGGCGCGCTCACCGGCCCGGTGTCCCTGCACCGGCTGGTCTCCGGGCGCCGGGTCAAGCCCCAGGCCGTGGCCTGGGCCTCACGGCTGACCTTCGTCGGTCTCCTCCTGCTGCTCGCCACCATGACCTCCTCCCTGCTGCTGATCCTCAGGGTGGCGACGCACGGCGGGTTCGTGTCCTGGCTGGTCGCCGCGGTGGTGGCCTGGTACCTGCTGTGCTGGTTCGCGCTGCCCCTGTGGACCCGGCGCCGCCACACCACCCGGTGAGGCACTGTGCCAGGGCCGGCGAGCCCGGCATGATCCAAACGAGCGGCCCTGGCTCAGCTCCCCGCGAGCACCTCCGCGAGGAAGTCGTCGACACCGGCCTCCTCCTCGCCCGGCGCCACCACGGCATGGGTCTCCCGCAGGAAGGCCGCGACGGCGGACGCCCACAAGAACACCGCCGCGTGCTGCCGGCCCCCGTCGGCGTGGGCGTCGCCGTAGAACTCCATGCACAGCTCCTCCGACGGGCCGTCCGCGACGGGACGGAAGCGGACGTCGCCGACGCCGACCGGCTTCGTCAGCCCCTCGCCGAGCATGCCCCGGTCCACCCTCCACCGGGCCAGCACCCGCCCGTCGTGGGCGAAGACGACCGTGACGGCGAACGGGTCGTCGGCGTCGTACTCCAAGTGCGCCAGCACGGGGAAGCGCTCCGTGCCGTGCGCCTGCAACTGCACCACCAGACTCTTGTGCACCAACGCGTTCACGAATTCGGCCCTCCGAGGACGACATCGGGACGTAGACCCCTCTGGTACCCCTGATCCGCGGGAGATGCCCGGCCGTCCGACCGGATCTCCCCGTGCCGCGACGGCCGGGACCGGGGGCGCGTGTCAGCGCAGTCCGAACCGGTCCGCCCAGGACATGACGTCGGCGACCGCCGCGTTGCCGCCGCACACCACCAGGCCGAGCCGGACGTCCGGGCCCATCCGCTCCCGGACGTGCCGGGCGGCCGGCAGCAGGCAGCCCGCCGCGGGCTCGGCCCAGACCTTGGCGTGCTCGGCGAGGTCGAGGCAGCCTCGCACGGCCTCCCGGTCGGGCACCACGAGCACCTCGTGGACGAGGGCGCGGACATGGTCGTACGTCAGCTGCGACACCGCCGGGGCGCTCAGCGTCGTCACGATCGAGGAGAGGGCGACCGGCACCGGGCCACCGGACGCCAGCGCCTCGGACATGGCCTGGGCGCCCTCGGTCTCCACGCCCCAGATCCGCACCCCGGGCCGCAGCGTGCGCAGCGCCGCGGCGACGCCCGCGATCAGCCCGCCGCCACCGATGCTGACGAGCACGTCGGTCAGCTCGCCGGCGTCCGCGGCCAGTTCGAGGCCGACGGTGCCCTGGCCGGCGACCACCACCGCGTCGTCGAAGGGATGGACCAGGGTGAGCCCCTCGTCCCGCAGCCGTGCGGCCGTGGCGAACGCCTCGTCCATGCCGTCGGTCAGCCGTACCGACGCCCCGGCCTCCTCCGCGATCGCGACGGACCGGGCGGGCGCCGAGCGCGGCATGACGACGGTGGCCTTCACATGCAGCGCGGCGGCCATCACCGCGAGCGCGATCCCGTGGTTGCCGCCGCTGACCGCGACCACGCCCGCGGCCCGCTCCGCCTCGTCGAGCGACAGCAGTCGCGCCGTCGCGCCGCGCGCCTTGAAGGAGCCCGTGCGCTGCAACAGCTCCAGCTTCGCGGTCACCGGGGCGCCGAGCAGCGCGGACAGGCCGGGACTCGGCACGGTCGGGGTGCGCACGACGTGTCCGGCGATCCGCTCGGCCGCGGTTTCGATCTCCGAGATGCCGATCAAGGCAGTCCACCTTTCCGGCGCGGGTGGTGATCCGCGCCGACCCGACCCTCACCTGTCGGGGGCACGCAGGTCAACAGGTCTCGCCGGATCCCGGCCCGCGAGAAGGACCGCTCCCTCAGTGCTGCTGCGGCCGGTGCGGCGTCGCCTCGCTCGGCCGGACGACGACGACCCCCTCGCCCTCCAGCATCAGCTGCACCGCCTCGCCCGACCCGCCGCGCAGCATCGAGCCGAACGACTGCGAGCGGTGCAGCGACGTCCGGAGGCGGGCGGTCCAGCCGACGACCGCGTCCGTGTCGACGTACACCGGCTGCCGCGGCGTGACCGGTATGACCAGCGGACTGCCCTCGCACACCAGGCCCAGGAGCCCCTGCCCGGTGAACACGCTGTTGAACAGCCCGCCGCCCGCTACGCCCGAGCCCTTGACCGTCCTGATCTGGTACGACAGCGTCGCGTCGAAGCACAGTACGTTGCGGCCGTTGACGGTGAACTCGTCACCCGGGTCGACCTCGACGACGAAGCAGTTCTGGGCCTCCTGCGCGAACCAGGCCTCGCCCTGCCCGCGCACCGCCATCAGCGGCAGCCCCTCCCCGGTGACCGCGCGCTTGAGCATGCCGCCGACGCCCTGGCCCTTGCGCTCGAACCGCAGATCGCCGCGGTAGGCCACCATCGAGCCCTGGCGGGCGAACATCTCGCCGTCCACCGTGTACTTGACGCACTTGGAGTTCTCGACGGACATGCCCGGCGCGGTCGCGGGGCCCACCACGTACTCACTGGAAAACAGGTCACCCTTCATGCGGGCATCCTGGCCCGGAGTCGCCCGTTCCGCCAAGGTCACTGGGCGAGGTCGTTCTCCAGGGCCGTACCGGGCAGTTGGGCAGTGCCGAGCACCTTCGTCCGCTTGCCGCAGAACGCCGACTCCAGTGTGCGCAGCATCGTCAGGTGCACCGCGCCGTTGTTGGAGGTGTTGGCGAGCGCGGCCAGGCTGCGTCGGCCGTCCTTGCTCGTGAACGCGTAGGTGTAGTAGCCCTGCACGGCGCCGGTGTGCCCGTACACCGACACCCCGCACGACAGGTCGCGGCGGCGCAGCCCGAGCCCGTACGCCTGGGCGGTGCCCGCCGGGATCCACCGCTCCATCTGGTCCAGTTGCGCGGGGGGCAGCAGCCGACCGCCCAGCAGAGCCGAGAAGAACGTGTTGAGGTCGCGGGTGCTGGAGATGAGCGCGCCCGCGCTCTGCGCCCAGGACATCGTCTGCTCGGTGGCGTCGACCAGGGGCGACCCGGCCTCGTCGGGGGTGAGATAGCCGTGCGCGTACCGGCCGGGGATCTTCATGGCGGGGTGGACGTAGAAGGTGTCGCTGAGCTTCAGCGGCTTGATGATGCGGTTCTCGTACGCGGTGCGCACCGAGTGGCCGGTCAGCTTCTCGATGAGCAGGCCGGCGACGACGAAGTTGGTGTTGGAGTAGGCGTAGGCGGTGCCGGGCGCGTGCGTGAGCGGGTGCTTCAGGGACAGGGTGAGCAACTGGCGGTAGGTGAACACCCTGGTGCGCACGGCCTCGAAGCCGGACACGGTCCTGGCGAACATCTCGTCGCTGTAGTCGTACAGACCGCTGCGGTGGCCGAGTACCTGCCGCACCGTGATCCGGTCGTCGGGCAGCAGTCCCGGCAGGTAGTGGTTGACCGGGTCGTCGAGCTTCACCCGGCCCTCGGCGGCCAGTTGCAGCAGCACGACCGCGGAGAAGGTCTTGGTGACGCTGCCGATGCGGAACCGGTCGGCCGTGTTGATCCAGTCCCCGGTCCTGCGGTCGGCGACTCCCTCCGTGGCCTTGTGGACCGTGGGGTGGTCGTCGTAGGACAGGCGGTGGTCGTCGATCCGCGCCATGGCGCCGGGCGCGCCCTGCTTCAGTGCCGTGCGCAGGAGGGTGCCCAGCGCCGCCGTGTCCGGCGCGGGCAGCGCGTCCGGTGCCGCCGTCCCGGGCCGGTGGCCCGCCGCGTGCGCCGGTCCCGCCAGCAGGGCCAGCACCAGTGATCCGAGTACCGCACCGCTGCACACCGTTCGTGAGGCCATACGTTTCCTCTCCCGTCTCCGCCCGCGCGGTGATCCGTGCGAGATCGATCACATTCCGGCAGCGCAACCTTCTCCCATCGAGTCACATCTCCACGGACGACACACAGTTGGTCGTTCGCCGATCACTGAGTGGGATGGATTGGCAAAGGATTGTCCTGTATCGCACGGAATGGATCATTCGTGCTTTACATGCACATGATCGATCCATGAGAGTTCCCTCCCGGGGGCCCGACCAGCTCCCATGGCGCACCGGCGTCATCCCCGGGCGGCCGGCGATCCGGGCCTCCGCCACGAACGAAGGAACTCCCGAGAGTGCACAGACCCCATATACGCACCGTGGCGCTCGCCGTCGCGGTGGCGACGGCCGTCACGGGCCTGGCCGGCCCGGCGCTGGCCGCCCCTGCCGGGGGGGCAGGACCACACCGTGTCGTCCGCCGGCACATCCACCGACTCGGTGGTGGCCGCCGCCGGCGCCGCGGCCTTCGCGCACGCGTCCGCGACCGGCGTCACCCAGGGGGACGAACTGCGGGCCCGGGACGTGCTGCTCGACCCCGAGGGCGCGCGCCACGTCCGGTTCATACGCACCCACCGGGGACTGCCGGTCCTCGGCGGCGACCTCGTCGTCCACCTCGACCGGCAACTGAGGTACACCGGCGTCACCCGGGCCGCCGGTCACACCGTCCGGCCCGCCGTCACCCGGGTCGCGCTGACCCCGGGACAGGCGGCGGTCAGGGCCGCCTCGGCCGCCCACGGAGAGGCGGGCACCACGCGGCTCGTCGTGGACGCCCGCGGCGGCGCCTCCGCCCTCGCCTACGAGGTGCGGGTCACGGCCCCCGCGACCACCGGGAGCGGCGGTTCCCGGACCGTCGTCGTCGACGCCGTCACCGGCGAGGTGCGCAGCGACATGCCCGACCGGGACGGGTTCCTCTCGCCCCGGCTGGTCGAGACCCTGCGCAGGCATGGCGAGACGCTCGACCCGGCCACCGGCAACACCCCGCGGCCCGCCGCCCTCGCCGCGACGCGGTCGGCCACGGCCGCCGGCTATCCGCGGACCGCGACGGGCACCGGCTCCTCCCTGTTCGTGGGCAAGGTCTCCCTGACCACCACCCAGACGGCGAGCAAGAGCTTCCTGCTGAAGGACCCCAGCCGGTACGGCACGGAGACCCGGGACGCCAAGAACCAGCCGCTGGAGAACTTCGCGCGGGGTGCGAAGTTCACCAGCACCACCGACACGTGGGGCAACGGCGCCGTCTCCAGCCGCGCCAGCGCCGCCGTGGACGCGCAGTACGGGATCACCAGGACCCTGGACTTCTACAAGAAGTCCTTCGGGCGCAAGGGCATCAAGAACAACGGCAAGGGCGCCCAGGCCATGGTCCACTTCGGCAACAAGGTCGCGAACGCGTTCTGGGACCCGGCGTGCACCTGCATGCTGTACGGCGACGGCGACGGCGGGATGTTCAAGAAGCCGCTCGTCGCCCTCGACGTCACCGGCCACGAACTCACCCACGGGGTCGTCGACGCCACCGCCGGACTCGAACCCACCTTCGTGGACTCCGCCGGCAACCAGTACGGCGAGCCGGGGTCGCTGAACGAGTCACTGGCCGACATCTTCGGCTCCGGTGTCGAGTTCCACGCCGACAACCCCAAGAACCCGCCGAACTACCTGATCGGCGAGAAGCTGGGCCTGGCGCAGAAGTTCCTGCGCCGGCTCGACCGGCCGTCCCTGGACAGGCTCGAGGGCGCGATCGACTACTGGTCGCCCGAGGTGTACTTCACCGAGGTGCACGCCGGTTCCGGTGTCTCCTCGCACGCGTACTACCTGCTCGCCGAGGGCAGCGGCAGCAAGAGGATCGGCGCCGTCACCTACAACTCGCCGACCTACGACGGACTGCCGGTCAAGGGCATCGGCCGTACCAAGGCCGCGGCCGTGTTCTACCGGGCGCTCACCCGCTACATGGTGTCCACGACCGACTTCCACGACGCGCGCGTCGCGACGCTGAAGGCGGCCAGGGACCTCTACGGCGCGACCGGCACCGAGTACAAGGCGGTCGACCGGGCCTGGGCCGCGGTCAACGTCACCGCCGCCAACACCCCGGCCGCCGGCCGCTGACAGACCGTCCGAACACGGTGACCCGGATGCCCCGCCGCGGCAGGGCATCCGCATGTACGGCAGGGGGCGCGGCTCAGCGCAGCGTGTCCGCCCAGTCCGCCGGGACGCGTCCCTCCGGGCCCGGGGCCGGCTGGTTCGCCGGGTGGCTCTCGGGCGGCGCGAGTGCGGGTCCGGACTCGTAGAACTCGTTCGTGTCGTAGTTCCAGAACCAGCCCTCGCCCGGCTCGTAGCTGCGGATCACCGGGTGCCCGGTGGCCCGGTGATGGGCGGTGGCGTGCTTGCCGGGGGAGTCGTCGCAGCAGCCGATGTGGCCGCAGCGGGCGCAGCGCCGCAGATGGAACCACCAGCCGCCGGCCGCGTCGCACTCGGCACAGCCGGAGCCGCTGGGCGGCACGCTCGGGTCGATTCCGGTGTCACGGGTCATGTCGGCTCCTCGGATGTCGGGCGGTCCTCGGCGGTGAGCGGCGATCCGGCCGCCGTCGGTCCGTCGCCTTCACCGGCGGTCAGTGGCAGCAGCACCTGGAACCGGGTGTCGCCGGGCACCGACTCCACGTGGATGGCACCGTGGTGCTTGTTGGCGACGATCCGCCAGGAGATGTCGAGACCGAGTCCGGTGCCCTGGCCGACCGGCTTGGTGGTGAAGAACGGGTCGAAGATGCGGTCCCGGATCTCCGGCGGCACCCCCGGCCCGGTGTCCCGGAACTCGACCAGCAGCCGGTCGTCGTGGAGCGCGGTCCGCACGGTCAGGGTGCCCTCGCCGCCCGCGCCGTTCATGGCGCACACCGCGTTGTCGATCAGATTGGTCCACACCTGGTTGAGTTCGGCCGGGTAGGCGGGGATCCGCGGCAGCGTACGGTCGTACTCCTTGACGACCTCGATACGCGGACCGATCTTGCCCGACAGCATCAGCAGGGTGCTGTCGAGGAGTTCGTGCACATCGGCGACCTGGTAGGGGGCACGGTCCAGCTGGGAGTACTGCTTGGCGGCGTCCACGAGACGGGAGATCCGGGTGGTGGAGTCCCCGATCTCGTCCATCAGCAGCTCCGTCTCCACCGTGTAGTTGAGCCACCCCACGGCACCCGGCAGGATCTCCTCGTCGACGGCCGCCGCGACCTGCTCCAGCCAGTCGACGTCAAGGCCCGCCTGCACGAACGTGGGCGCCAGTTGCGGGCCCTGGTCGATGCCGTGGTCCTCCAGCCAGTCGGTGAGCGCGTCCTCGCGGTCGGCGGCCTGGAGCGGGCTGAGATCCGGGGCCTTGGCGACCCGCTCGGCCGTACGCTCCTGGATCTCCATGAGGCTGGTCAACTGGTCCCGGGTGAAGGGTCCTTCGGCGATCACGGCGAGCTTGCGCCGCATCTTGGCCACCCGCTCCCGCAGCGTGGCGGTGGCCCGAACGGCCGCCGCCGCGGGGTTGTTGAGCTCATGGGTCAGTCCGGCGGACAGTGAGCCGAGCGCGAGCAGCCGCTCACGCTGCCCGACGGCCGCCTGGGTGCTCTTGGACCCGAAGAACAGCCCCTCCAGCAGGTGCACCGCCATTGGGAACCATTCCCGCATGATGTCCGCGAACGCGTCGGCAGGCAGCACGAAGAACCGCGTCGGCTCCGTGACCCGCATCGAGTTGATGTAGACCTGCCGCAGCCGGTCCCCGAGGTACGCCTGCATGGCGCCCGAGTACACCCCGCGCTGCGAGGTCCGGGTGACCTCCACGTCGTCGCCGCCGACCCGGCGGGAGAGCACCACCGTGCCCTCGATCATCACGTAGAAGCAGGTGGCCGGCTCGCCCTCGGTGTACACCGGGCCGGGCTCGAACATCTCCACCCGCCCCTCGGCGCACAGCCGGCCCAGCTGCTCGGGCCGGAGCTTCTCGAACAGGAACAGCGAGCCGATCTCACCGGCGCCGCACGGCATCCTCCTGCCGCTCACGACTGCTCCAGGTAACGGTGGACGAGCAACACGGCCATGGCTCCCTCTCCGACGGCGGACGCGACCCGCTTGGCGGACTCCGCCCGCGCGTCACCGGCGACGAACACGCCGGGCACATTGGTCTCCAGGTGGTACGGCGGCCGGTCCAGCTCCCACCCCGGGGGCGGCCGGCCGTCGGCGGTGAGGTCGGGCCCGGACAGGATGAACCCGCGCCCGTCCCGCAGCACCGTGTCGTCCAGCCAGTCGGTCCGCGGCGCCGCGCCGATGAAGACGAACATCCACTGCGTGTCGACGAGTTCGGTCTCCCCGGTGGCCGTGTCGCGCAGGGCCAGCTTCTCCAGATGGCCCGAGCCGTGCGCGGCGTCCACGACGGTGCCCGTGCGCACCGTGATGTTGGAGGCCTCTTCGATCTGCTGGATCAGGTAGTACGACATCGACGCCGCCAGCGACGCCCCGCGCACCAGCAGGGTCACCGACTTCGCGCCCCGCGACAGGTACATCGCGGCCTGCCCCGCGGAGTTGGCGCCGCCGACGATGTAGACGTCCTGCCCCTGGCAGGCGGGCGCCTCGGTCAGCGCCGAACCGTAGAACACCCCGCACCCGGTCAGCTCCTCCACGCCGGGCGCCGGAAGCTGCCGGTAGGACACGCCCGTCGCCAGGATCACGCTGTGCGCGGCGACCGCCGAACCGTCGGAGAACCGCACGGTCCGCGCCGCGCCGCAGATCTCCAGGCCGGTCACCTCGCGCGCGGTCAGGATCTCCGCGCCGAACCTCGTCGCCTGCCGTCGGGCCCGGTCGGTGAGCTGGGCGCCGGAGACGCCGTCCGGGAACCCGAGGTAGTTCTCGATCCGGGAGCTCTGCCCCGCCTGCCCGCCGGTCGCCGAGCGCTCCACGAGCACCGTCCGCAGCCCCTCGGAGGCCCCGTAGACGGCCGCGCCGAGCCCGGCCGGGCCGCCGCCGACCACCACCAGGTCGTAGAAGTCGGCCGCCGGTGTCGTCGCGAGCCCCACGTGGGCCGCGAGCTCGGCCGGCTCCGGTTCGAGCAGCGGGGTGCCGTCCGGGGTGACCACCAGCGGCAGCCGCTGACCGTCCTGCCCGGCCGCGGTCAGCAGCCGCCTGCCCTCCGGTTCGTCCGAGGAGTACCAGCGATACGGCACCTGGTTGCGGGCCAGGAACTCCCGCACCTGGGAGGACCGCGCCGACCAGCGGTGCCCGACCACCTTCGTGCTCGGCACCGGCCGGTAGTCGCCGGCCCGCCAGACCTGGAGCAGGTCGTCCAGGACCGGGTACAGCTTCTCCTCGGGCGGGTCCCAGGGCTTCAGGAGGTAGTGGTCGAGGTCGACGACGTTGATCGCGTCGATCGCCGCGTCGGTGTCCGCGTACGCGGTCAGCAGCACCCGCCGGGCGCCCGGGTGGATGTCCAGGGCGCGTTCGAGGAACTCGATGCCGTTCATCCGCGGCATGCGGAAGTCGGCCAGGATGACGGCGACGGGGTCGCCGCGCAGCTTCAGCTCACTCAGCGCGTCCAGCGCGGACTCGCCGGACTCCGCGCGCACGATCCGGTACGACCCGCCGTAGCGCCGCCTGAGGTCCCGGGCGACGGCGCGGGAGACCCCCGGATCGTCGTCCACGGTCATGATGACGGTCCGCGCCTGCTCCACGGCCTGTGTCATGCGGCTGTCACCCCGCGTGCTCGGATCGGCTGCCCGGTGCGCCCCCGTCGTCACCGCGCCGGTTTCTGCCCATCGTATGTGCGGCCGTCCCGCTTCGCCCGGGTACGCCGGAGGCGGCATCCACGGCCGCCCGCTTCGGTGATCGGCCGGTAGGGGAGACTGGCACCGACGACGGCACACCACACAGGGAGGCACACGGCATGACGCGCCCGATCACGGCAGGGGTGGACGGATCGGAGGAGAGCCTCGCCGCACTGGCGTGGGCCGCTCGGGAGGCAGAGCGCCGCGGGCTGCCGCTGCGCGTGGTGCGGGCCTGGCGCCACGAGGTGCACGACGCCTTCGACGTGGGCGACCGGGACACCCAGCGCCAGTGGGTGCGCGAGTCGGTCAGCGGGGCCGTCCGGACCGTCACCGAGCGCCACCCGGGCCTGACCGTGACCGCCGACGCCGTGGAGGACGACGCCGTGCCGGCCCTGCTCGGCGCCGCTGCGGAGTCGGAGGCGCTGGTGCTCGGCTCGCGCGGACGCGGCGCACTCGTCGGGTTCCTGGTCGGCTCCGTCGGACAGCAGGTGATTGCCGGGACCGAACGGCCCGTCGTCCTGGTGCGCGCCGGGGACCGGCCCTCCGTCGAGGCCGCGGGCCGGGAGGTCGTCGTGGGCCAGCAGGGTGCCCCCGAGGACAGCGCCGCGGCCCTGGCCTTCGCGTTCGGGACCGCCGCCGCGCGCGGCGCCGGGGTGCGGGCGGTACGCGCCTGGACGCTGCCGCCGGTGTTCGCCTACAGCCCAGGCTCGCTCAAGCTGCTCGACGAGGCCGGCGGCCTGGAACCGTACGAGCGGAAGGCGCTGTCCGCGGCGCTCCAGCCGTGGCGGGAGCGCTTCCCGGACGTCCCCGTCGTCGAGCACGTGGAGATGGGCAGCGCGGGCCAGGTGCTGCTGGCCGCGGCCGAGCACGCCCAGCTGCTGGTCGTGGGGCGCCGGGCGCGCCGTACGGCGGTGGGCGCGCGGATCGGCTCCGTCGCGAGCGGGATGCTGCACCACGCCGGCTGCCCGGTGGCCGTCGTCCCGCACCCGTGAGTCACCCGGGCGTCGCGTCCGGCGCCCGGCGTGCCCCGGGCAGGACGTTCCTGACGTAGTCCTGCACCGCGGTGTCGAGGCCGATGTCGTGCTGCGCCCGCTCGGACAGGTACCAGCGGTGCTCCAGCAGCTCGTGGTACAGCTCGGCCGGGTCCATGGTGCCGCGCAGCTCGCCCGGCACCGCCCGCACGGTGGGGCGGAACACCTCCCGCACCCAGCGGTGCGCCAGTACCTCCGGGCGGGCGGCGAGCGCATGCCCGCCGCCCGGCCCGGGCCGGGTGCCGCCCGGCGCGTAGTCGTCCTGGGTGGCCATCCAGCTCTCCAGGTCGGTCAGCAGCCGCCGCGCCTGGTTCTCCTCGGTGTCCAGGCCGGTCAGGCGCAGCAACTGCCGCTGGTGGTGGCCGGCGTCGACGACCTTGGGCACGAAGGTGACCGTGTCGCCGGTGGCGGAACTCTCGATCTGCATCTCGGCCACGTCGAAGCCGAGGTCGTTGAGCCGCCTGATCCGGCGCTCGATGTAGTGGTACTTGCCCGCCGGGTAGACCGAGGTGCGGGTCAGCTCCTGCCACAGGCCGCGGTAGCGGGCGCAGATCTCGGTGCCGAACTCGACCGGGTCCACCGAGGGGTGCAGCGCCCCGGAGGCCTCCAGGTCCAGCAGCTCGCCGCTGATGTTGACGCGGGCCAGGTCGAGGTCGTACTCCCGCTGTCCGGGGCTCAGCCGCCGGTGCAGCTCGCCGGTCTCGGCGTCCACCAGGTAGGCGGCGTACGCGCCGGCGTCGCGCCGGAACAGCGTGTTGGACAGCGAGCAGTCGCCCCAGGCGAACCCGGCCAGGTGCAGCCGCACCAGCAGGACGGCCAGGGCGTCCATCAGGCGGTGCATCGTGGCCGGGCGCAGGGTGGTCTCGAACATCGAGCGGTACGGCATCGACCCGCCCAGGTGCCGGGTGATCAGCACCGGCTCCAGCGGCTCGCCCGCGCGGTCGGTGCGGCCGGTGACCACGGCCAGCGCGTCCACCGCGGGGATGCCGAGCCGGTCCAGGTCGCGCAGCAGCTCGTACTCGCGCAGCGCCGGGCGTTCGGCGAGTTCCTTGACGGCGACCACCTCGTCGCCGGCGCGGGCGTAGCGCACCACGTGCCGGGAGATGCCGCGCGGCAGTGGCACGAGGTACTCCTCGGGCCACTCCTCCAGTGGGGTCCGCCACGGCAGTTCGAGCAGGAGCGCGGGGTGCTCCGGGTTGGTGGCACTGATCTGCAAGCCCATGGCACGAACCCTAGAGGGCGCGCTCCCGCGCCTGCAGTGCCGCCTGCGGCACCGGACCGCGGAGCAGGGGGCCGTGCCCGGGCAGCAGCAGGTCTCCATCGAGGCGTTCGAGTCTGTCCAACGAGGCCAGCGCCTGGGCGCGTTGGTGGTGGAACATGTCGGGCAGCAGTTGCGGGCCGGCCAGGCGTGAGGTGGGGTGGCCGCTCACCAGGGCGTCGCCGGAGACCAGCACGCCGGTGTCGGGGACGTGGAACGCGGTGTGGCCCTGGGTGTGGCCGGGTGTGTGCACGGGCACGGGCCGCCCCGGCAGGTCCAGCGGCCCGGCGGCCGGGAACGGCTCGGGCGCGGCGACCGGGACGTGCGCGGTGCCGCCGAGGCGCAGCGCGTGCACCGCCCAGGGCAGCACACCGGGCCGCCAGCCGTTGCGCAGCACCTGCCCGACGGTCACCTGGTGCAGGAACTCCCGCCGTGCGTGCGGCAGTTCGGCCCCGTGCAGATACACCGGGGTGCCGTGGGCGCGGCGCAGGTACTCGGCGTTGCCCAGGTGGTCGTTGTGCGCGTGGGTGATCAGCACGGCCGCCACCGCCTGGGGCGAACTTCCCACCGCCGTCAGCGAGTCGAGCAGCCGCTGCCGGTCGCCGGGGTAGCCGGTGTCGATCAGTGTGGCGGCGTCGCCCTCGGTCAGGATCACCCAGTTCGTGTTGCTGCCGTGCACCAGATAGGTGCCGTCGGCGACCTGCTGGACGTCCGCGCGCATCGTTCTCCTCGCTCCAGGGTGACTGCCCGACGGGGGACAGCCAACCAGATGGGTCCGGGGGCAGTGCAAGCGCGGACGCCCACAGTGTCGGTGGGCCGGTCACAGCCAGCTGTCGAACCGCCGGATGAACCAGGTCTTCACCAGCTGGGTGAGGACGCAGTATGCCAGCAATGTGCCGATCAGCCACGGGAAGTAGCTCACGGGCAGCGGCTGCAGACCGAGGGACGCACCGAGCGGGGTGAAGGGCAGCGCGACTCCGAAGGCCATCACGGCCGCCGTCATGACCATCACCGGCACGGACGCCCTGGACTGGATGAACGGGATCTTGCGGGTGCGGATCATATGCACGATCAGGGTCTGGGAGAGCAGGCCCTCGATGAACCAGCCCGACTGGAAGAGACTCTGGCTGCCGGTGGTGTTGGCGGCGAAGACGTGCCACATCAGCAGGAAGGTCGTGATGTCGAAGATCGAGCTGATCGGTCCGATGAACACCATGAAGCGGCCGATCCCGCGCGCGTCCCAGTTCCGCGGCTTGCGCAGGTACTCGGGGTCCATGCGGTCCCAGGGGGTGGCGAGCTGTGAGATGTCGTAGGACAGGTTCTGCACCAGCAGGTGCAGCGGCAGCATCGGCTGGAACGGGATGAAGGCGCTGGCGACCAGGACCGAGAAGACGTTGCCGAAGTTCGAGCTGGCCGTCATCTTGATGTACTTGATGGTGTTGCCGAACGTCTGCCGACCCTGCAGCACTCCCTGTTCGAGGACGGTGAAATCCTTCTCCAGCAGGATGATGTCGGCCGACTCCTTGGCTATGTCGACGGCGGTGTCGACGGAGATGCCGACGTCCGCGTCGCGCAGCGCGGCCGCGTCGTTGATGCCGTCGCCGAGGAAGCCGACGGTGTGGCCGTCGCGCCGCAGAGCGCGTACGATACGCGCCTTCTGCACCGGGTTGACCTTGGCGAAGACCGTGGTGCGGGCGGCGAGTTCGGTCAGCCGGCCGTCGTCGAGGCCGTCGATGACGGCTCCGGTGACGACCTCGCCCACGTCGATGCCGACGTCGGCGCAGACCCGGGCGGCGACCAGTTCGTTGTCGCCGGTGACGACTTTGACGGTGATGCCCTTGTCGGCGAGCGCGCGCAGCGCCCGGGCAGCGTCGCCCTTGGGCGGGTCGAGGAAGGCGAGGAAGCCGGCAAGGGTGAGCTGGTCCTCGTCGGCCACGGTGCAGGTGTCGCGGGTGGCGGGCAGGGAGCGGGTGGCCACGGCCAGGACGCGCAGGCCCCGCCGGTTGTGGTCCTGGGCGATGCGGGTGACCTGACGGCGAAGCTCCCCGGTCAGTTCGACCCGCCGTCCGCGATCGAGTACGTGGGTGCACAGTGCGAGGACCTCCTCGACCGCGCCCTTGGTGATCAGGGTGTGCTCGGCGGCGCTGTCCGCGCCGTCGTCGTACGTCGTGCGGCTCAGGACCACGGACATGCGGCGGCGGGCGAAGTCGAACGGGATCTCGTCGACCAGGGTGAAGCGGGCGTCGACGACGATCTCCTCGGCCTCGGCGACGCGGTCGAGGACCGCCTGGTCCATCAGGTTGCGCAGGCCGGTCTGGAAGTGGCTGTTGAGGTAGGCGTACTGCAGCACCTCGTCGTCGTCATGGTCGTGCGCGTCCAGGTAGCGGTCCAGGACGATACGGTCCTCGGTGAGCGTGCCGGTCTTGTCGGTGCACAGCACGTCCATCGCGCCGAAGTCCTGGATCGCGTTGAGCCGCTTGACCACGACCTTGCGCCTGGACAGGGCCACCGCGCCCCGCGCCAGGTTCGCGGAGACGACCATGGGCAGCATCTCCGGGGTGAGTCCGACCGCCACCGCGATGCCGAACAGGAACGCCTGGCCCCAGTCCCCCTTGGTGAGGCCGTTCACCGCGAACACCACCGGGACCATGACGAGCATGAACTTGATCAGCAGGTAGCTGACCCTGCGTACGCCGGTGTCGAAGTTCGTCTGCGGGCGCGCGCCCGCCAGGGAGCCGGCCATGGACCCGAAATAGGTGCCGGATCCGGTGGCCACCACGACACCGGTGGCGGTTCCGGAGGTCACGGAGGTGCCCATCAGGCAGAGGTTGTCGGCCTCGACGGGATCGTCGGTCTCCTGCTGACCGAGGTCCCGGGTGCGGGTGTCGGCCTTGTGTACCGGCAGGGACTCGCCGGACAGGGCGGCTTGACCGACCGTCAGGGCCTTGGCGCTCAGCAGCCGGAGGTCGGCGGGCACCAGATCTCCGGCGGCGAGCTCGATCAGGTCGCCTCCGACGACTTGCTCCATGGGCACATCGAGGGCGGAGGGAGCCGAGCCGCCCGCCGGGTACCGGCGCACCCTGGTCGTCGTGGTCACCAGCGCCTTGAGCGCGGCGGCCGCCTTGGCGGACCGGTACTCCTGCCAGAACCGGAGCAGCCCGCTGAGCAGCACCATCGTCGACAGGATCAGGACGCCCGGGTCGGCCGGATCCTGCCAGTACATCACGGCGGCCAGGAAGAGCAGTACGGCGATGAACGGGTTCCCGTACGCCTTGAGCAACTGGATGTACCACCCCGGCGTGCGCTCGTGAGCGACGACGTTGGCGCCGTCCCGCTCCAACCGGGCCGCCGCCTCGGCACAGGTCAGGCCCGGCCCGGGGCTGTCGGCGTCCCGCAGCACCTGCGCGGCGGGTGTGCGGCTGATCTCCGCCAGCCGCCTGCCTGCCGCACGGGTGCGGGCCTCCAGTTCCGCGGTCCGGCGCTCGCGGCGGCTGCGGCCGGGCGGGGCCAGGCGCTCCGGGGTCAACGTGTTGGTCATCGAAGTACCTCCCTCCGCGCACGACGGCAGGCGTGAGCACACGGCTGGGCCGGCCGCGGCGCGGAGCGGTTCAGGAAGACACCGGGGCGGCGGGAGCGCCGCCCCTGGGTCCAGAAGTGATGGGCAGTCGGGATCGGGAAGGCCGGGGAGGACGCCGCCGCGACGCGAGTGCGCCCCGAAGTGCGCGGGTGTCCGTGCGGCGACCGCGGGCGAGGCTCAGCCGTGGCTCACAGGGCCGCGCGTGCGCGGTGCGCGGGCGGGCGCGGGTCGGTCAACGCCGCCGGAACGAGGCGGCCGTCGAGACGGTGCGACTGTGACTCGGACCATTGCTGTCGCGGTCCATGTCTCTCGCCTCCTTCCGGCCGGGGCGCGCGCTGCGCCGTACGACTCGGCAAGGAGCGACCGGGCGGATCCCGGCTCACCCCAACTCGTCAGAGCTTTGGCACTCCACGGCGTGATCCCCTTCGCGGGGAAGCCACTTGGGGTCACCCCTTGGGCCGGGGAGACCTGTCCTGATCCGGAGCGTCTCTCGACGGGTGGGATCAGTGGCCTGTGTCCGTGAAGACGCCTCACCGAACGAGGTGCCTGCTGCCTTCGAACGTCCCACATGGTAGCCCACTACTTGCGTATGAACGCAACTAGGTGTTCGAAGTGGTCCGAAAAATGCCTGCATTTGACACAATTGAAGGGTGTCGCGATCCCTTGAAAATTGCTCACTTGCGTGATCGTGCAACTGTTGGCGGCACTTCTTCGTCTCACGGATGGCAGGGCGGCGATGTCGAGGGCGACCGGGACCCGTCGCCGCATTCCAGGATCAGCGAAAGCGGACGTATGCGTGATCAGCAGGAACGGACCGTCGGTGGCGTCGGTGGCGTCGGTGCGCAGGGGCGGGGCCGCTCGCCCGGGCAGGTGCGAGTGGTCTCGCAGCGCGGTGCCGGGGAGCGCGCGCACTCCCGGGGCGCGTCGCGCAGGCGGCGTCCGCAGCGAGGAACAGGTGGCGCGTCCCAGGCCGGCGGGCCCGGGATCGGCATCGCCGCCGCGGCGCTGGCAGGCCCTGCGCTGCTGGGGGCGGCAGTGGATGCGGTCGCCGGTCACGGTCCCGGCTGGGGCGTGGTGTCCGGGGCGACGGCAGGCGCACTCCTCGCGGCTCTGCTGGCGGTCCGCGGTCGCGTCCTGGGGTGGGTGGCCCCGCTGCCGGTTCTGGCCGTGGCCGCTGTCACGGCCGGCTGGGCGCTGACATCCGGCGGTCCGCCTGCCACACGACTGGTGCGCTGGGCCGTGGAGGCGTTCCCGGCGATGGCCGCCGCGGAGTGTGCGGTGCTCGTCGTCGTGTCGGCGTCGGCCGTCCTCCGGTCCGGTGCGGGGAGGGCCCGTCGTGTCTGAGGCCATGGGGCGCCGTCGGCGCCGCGCCGCTGTCCGCGGTGGGCGACGGTCGCTGGGGATACGCATGCTGCGCGTGGTGGTGTGGACGGTGTCGTCGGCCCTGCTGCTGGGATGCGGAGCGACCTGGTACGCGTACCACACCCTGATCAGTGGCCTCACGACGTCCGACGCGCTGGACGCGGTGCGCAAGAAGGCGCCTCCGCGCCTGGACGACGCCGTGAACCTGCTGCTGATCGGTCTGGATTCGCGCAAGGACATGAACGGCAACGACCTGCCCCGGAAGTTCGTGCAGCGCGAACTGCACGCCGGGTCCAGCAGTATCGGCTACTACAACACCAACACCCTGATCCTCATGCACATTCCGGCCGGCGGCGGCAGGGTCCAGGCGTTCTCCATACCCCGCGACGACTACGTGCAGACCCTCAACGGCGACGGGTCCGTACAGGGCCACTACAAGATCAAGGAAGCGTACGCCAACGCCTACACCGGCGCGCACGACAGGTACGCCCGGCAGGGGGTCGAGGGCGCCGAGCTGGAGGCCAGGAGCCGTGAGGCCGGACGCGAGGCGACGCTGGCGACGGTGCAGGACTTCAGCGGCGTGCCCATCGACCACTTCGCCGAGGTCAACCTGCTGGGTTTCTACGACATCGCCAAGGTCCTGCAGCCCATCACGGTGTGCCTCAACCACCCGGTTCAGGACCGCTATTCGGGAGCGGACTTCCCGGCGGGCGTGCAGCGGCTGAACGCCCGGCAGGCCCTGGCCTTCGTGCGCCAGCGGCATGGCCTGGACGCCGGGGACCTGGACCGCACCCGCCGGCAGCAGGCATTCATCTCCAGCGTCACCCACCAGCTCAAGAGCCAGGGAGTGTGGAGCAGCCCGTCCAAGCTCCAGGGACTGTTCGACACGGTGAAGAAGGACATCGTCCTCGACACCTCCTGGAACGTCCTCGACTTCGCCCAGCAGGCCACCAACCTCACCGGCGGGAACGTCGTGTTCCACACCCTGCCCATCGAGGGCTTCGCGACCCGCAACGGCCAGGACGTCAACCTGGTCGACCCGGCGAAGATCAAGGCGATGGTGCGACAGGAGTTCGGTGAGACCCCGTCGCCGACCGCCGGCGCGGCGGGCACCGCCGCGGCAGCGCCCGCCACCGTCGACGTACGCAACGGAAACGGCGCCGAGGGCGAAGCCTCCGCCGCGCTGTCCTACCTGGCCGAGCTCGGATACACGGCCGGCACGACCGGCAACGTGGCCGCGCAACCCGCCACCACCGTCCTCTACGGACCCGGTGCGCAGCAGGCGGCGCAGCAGATCGCCGGCCACTTCAACGCCGCTGCCCCGGCTGCCGGTTCTGCCGTGCCGGCCGGACATGTCCTGGTCACCCTGGGCGAGAGCTACGCGCTGCCCAGCCGGCAGGCGCCGTCACCCGCCGCCACGGAGCCGAGCTCGTCGTCTCCCGCCGACTCGGGCCCCGCTGTGAAGGCGGGCGGGGTGCCGTGCGTCAACTGAGTCGCTGACGCTCGTGCCGAACTCCGCCCGGGCGCAGCGCCGTCTGGCATACTTCTTCTATTGCGCAAATGAACAAGTATTGGGGTTTGCTCGTTCCCTCCGTGCACCGACCTGGTTCCGGAGGCGGGGCGGTCACTCCCTCGCAAGGAGGTCTCAGCCATGCCTGTTTCGCCACGGTCTCGCTTCGCCCGGGTCCTCGCCGCAGTGGGCGTGACAGCTCTTGTGGGGCTCGCCCCGCCGGCTTTCGGTGCGCCGGCGGCCACGGACCCCGGCACGGGGGCCGTGGCGGAGGCCTTCAAGAAGGGGCCGGTGTACGTCGACCCGCGCGCCGCGGGGGAGTTGCCGAAGTCCGCGGCCGACAAGCTCGCGGCGAAGATCGAGGCCGCGGACAAGCCGGTCTTCGTCGCGGTGCTGCCCCGGTCCGCCGACTACCCGCAGGCGTCCCTGTTGCCCGACCTGCGCTCACTCACCGGCATCAGCGGGGTGTACGCCGTGCGCCTGGGCGAGTTGTTCAACGCCAAGGCGGACCATCAGGTGATGCCGCAGAGCGCCGTCGACAACCTCCGTGGAGCGGTGCAGCGTTCCTACGCCTCGGACACGGAGAGACAGCTGAACGTGTTCGTCGACCAGGCCGTCCGGCAGGCGCAGGGGCACGCCCCAGCGTCCTGGAAGGACAGCGACAAGGGCGGCTCCGGCAGCGGCGGGCTGATGGTCGGCGGCCTGCTCGCGGTCGGGGCGGCCGGGGGCGGATACGCGCTGTACCGGCGGGCGAGGAAGCGGCGGGAGGCCCAGCAGAGGGAGTTGGAGGCGTTGCGGGTGGTGGTGGACGAGGACATCACCGCCTTCGGCGAGGAACTGGACCGGCTGGCCTTCTCCCCGTCCGAGCCAGGGGCCACCGACGAGATGCGCAACGACTACTCCCACGCTCTCGACGCCTATGAGCTGGCCAAACGGCAGATGGCCGCCGCGGTCGAGCCGCAGGACGTGCAGCCGGTGACCGCCACGCTGGCCGACGGCCGCTTCGCCCTGGCCACCCTGGCCGCCCGCCGCGGTGGAACCCCCCTGCCCGAGCGTCGTGTGCCCTGCTTCTTCGACCCCCGTCACGGTCCCTCGGCCGACGATGTGAACTGGTGCCCGCCCGGCGGCGTGCCGCGGCTGGTCCCCGCCTGTGCGGAGGACGCCGCCCGCGTCACTCAGGGCGGGCAGCCGATGACGCGAATGGTCGACACCGGCCAGGGCGCCCAGCCTTACTGGAACGCCGGCCCGGCCTACGCGCCTTGGGCGGGCGGCTACTTCGGCGGCGCGGGCGCGGTGGTCGGCGGCCTGCTCGCCGGCACGCTGCTCGGCAGCCTGCTCAGCGCGCCGTCCGCCTTCGCCGGCTCCGGTGACGGCGTCGCGTCCGCGCCCGATCTGCCGGACGGCGGCGAGTTCTCCGGGGCGGACTTCAGAGCCTCCGACTTCGCGGGGGGATTCGACGGTGGTTTCGGGGCGGACGGCGGGGGTGACTTCGGCGGCGACTGGGGGTGATCACACGACCCCCTCGGGGGGACAGGCGGTCAATTGCCCAACAAGGGAGGGGGGGAGCCGTGCCGGACACGACCACGGCCGAGGGTCTGCTGGAAGAACTGGCCGGTGGATGTCCGCCGCCGCCGGAAGAGCAGGTGCGGAGCACCTACCGGCCGGTCGAGGTGTGTGACGGGGCCGGGTGGACGTGGCCGGGCACCGTCACCGGATGGTGGAGCAGCCCTGAGGGGGCCACCATGTGCCGGCTGAGGCTGTCGGGGTGCGCCTCTTCACGCTGGGTGGAATTCGACTCCGACCGGATCGCCTTGCTGGTCCAGGGCGGCACATGACGCCTTCCGCTCCGACCGGCGGCGAGTTCCCGCTGTCGCTTTTGCCGGCCGGTTGAAGGCGCTCCGGTGGGCCGCGTCGGGATCCCGCAGGCGCTGCTGATCCCCAACGGGACGGCGCCGCGGCCGTGGTCAGTCCCGCAGGCGGGCGGCAGCGGCGTCGGTCAGCAACCGGGCCACGTCCGCGGGCAGGCCGAGGTGGCGTACGAGCCAGGTGGCGTCATGGCCGCGGGCGGCGAACGCCCATGCGGTGTAGAGGTGGTTGAGGGAAGTCGCACTCGGCCCCAGCAGGCGGGGGCGGACCGCTTCCATGGGGAAGCCCTCCAGGGCGCGGGCGGTGAACGAGGACGTGTCCATCACCTCCAGAACGCGGCGCCGCGCCTGCCGAGTCGCCTTGCGATCAGCGCGCAGCACCACTGCGAGCAGCGCGAACGCCGTGACGGCCGCTCCCAGCAGGGCGCCGCTGATGACCGGACGGTACGCCGCTGGGGCGGTGGTCAGGACGGTCATCTCCAGCGTGGTGAACGCGAGCACGCCGAGGACGGCGGTGCCGGCGCCGTCGCGCGGGTGTGGCAGGGCCTTCATCACCAACCGTCCTTCCTTCTTTGCGTGTTCACTCGTCGTGCCGGAGGACGATGGAGGCGCGCGGGACGGGATGACGAGGCGCCTCCTGTTGCCGTCCAGCAGCATAACCCCATACTTGCGTGATCGCGCAAATATGGGCGCCAGGGTTCCCGCTCGTGACCCGATCCTCCTCCCCCCTCGATGCGACCGCCGACGCCTACAGAGCCGTCTCCGTCCGGTATGCCGACCTCTTCCGCGACGCGCTCGACGCACTTCCGCTGGACCGCGCGGTGATCGGCGCGTTCGCCGAGCCGGCCCGGACCAGCGGTCAGGCCGGCGGCACGGCCACCGGCCTTCTCGTCCCGGCGCACCTCGCGATGCGGGCGTGGGCCGCCCCCGCCGCCGGGTGCAGCCGCACGTCGACCCGGGCGTCGCCGCCGTGACGTGAGCGCGGCTCACGGGCCCGACTGACCGCGGGCGTCGCGGTAAAACCTCGCACCCTCCCGGCGCCGGTGGCCGAGGTGCTTCCATGGCCCTTTCGATACAACGGTGTATCGGATACATTCGCGTATCGAACGGAGGTCCGGCATGGCGGTCGAGGGTGCGGAAAGGCGCGTCACCCGGCGTCGGCAGCGGACGCGGGCCAACCTGCTCGACGCCGCCTTCATGGTGTTCGCCGCCAAGGGCTTCGGCCGGGTGTCGATCGAGGAGGTCTGCGAGGCCGCGGGCTACAGCAGGGGCGCCTTCTACTCCAACTTCGACACCCTCGACGAGCTGTTCTTCGCCCTGTACCGGGAACGGGCCGAGCTGATCGCCGATCAGGTGACCGGAGCGCTCGCCCTCGACGGCCCGGACCTCGACGTGCCCGCCGCCGTCGACCGGGTCACCGACGTGCTGCTGCTGGACCTGGACTGGCTCCTGGTCAAGACGGACTTCCTGGTGTACGCCGCCCGCGACGCGGCCGTGGCGCGGACGCTGCTGGAGCACCGCGCGCGGCTGCGCCGGGCCGTCGCCGACCGGCTCGCCCGCGCCCGCACCCCCCTGCCCGCCGTCCTCGGCGACGCCGACGGCGCCGCGCACGCGGTCGTCGCCGCCTACGACGGAGTCACCACCCGACTGCTGCTGGACAAGGACGTCGAGGGCGCCCGCGCCTGGCTCGGACAGCTGCTCACCGCGCTGCTCACCGACGGCGGCGCCGCACGCGCATCACAAGAGGACTGACGGAAAACAAGAGCACCAAGAAATCCAAGAAATCCAAGAAAACCGAGGAAACCGAGGAAGGGGACGGTCGTCATGGACGCCGACGTCATCGTCGTCGGAGCGGGCCTCGCGGGCCTGGTCGCCGCGCACGAACTGACCAGCCGGGGCCGCAGGGTCGCGCTCGTCGACCAGGAGAACGCCGCCAACCTCGGCGGGCAGGCGTACTGGTCCTTCGGCGGGCTGTTCCTCGTCGACACCCCGCAGCAGCGCAGGCTCGGCGTCAAGGACTCCTTCGAGCTGGCCTGGAACGACTGGCAGGGCAGCGCGCGGTTCGACCGGCTGGACGACGAGGACTCCTGGGCGGTGCGCTGGGCGCGCGCCTACGTCGAGTTCGCGGCGGGGGAGAAGCGGTCCTGGCTGGAAGGGCACGGCATCACGCTGCTGCCCACGGTCGGCTGGGCCGAGCGCGGCGATCTGCGCGCCGACGGCCACGGCAACTCCGTACCCCGCTTCCACATCGCCTGGGGCACCGGCACGGGCGTCGTGGAACCCTTCGCCGCGTACGCCCTCCAGGCCGCGCGCGAGGGCCTGCTCACCTTCCACCACCGCCACCGGGTCGACGAGCTCGTCGTCCAGGACGGCGCGGCACGCGGAGTGCGGGGCGCGGTCCTCGCCGAGGACGACTCGCCCCGCGGTGTCGCCTCCAACCGCGAGGAGACCGGCGCCTTCGAACTCACCGCGCAGGCCGTGGTCCTCACCACCGGCGGCATCGGCGCCGGCCACGACCTCGTCCGCCGCTACTGGCCCGAGCGCCTCGGCACCCCGCCGTCGCGGATGGTCACCGGCGTCCCGGCGTACGTCGACGGCCGGATGCTGGACATCAGTGCCGAGGCCGGCGTACGGCTCGTCAACCGGGACCGCATGTGGCACTACACCGAGGGACTGCGGAACTGGAACCCGATCTGGCCCGGCCACGGCATCCGCATCCTGCCCGGCCCGTCCTCGGTGTGGCTGGACGCCCTCGGCCGCCGGCTGCCCGACCCCTGCCTGCCCGGCTACGACACGCTCAGCACCCTCAAACACCTGCGCACCACCGAGGACATCTCCGGGTACGACCACTCCTGGTTCGTGCTGACCCGCCGGATCGTCGAGAAGGAGTTCGCCCTGTCGGGCTCCGAGCAGAACCCCGACATCACGGCCAAGGACCGCAAGGCGGTGCTGCGCGACCGGCTGCTCGGCAAGGGGGCACCCGGACCCGTACGGGACTTCCTGCGGCACGGCGAGGACTTCCTGATCGCCGACACGCTGGAGCAACTGGTCGAGAAGATGAACCAGTCGACCGACAAGCCCCTCCTGGACGCCGCCGAGGTGCGGCGCCGGATCGAGGCCCGCGACCTCCAGATCGCCAACCCCTACAGCAAGGACACCCAGATCCAGGGCATCCACAACGCCCGCCGCTACATCGGCGACCGCCTCGGCCGGGTGGCCGCCCCGCACCGCGTTCTGGACCCGGCGGCCGGCCCGCTGATCGCCGTCAAGCTGCACATCCTGACCCGCAAGACGCTCGGCGGCATCCAGACCGACCTGGACTCGCGCGCGCTCGGCAACGACGGGCAGGTGATCGACGGCCTCTACGCGGCCGGCGAGGTCGCCGGCTTCGGCGGCGGCGGCGTCCACGGCTACAACGCCCTGGAGGGCACCTTCCTCGGCGGGTGCCTGTTCTCAGGGCGTGCGGCCGGTCGGGCCGCCGCACGGCAGACCGCCTGAGCGGACTCGCCGCCCGCCCCCCCTGCGACGCGGGGGCGGGCGGGCTCACTTACTCTTCAGCAGTCCGGCCACCACCGAGGCGTGGCTCTGCTCCGGCGCCTTGGAGGCGGTCAGCAGGGTCACCGGGCCCCGGCGGGCCAACTTCCGGATGTGATCGAGCAGTTCGGCTGCCTCCGGCTCGGCCAGCTCGGCCTCGTAACGGTGTTGGAACTCCTCGTAGGACCCTTCGCCGGCGTGGTACCAGCGGCGCAGCTCGGTGGACGGCGTCATGGCCTTCGGCCACTCGTCGATGTGCACGTCCTCCTTGGAGACACCGCGCGGCCAGAGCCGGTCGACCAGGACCCGCACGCCGTCGTCGGGCTCGGGCGGATCGTAGATGCGACGCACGCGGATGCTCACGGTCGGGCCTTTCTCGGGTGCGGGCGGTTCCGGTGCGGAGCGTACTGCGGTGCGGCCGGGAGCCGGCCGCACCGCGCGCGTGAGGGGACCCGACTTGACCTGAACGGGCCGGACCCGGTCACTGCTCGCGCATGCCCCACGGGGAGCCGTACTCCGTCAGCAGGTCCAGGAAGGGGCGGGCCGGGAACGCCTCGGGGCCCAGGACACCCGCTCCGGACCAGGCCCCGGTGGCCAGCAGCTCCAGAGCGACCACGGGATTGACCGCCGTCTGCCACACCACCGCCTGGCACCCGTACTCGGCCATGGACCACTCGTTGTCGACCACGTGGTACAGGTACACCTCGCGCGGCGCGCCGTCCCGGGTGCCGCGTACCCAGGTGCCCGCGCAGGTCTTGCCGCGCATCCGCTCGCCCAGGGTCGCCGGGTCGGGCAGGCAGGCGGCGACGACGTCCCGGGGCGAGACGGCGACCGGCCCGTCCGGGCCCGGGACGGTGACCGGGTCGGTGCGGTCCAGACCCAGCAGGTGCAGCGTCTTGAGGGTGTCGATGAACTCGCGGCCCAGACCGTACTTGAAGGTCACCCGCCTCGCGTCCACCCAGCGCGGGACCAGCAGCACCTCCTCGTGCTCCACGTTCACGCACTCGACCTCGCCGATGCCCTCGGGGAAGTCGAACACCTCCGGCTCGCTGAACGGCTCGGTGGTGAACCAGCCGCGCCCGGCCTCGTACACCACCGGCGGGTTCAGGCACTCCTCGATGGTGGTCCAGATGCTGAAGGACGGTGCGAAGTCGTAGCCGTCGACGGTCAGGTTCGCGCCGTCGCGGACGCCGATCTCCTCGATCTCGTCGAACAGCTCGTCGGCGGCGTACCGCGCGAACACGTCGGACAGGCCCGGCTCCACCCCCATGCCGACCAGCGCGAGCGCGCCGGCCTTCTCCCAGTCCTCCGCCAGCGCGAACTGCTCGTCGCCCAGCATGACCCCGCACTCCTCGTACGGCCGCTCGGGGTGCGGACGGGACAGGGACATCGCCATGTCGAGGTAACCGGCGCCGGCCGAGCGGGCCGCGCGGAACAGCGGCATCACGAAGCGCGGGTCGGTCGCGTTCAGCAGCACGTCGCAGCGGTGCCGGGCGAGCAGGTCCGCCACCGCCGCCTCGTCGCTCGCGTCGACGCGCTCGGCGGTGAACCGGCCGTCGTCGACGGCCGCCACGGCGGACTCGGCCCGCCCGCGGTCGTAGTCCGCGACGACCATCGACTCAAGGAACGGACGACGGGCCGCGATCCGAGTGATCGCCGTACCCACACCACCGGCACCCACGAGCAGTACACGCATGACCTGGACTCCCTCTCGGCTTTTCTTCGCTGAGCGTCGATAACAACGCCGCGCGGCACGTAAGGTCAATGGCGTTGGCATAAGGCTGGCGAGGAGTCCGAGGAGGTCGGGATGCCGAAACCGGTGGTCCCCGAGGAGAAGCGACGGCGCCGCCGCCCCACCCGGAGCGGCACCGTGCTGTCCGAGACACTGATCGTCGACACCGCGCTGCGCCTGCTGCGGGAGCACGGCAGCACGGGGCTGACCGCCCGCCGCCTCGGCCTGGCGCTCGACTGCGACCCGAGCACCCTCTACCGCTACTTCCGCGGCATGGACGACCTCACCCTGGCGATCGGCGACGCGCTCATCGGGCGGGCACTGGCCGGCTGGGAGCCGACCGGGCGGTGGCGGGCCGACCTGCGCGAGGTGGGCCTGCGCATCCACTCCGCGTACGTCGCGCATCCGCAGGCCGCGGTGGTGACCGCCAACCGCGTCTCCGGCCGGGCCAACGAACTGGCCGCCGACGAGGCTGTTCTGGGCGTGCTGCGGCGGGCCGGCTTCCCGCTGCCCGACACGGTGCGGATCTACCACGCCTTCGTCGACCAGACCCTCGCCTTCGCCGCGCTCGACGCCGCCTCCCTCGCCCTGCCGAGCGACGCGCTGCGCGCCGACGAGGAGATGTGGCACTCGACCTACGCCCGGCTGCCCGCCACCACGCATCCGCGCATCGCCGAGGCGGCGCCCCTGCTCGCCACCCGCATGGTCACCAGCGCCTACCCGACCGCCCTGGACATGCTGCTCGACAGCGCGGCGGCCCGGTTGGCTCGCGTACGCGGCAGCGGTCCGGATCCGGGCGGTCCCCGGGCCCGGCCGGTGCTGCGACACTGAACACCGCATCGATAGATGTAACGAGCAACCAGGAAGCCCGTGGACACCAGCGAGAGCACCGACAGCAGCACGCCACCGCACGGTGACGCCCCGGACCCGCCCGGAGCCGGCCGGCGTGGCTGGCGCCGCTGGGCCATGGACACCCGGCCGCTGCGCCGCCCCGCCTTCCGCCGGCTGTGGTCCTCGACCATCGTCACCGCGGTCGGCAGCCAGCTCACCGCCGTCGCCGTGCCCAAGCAGATCTACGACATCACCGGCTCCTCGGCCTGGGTCGGCTACGCCAGCCTCGCCGGCCTGGTCCCGATGGTGGTGTTCGCGCTGTGGGGCGGCGCGGTCGCCGACACGATGGACCGCCGCAAACTGCTGCTGATCACCAACAGTGGCATCGCCGTCACCTCGGTGCTGTTCTGGTTGCAGGCCGCGGCCCGGTTCGACTCGGTCGTGGTGCTGATGGTGCTGCTCGCCGTGCAGCAGGCCTTCTTCGGGCTGAACTCCCCGGCCCGCAACGCCTCCATCGCCCGGCTGGTCCCGGCCGAGGAACTGCCCGCCGCCAACGCCCTGGGGTCGACCGTCATGCAGACCGGTCTGGTGGCCGGACCGCTGCTGGCCGGCGCGCTCATCCCCGTCATCGGGCTGCCCGAGCTGTACCTCATCGACGCCGTGGCCCTGTGCGTCACCGTGTGGGCGGTGCTGCGCCTGCCCGCACTGCCGCCCCTGGCCGGGTCCGCCGTACGGCGTGCGGGGGTGCGGGAGATAGCCGACGGGTTCCGCTACATCTCCGGGCACAAGGTGCTGCTGCTGTCGTTCCTCGCCGACATCATCGCCATGGTCTTCGGGATGCCCCGCGCCCTGTTCCCGCAGCTCGCCGCCGAGACGTACGCCCCCTACGGCGAGGGACTCGCGCTCGGCCTGCTGTTCGCGGCCATCCCGGTCGGCGCGGTGATCGGAGGGCTGTTCTCCGGCACCCTCTCCCGGGCGCGCCGGCACGGCTGGATGGTGATCGGCGCGGTCACCGCCTGGGGGGCGGCCGTCACCGGGTTCGGGCTGAGCCGCAGCCTGTGGTTCGCGGTGGTGTTCCTGGCGGCCGCCGGAGTCGCCGACATGGTCTCCATGGTGTTCCGCGGCGCCATCCTGCTGTCCGCCGCCACCGACGAGATGCGCGGCCGTATGCAGGGCGTCTTCACCGTCGTCGTCGCGGGCGGTCCGCGCCTGGCGGACGTCCTGCACGGCACGGCCGGCTCGGCCTTCGGCCCGCGCGCGGCGGTGGCCGGCGGCGGCCTGCTGGTGGTCGCCCTGATGCTGGGCCTGGCGGCGGCCGTCCCGGCGCTGCGCCGCTACCGGATCTGACCGACCGGATCCGGCGGATCAGTGGGAGCGCCGGGGGATGGTGTACTGCTCCAGGAGCTTGCCCCGGGTCAGCTCCAGCCGGTGGGCGAGGATCTCGGCGACGGTCCGCACCAGCGACAGCCCGAGCAGCGGATCCTCCACGGACAGCGCCAGCACCGCCGAGGCGTCGAACTCGTAGGCGCGGACCTGGCTGTACGCCTCCGCCCCGAAGTCCCACTGGTACGGCGGGAACAGCCAGGACCAGCCGAGCAGGTCGCCCGCGCCGAGGGACGCCACCGTCACCTTGCGGGTGGGCGTCACCTGCTGGTCCAGGTGCACGGCGCCGGAGCGGATGACCCAGAAGCGGTCGGCCGTGCCCCCCGCCTCGAAGATCCTGGTGTCCTCGGGGAAGGAGACCTCCCGCGCGACCTCCATCAGGCGCTCGCGTTGTTTCTGGGGGAGGGCGGTCAGCAGTTTTATCGCTTTGGTCATGACCCGAAGCTCCTCGCCGGCGATGGGTTCCGCGCATGTGCCTCCTCCCCATTTCAGCCGCTGCGGGTTCCCAGGGCACCTCGGCGGAGGCGACTTCTCGTCTTCCCGTGCCGCACGTCCACAGGATCGCCGCGACCGCCGGGGCGGCGGCCCCGCGGGCGGCCACGAAACGCCGGCGGGCCGGGACCGGCGAGGCCGCCCACCGCGCTGACGATCACCGTCGGAATGTCCGGTGGTCAGCCCGGTCTCCCTCCGTCGCCCGGCGGACCGCGTACACGGCGAGCACCCTCGGCCCGGAGAGCAGAGCGCGCGTCACGAGAACCGCCCGTACCCGGCTGGGGTGGCCGGAACCGGGATTCTTCGCCGGTCTCCGGGCGAGGGCATGAAAAAGCCCTGGCTGGACGGGGGAGGCCAGCCAGGGCCGTACATGGCGGTGTGCGGGGGACGTTTCGAGTCGACCCCGTCGCCGCGTATGGATGAACCGTAAACCATCTTGGGCGGTTCCGCGCAGCCGGAACCGGGTCACGTGAGCGGACTCACTCCAGCCGTCAGTCCCGCTCGGTGTGCCGGCCCGGAGCCAGGATCTCGTCCAGCACCCGCAGGACGGCCTCGTAGGTCAGGACGCGTACGGCCGCCTCGCGCGAGGCGTCCGGATCGCTCGCCCCGAGGATGTCGCGGCGGTCCTGCCACCGGCGCTCCTCCTGCACCGCGCACGCCCTCGCACGCTGGATGCGCCGCAGCAGTTCGTCCGAGTGCACCACATCGGTCATGTCCTCCACCTACCCGCTCCCGCGCGCCGCGATGGCGGCTCGAATCGGTCGTTACGGAGAAGAACTACGCGAAGCGGAGTTTGTCGCTCCCACCGCCGGGCAGACGGAACCTCGTGCTTCGGACCGGAGGCGCGTCAGCGGAAGCTGTTTCTGCTGCTCCGGGAGGTCTCCAGGCGGACCGGACGGCACCACTCCTTCCGCGGTCAGTCCCTGAAACACCGTTCAGGAGCCATACCGCATGCTCATCGACATATCGACAAGCCGCCCCGACGCTCCCGCGGACCAGGCGGCTCCCGCCCGCCGGCCGCACGACGACGCCCCCGACACCGCCGCCCTCTTCCAACGCCTCGCCGCCGCGGAGGACGGCCCGGAACGGGAGGCTGTGCGCGACGAACTCGTCGGCGCGTGGCTTCCCATGGCCCACCGCATCGCCGGCCGCTTCCGCGACCGCGGCGAGTCCATCGAGGACCTGCGGCAGGTGGCGGCACTCGGGCTGGTCAAGGCGATCGACCGGTTCGACCCGGATCGCGGCGCCTTCGAGAGCTACGCCGTGCCGACCATCACCGGAGAGGTCAAGCGGCACTTCCGGGACCGGATGTGGGCGCTTCGGGTGCCCCGCCGCGTCCAGGAACTGCGCAACAAGGTACGGGTCGCGCGCCGCGAACTCACCCAGAACCCCGGCAGCCCCGAACCCTCGGTCGTGGCGATCGCCGCGCACGCCGGGCTGACGGAGGAGGAGGTCAACGCGGGGATGGAGGCGATCGACAGCTTCAGCACCCTGTCCCTGGACGCCGAACTGTCGGCCGGCGGCGACGGCTACAGCCTCGCCGACAGCCTCGGCGCGTCGGACTCCTCCTACGACACCGTCGTCGACCGGGAGTCGGCCAAGGAAGGACTGCGCCGGCTGCCCGAACGCGAACGCGCCATCCTCTACATGCGCTTTTTTGAGGACATGACACAGAGCCGCATCGCGGACCGGCTCGGCATCTCCCAGATGCACGTCTCCCGGCTCATCAGCCGCAGCTGCGCGCGCGTGCGCGACGAGGTGCTGTCGGAACGGGCGAACCGCTCCGGCGACGGACCGGGACCGGCGACGGAACCCTCGACGTGAGGGACCCCCTCCCCGGCTCGTGCCGCCGGCCCCCGCCGCCGATCGCGCGTTCCGCGTCTGAGCGGGCGCACGCGGGGAACACGGAGCCAATGAACGAAGACGAGCTTCCGCCCGACGGCCGGGCCGTGGAGGTGTATCTCGACCTGCTGCGTGTCCGGATGCCCGAGGAGGAGTACGAACTGCTGCTCGACGTCGTCGACCCGGTCCTGCGGGCCATCGACGAGCGCGGCGTACCCTCCGCCGACTTCCCGCTGGAGGGAGCCCAGGCGCAGGGCCTCCCCCAGGAGATACGGGACGAGGCCGCCCTGGTCATCGCCACCGCGGTGACCGGACGGCTGGACAACGAGCTGGTCGTCCTCGACATCGAGGAGACCGGCCCGGTCCGGGTCGTCACCGATGCGGCGACCGCCGCCGACCCGGCGCGCCTGACCGAGATCGCCGACTACATCCGCGACCGGCACCGGGAGACCGAGGAGCTGCGGGGCATCGCCGAGGCCAGCGACATGCCCACCGACTTCTGAGCGGCGGGCCGGGGCCGGACCCCGGCCCGTCACGGCGCCGGTTTCGACACCGGGACGTCCAGCGGGCGGGCGAGGCCGACCACCGCCTCGTCCAGGCGCTGGAGATGCCGCAGCACCCGGTCGGTGATGCGTCCGTACCGCGGAACGCCGGGCGTCCCGCCCGCCTCCAGCAGCGAGGCGATGCTCGGACCCCGCTCGACCTCGGCGGAGGTGGGCTCGTCGGCCACGTGCGCGCGGATCGTCTCGATGTTGCGGGTGATCCGGGCACAGGCCCGACGCAGCCGGGGATCCGCGGCTATCGACGGATGGGTGGGCAGCAGCTCGGCGGTCGCCGCCAGCGACCGCGCGTGATAGGCACAGGTCTCCAGCAGCGCCACGACGTACTGGACGGTGTTCCGCCGCGCCCGCAGGGGCGTGATCGGATGCGTCAGCGGCTGCGTGGCCGCCCGCAGATCGCCCAGCGCCTGGTCCAGTTCGCGCGCTCGGTCGAGCAGATCGACCGCCGGGCCGCCGCTGAGCTGCTCGACCGCGGCGGTCGTGACGTCCGTCAGCCGCTCCAGCGCCTTGCCGAGCAGCTCGTTCGTACGGCGGTCGGTGTGCACCGGCAGCACCAGCGCGGCCGCGATGATCCCGCAGGCCGCCCCCAGCGCCGTCTCCTCCACACGCAGCACGAGCACCGCCGCGCTGTACCTGTGCAGCAGCGTGTACAGCAGTCCCAGCGCCGCGGTGACGAAGAAGGACATCAGCGTGTACGACAGCGGGGCCGTGTAGAACATCGCGAAAATGAACAGCAGCACCAGGGCCAGCGCCGTCCACGTGTGCGGCCCGACCAGCCCCGCCAGCACGATGCCGGCCACGACGCCGAGCACCGTGCCCACCAGACGGCGGTATCCCTTGACCAGGATCTCGCCCGTGGACGACGTGTTGATGAAGACGATCCAGCAGGTCAGCACCGCCCAGTACCAGCGCTGGCTGGAAAGGAACTCGCCGCCGACGATGGCCAGCGACGAGCCCACCGCGACCTGCACGGCCGCCCGCGTGGTGGGCCGCCGCCACCCGGTCGGGACCTGCTCCTCCCGCTCGGCCTCCTCGACGCCCTCGATGGCGGCGTTCTCCGCGTCCAGCTCCTCCCGGGAGCGGACCGTCGCGGGCGCGTCGTCGGACTCGTCCTGCGAGCCGTCCAGCGCGATCCGCAGCCCCAACACGGCCCGCGCGGTCTCGCCGATCCCGCGGAAGACGTCCTGCACGGCGGGCGAGGCGGGCGGCAGGTTCTCCTCCTCGCGGTAGCCGAGGAGCCGGTTGCGCACGTGCGCCAGCGCCGTCCCACCGCCCTCCCCGACGGGCCGCAGCACCAGCATCGCCAGCGCCCGCAGATCGCGGCGCAGTGTCTCGGTCGCCTCGTCCCGCACCGGCAGCCGGCCGCTGGACGGGACGGACGCGCCGGGCAGGTGGAGGGTGAGCGTGTTGGTCCGCTCGGCGCTGCGGGCGTTCAGCAGGAGCAGCCCCAGCCGCTCGGCGGCGATCTCGGCGTCCGCGATCCGCCGCTGCACCAGCCGCGCCACGGCCTCGTCGGAGGTGCCCTCCGCCAGCCGGGACTGGATCATCATCGCCGTCTCGTGCAGCCGGGCCGTGCCCTCCCGCACCGCCTCCAGGACCTTCTCCACCTCGTCCGGACCGGCGTCCAGCAGCTCCAGCTGGGCGGTCACCAGCTGCGCCAGACGCACCCGGAACGCCTCGCGCAGGCGTTGCAGGACGCCCGCCGGTGTCTCGTACACGATCACGAACCGGACGAGGGCGCTGGAGGCGAACGCGACCGCGATGACGACGTAGAGCCCGGGCAGCGCCGACGCGGTGGCGCCGACGAACAGGGACATGAAGTAGAGCTGGAAGCCGATCAGGCCGAGCGCGTTGCCCCGGTCGCCGAACCGGCGGCTGTAGACCGCGCAGAAGATCAGGACGACGAAGACGACGTCCCCGGCCACCACGAGCGGGTTGAGCAGCGCGCCGAGCGAGACGGACGCCAGCGCCACCGGAAGACCGAGGGCGAGCGTGACCGCCTGCTGCGAGCGCTGCTTCTCCCGGATGGCGAAGGTGGCCGCCATCGACGCGATCGCCCCGGCCACCAGAAGCGTCACGGGCACGCGCAGCACGCCGAGTACGGCCAGCGTCAGCGCGATCGAGCCCGCCGTCCGCGATCCGGCGGCCAGCCGCAGCAGGCCGGGATCGGACGCCGTGAAGCGATCACGCAGCCCCGACCGGACCGGCCTCTGTGCTGCTCCCACGCCGCCGCACCCTCCCGTTTCCCGTCCCCGTCTCCCGTCATGATCCGCCCGACCAGCATGGCATGTCACGGCCGGACCGCCCTTCGCGGCCCAGGTCGTACCGGCGGGAGAGGCGCCGCGGGGCGTCACACCTGCCGGGGGCCGGCCCGCTCGACGTGCTCCCGCACCTGCTCGGGCGTCATGTACGCGTCGGTGTACTCGAAGTCCTTCAGCTTGGCGGGCTTGCGGGCCTGGAATCCGGTGCGGACGAAATCGTCCCCGGCGACCGCGTTCAGCAGCCAGTTGATCGCGACCCTGGTCTTGGCGACGTTGGTGCGCAGCGCCCCGAGGTGGTAGCCGCGGGCCACGGCCTGGGCCGGGACGCCCCGCAGTTCCACGCCGAGGGGCTTGGAGACTGCGTCCGCGCCGCCGAGGTCGACGACGAGACCGAGGTCTTTGTGCTCGTACGGCCGCAGGGGCTGCCCGCGCAGCGTCGCGATGACGTTCTCCGCGACCCGCCGGCCCTGCCGTGTGGCGTGCTGCGCGGTCGGCGGGCACACCGCGCCGCCGCCCTTGGCCAGGTCGGGTACGGCGGCCGAGTCCCCGAGCGCGAACACCCCGTCGTGGCCGGGCAGGCACATCTCGGCGGTCACCGCGAGCCGGCCCCTGACCGTCTCCGCGCCGAGGGTCGCGATGAGCGGGCTGGCCACCACGCCGGCGGTCCAGATCAGGGTGCGGGTCGGCACCACCCGGCCGTCGGTGAAGGTGACCTCCTCCGGTCCGGCCTTGGCGATGGACACCCCGAGCGAGATCTCGACGCCCCGGCGGCCCAGCACCTCCTGGGCGCTGCGGCCCAGCTTGTCGCCCAGCTCCGGCATCAGCTTCGGCGCGATGTCGATCAGGTGCCACTTGATCAGCGCTGGGTTCAGCCGCGGGTAGCGCTTGACGGCGGCGTGCGTCAGCCGTTGCAGGCACGCCGCGGTCTCGGTGCCGGCGTATCCGCCGCCGACCACCACGAACTGGAGCCGCGAGGCGCGCTCGGCCGGGTCCTCGCTGGCGTCGGCGAGATCCAGCTGGGTGATGACGTGGTCGCGGATGTAGGCGGCCTCCGCCAGCGTCTTCATGCCGAAGGCGTGGTCCAGGAGCCCCGGGATGTCGAACGTCCGGGTGACGCTGCCGGGGGCCAGTACCAGGTAGTCGTACGGCTCGTCGACGACGCGGTCGGTGAGCGTGCGGACGACGCACACCTTGGCCCTCAGGTCCACGCCGACGGCTCCGCCCGGGATGATCCGGGTGCGGTACTTCCTGCTGCGGCGCAGGGAGATGGCGACCGACTGGGGTGTCAGCACCCCGGAGGCCACCTGAGGCAGCAGCGGCAGATACAGCTGGTAGGACCGCGGCGTCACCAGGGTGATGTCCGCCTCGCCGGGGGAGAGCCTGCGCTCCAGGCGGCGGACGCACGCCACACCGGCGAAGCCTGCGCCGACCACCAGGATCCTGGGTCGTGTCACGATGTTTCATCCCTTCTGCGGGGCTCCGGGCGGCTGCATCGACGTCCTTGCGTCTGCCCGTGGACGGCTGCTTCGCACCTCACTGATCCATCGGGTCCGTCGAGTCCGTCGAGCACAACGATGCCCCCACCGGGCCATGTGCGCACCGGACGCCGCCGTCCCCGCCGTCCGGTACGCGGCCGCACGGCAGGGGCCGCCTCGGCGGGTTCCCGGGATCCGGTGCCGTACCGGAAGCGCTCACGGGCAGCCGGAGGGCCCGTTCGTCCCGGCGGCCGTGTGCGGGGTGGCCGCGCCGCGCGGCGCTACCGCAGGTGGTCAGCGCCCGCCGGGACCCGGCCCGGCTCCCCGCCGGCCGCGCGGTCGATGTGGCAGAGCAGGAGACAGACGTCGTCGTCGCGTTCGGAGTCGCTCAGCAGCGGGCCCAGGATGCGGTCCGCCGAGCCGTCCAGGTCGGTGTCCAGGCCGGCCGGGTCGAACGCCTCGAGGGCGGCGGCGAGGCGGTCGATGCCGGGGTCGATGCCCCGTGCCCGGCGCTCCACGAGACCGTCCGTGTACAGCGCCAGGGTCGCGCCGGGGGAGAGGCGCACCGTGTGGTCCTCGATCTCCTGCCTCAGCGGGATGCCGAGCATCGCGCCCGGCTTGGCGTCGAGGACGCGCACCCGGCCGTCCGGCAGCCGCAGCACGGGCGGCGGATGGCCCGCGGCGGCCCAGGTGACGGTGGGGTCGTCCGGGCTGAACCGGGCGATCACCGCCGTCGCGAACAGGTCGGGCTGGAGATGGTGCAGGAACACGTGCAGCCGGGTCAGCAGCCGGCCGGGGCTGCCGCCGTCCACGGCGTAGGCGCGCAGCGCGGTGCGCAGCTGGCTCATCATCACGGCCGCGTGCAGCCCGTGCCCGGTGACGTCCCCGATGACGGTGATCAGGCTCCCGTCGGGCTGCCGGAAGGCGTCGTACCAGTCCCCGCCGATGTTCAGCCCGTGCGTGGCCGGCAGATAGCGCGCGGCCAGGCGCAGGCCCGGCGTGGTGGGCAGCTCGGTGAGCAGCGCGCGCTGCAACGTCTCGGCGATGTCGCGGTTGTGCTCGAAGCGGCGCGCGTTGTCGAGGGCGACGCTGGCCCGCCGGGCCAGCTCGATCAGCATGACCGCGTCGTCGGGGTCCCAGCGGGCGCCGGGCGGCGACAGGGTCAGCACACCGAGCGGTGCCCGCCGCGCGAGCAGCGGGACGCACAGCAGGGGCCGGCCGGGGTTCAGCGCGGACGGCGGCTGGTCGTCGACGCCCGGCAGGTCGCCGGGGTGGTCGGCCGCGTACTGCGGCCGGCCGGTACGGGCCGCGAGCACCGCGGCCGCCGGATGCGGGGCGGACCGGAGCCGCTCGTCCTCGTGGTCGAACAGCCATACGTCGACCCGGTCGGCGTACTGGGGCACGAGCAGGTCCGGCAGCCGCCGCAGGATCTCCTCGTGGTTGAGCGAGGCCGTCAGGAGCGCGCTGGCGTCGGCCAGGAACCTCAGTCTGCGGCGGGCCTCCTCCGCCTCGGTGCGCGCCGCGCGCTCGGCGGCGAACGCCTCCCGCTGAGCCCGCCAGGCGGCGTCCAGATCGGCGTGCAGGGCAAGGACTCCCTGGTTGGTCTGGTGCAGCTCCTCGCGGTGGAAGGCGACCAGTTCCTCCTGCTCCGCGAGTCTCCCCAGGGCCACCGCCGTGTCCTCGTCGGCGCCCAGCAGCGCCTCGGCCAGGAGGGCCGTGTCGTCGGGCACCACGGGGTCCGGCGGCGCGCCGGCCTCCGGGCAGGTCACGGACATCCGCCACGGCGGTTCCCCGTCGTCCCGCGTGCCACCGGCCGGAGCCACGGCGACGTGCAGCGTGCCCGCGTCCTCTTCGGGGGCCGGGGCCCGGGCCCCGAGGCCGACCGTCCAGGTGCCGCCCTCGGTCAGGCACTGCCGCAGGCGGGCGCTGAGGGCCGTGGCCAGACGGACCCGTTCGAGCGGCGGCACCCCGTACGCGGCCGCCGCGCGGACCGCGGCGACACGGGCCCGGGCGGCGTCGGTGACGGTGGTGATCCACAAGGTGTGCGTCATGGGCGATCCGGCGGGGCGGGGGTCAGAACGGCCACGGTGGTGTCGTCCCGGACCGGACGGGCGGAGCTGCTGGCGTCACGCACCGTCACGGCGGCCGTCACCGCGGGGTCGGTCGCCGTGAGCGGACCGGCCGCGCCGGGTGGCGCCCACCGGCTGGGCAGGCCGTCGCTGTGCAGAACGAGCAGGCGGTCGGCCCCCCAGGGCACCTCGGTCTCGGGCAGCGTCGTGGGCCGGTGCACGCCGACGATGCCCGGCCGGGACAGCAGATGACGCCAGGTGCCGCCCTCACGCAGCCGGGCTCCCACGTTGCCGATACCGGCGAAGCGCAGCCGCCCGGCCCGCAGGTCCAGCTGGGCCACGGCGACGGCCGCCCCCCGGGTGCCGCGCAGCGCCGTGTCGAGTCGCCGGAGCAGCTCGGCCGGCGTCAGACGGGCCGAGCGGCGCAGGGTCTCGACCGCCGCCGACGAGGCGCGGGCCGCTTCCCGGCCGTGGCCGAGACCGTCCGCCAGCATGAGGGTCACCCGGTCCTCGGCGCCGGCCCAGGACCAGGCGTCACCCGAGTACTCCGCCGCCGCGAACGGGATGGTGACACCGCCCGCCCATACCGCGGCCGACCGCGGTACGGCCACGGCACGCGGTACGGCGGCGCCCACGCGGGCGAGTGCCACCGTGCCCCGGCCGGGTGCGCTGTGCAGGTGGAACTCGTCGGCCACGCGATGGCAGGCGCCGAGTCCGGCTCCGAGCGACCCGCTGGTGGAGAACCCGTCGCGCCGGGCGGCGGCGACGTCGGCCATGCCGGGACCGTGGTCGACGGCCGCTATCTGCACCACCGGCGCCGGATCGCCGTGCCCGCCCGGGGCACTCGGCGGGGGCACGACCTCGATCAGGAGCCGCCCGCCCTCGGCGTACTTGAGCAGGTTGGTGGCGAGTTCGGTCGCCACCAGCGCCGCGGCGGCGGTGCGGGACTCGCCCAGGCCGGCCAGCGCGGCCGCGTCCTCGGCGGCGACCCGCGCGTCGCGCACCCGGGTCGAGTCGGGCACCGGGACCTCCCAGACGCGCGGCATCAGGGCCCCTCGTACGGCCGCGGCGCCCGGGTCGCCCAGGAGGTGACGGTGACCGTGGTGCCGGCGCCCGGGGTGCTGTCGATCGTGAACTCGTGCACCAGGCGCCGGGCGCCGCCCAGGCCCATGCCCAGACCGTCGCCCGAGGTGTAGCCGTCGCTGAGCGCGCGGTCCAGGTCCGTGATGCCCGGCCCCTCGTCGCTGAACGCCAGCCGGAGCCCGTGCCTGTGCCCGTCGACGACGAGGGCCGCCTCCATCTGCCCGCCCCCGCCGTGCACCAGCGTGTTGCGTGCCAGCTCACTGGCCGCGGTGATCAGCTTCGTCTGGTCGACCAGGCCGAAGCCGAGCCGGGCGGCCGCCTGGCGCACATGCTGCCGTACCCACACCAGATCCATGTCCGACCGGATCGGCAGGCAGGCCTGGACGCCTGCTGCTGTCTCCATCACCGGCTCCCCGTCCGGGCGCCGCCGGGGCGCGGGAGCGCAGTGTGCTCGGTGACGAGCCGCAGGGCGTCCTCGGCGGTGAGCGCGGTGCGCAGTCCGGGCAGCGTCAGACCCAGTTCGACCATGGTGATGGCCACCGCGGGACGCATCCCCGCCACCACGGTCTGCGCGGCCAGCAGCTTGGCGCTGGCCGCGATCTCGGCCAGCACTCGGCCGAGGAAGGAGTCGACGATCTCCACACCGGAGATGTCGATGACCACCCCCGTGGCCGCGTTGTCCGCGATGGCCTCGCCGATGTCCTGCTGGAGCTGTTCGGCGGTGCTGTCGTGCAGATCTCCCTGGAGCGTGACCAGGAGCACGTCGCCGAGTCGGAGCACCGGCACGTGTCCCGTGCCGGGCGTCGGGAAACGGTCGGTCACCGGTCACCCACACCATGCGGTGTCCGGCTCACGATGTCGGCGCCCAGTTGGTGCAGGGCGTGGGCGAGCGCGTCGGCGAGGGTGGCGCGGGTGACGACCGTGCCCAGGTCCAGGCCGAGGTGGACGATGGTCTGGGCGATGGCGGGGCGGATGCCGGAGACCACGCACTCGGCGCCCATCAGCCGGGCGGCCGCCACGGTCTTCATCAGGTGCTGGGCGACCAGCGAGTCGACGGTCGGCACCCCGGTGATGTCGAGGATCGCGTAGCGCGCCTGCTGGTCGACGATCGCCTCGAGCAGTGTCTCCATGACGACCTGGCTGCGGGCGCTGTCGAGCGTTCCGATCAGGGGCACCGCGACGATGCCGTCCCACAGCTTGATGACCGGAGTGGCCACCTCCAGCAGCTGGAGCCGCTGGCGGTCGATGAGGGCCTGTCCCTCGCTGAGCGCCGTCTGCATCACCACGAGGCGCAGGGTGCCCGTCAGGACCGTCAGGACGCCGGCGCACTCCCGCAGATGCTCCGCCGGGGCGTCGGCGAGCTCGGCAGTCAGCAGCTCCACCGCGGGCGGCCGCAGGGCGTCCACGTCCCGAGAGACCTCCGAGGCGGTCAGACCGGTCCTGCCGCGCGCGGCGCCCATCCGCGCCAACTGCTCGCGCACCAGCAGGAAACCGTGGGCGTCCGGGTCGGACACCCGCTCGGAGGCGGCCACCTCGGCCAGGGCGTCGACGACGGCGCGGCCCGCCTCCACCGCCTCGTCCCGGGAGACGGTGAACACGGTCCGGAAGAGCGGCTCCTCGGCCCACCGCTGGGCGATCTGCTCCCTGCGGCGGCGCAGGAAGTCCGCGACCTCGTGCGCCGGCGATCCGTGCTGTGCTGCCGCTGCCTGCTCCGGCACCTGCTCAACTCCTCATCCGCGTTGCACCGTTGCGAGTCCGCCCCCGGGCGGCACGGCGGTGCGACCGTTGCCGGGCGACAACTGTAACCACAGGCCGACTTCGCACGACACGGCGTCCTGACGGCGCGGCCCGGGCCCCGAAATCGGCCGGGACGGGCCACCGGGGCGAGCCGACAGCCCGCGTCAATCCTGCGAGAGTCCCGGCGTGACGTCCTCCCGCCCGCCGGGCGAGGTGGCGCGCGCGACCTCCACGGCGGCCGAGCTGCTGGAGATCCTGTGGGGCCGCGCGTCCACTGCGCCCCTCTCCGCCGCCCGGCTCAGGGTGCTGCTCATCCTGGAACACGACGAAGGCATCAACCTGCGCACCCTCGCCGGAGCCCTGGGCTCCCCACCGCCGTCCACGAGCAGGCTCCGCGACCGGGCTGGAGGCGGGGGGCTTCGTACGGCGGCAGGTGGCCGCCACCAGCCGCCGGGAGGGGGAACTGCGCCTCAGCCGCCGCGGCCGGGCGCTCCTGGCCGACGTGCGTGCGCGCCGGGAGACGGAGCTGCGGTCCGTGCTGCAGCGGATGCCGACGTGCCGGCGGACGGCGCCGCTGACCGGGCTCGAGGGGTTCTGCGCGGCCGCGTCGGCACTGATCCACGACGGCGGCGCGGCGGGCGACGCCCGCACGGCCCGACACCGCGCCCGTACGCGCTCCGCGCTCCCGGCGCTCCCCACGCCTGCCGACGCGCTCACGTCGCCTCCGGCTCCTCCGGCTGCCGGTCCACCAGGGCCAGCGCCTCCTCGGCGGTCCGCGAGACCGGCACCGTGATGCTGACCCCCGTGAGATCGAGGATCCGCAGCACCGCCGGGGCCGGGGCGATGATGTGCACGCTGCCCGCCCGCTCCCGGGCCTCCTGGTACACCCGCAGGATGATGTTCATCCCCGAGGAGTCCATGAAGGGGACGGCGGACAGCTCCAGCAGGAAGTGCCGTCGGCCGTGGTGGAGCTGGTTGGCCAGATGGGCCTGCAACTCGGTCGCGGTGTCGACGTCCAGGTAACCCTCGACCGTGAGCAGGGCGACATCCTCCCGGGGCAGGGTGACCTCCACGGACAGCGGGTTGTGGGCAAGGGGCACGGATACCTCCAACGGGTGCTGACGGCCGGCCAGTGGCGGCTACCCCCGTCGACGCCTTCGACGCACACCGGTCGTGCACCGGCGACGTGATCCATTTCGCATCACCGGCGACGGGCGGCTCCCCGCACTGCGCCTCCGCGCCTACCCCTGAACGGTGCCGCCATGCGTCGGAGCGGGCAGCGACCGCTCGCCGTCAGGCGACCCGGATGCCCACGATGCACGTGTCGTCGTCCGTGTCCGACCTGCTGTAGGTCAGCAGCCGGTCCAGCTGCTGGTCCAGGGGCCCGGGCGCCGAACGGACCGTGGTCAGCAGATGGCTGAGCGACTCCTCCACGGAGCGGTCCCGGCGCTCGATCAGACCGTCGGTGTACATCAACAGCGTGTCCTGCGGCGCGAACCGAAGCTCGGCCTCCTCGTACGCCGCCTCCGCCACCGCGCCCAGCAGCATGCCCCGGACCAGGGGCAGCGGCGCCGCCTCCGCGCCGCGGACCAGCACAGGCGGCAGATGCCCCGCCCGGGCCCAGCGCAGGGTGCGCCGCCGGGGGTCGTACAGGGCGCAGACCGCGGTGGCGGTGACGGCACCGGTCAGATGGTGCGCCACGATGTTGAGCCACGACAGCAGCTGGCCGGGCCCGGCCCCGGTCACGGCCAGGCCCCGCAGCGCGTTGCGCAGCACCACCATGCTGGTGGCCGCCTCGATGCCGTGGCCGGCGACGTCGCCGACGCACAGCAGCACGAGCCCGGAGGGCAGCACCACGGCGTCGTACCAGTCGCCGCCCACCAACTGCTCGGTCTCCGCCGGCCGGTAGCGCACCGCGACCTCCAGCCCGCTCACCCGCAGCGGCGCCCGGGTCGGCGGCATGATGGCGTGCTGCAACTGGAGCGTCAGCCGGTTGCGCTCGGTCGCCTGCTGCTCGGTGTGCGCGAGCTGGTCGCGCGTGGCGGCGAGCGCGACCTCCGTCCAGTGCTGCGCGGAGACGTCCTGGTAGGCGCCGCGCACCACGAACAGCCGCCCGTCGGTGTCCAGGACCGGCTCGGCCACCACCCGGATGTGCCGCGTCACCCCGTCGGGCCGCTGGAGTCGGAAGGCCGCGGAGGCCGGGTGGCGGTGGTGCAGCAGCGTGCGCAGGAACCGCCCGATCGCCACGGCGTCGTCCGGGTGGGCGTGCACGGGCAGCTCCTCCAACGGCACCGGGGTGCTCGACGGGGCGCGGCCGTAGAGGCCGAACAGCTGGTCGTTCCAGGTGATCTCGCCCGTCAGCAGGTTCTCCTCGAAGCCGCCGATGCGGCCGAGGCGCTGCGCGTGCTGGAGCAGGCTCGCCAGCCGTGCCGTCTCGTCCTCGATGCGCCATATCAGCAGCACGCTGCCGCCGTGCCGGCTGATGCTGATGTCCGCCACCGCCGACAGCGGCACCTGGTCGACCAGCGCCGTCAGATGCATCCGGTGCGCCCGGTACACCTCACCCGTGGCGTACACCCGCTCCACCCGCTGGAACAGCTCGCTCTTCCCGGCGGCCATGGGAAAGGCCTCCAGGAGCAGCGCGCCGTTGACCACGGCCCGCGGCCGGCCCGCCGGATCCAGGAAGCGGCTGTTGACGTGCTGGATGCGGAAGTCCACCAGCTGCCCGTCGCCGTCGACGTGCGGGACCAGCACCAGGGCCGGGTCGTGCAGTCCGTCGGCCAGGTCCATCAGCTCGGCGGTGTCCGGCAGCACCCGCGGTTCCCGTCCCGCGTCCTGGCCCGGCGTGGACGTCTCCAGGGTGTGCGCGCACAGTTCGGCGAGGGCCTCCACCTGCCGTACGACCTGGGGTGGCTGCGGCTCCAGCGGTCCGGGCCAGGCGATCTCCAGCACCCCGTGGATCCGGCCGCCGGTGCCGGCGGGCACCGCCACCCGGCCCCCGTCCGGGTGCAGGTGCCGCCCGATGGTGGGCAGTCCGGTCGTGGCGAGCGAGGTGAACCACTGGCCGGTGCGTTCGGTGAGTCCACGGCGGGCCACGGTGGCGACCTCCGGCGGCACATAGCGCCACCGGGTGGCCTCCGCCGGGGAGAAACCGGCGCTGCCCGACAGGGCCAGCGAGCCGTCGGCGCCCGCCGCCCAGACCGCCACAGCCACCGCGCCCAGCGGGCGCAGCGCGTGCTCCAGCAGCGAGTCGGCGACGGCCTGGGTGTCGTCCGCCGCCAGTGCCCCGCTCTCCGCGGCCCGCAGCCGCACGGCCGAGTCGCGCTCCGCCGCCCTCTCAGCGGCGGCCAGGAAGGCGTCGGTGACCTCGGAGACGCGGTCGCGGGCGGCCTGGTTGATGACCTCCACCGCGAACTCCAGCGGCGTCACCCGGGCCTGCCCGGCCAGCTCGGCGAGCTGCCGGGCGGCCTGCGCCGGACCGCAGCCCAGCCGTTCCACCAGGATGCCCTTGGCGAGTTCGATCAGGGCCCGGCCCTCGGCCTCCGCCTGCGCGGCGCGCACTTCGCGGCGCAGCCGCTCCACAGTGGCGGCCAGCCGCCCCACGGGGGACGTGGGGGAGGCCCACGTGGGATCGGCCGGTGCCGGGCCGTCGGCGGGCGGCTGCGCCCCCGACGCGGACGGCTCCGGAACCGGCCCGGCGCCGGCCGGATCGCGCTGCTGCTCGGACGTGCTCACGATGGACAAGCTCCTCGGCTGAACGGCGCTGGGGTGCGGGAGGTGCCGCTGCGGACCGGGCCCGCCCCGCCGCTGCGCGGGGCGGGCACCGACGCGCTCACGCGGACAGCCAGTGCCGGACGCAGGCGATGAGGTCGTCCGTGTCGACGGGCTTGGTGACGTAGTCGCTCGCCCCGGACGCCAGTGACTTCTCCCGGTCCCCGGGCATCGCCTTCGCGGTGACGGCGATGATCGGCAGCTCGGCGTACTGCGGCAGCCTGCGGATCTCGGACGTCGCGGTGTAGCCGTCCATCTCCGGCATCATCACGTCCATCAGGACGAGCGCGACGTCGGGGTTGCCGACCAGCGTCTCGATGCCCTTGCGCCCGTTCTCCGCGTGCAGCACCCGGAAGCCGTGCAGCTCCAGGATCCCGCTCAGCGCGAACAGGTTGCGCGCGTCGTCGTCGACGACGAGGACGGTACGGCCCGAGAAGGCACCGTCGACGGGTGGCGCGAGGTCCTGCGGCTCGTCGGCCCGCACCAGGGACAGCACGTCCCCGGGTTCCTCGGCCGACAGGTGCAGGGCGACGCGCTCGCGCAACTCGTCGAGGCTGGAGAGGAATTCGAGCGATCCGTCGTCCCCGCGCGAGCGCAGCGCCTCTGCCCGGGCCACGTCCGGACGCCGACCGCTGTGCACGAGCACCGGTACGCCCGCCAGCGCCGAGTCGCCCTGGAGCGCCCGGAGGAACCGGGACGCCTCCCGCTCGGGCATGTCCAGGTCGAGGACGACGCAGTGGCACGGCTCGGCGGCCAGCGCCCCCGCCGCCTCCTGCGCCCCCATGGCGGTGATGACGTCCACGGTGGGCAGCGCGCCCGCGTCGTCGGCGCTGTGCCGGACCACGTCCGCGACCACGCTCTCGGCCACCAGGGTCAGCAGCCCGCGGGAACGCTCCTCGACGACCAGCAGCCGCCGCCTGCGCGGCCCGTCGCCGCCCGAGTGCGCCCGCCCGGCCTCCCGGTCCGCCGCGGCGGCCGGCACCAGCTCGGCCGGGGCCTTCTGCGGGGTCCTGCCGCCGCCCAGCACCTGCTCGAAGTCGGGGCGGGCCACCGGCAGGAAGAGCGTGAACGTGCTGCCCCGGCCGGGCACGCTGTCCACGGCGACGGCACCGCCGAGCAGATGCGCGATCTCCCGCGTGATGGACAGCCCGAGGCCGGTCCCGCCGTACTTGCGGCTGGTGGTGCCGTCCGCCTGCTGGAAGGCGCCGAAGATCGTCTCCAGGTGCTGTTCCGGGATGCCGATGCCGGTGTCCCTGACCCGGAAGGCCACGACCGCGCCGCCCCGCACGACGCCTCCGGGCACCTCGTCGTCCGCGGCCGGTTCGATGCACAGCTCGACGCCGCCCTGCTCGGTGAACTTCACCGCGTTGGACAGCAGGTTGCGCAGGATCTGCCGCAGCCGTGAGTCGTCGGTGAGCAGGTCCGCGGGCGCGCCCGCCGCGGTGGTGACCGCGAAGTGAAGGCCCTTCTGCGTCGTCATCGGCTGGAAGGTGGCCTCGACGTAGTCGATGAGCTGGCGCAGCGACACCCGCTCCGGGGTGACGTCCATCTTGCCCGCCTCGACCTTCGACAGGTCCAGGATGTCGTTGATCAGCTGGAGCAGGTCACTGCCCGCGGAGTGGATGATCCCCGCGTACTCGACCTGCTTCGGGGTGAGGTTGCGCGAGGGGTTCTGGGCGAGCAGCTGGGCGAGGATGAGCAGGCTGTTGAGCGGGGTGCGCAGCTCGTGGCTCATGTTCGCCAGGAACTCCGACTTGTACTTGGAGGCCAGCGACAACTGCTGGGCGCGGGCCTCCAGTTCCTGCCGGGCCTGCTCGATCTGGAGGTTCTTCGCCTCGATGTCGCGGTTTTGCTCCGCCAGCAGCGAGGCCTTGTCCTCCAGTTCGGCGTTGGAGCGCTGGAGCTCGTCCTGCTGGGACTGCAACTCGGCCGAGCGGGCCTGGAGTTCGGCCGTCAGCCGCTGGGACTCGTCGAGCAGCTCGTCCGTGCGGGCGTTGGCCACGATGGTGTTGACGTTGACCCCGAGGGCCTCGCGCAACTGCTCCAGGAAGTCCCGGTGGACCGGAGTGAACGCGGTGACCGACGCCAGCTCGATGACGCCGAGGACCTGGTCCTCGAACAGGATCGGCAACAGGATCAGCGCGGTCGGCACCGCCTGGCCGAGTCCGGAGGAGATGGTGACGTACCCCGCCGGCAGTTCGCCGACCGTGATGGTACGGCGGCTGCGCGCGGCCTGGCCGACCAGTGAGCGGCCGAAGGAGAACCGGGTGGGCCGGTCGTCGTCGGGCCTGCCGTAGGAGCCGACGAGCCGCAGCTCGGGGCCGCGCTCGCCGTCCTCGGCCAGATAGAAGGCGCCGTACTGGGCCGACACCAGCGGTGTCAGCTCATCCATGATCAGCTCGGCCACGACCGGCAGGTCGCGGTGCCCCTGCATCAGGCTGGTGATCCGCGCCAGGTTGGACTTGAGCCAGTCCTGCTCCTGGTTGGCCCGGGTGGTCTCGCGCAGGGACTCCACCATGGAGTTGATGTTGTCCTTGAGTTCGGCGACCTCGCCGGAGGCCTCCACGGTGATCGAGCGGGTCAGGTCGCCCTCCGCCACGGCGCTGGCCACCGCGCCGATCGCCCGCACCTGCCGGGTCAGGTTGCCGGCCAGCTCGTTGACGTTCTCCGTGAGCCGCTTCCAGGTGCCCGAGACGCCCTCGACCTCGGCCTGTCCGCCGAGGCGTCCCTCGGTGCCGACCTCGCGGGCGACGCGGGTGACCTCGTCGGCGAAGGCGGAGAGGGTGTCGACCATCGTGTTGATGGTCGTCTTCAGCTCCAGGATCTCGCCGCGCGCGTCGACGTCGATCTTCTTCGACAGGTCGCCCCTTGCCACCGCGGTCGTCACCAGCGCGATGTTGCGCACCTGACCGGTGAGGTTGTTCGCCATCGAGTTGACGTTGTCGGTCAGGTCCTTCCAGGTGCCCGCGACGTTGGGCACGTGTGCCTGTCCGCCGAGGCGTCCCTCGGTGCCGACCTCGCGGGCGACGCGGGTGACCTCGTCGGCGAACGCGGACAGGGTGTCGACCATCGTGTTGATCACGTCGGCCAGGGCCGCGACCTCGCCCTCGGCCTCGACCGTGATCTTGCGGGACAGATCGCCGCGGGCCACGGCGGTGGCGACCTGGGCGATCGAGCGGACCTGCCCGGTCAGGTTGGACGCCATCACGTTGACGTTGTCGGTGAGGTCCTTCCACGTCCCGGAGACGCCCTGGACGTCGGCCTGTCCGCCGAGGCGCCCTTCCGTGCCGACCTCCCGGGCGACGCGGGTGACCTCGTCGGCGAAGGCGGAGAGCTGGTCGACCATCGTGTTGATGGTGTTCTTGAGTTCGAGGATCTCGCCGCGGGCGTCGACGGTGATCTTCTGGGAGAGGTCGCCCTCGGCGACCGCCGTCGCCACCTGGGCGACGTTGCGGACCTGGGCGGTGAGGTTGCCCGCCATGAAGTTGACGGAGTCGGTCAGATCCCGCCAGGTGCCCTTGACGCCCTGGACGTCGGCCTGTCCGCCGAGGCGCCCTTCCGTGCCGACCTCCCGGGCGACGCGGGTGACCTCGTCGGCGAAGGCGGAGAGCTGGT